>NZ_JBICTO010000021.1:0-105486 GCF_043197715.1 Streptomyces sp. NPDC049040
CCTCGGCTCTTCCCGAACGTACCAGCGGGAATCGCGCGCAGGCCTGCGGGGACACCCCCGGATCGTCCCCTCACGCCGAACGCCGACCCACCGGCGGCGGGAGGGCCCAATGTTCCATCCCCCGGGGACGCCGGAAGCCGGTCAGATCGCGAAGGACGGCGCCACTCCCGGCGACTCCCCCCAAAGCCGAGCGCCAACCGCCGGGCGGTGGAAGGGGACCCAATGCCCCAACCCCCGGGAACACCGGAAGACGGCGAGCCCGCGAAAAGCGGTGCCACTCCCGGCGACTCCCCCCAAAGCCGAGCGCCGACCCACCGGCCAGTGGAAAGGGGCCCAATGCCCCAACCCCCCGGGCACACCCGAAGCCGGTCAGATCGCGAAGGACGGCGCCACTCCCGGCGACTCCCCCCAAAGCCGAGCGCCGACCCACCGGCCAGTGGAAGGGGGCCCAATGCCCCAACCCCCGGGCACACCGGAAGCGGGTGGGGACGGCGCGGGATCAGGGCAGCGGCGGGAAGCCGCTGTCCAGGCGTTCACCGGCGAAGGCACGGACGTGCGGGAGTATCGCCGCCGGGCCGCCCGGGAGGAGGTCGAGGCGGGTGAGGGGGCAGGACTGGTGGCCGTCGACCAGGTGGAAGGTCGCGGTCGGGGGGAGGTGGGCGCCCGGGAGCGGCCAGATGACGAGCCAGTCGTGGCCGTCGGGTGAGGACGGGTGCGGGCCGACCGTGAGGGCGGCCACCTGGGCCCAGGAGAAGCGCACTTCGGCGCCGCCCGGCGCCTGGGCGGCTAGGCCGTCGGGGCCGACCGAGAAGCGGCGGGGCCGGTGCCAGCGGCCGTAGAGGCGTGCCGTCGCCCACCACAGTGCGGCGGCGGCCGCGAAGGAGGGGCCGAGGAGGACCACAGGGACCAGGGCCCACCACCACCCGGCGACGGCCGCGACCAGCGGTTCGCTGCACGCCAGCGCGGCGACCAGGCACAGCAGCGCCCAGGGCCCCGCGCTCCCGTGGGCGGTGAAGACCTGGGCGGGCATGCCGGGGACCCGGCGCTCGGGTCCCGAGACGGTCACAGGGGTGGGTGTGCGGACCGAGCGCGGGGCCGTCTCGAAGCGGGCGCCGCCGTGTTCCGCGAGGGCGGCACCGAGCGCCGTCACGCCCTGGTCGAGGTCGTCCGTGTCGAGCAGGGTGTAGCGGGACCGCTCCTCGCGCGGCACCCCGAGCGCCTCGGCGAACCACGCCTCGTACCCCCGGTCCGCCTTGCGCGGCAGTTTGACCCCCGGCGCGGTCCACAGCACGAGCCGCGGCTTCGCGGGTGCGGAGTCCTCGCCGGACTCCCGGTAGTGCAGGGCCACGGCGTCGATCTGCTCCCAGCTCAATTCGGCGTCGTGCAGTGTCATGCCGAATCCGTCGATCCGCAGCCGGAAGGGCTTGCGGGCGCGCCGGAGTTCCGCCGTGCCGCGGATCGCGCACAGGACGGCCAGCCCGAGGACGCACAGCGGCCCCGCGGTGCCTTCCGGCATCCCTCGTGCCGCCACCCACGCGGCGAGTCCCGCGAATCCGGCCACCGCCGCCCACACCAGCCCGGCTCCCCGCCGCCGCAGCCGTCTGCTGATCGTGAACTCCACCGGTCCCACCCCCCTGTTGACGCCCGGATTCCAGGATGCCCGCGCCGCCGCCGGGAGGTCAGGGCCGTGCCCGGTCCGGTGCGAGGACGCGACCGGCATGCGGCGAAACGGTGAAGAAGTGAACGGCGGGCGTCCGCGGAGTGCGTGGAGCATTGACCACAGACTGACCAGTCAGTAACTTCTGCCGAGCAGCGCCGACTTCATCCGATCTCGTCCGATATCAGCCCCAACCGATGCCCGTGCCACGTCGTGTCAAAGGAGACAGCAGATGTCGATGCGCATCCCCGCCCGCGGAAGCCGCAGGTCACGCGGCCCGGCGGCCGTCCTGGCGGCCGTCCTCGCCACCGGCGCCCTGGCCGCACTCGGCCTGAGCGCTCCGACCGCGCAGGCGTCGCCGGGGCAGCGGGCACAGCAGTCGTACGTGGCGATGGGCGACAGCTACAGCGCGGGCTCCGGCATCCTGCCGCTCGACCCGGCCGCCTCGCTGCTGTGCGCGCGGTCCACCGCGAACTACCCGCACGTGCTGGCCGCCCGCACGAGCCTCGCCCTGACCGACGTCACCTGCGGCGGCGCCGAGACCAAGGACTTCACCGAGTCGCAGTACCCGGGGGGGGCACCCCAGGCGGACGCCCTGGGCGCCGGCACCGGGCTGGTCACGATGACGATCGGCGGCAACGACAACAGCACCTTCATCGACGCGATCCTCGCCTGCGGCTCCGCGGGCATCGCGACCCTCGGCTTCGGGCACCCCTGCCGGAGCCTGTACGGCAGCACCTTCGTCGACCAGGTCGACACCGGCACCTACCAGGCGGTGAAGTCGGCGCTCGCGGCCGTACGCGCCAAGGCCCCCAACGCCAGAGTGGCGATCCTCGGCTACCCCTGGATCGTGCCGGCCACCGCCGTCCCCGGCTGCTTCGCCCAGCTGCCGATCGCCGCGGGCGACGTGCCCTACCTGCGCGACCTCCAGACCCACCTGAACGCGGCGGTGCAGCGCGCGGCGGCCGAGACCGGCGCCACGTACGTGGACGTCTCGGGGGTGTCGGACGGCCACGACGCCTGCCGGCCGATCGGCACCCGGTGGATCGAACCGGTGCTCTTCGGCACCAACTTCGTGCCCGTGCACCCCAACGCGCTCGGCGAGTCCCGGCTCGCCGACCGCACCGCGGCCGTACTCGGCCTGAACTGAGCCCCCACAGGAAAGAGCCGCCCAGGGGAGAGGTCCCCTGGGCGGCTCTGTCGCGAAACAAGCCCGCGGCTACCGGCTGTTCAGCCTTCGAGCTTGGAGATGTCGCGCACCGCGCCGCGGTCCGCGCTGGTCGCCATCGCGGCATACGCCCGCAGCGCCGTCGAGACCTTGCGCTCGCGGCCGCGCGGGGCGTAGACGCCGCCGAGCGCCTCCCGGCGGGTCGCCAACTCCTCGTCGGAGACCAGCAGTTCCATGGACCGCCCGGGGATGTCGATCCGGATCCGGTCGCCGTCCTCGACCAGGGCGATGGTGCCGCCGGACGCCGCCTCGGGCGAGGCGTGGCCGATGGACAGGCCCGAAGTCCCCCCGGAGAAGCGGCCGTCGGTGATCAGCGCGCAGGACTTCCCGAGCCCGCGGCCCTTCAGGTACGAGGTCGGGTAGAGCATCTCCTGCATGCCGGGGCCGCCGCGCGGGCCCTCGTAGCGGATGACGATGACGTCGCCGGGGCTGATCTCCTTGCGGAGGATCTTCTCCACGGCCTCCTCCTGCGACTCGCACACGACCGCGGGACCCTCGAAGGTCCAGATCGACTCGTCGACGCCGGCGGTCTTCACCACGGCGCCGTCCACGGCCAGGTTGCCGCGCAGCACCGCGAGGCCGCCGTCCTTGGAGTAGGCGTGCTCGACGTCGCGGATGCAGCCGCCCGCCGCATCGGTGTCCAGCGTGTCCCAGCGCTCCGACTGCGAGAAGGCCTGCGCGGAGCGGACGCAGCCGGGGGCCGCGTGCCACAGCTCGACCGCCTCGTCGGAGGGGGAGCCGCCGCGCACGTCCCAGGTCTCCAGCCACTCCTTGATGGAGCGGGAGTGGACGGTGTGGACGTCCTCGTTCAGCAGCCCGCCCCGGTAGAGCTCGCCGAGGATGGCCGGGATGCCGCCCGCCCTGTGCACGTCCTCCATGTAGTACGTGCCGCCCGGCGCGACGTTCGGCGCGACCTTGGCCAGGCACGGCACCCGGCGCGAGACCGCGTCGATGTCGGTCAGGCCGTAGTCCAGCTCGGCCTCCTGGGCCGCGGCCAGCAGGTGCAGGATGGTGTTGGTCGAGCCGCCCATGGCGATGTCCAGGGCCATGGCGTTCTCGAAGGCCGCCCGGGTCGCGATGGCGCGCGGCAGCACGGACGCGTCGTCCTGCTCGTAGTGGCGCCGGGTCAGCTCCACGACGGTGCGGCCCGCGTTCTCGTACAGCGCCTTGCGTGCGGTGTGCGTGGCCAGCACCGAGCCGTTGCCCGGCAGCGCCAGGCCCATCGCCTCGGTGAGGCAGTTCATCGAGTTCGCGGTGAACATCCCCGAGCAGGAGCCGCACGTGGGGCAGGCGTTCTCCTCGATGCGCAGGATGTCGGCGTCCGAGACCTTCTCGTCGACCGCGTCGGCGATCGCGTTGATCAGGTCGAGCTTGCGGACGGTGCCGTCGACCAGGGTGGCGCGGCCGGCCTCCATCGGACCGCCGGAGACGAAGACCGTCGGGATGTTCAGCCGCAGCGCGGCCATCAGCATGCCCGGGGTGATCTTGTCGCAGTTGGAGATGCAGATCAGCGCGTCCGCGCAGTGCGCCTCGACCATGTACTCGACCGAGTCGGCGATCAGGTCGCGCGACGGCAGGGAGTACAGCATCCCGCCGTGGCCCATGGCGATGCCGTCGTCCACCGCGATGGTGTTGAACTCGCGCGGCACCGCGCCTGCCGCCTTGATCGCCTCGGAGACGATCCTGCCGACCGGCTGGAGGTGGGTGTGCCCGGGTACGAACTCGGTGAAGCTGTTGGCGACCGCGACGATCGGCTTGCCGATGTCCGCGTTGTCGACGCCGGACGCGCGCATCAGCGCACGCGCGCCGGCCATGTTGCGGCCATGGGTGACCGTACGTGACCTCAGCTCGGGCACGGTGTCCACTCCCTTGGTTTCACTCAGCTCGTACGACGGGCCGCGACGCGCGACCGTGCCGTCGAGAGTACGCCCGTCGCCCAGGATCCGGACACCTCGTCCGGATGACGGAACTGCTGTCCCATGCTCCGTACACCCGTCCTATGCCGCGCCCGGCCGGACGTCGGGGTCGGTCAGGTAGCGCTGGATCGTCGGCGCCACCACCGCCACCAGGTCCTCCCCGCGGGCCGAGGCGATCGGCTCCACCTTCACCACGTAGCGCAGCATGACGATCCCCACCAGCTGTGCCGCGGCGAGCTGCACCCGGAATTCCGGGTCCGGGACCCGCAGCTCCCCTGCCACCCGGGCCAGCACCATGCGGCCGACCAGGCCGCGGAAGACGGCCGCGGCCCGCTCGTTGCTGACCGCCGAGCGGACGATCGCCAGCAGCGGCTCCCGGCTGACCGGGTTCTCCCACACGCCGAGCATGAAGCGGGCCACCCGCTCCCCCAAGCCGTCGGGGCCGCCCGCCGCCATCGCCCCCGGCAGTTCGAGCGCCGGGCCGAAGGACAGCTCGATCGCGGCGGCGAAGACCTGCTCCTTGGTGCCGAAGTAGTGGTGGACGAGGGCCGCGTCCACACCGGCCGCCTTGCCGATGGAGCGGACCGAGGTCCTGTCGTAGCCGCGGGCCGAGAACTCCTCGCGCGCCGCCCCGAGGATCCGCTCCCGGGTCCCGGCCGCGGCCCCCGCCGATGTCCCCGCGGGCCGGCCCCTGCGGCGGGGCGCCCCCGCGCCGGAAGGCGGACCCGCACTCGTAGCGCTCATGCGCGGACCGACGGCGTGCGGGAGTCGGACGGCACCGCCAGGTGGCGGCGGGTGAAGGCCAGCGCTTCCGCGAGGTCGCCCTCGCGCTCCGCGGCCGACATCGCCCGCCGGGTGTTGACCTCGATCACCACGTGCCCGCCGTAGCCGGTGGCCACCAGCGACTCCAGCAGCGCCGCGCACGGCTGCGTCCCGCGCCCCGGCACCAGGTGCTCGTCCTTGGCCGAGCCGCTGCCGTCCCCGAGGTGGACGTGCGCCAGCCGGTCGCCCATCCGCCCGACCATCTCCATGGCGGCGGTACGCGACGTCGCCGCGTGCGACAGGTCCACCGTGAAGTGCCGGTAGTCGTCCCTGGTCACGTCCCAGTCCGGCGCGTACGCCAGCATCTCGCGGTCCCGGTAGCGCCACGGGTACATGTTCTCGACCGCGAAGCGCACATCCGTCTCGTCGGCCATGCGCCAGATGCCGCGTACGAAGTCCCGTGCGTAGTTGCGCTGCCACCGGAAGGGCGGGTGCACCACGACGGTCGACGCGCCCAGCCGCAGCGCCGCCTTCCGAGCGCGCTGCAACTTCACCCACGGGTCGGTGGACCACACCCGCTGGGTGATCAGCAGGCACGGCGCGTGGACGGCCAGGATCGGCATCCGGTGGTAGTCGGAGAGCCGCCGCAGCGCGTCCACGTCCTGGCTGACGGGGTCGGTCCACACCATGACCTCGACCCCGTCGTATCCCAGCCGGGCGGCGATCTCGAACGCCGTCGCCGTGGACTCCGGATAGACCGACGCCGTGGACAGCGCGACCTTCACGCCGGATACGCCGCCGGTTCGCTTCCTGGGGTCCGTTGGTTCAGCCACGGGAGCCAGCGTACGGCGGGCCCCATGACTCCAGCCGTCTCAGCCGTACCGGCGGGCCACCGTGGCGGGCGCGGTCCCGTTGCGCGGGGTCGTCCCCGGTGTGGGGTTGACCACACCGCCGTGCGTGTCGCCCGCGAGACCGCCGGCCGACGCGGCGCCCGCGGTGTCCGCCGCCATCACGTCCAGCTTGCGCAGGATCACACCCTCGCGCAGCGCCCACGGACAGATCTCCAGCTCGCTCACGCCGTAGAGGTCCATCGCCCCCTCGGCGACCAGCGCCCCGGCGAGCAGCTGCCGCGCCCTGCCCTCCGAAACCCCCGGCAGCCCGGCCCGCTGCTGCGCGGTCATCGCCGCGAGCCGCGGCACCCACTCCTCCAGCGCGCTGCGCCGCAGCACCCGCTGCACGTAAAGCCCCTCGGCGCTGCGCGCGGCCCCGGCAATCCTGGCCAGCTGCCTGAAGGTCTTCGAGGTGCCGACCACGTGGTCGGCGGGGCCGAGGCGGGCGAACTCGGCGACGGTCTTGGCGATCTCCGCCCGCGCGTGCCGCCGCAGACCCCGTACGTCCTGCGCGGTCGGCGGATCGCCCGGCAGCCAGCCGCCGGTCAGCCGCCCGGCGCCCAGCGGCAGCGACACCGCGGCGTCCGGGTACTCGTCCATCCCGTAGCCGACCTCGAGCGAGCCGCCGCCGATGTCCAGCACCAGCAGCTTCCCCGCCGACCAGCCGAACCAGCGCCTGACCGCGAGGAAGGTGAGACGCGACTCGTCCTCCCCCGACAGCACGGTCAGCCGCACCCCGGTCTCCTGCTCGACCCTGGCCAGCACCGCCTCGCCGTTGGCCGCCTCGCGCACCGCGGACGTCGCGAACGGCAGCACGTCCTCGGCGCCCTTGTCCTCCGCGACCCGCAGCGCGTCCGCGATCGTCCCGACGAGCCGGTCGACGCCGTCGTCGCTGATCGCCCCGTCCTCGTCGAGCAGCTCGGCGAGCCGCAGATCCGCCTTGTGCGAATACGCCGGCAGCGGGCGCGCGCCAGGGTGTGCGTCCACCACCAACAGATGAACGGTGTTGGACCCCACGTCGAGCACTCCCAGTCGCATGGGCAGCACTGTAGTCAGTGGCCGGCGCGGTCAAGCCCCCCGCGCTGCCCGGCTCCCGCACCGGGCGACCGGCCTCCCCGGCCGCCGGCGCCGGGGGCCCCGCCCATGCGGGCCGCCACCCGCCGCGACGCGCGGATCATCAGCGCACACCGCCCGCGAACGCATTCGGCGCATTCCGGTCTTACGCTTGGGCGCGTGGCAAAGGTGAAGGCCCGGAAGGGCGCGCAGCAGACCGGACCGGTGGCAGCGGCTGACGAAGCCGGGCTCGACTTCGCCCGCGCCTGGGTGGAGTTCGTCGACCCGGCGGACGAGGAGCAGGTCTTCAGGTGCGACCTGACCTGGCTCACCTCACGGTGGACCTGCATCTTCGGCAGCGGCTGCCAGGGCATCGTGGCGGGCCGCGCCGACGACGGGTGCTGCTCGCTGGGGGCGCACTTCTCCGACGACGACGACGAGAAGCGGGTCGCGGGGCATGTGGCCCGGCTCACCCCTGACAACTGGCAGTTCCACCACCTCGGCACCGGCGGCGGCTCCTGGGCCGAGGAGAACGAGGACGGCGAGCGGCAGACCCGCGTCGTGGACGGCGCCTGCATCTTCTCCAACCGGGCCGGCTTCGCCGGCGGCCAGGGCTGCGCCCTGCACGCGCTCGCCCTCAGGGAGAACCGCGAACCGCTGGAGACCAAGCCAGACGTGTGCTGGCAGCTCCCCATCCGCCGCACCTTCGACTGGGTCGACCGGCCCGACGACAGCCGCGTGCTCGTCGTCTCGATCGGTGAATACGACCGCAGGGGCTGGGGCCCCGGCGGCCACGACCTGCACTGGTGGTGCACCTCCGCGACCTCCGCGCACGGCGGCGGGGAGCCCGTCTACGTCTCCTACCGCGCCGAGCTGACCGAGCTCATGGGCGAGGCCGGCTACGCCGAACTGGTCGCCGCCTGCGAGGCCCGCCTCGCCACCGCCCTCCCCCTGCTCGCCCCCCACCCGGCCGACCCTTCCTAGGACCCGTCCCAGGACGCGGCCCAGGAACCGTCCCAGGAACCGTCCCAGGCGGTCCGTCCCGCCCACGGCTGGGCGACGGGACAGTCCTCAGGCGGACAGGGCCGCCTCATCCTCCACGTCCTGGGCGCAGGTCGCGGCCAGCTCGTCCAGCGACAGGCCCACGGCCGCGGCCAGTGCCGCCACCGTGAAGAAGGCCGGGGTCGGCGCCCGGCCCGTCTCGATCTTGCGCAGCGTCTCCGCGGACACCCCCGCGGCAGCCGCGACCTCCACCATGCTGCGTTCGCCTCGCGCCTCTCGCAGCAGCGCGCCGAACCGCTCTCCGCGCCGGCGTTCCCACGGGGTCAAAGGAGTTCTCACCATGCCCGTGATACTAATACCGGTATAAGTATTGGAGGAGGCTCACCATGGTGGAAGTCAAAACCGACGCGGCACTGGACGCGATGCGCGAGGCCGGACGGGTCGTCGCCCGCGCGCTGGCCGCCGCCCAGGCGGTGGCGGACGTCGGGGTGTCACTGCGCGAACTCGACGACGCGGCCCGCGCCGTCCTCACCGAGGCCGGGGCCGGCTCCCCCTTCCTCGGCTACCGGCCGCCCTTCGCCCCCACCCCCTTCCCCGCCGTGATCTGCACCTCCGTCAACGACGCCGTCGTGCACGGCATCCCCACCGACTACCGGCTCCGCGACGGCGACCTCGTCAGCGTCGACTGCGGCGCGGAACTCGACGGCTGGACCGGTGACGCCGCGATCAGCTTCACCGTCGGCACCCCCCGCCAGGCCGACCTCGACCTCATCGACGCCACCCGGCAGGCACTCGACGCCGGCATCGCGGCCGCCGTCGCGGGCAACCGGATCGGGGACATCTCGCACGCGATCGGTCAGGTCGCCCGGGACGCGCGGTGCGGCATGCCCGCGGACTTCGGCGGCCACGGGATCGGCCGCCGCATGCACGAGGACCCGCACGTGCCCAACCGGGGGCGGCCCGGGCGCGGCTTCCCCCTGCGCCCGGGGCTGACCCTGGCGATCGAGCCGATGCTGATGTCCGGCGGCAAGGACGCCTATGTCACTGCCGCGGACGGCTGGACCCTCCGCACCGTTGACGGCAGCCGGGCTGCCCACATCGAGCACACGGTCGCCATCACCGCGACCGGCCCCCGCGTCCTGACCCTCCTCTGACCCCGGCCGGCCACACCGGCCAAGCCCCCGGGCGACCCGGCGGTGTCCCCGGGGGGGGTGGAGCATTGGGCGCCCTTCCACCGCCCGGCGGTCGGCACTCGGCCATGGAGGGATGAGCCGGGAGTGGCACCGACCCTCGCGACCCGACCGACTTCCGGCGTCCCCCGGGGGTGGAGCATTGGGGCCCCTTCCACTGGCCGGTGGGTCGGCGCTCGGCCTTGAGGGGATGAGCCGGGAATGGCGCCGACCTCCCCGAGCTCACCGTCTTCCGGCGTCCCCGGGGGTGGAGCATGGGGCCCCCTTCCACCGCCCGGCGGTCGGCACTCGGCCATGGAGGGATGAGCCGGGAATGGCACCGACCTCCCCGAGCTCACCGTCTTCCGGCGTCCCCCGGGGGATGGGGCATTGGGCCCCCTTCCACTGCCCGGTGGGTCGGCGCTCGGCACTGAGATTCGTGCCGGGAGTGGCACCGACCTTCACGAGCTGACCGGCTTCCGGCGTGCCCGGGGGATGGAGCATTGGGCCCTCCCGCCGCCGGTGGTTCGGGGTTCGGCGTGAGGGGACGATCCGGGGGTGTCCCCGCAGGCCTGCGCGCGATTCCCGCTGGAACGTTCGGGAAGAGCCGAGGCGCGCAGGCCGAGGAGATACCCCCGGAGTGGCACCGACCTTCACGAGCTGACCGGCTTCCGGCGTCCCCCGGGGAGTTGGGGCATTGGGCCCCCTCCCGCTGCCGGTGGGTCGGCGTTCGGCGTGAGGGGACGATCCGGGGGTGTCCCCGCAGGCCTGCGCGCGATTCCCGCTGGAACGTTCGGGAAGAGCCGAGGCGCGCAGGCCGAGGAGATACCCCCGGAGTGGCCCCGACCCCCGCACACCCCCGCCCCGCCCCGCGCAGCGCAGCGTCCCGGCACGGGCGAGGCGTCAGCTCGCGGTAGGCGAAGGCGTCGGAGACTCCGACGTCGCCGATTCGGACGGCGTCGGAGTCGACTCGGTGGGAGTCGGCGACGCCGACGAAGGGGACGGCGACGCCGACGCCGAAGCCGGCGGCTCCGTCACCGGAGGCGGCACGGATCGCCGCGACGTCCCCCGCAGGATCACCGTGGCGTCGGCCGGCGCGAACGACACCGAGGCCGTCCACGACCCGCTCGGCGCCAGTGCGCGGACGACGGTGATCGAGACGGTGACCGATTGGCCGGGCCGCAGCACCCCCCGCGTGGCCGAGATCCGCAGCCACCCCACAGCCGTCGAGGCGGACCAGTGCACGTCGCCGGTGCCGCTCGCAGTGAGGGTGACGAGGGTGCGCCCGGCGCCGGGCGCGGCGGTCACCGTGAGGTGGGACTCCCCCGCGGTGCCGGGTGCGTCCGAGGACGCGACGGTCACCGCGGTGACGTCGCCGCTCCCCGGCGCCCCGGGAAGCGGCGCGGCGGGCGGCCCTGACGCCGAAGGCCGGGGGTGCGAACTGCCGGCCTTCTCGTAAGGCAGACCCACCCCGTCGGGCGCCCCGGCGGCGGCCCGCCCGCCCCCGGTGGCGTCGTCGCCGAGCGGGGTGGCCCGGTAGGCGGCCCAGACGGCCAGCACGGGCGCGGCCACGACGGCCGCGACGACCGTGGTCGTGAGGGCCCGGTGCCGCAACTGGGCGCGCCGCGCCGCCCGGTCCTTGAGGTCGAGCGGGAAGCCGCGCCGGTCGAAGCGGGGGGTGCCTTCCCGGCTGCGCCCGGCGCCGGTCTCCATGGCGTGCAGCAGCGCCGCGCTGGAGGCGGCACGCGGCGCCTCGATGAGGGCGAGTACGGCGGTGGCGTCGGCGCCGGGCCACGGCCCTGCGGCGACGGCGCGTTCGGCGGTGCGCCGGCACAGGGTGCACTCGTCCACGTGCCGGACGAGCTCGTCACGGAGCGCGGGACCGAGCAGCACCCTTGTGTCCTGGGCGAGTTGGGAGAGTGAGGCGCAGTGCCCGGTGTCGACGACGGCGAGCGCGGCCCGCGTCCGCTCGACCTCGCACGCGGCGCGGGCCAGCAGCCCGCGCGCGGCGTCCGTTTCGAGGCCGAGGACGGCGGCGACCTCGTGCGGCGGCAGCTGGTGGCGTACGGCCAGTTCCAGGGCTTCGCGCTGCTCGGGCGTGGTGCCCGCGGCCTCGGGCCAGGCGAGGGCGGCGAGTTGGGCGGTCCGCTGGGCGGCGACGGATGTGGCGGCGCGGGCCGGTGCGAGCGGGGTGCCGGCGGCGAGCCTGCGCAGGCAGCTCCAGCGGGCGAGCGCGTAGAGCCAGGGGCGCCGCAGCGCCGGGTCGCGCAGCCGGGCACGCTGCCGTTCCGCGAGGGCGAGGGTTTCGCCGAGCGCACCGGCGGCGGCGTCGTGCTCGCAGAGGATGGACAGGCAGTAGGTGAACAGGCCGTCGAGGTAGGGCTCGTAGTGTGCGGGCGGCACCATCGGCAGCGTGCCGTGCGGGCGGCGCACCGCGCCGGGGTCCCGCTCGCGTGCGGCCGAGCGCTCCCGCGCGGCCGGCCGCTCGCGTGCGGACGAACGCCCTGGCGCCGCCGCCCGGTGCCTGCGGTGCGCACCTGTCGGCTGGGAGGTGGGGGTGGGGGTCTCCTGCCTGCTCATCACCGGCTGACGGTAGGCCCGCGACCGCCCCGGCTTCAGCCGTCCCCGCGGCCATTAATCCTTATGGGTAGTGATGCGGCCCGAAATGGGACGGTCCCGTCATTCGTCCGGGTGAAGAAGCGTGCGCACACTCGAAGCCCGCGCCGCACGCCCCTCTTCGCGCCCCCGCCGGCACCAGGGGCCGGAAGGCGGCCGGAGCGGGTTGTCGTACCCGACCGCTACGGTGGCGGCATGGCCACCCGTAAGCCCGCCGCGAAGGACCGTCCCTCCTACCGATGCACCGAGTGCGGCTGGACCACGGTCAAGTGGCTCGGCAGGTGCGGTGAGTGCCAGGCGTGGGGGACGGTCGAGCAGTATGGCGGCGTGTCGGCCGTCCGGACCACGGCCCCGGGGCGGGTGAGCTCGCCCGCGCGGCCGATCGGCCAGGTGGACGGGCGGCAGGCGACGGCGCGGTCGACGGGGGTGCCGGAGCTGGACCGGGTGCTCGGCGGCGGCCTGGTGCCGGGAGCGGTGGCGCTGCTCGCGGGCGAGCCCGGGGTCGGCAAGTCGACGCTGCTGCTCGATGTGGCGGCGAAGGCGTCGAGCGCGCAGAGCCCGGTGCTGTACGTCACGGGTGAGGAGTCGGCGTCGCAGGTGCGGCTGCGCGCGGACCGTATCGGCGCGCTCGCCGACCATCTGTATCTGGCGGCGGAGACGGACCTGTCGGCGGTGCTTGGGCATCTGGACGACGTGAAGCCCGCGCTGCTGGTGCTGGACTCGGTGCAGACCGTGGCCTCGCCGGAGATCGACGGGGCCCCCGGCGGGATGGCGCAGATCCGTGAGGTCGCGGGCGCGCTGATCAGGGCGTCCAAGGAGCGCGGGATGGCCACGCTGCTGGTCGGCCATGTCACCAAGGACGGTGCGATCGCCGGGCCGCGGCTGCTCGAGCACCTGGTGGACGTGGTGCTGAGCTTCGAGGGCGACCGGCACGCGCGGCTGCGGCTGATCCGCGGGGTGAAGAACCGCTACGGCGCGACCGACGAGGTCGGCTGCTTCGAGCTGCACGACGAGGGCATCACGGGCCTCGCGGACCCGTCGGGCCTGTTCCTGACCCGCCGCGACGAGCCGGTGCCGGGCACCTGCCTGACGGTGACCCTGGAGGGCAAGCGGCCGCTGGTCGCGGAGGTGCAGGCGCTGACGGTGGACACCCAGATCCCCTCGCCTCGGCGTACGACGTCGGGCCTGGAGACCTCCAGGGTGTCGATGATGCTTGCGGTGCTCGAACAGCGCGGGCGGATCAAGGCGATCGGCAAGCAGGACATCTACACGGCGACGGTGGGCGGGGTGAAGCTGACGGAGCCGGCCGCCGACCTGGCGGTGGCCCTGGCGCTGGCCAGTGCGGCGATCGACACCCCGCTGCCGAAGAATCTGGTGGCGATCGGCGAGGTGGGACTGGCGGGCGAGGTGCGCCGGGTGACCGGTGTGCAGCGCCGCCTGTCGGAGGCGGCCCGGCTCGGCTTCACGCACGCGCTGGTGCCGACGGACCCGGGCAAGGTGCCCGCGGGTATGCGGGTGATCGAGGTCTCGGACATCGGTGACGCGCTGCGTGCCCTGCCGTCCAGGGCTTCCCGGGGCTGAGGCCTGGCCCGTGGCCCCGGGGGGCTCCCCCGGACTCCACCCGGCGGTGCCCCGCGCCGGATTGCCGGACTCGTCCTGATACGCCCCGGTATCCGGGCGATAGCACATGATCCGCCGCTCCCGGCTCCCCGGGCCGTTCCACCGCGGATCACGGGATGTCGCGCGAAGCTGTCCCCGCGGTCCGGGAGGCCGCAGGTCGGGGGGGGCGCACGCCGGCGATCGGCGGCCCGCGGCGCGGACGACGTAAACTCACTCCAAACCGTACCGACCGGAGGAACGCAGTGGCAGCCAACGACCGGGCAGGCGCCGCCCCGGCCCGCAAGGCAGCGGCGGACTCCGCCAGCAGGTCCGGCACCGGCCAGGACGGCGGGCTGATGCGTGCCTCGCTGAGTGCCGTCGCACCCGGCACGGGCCTGCGCGACGGGCTCGAGCGCATCCTGCGCGGCAACACCGGCGGCCTGCTCGTGCTGGGCATGGACAAGACCGTGGAGTCGCTGTGCACCGGCGGCTTCGTCCTCGATGTGGAGTTCACCGCAACCAGGCTGCGCGAGCTGTGCAAGCTGGACGGCGCGCTGATCCTGGACAAGGACATCACCAAGATCCTGCGGGCGGGCGTGCAGTTGGTGCCCGACCCGACGATCCCGACCGAGGAGACCGGCACCCGGCACCGCACCGCGGACCGCGTGAGCAAGCAGGTCAACTTCCCTGTGGTGTCGGTCAGTCAGTCGATGCGGCTGATCGCGCTGTACGTGGACGGGCAGCGCCGGGTCCTCGAGGACTCGGCGGCGATCCTGTCCCGCGCCAACCAGGCGCTGGCCACCCTAGAGCGGTACAAACTGCGGCTCGACGAGGTGGCGGGCACCCTGTCGGCGCTGGAGATCGAGGACCTGGTCACGGTCCGCGATGTCACGGCGGTGGCGCAGCGGTTGGAGATGGTCCGCCGGATCGCCACCGAGATCGCCGAGTACGTGGTGGAGCTGGGCACCGACGGGCGGCTGCTCTCACTCCAGCTGGACGAGCTGATCGCGGGCGTGGAACCGGAACGCGAGCTGGTGGCCAGGGACTACGTGCCGGAGCCGACCGCCAAGCGCAGCCGCACGGTCGGCGAGGCGATGGCCGAGCTGGACGCGCTGCCGCAGAGCGAGCTGATCGAACTCACGACGGTGGCAAGGGCGCTGGGTTACACCGGCTCCCCCGAGTCGCTGGACTCTGCGGTCTCGCCCCGCGGTTACCGGCTGCTGGCGAAGGTGCCGCGGCTGCCGAACACGGTGATCGAGCGGCTGGTCGAGCACTTCGGCGGCCTCCAGAAGCTGCTCGCCGCCAGCGTGGACGACCTCCAGGCGGTCGACGGTGTCGGTGAGGCCCGCGCCCGCTCGGTCCGCGAGGGCCTGTCGCGGCTGGCCGAGTCGTCGATCCTCGAACGGTACGTCTAGGGCCCCGGCGTTCGGCCCGTGGGCCCGCGTCCGGCCGACGGTCCCCCGTACGCCCCGCGCCCCGCGCTCAGTCCTGCGACAGCACGAACGGCACGTTCTTGGTGCCGTATCCCGGCAGCGTGGCCTGCGCCAGGTAGTTGCCAGGAGCGGCCTGCGCACCCTTCGGGGCGGCGCACTTCGGGGAGCTGGTCTTGCCGTTCCAGTGCAGGGTGTAGGTGGTCGTGCCGTGCGCGGGGACCTGGAGCAGGTAGGGCGAGGTGCCGGCGGGGCAGTCGTCGGACGCCCATACGTGGCTGCTGTCCGGGGTCTTGGTGATGGTGAAGACCGCGCTGCGCGGACCGAAGTCCACCTTGCAGGTGACATTGCCCGAGTTGGTGGCCCGCAACCGGAACACCGGGGTCTCGCCCGGCGGGTAGGAGTTCATCGCGCTGGTCAGGGACAGCGAGACGGTGCCGGGCGAGCAGTTCGGCAGCGTCGAGCCGGCCGGGACCTGGTCGCCGGTCGCGCCGGTGCCCGCGCCCGCGCCGCCGCCGGAGGACGAGGAACCGGCGGAGTTGCCCGCCGAGCTGCCGCCCGTGTCGCCCGCGGACGCGCCCGCGGAGGTGCCGGAGGACGCACCGGCGTCCGTACCGGCCGAAGTCCCGTCGCCCGTACCGGCGTCGGTGCCCGTACCCGCGTCGGAGCCGGTGCCGCCGTCCGAGGCGGTGCCGCCGTCGGAAGGGGCCGTGTCACGCCCGCCGGGGCGGCCGGTGATGTGGCTGCCCGAGGGCGCGGGGCCCGCGGTGATCGTCGCCGCGGGGGAGCGCGAACCGGTGGGCGCCGAGGAGCCCTTCCCGCTTCCGCCGCCGCCCGACGTCACCGCCCAGGCGACCAGTACGGCGATCAGCGCGATGAGTGCGAACGCCACAACGCGCCGCCGCCAGTAGATGGACGACGGAAGAGGTCCGACGGGATTGCGCAACGAGCCCACACCCGAACTCTATGGGAGATCACCCGTGTGCCGTCGCAACACCCGCCGCTCGGTGCCTGCTCTTTGCCGATGATCACGTTTACGTCGGCGGACGGTCGCTGTGGGTGGTGTGTGCGAGGATCGCGAGGCGATGAGCACAGACCTCCACCACACCCCCGAGTCCGCGATCGTCACCGCCCCCGGCACCGGCACCGTCAGCGCCTCCGCCGCCGGGCCCTCGTCGACGGCCACGCTGCACGACCTGGTCATCGACTGGTTCGGCGACCATGCCCGCGATCTGCCGTGGCGCCGCCGGGACGCGGGCGCCTGGTCGGTGATGGTCAGCGAGTTCATGCTCCAGCAGACCCCGGTGGTCCGGGTCCTGCCGGTGCACGAGCAGTGGCTGGCCCGCTGGCCGCGCCCCGCCGACCTGGCCGCGGAGTCGCCGGGCGAGGCGGTCAGAGCGTGGGGCCGGCTCGGCTACCCGCGCCGGGCCTTGCGGCTGCATGCCGCGGCCGGTGCGATAGCGCAGCGGCACGGCGGTGAAGTGCCGCGCGAGCACGCCGAGTTGCTGGCGCTGCCCGGTGTCGGGGAGTACACGGCGGCGGCGGTCGCCTCGTTCGCCTACGGGCGGCGGCACATCGTGCTCGACACCAATGTGCGCCGGGTCTTCGCCCGGGTGGTGAACGGGGTGGCGCACCCGCCGAACGCGACGACGGCGGCGGAACGCCGTACGGCCGAGGGCCTGCTGCCCGCCGACGAGGGGACGGCGGCGCGCTGGGCCGCGGCCACCATGGAGCTGGGCGCACTGGTGTGCACCGCCCGCTCCCCGCGGTGCGGGGAGTGCCCGGTGGCGGCGCTGTGCGCCTGGCGGCTGGCCGGTTCGCCGCCGCACGACGGTCCGCCGCGGCGCGGGCAGTCGTACGCCGGGACCGACCGGCAGGTGCGCGGCCGGCTGCTCGCGGTCCTGCGCGCCTCACCGGGACCGGTACCGCAGGCGGCCCTCGACTCGGTGTGGCACGAGCCGGTGCAGCGGGCCAGGGCGCTGGACGGCCTGGTCGAGGACGGCCTGGTCGAACCGCTCGCCAACGGCGTCTACCGGCTGCCCGCCTGACGCTTCACACCGCTTCGCCCCTTTCGCCCGGATTGATCACCGGCCGTTACACAACCGATGGGTTGCTGTGCGCCCGCTGTGCGTTCGTGGTGGCGGAAGCCTGACATCCGTTCCGTAATTTCGTCGCAGTCGGGGGAGACCCCGGCCGCGACGCGGCGCACTGCCGGATCGCGGCGGTACGAGAGCGGATCCGGGGCGGAGGCACCATGGCGGCGAGCGGCGCGGTATTGGAGTTCGAGGAGTACGTCAGGACCCGGCAGGACGCCCTGCTGCGCAGCGCCCGCCGCCTCGTGCCCGACCCGATCGACGCCCAGGACCTGGTGCAGACGGCGCTGGTGCGCACCTACCGGCGCTGGGAGGGCATCACCGACAAGACGCTGGCGGACGCCTACATGCGCCGGGTGATGATCAACACCAGGACCGAGTGGTGGCGCAGCCGCAAGCTCGACGAGGTGCCCACCGGCGACCTGCCCGAGCCCAGCGTGGACGACGGGGCCGAGCAGCGCGCCGACCGGGAGATGCTGCGGGACGTGCTGACCGTGCTCGCGCCCAAGCAGCGGCAGGTCGTCGTGCTGCGCCACTACGGCCAGCTGTCGACCGAGGAGACCGCCAGGGTGCTGGGCATGTCCACCGGTACGGTGAAGAGCACGCTGCACCGGGCACTGGCCCGGCTGCGCCACGAACTGGAGCACGGCAGCTACGGCTACACGCGACCCGAGGCGACCGCGGGTACGGTGCCGGAGCCGAAGGAGGCGATGTGCGCCGCATAAGACCCGCTACCGCCGCGATGGGCGCGCTCACCTGCGCGTGCGTCGTGGTGACGGGCTGCGGTACCACCGGCACCGGTGCCCGCAAGGAGGGGCCCGCGCCGTCCCCCAGCGTCAGGCGGCCGTCCACGGCGATCGCGCCGGCCATAGCCCGCAATCCGCAGGCGCTGGCCACCATGGTCCGCCGGGACAGCAGCGTCAGCCAGGGGGTGCGCGAGGACCTGACGCCGTGCGCGGGCGACGACTACCCGATGGCGACCGACACCGGCGATCTCACCGCGGGCGACGGCCCCGACCTGGTGGTCAACGTCACGACCTGCGGAGACGGCCTCGGAGTCGCCGCGTACGTCTACCGTATGGTGAACGGCAAATACCAGAACGTCTTCGCCGACGAGCGCCCCCCGGTGTACGGCAGCGTCGAGGACGGGCAGCTGCAGATCATCCACGAGGTGTACAAGGTGGACGACCCGGTGTCGTATCCGACCGGGCAGGAGTCGGTGCTCTACACGTGGCGCGACGGCCGCTTCGTGCAGGTCTCGCGCAGCTACGCCGACTTCGGCGCGCAGACGCCGACCGTACGCCCTGAACCGACCTCCACCGAGCCGGCGCCGCGCCCCGACTCCGACCCGCTCGACCCGGACCTGCCGACCGCGTCGGCGGCGGTGTCGGCACCCGGGAGCCGTTGACGCGATGCCGGCCACCCATGTCCTGTTCGTCGAGGACGACGACGTCATCCGCGAGGCCACCACGCTCGCCCTGGAGCGCGACGGCTTCCAGGTCACGGCCGCCCCCGACGGCCTGACCGGCCTCGACGCCTTCCGCGCCCGGCGGCCCGACCTGGCGCTGCTCGACGTCATGGTGCCGGGGCTCGACGGGGTCAGCCTGTGCCGGCGGATCAGGGACGAGTCGACCGTGCCGGTCATCATGGTCTCCGCCCGCGCCGACGCCATCGACGTCGTGCTCGGCCTCGAAGCCGGCGCCGATGACTACGTCACCAAGCCCTTCGACGGGGCGGTGCTGGTCGCCCGCATCCGGGCGGTGCTGCGCCGCTTCCGAGCCAGCGCCGCGGACGGTCCGCCGGACGACGGGGCGCTGCTGTCCTTCGGCGACATCGCGATCGACCCGGAGGGCATGGAGGTCACCCGCTCGGGTGAGCGGCTCGCGCTGACCCCGACCGAGATGCGGCTGCTGCTGGAATTCGCCGCGGCGCCCGGCACCGTGCTGTCCCGCGACCGGCTGCTGACCCGGGTCTGGGACTACGACTGGGGCGGCGACACCCGGGTGGTGGACGTGCACGTCCAGCGGCTGCGGACCAAGGTCGGCCAGGACCGGATCGAGACCGTGCGCGGCTTCGGCTACAAGCTGCGGGCCTGACCGCCGATGCCGCGGCGCTTCCGCCCCACCCTCACCCTGCGCTGGAAGCTCAGCGCCGCCATCGCCCTGGTGTCCGCGCTCGTCGTCGTCGCGCTGAGCCTCGTCGTGCACAACGCCGCCAGGGTCAGCATGATCAACAGCGCCAGGGACGTGCAGGACGAGCGGGTGCAGTCCGCGCTGCGGATCTACGAGACCAACGGCCGGCTGGTCTTCTACGCCGCCCTCGACGACCCGGCGCTGCCGCCCGAGCTCCACGACTACGCCGCCAAGGGCCAGCGCGCCACCTTCGTCCAGCAGACCGCCTCCGGGCTGGTCGTCTGGGCCGAGACGCCCGCCGGGAACGGCAAGGTGCTCTCGCTGAAGACCGGGTTCACCGACCGCTACTCGGTGCTGGTCGACCTGGACAGGACCCTGGTGCTCGGCTCGCTGGCCGTCGTGCTCGGCGGCACCGCCATCGGCGTCCTCGTCGGCGGCCGCATGTCGCGGCGGCTGCGCAAGGCCGCGACCGCCGCCCGCAAGGTCGCCGACGGCGACACGCAGGTCAGGGTGCGCGAGGCCATCGGGGGCCGGGGCCGGGACGAGACCGACGAGCTCGCCAGGGCCGTCGACGCGATGGCCGACGCCCTGCAGCTGCGGCTCGAGGCCGAGCGGCGGGTCACCGCCGACATCGCGCACGAGCTGCGCACACCGGTGACCGGCCTGGTCACCGCCGCGGAACTGCTGCCGCCCGGCCGCCCCTCCGAGCTGGTACGCGACCGGGTGCACGCCTTGCGCACCCTGGTCGAGGACGTCCTGGAGGTCGCCCGGCTGGACGGGGCCGCCGAGCAGGCCGACCTCCAGGAGGTCGCCCTCGCGGAGTTCGTCCGCCACCGGGTGCCGGTGCTGGCCCCCGGGGCGATCCTCACCGTGGCCGAGGAAGCGGTCGTGCAGACCGACCCGCGCCGCCTGGAGCGGATACTCGGCAATCTGCTGGCCAACGCCGGCAGGCACGGCGGCGCCCCCATCGACGTCCTGGTCGACGGCTCATTCCTCCGGGTCCGCGACCACGGCCCCGGCTTCCCCCCCGACCTCCTCCGGGAGGGTCCCAGCCGCTTCCGGACCGGCTCCACCGACCGCGCGGGCGCCGGTCACGGCCTCGGCCTGACCATCGCCACCGGCCAGGCCCGGGTGCTCGGCGCCCGTCTCACCTTCCGCAACGCCCCGGCCGTCGAGGGCGGCGGGGCGGTCGCCCAGCTGCTCCTGCCCCGCTGAGGCCGCCCCGCTGAGCCCGCCGCCCGCGGCCGCGAGGAGGCCGGGCCCGGCGTGCGGTGGGATCAGGAGCCGCTGGGGGCCAGAAATTACGAGGCTCATACCATCGGGGCTTCTCGGTACACCGCTTCCCCGCGACCGGAAGCGATGGGTCCGCCATCCGTGCCCGCCACGGCAACAGGTACCGTCTGCTGATCGCTCGCGTCAGCAGGACCGGAGAGGAAGCACCGTGACCCAGCCGAAGGCGAACGACCGCCCCGAGGCCCTACCGCCCGCCGCGGAGTCCATGACGCTGCTGGCCGCGGCGGTCATCGTGCACGACAGGGCCGCCGGCCGGGTGGTGCTGCTCCAGCGCGGCGAAGGCGCCTCATACGGGCACGGGCTGTGGGATCTGCCGGTCGGCAAGAGCGATCCCGGCGAGCCGGTGACCGTGACGGCGGCACGGGAGCTGCGGGAGGAGACGGGGCTCGTGGTCAGGCCCGAGACGCTGCGGCTCGTCCATCTCGTCCACGGGGCGTGGGGCGTCGAATCGCCCAACGGCTATCTCACCGTCGTCTTCGCCGCCGACGAGTGGGCGGGCGAGCCGGAGAACCGCGAGCCGGCCAAGCACGCCCAGGTCTGCTGGACCCCGATCGACGCGCTGCCCGAGGGCTTCGTCCCCTCCACCGGTGCGGCCCTGAGCGCCTACCTCGCCGGCGACCAGCCCTCCGTCTCCCTCCGCGGCTGGCGCTGACCACCACCCCACCCACTGCCACCCGGCGGCAAGCCCGCCGGGCGGGCCGCAGGGGCCGCGCAGGCGCCCCATCCGGTGCGCGCGGGCAGCGGAAAGCCCCCTCGGGCCGGGGAGGGCCTGAGGGGGCTGCGGTCCGCTGTGGTGACCGGAGGGGGTCAGACGGCGTCGATCAGCACCGGCTCGTCCTCCGCCGCCGCGGCCGGCTTCGCCGCCGCGCCGCGCAGCGGGGTCTCGACGAGGAACCAGGCGGCCAGGAAGCCGAACACGCTCACCACCGCGCCCCACAGGAAGACGACGTGCGTACCGGAGGCCACCGCGTGGAAGTACGCGTCCTTCAGGGCCGGCGGGAACTTGGCGATGGTCGCCGGGTCGAGCTGGGCGCCGCCCTTGGTGACCGCGGCGCCCGCCGCGCTGGCGTCCATGCCGTGCTGGATCCGGTGCGAGAAGAGCGCGCCGAAGAGCGAGACACCGAAGGAGCCGCCGATCGTGCGGAAGAGTGTGGCGGACGACGAGCCCACGCCGATGTCGCGCATCTCGACGCTGTTCTGCGCTATCAGCATGGTGATCTGCATGATGAAGCCCATGCCCGCGCCCAGCACGGCCATGTAGAGGCCGGAGGTGAAGCGGCTGGTGTGGACGTCCATCGTGGACAGCAGCACCAGGCCGACGGTGATCAGGCCGCCGCCGACGATCGGGAAGATCTTGTAGCGCCCGGTGGCGGTGGTGACCCGGCCGGCGACCATGGAGACGGCCATCATCGCGAGCAGCATCGGCAGCAGCAGCAGGCCGGAGTTGGTCGCCGAGGCGCCCTGCACGGTCTGCTGGTAGAGCGGCAGGAAGGTCATCGCGCCGAACATCGTGAAGCCGACGAGGAAGCCGATCAGCGAGATCAGCGAGAAGTTCGCGTTGCGGAAGATCCGCAGCGGCATGATCGGCTCGGGCGCGCGGGTCTCGGCGTAGACGAAGGCGGCGAGCGCGGCCAGGCCGAGCACCAGCAGGCCGATGATCTGCACGGAGCCCCAGGCGTACTGCGTGCCGCCCCAGGTGGTCAGCAGCACCAGCGAGGTGATCGCCACGGTGAGCAGCGAGGCGCCCCAGTAGTCGATACGGCCCTCGCTGCGCTTCTTGGGCAGGTGCAGCACGATGGTCACCATCGCGAGGGCGACGACGCCGATCGGCAGGTTGATGTAGAAGCTCCAGCGCCATCCCCAGTTGTCGGTGATGGAGCCGCCGACCAGCGGGCCGCCGATCATGGCGATGGCCATGACGCCCGCGATCATGCCCTGGTACTTGCCGCGCTCGCGAGGCGGGATCATCTCGCCGATGATCGCCATCACGCCGACCATCAGACCGCCGGCACCCAGGCCCTGGAAGGCGCGGAAGCCGATCAGCTGGTCCATGCTCTGCGCCATGCCGGAGGCGGCGGAGCCGATCAGGAACAGCACGATCGAGGTCAGGAAGATGCCCTTGCGGCCGTACATGTCGCCGAGCTTTCCCCAGATCGGGGTGGAGGCGGCGGTGGCCAGGGTGTAGGCGGTGACGACCCATGACAGGTGGTCGAGCCCGCCCAGCTCGCCGACGATCGTGGGCATCGCGGTGCCGACGATCATGTTGTCGAGCATGGCGAGCAGCATGGCGATCAGCAGACCGGCCATGACCACCCGGACGCTGCGCTGACGCGGTTCCGCCGCGGACGGCTTGACGGTTTCGGTCTTGGACATGACCGGGTTTCCTCCCCCGTGCTCGGGCGGTGATTCAGTGGTACTTACTTGCCGCCCGGCTAGTACGAATGCGTAGCAGCACGGTACGTTGTTCACTAGCCGGGCGTCAAGTAAGTGCGTAGCCTCGGAAGAAGGCCCTACCGTGGGCTTCTGGCCGGTCACACTCCTCGGCGGAGGTGACGTAGTGCAGCAGGAGAGCGACAAGCCAATGGGCACACCGCAGCAGCATCCGCAGGCGCGCAGGGGCGACACGCGACGCCGTATCCAGAAGGTCGCGCTGGAGCTGTTCGCCGAGCAAGGCTACGAGAAGACCTCGCTGCGGGAGATCGCCGAGCGGCTCGACGTGACGAAGGCGGCCCTCTACTACCACTTCAAGACCAAAGAGGACATCCTCAGCAGCATCGCCGAGGACCTGGCACAGCCGCTGCGCGACCTGATCGCCTGGGCCGAGGGCCAGCCGCACTCCCTGGCCACCAAGCAGGAGCTGCTGCGACGCTACAGCGACATCCTGTGGAGCACCGTCGACCTCTTCCGCTTCATCCAGGAGAACCAGGCGACGGTACGCGAGCTGACCGTCGGCGAGAACTTCCGCAACAGCATGAAGGCGCTGGGCGAGCTGCTGAAGGATCCGGCGGCCCCGATCGCGGCGCAGGTCCGCAGCGTCACCGCGCTCTTCGCGATGCACGCCGGCATGTTCGTGACGCAGAACGTCGAGGGCGACCCCGAGGAGAAGCGCGCGGCCATCCTCGAGGTCGCCCTCGATCTCGTCGCCCAGGCCGAGGCGAGTGTCCTTACGGGTTGACTCGCCGGCGGCCGGTTGACGCCTGTCTGCTGGGGATCACGCGTTGACGCCGTGCTCCTTCAGGAAGTGCAGCGGCTCGACGGAGGAGCCGTAGTACGGGGTGGTGCGGACCTCGAAGTGCAGGTGCGGCCCGGTCGAGTTCCCGGTGGAGCCGGACTTGCCTATCTCCTGGCCGGTGATCACGTGCTGGCCGACGTGCACCCCGATGTGGGACAGGTGGCCGTACTGGGTGTACAGGTGCGACCCGTTCTTGATCACGATGTTGTTGCCGTACGCGCCGCCCCAGCCCGCCGTCACGATGGTGCCGGTGTGCGCGGCCCGCACCGAGGTGCCGGACGGCACCACGAAGTCCTGGCCGGAGTGGGTGTTGATCCAGTGGCTGCCGACCTGGTGGTAGCCGGCGCCCAGCACGTAGTGGGCCGCGGGGGTCTCCCAGCCGGCGATCCTGGCCTTGCGGTCGGCGGCGGCCTTCACTGCCGCCCGCTTCTTCGCGTCCGCCGCGGCCTTCGCCTTGGCCTTGGCCTGTGCGGCGGCGTCCTTCTGTGCCGTCGCCTGCTTCTGCAGGACGTCGGCGGCGTTCACCGGTGCAGACGCGGCCGCCGGGGCGGGAGCAGCCTCGTGGCCGCCGCTCGCGGCGAACGCTGCGGTCGAGCCCAGCGCGAGCGCCGCGACCAGTCCTCCGGTCACCACGGCAGCCCGGCGGCGGTTCACGGACTTCAGGGTGCGGTTCTTCATCGTCGAGTTCTTACGCATGCAGAAAATAACCTCACTGGGTGGGGGTATCGAGCCGGTGCGGCCCGTCGCTCCACCTTGGTAACCCGGGCGTCGGCGGCCCGGCAAACACCCCTCCTCCTACCCGGGGTCGTAGGTCCGCGGGTCACACCGCCCCACCGCGGACCCGCCCAAAACTGCCGAATAGTCCGTTTCGCCCGGGTGAAAGAGGGATCCTGCACCCACTAATCCCGTTAGTACGTGGCACGCGTCACGTGCCACGCCTCACTTCCGAGGGGGTTCGGGGGCGGCGCGGAGGCCACGGACAAAGCCCCGGCCCCGGACCTCGATGAGGTCCGGGGCCGGGGCCTGAGCCGGTGGCCGGGAGGGGCTAGCCCTCCTTGGAGAGGTTGGGGGTCTCGACGGGCGGGGCGTCCGCCACCGTGACCTTCTCCTCGCCGCGGAAGGTGAACGTCGCCGTCTCACCCTCGCCCTCGACCTCCACCACCACGATGTGGCCGGGGCGCAGCTCGCCGAACAGGATCTTCTCGGACAGCGAGTCCTCGATCTCCCGCTGGATCGTCCGCCGCAGCGGCCTTGCGCCCATCACCGGGTCGTAGCCGCGCTTGGAGAGCAGTTCCTTGGCCTCCAGGCTGAGCTCGATTCCCATGTCGCGGTCGCGCAGCCGCTCGTCCACCGCGCCGATCATCAGGTCGACGATCTGCAGGATGTCGTCCTGGCTGAGCTGCGGGAAGACGATGACGTCGTCCACACGGTTGAGGAACTCGGGGCGGAAGTGCTGCTTGAGCTCGTCGCTGACCTTGTTCTTCATCCGCTCGTACCCGGACTTCGTGTCGCCCTGGGCCGCGAAGCCCAGGTTGAAGCCCTTGGAGATGTCCCGGGTGCCGAGGTTGGTGGTCATGATGATCACCGTGTTCTTGAAGTCCACGACCCGGCCCTGGGAGTCGGTCAGCCGACCGTCCTCCAGGATCTGCAGCAGGCTGTTGAAGATGTCGGGGTGGGCCTTCTCGACCTCGTCGAAGAGCACGACGGAGAACGGCTTGCGGCGCACCTTCTCGGTGAGCTGCCCGCCCTCCTCGTACCCGACGTATCCGGGCGGGGAGCCGAAGAGCCGCGAGACGGTGTGCTTCTCGCTGAACTCGGACATGTCGAGCGAGATCAGCGCGTCCTCGTCGCCGAAGAGGAACTCGGCGAGCGCCTTGGACAGCTCGGTCTTACCGACACCGGACGGGCCGGCGAAGATGAACGAGCCACCGGGGCGCTTGGGGTCCTTCAGACCCGCGCGGGTACGGCGGATCGCCTTGGAGAGCGCCTTGACGGCGTCCTTCTGCCCGATGATGCGCTTGTGGAGCTCGTCCTCCATGTGCAGCAGCCGGGAGGACTCCTCCTCGGTCAGCTTGAAGACCGGGATGCCGGTGGCGGTGGCGAGGACCTCGGCGATCAGATCGCCGTCGACCTCGGCGACGACGTCCATGTCGCCGGCCTTCCACTCCTTCTCCCGCTTGGCCTTCGCGGCGAGCAGCTGCTTCTCGTTGTCCCGCAGGGACGCGGCCTTCTCGAAGTCCTGCGAGTCGATCGCGGACTCCTTCTCCCTGCGCACCTCGGCGATCTTCTCGTCGAATTCGCGCAGGTCCGGCGGCGCCGTCATCCGGCGGATGCGCATCCGGGAGCCGGCCTCGTCGATCAGGTCGATCGCCTTGTCCGGCAGGAAGCGGTCCGAGATGTAGCGGTCGGCCAGCGTGGCGGCCTGCACCAGGGCCTCGTCCGTGATCGACACCCGGTGGTGGGCCTCGTAGCGGTCGCGCAGGCCCTTGAGGATCTCGATGGTGTGCGGCAGCGACGGCTCGGCGACCTGGATGGGCTGGAAGCGGCGCTCGAGAGCGGCGTCCTTCTCCAGGTACTTGCGGTACTCGTCGAGCGTGGTCGCACCGATGGTCTGCAGCTCGCCGCGGGCCAGCATCGGCTTGAGGATCGAGGCCGCGTCGATCGCGCCCTCGGCGGCGCCGGCGCCGACCAGGGTGTGCAGCTCGTCGATGAACAGGATGATGTCGCCGCGGGTGCGGATCTCCTTGAGCACCTTCTTCAGGCGCTCCTCGAAGTCACCGCGGTAACGGGAGCCGGCCACCAGGGCGCCGAGGTCCAGGGTGTAGAGCTGCTTGTCCTTGAGCGTCTCGGGCACCTCGCCCTTGACGATCGCCTGGGCCAGGCCCTCCACGACGGCGGTCTTGCCGACGCCGGGCTCGCCGATGAGGACCGGGTTGTTCTTGGTGCGGCGGGACAGCACCTGCATGACCCGCTCGATTTCCTTCTCGCGCCCGATGACCGGGTCGAGCTTTGTCTCTCTGGCGGCCTGGGTCAGGTTGCGGCCGAACTGGTCGAGGACGAGCGAGGTCGAGGGGGTGCCCTCGGCCGGCCCGCCGGCCGTGGCCGACTCCTTGCTGCCCGAGTAACCGGACAGCAGCTGGATGACCTGCTGCCTGACCCGGTTCAGATCGGCGCCCAGCTTCACCAGGACCTGGGCGGCGACGCCCTCGCCCTCGCGGATCAGGCCGAGCAGGATGTGCTCGGTGCCGATGTAGTTGTGACCCAGTTGAAGAGCCTCGCGGAGCGACAGCTCCAGGACCTTCTTGGCCCGGGGAGTGAAGGGGATGTGGCCGGACGGGGCCTGCTGCCCCTGGCCGATGATCTCCTCCACCTGCTGGCGGACCGCCTCAAGAGAAATCCCGAGGCTCTCCAGGGCCTTAGCGGCGACACCCTCACCCTCGTGGATCAGGCCCAGGAGGATGTGCTCGGTGCCGATGTAGTTGTGGTTGAGCATCCGGGCTTCTTCCTGAGCCAGGACGACAACCCGCCGCGCGCGGTCGGTGAACCTCTCGAACATCGTTAATCGCTCCTCAGAGCGGTCGGGCAGTGAGGGGTCGGTCCCCTCCCTGTCCTTCCGCATGCTAGTCCCGCACAGCGGCGCCGCTCACGTATCCACCCCCGCTGCCGCGGGGAAAGCTGCGCTACCGGCTGACGTCACTCCCACAACCTCGATGGTGCGAGACGATGTTCCCGCAGGCCAGGCGAATACCTCTTTATCAACTACGCCCGTGGCGAACGCCTGCCGCGCCTGCCGTCACACCAGCCCTTCCCACTAGGTACTTCTTACCCTCCGCGACCGACAGTCCACACCGGATGTCCGGCAGGTGTGCGCTACGGGCGAACAACCTTGCGCCGGGGCGAACAGTTCAAGCCGGGCGGCGCCTCCCCGGAATCGTACATTCCACACACCGTACGTGTTCACTCGTGCGCGATACGTAACCCCGGTGCTGCCCGGCAGTTGCCATGGCATGGGCTGGTACGAGCACGAGCTGGGGTGGCCGCTGTCGGGGGCGCAGCCGCCGGGGCTGGTCACCGGGGTGCGGTTCGACGCGCTCGATGTGCCGGCCGCGGTCGGGTACGCGCTGCTGACCCGCTTCCCGCGGCCCGGCGAGCTGGGGCCCGTGGCGCTCGACGGGCACCGGATCCGGCTGCTGGTCGCGGCGGGCGCCGCGGAGGAGCTGCCGGGGCTGCTCGAATGGCTGGAGTGGGGCGGCATCGCACTGGACGTGGCCGCGCTGGGCGCCGGACAGCAGATGCGGGCACCGGCGCACCCCGAGTGGGGCCGCCGGGAGGCCGCATACGACCGGTCGGCACCGGTGTGGCTGCGACCTCCCCGGCCGGGCGTCGAGGTGGAGGCCACCGTGCCCGCGCTGCGGGTCACCGGAGGAGCCGATGGATCGGGGGTCCCCATCGGCCTGCCGGCCCTGGTCGCCGCGCTGGCGACGGCCTGCCACCGGGTCGCGCTGCGGGCGCGCACCCAGGATCAGCCGTGGGCCTTCTCGTACGCCTCGCGGATCGTGGCGGGCACCCGACCGCGGTCGTTGACCTCGTAACCCTTCTCCTTCGCCCAGGCGCGGATCTTGGCGGTGTCGGGACCCGACGCGCCACCCCCGCGCACTGCCTTGGTACGCCCCCGGCCGACCCGGCCACCGGTCCTGCGACCACTGTCCGTGTACGGGTTGAGCAGCCCGCGCAGCTTGTCGGCATTCGCCGTGGTGAGGTCGATCTCGTACGTCACACCATCGAGTGCGAACGTCACCGTCTCGTCCGCCTCACCACCGTCGAGGTCGTCTACGAGAAGGACCTGAACCTTCTGTGCCACCGGCTTCCCTTTCATCGAAAACGGATTAACGGTAAAAGCAAAGCGCCTTTGCGGGGAAAACACAAACCCCTTGCACGAAGAGGTCCACCCGAGACAGTGCGATCCGGACAAACCGGAACGTCACAGTTGCAGCAGCATGCGGCTGTTGCCCAAGGTGTTCGGTTTCACCCGCTCCAGGTCCAGGAACTCGGCGACTCCCTCGTCATTGGAACGCAGCAGCTCCCCGAAGACATCGCCGTCCACCGGAGTGTCCCCTGTCTCCCTGAAGCCGTGCTTCGCGAAGAAGTCCACTTCGAACGTGAGGCAGAAAATTCGACGCACTCCGAGCCACCGCGCGGTCTGCAGCAACTTCGCCAGCACCTGGTGACCGACACCGGCGCCGCGCAGCACCGGGTCCACCGCGAGCGTCCTGACCTCGGCCAGGTCCTCCCACATCACGTGCAGGGCCCCGCAGGCGACCACCGCCGCGTCCTCGTCCCGTTCCGCCACCCAGAACTCCTGGATGTCCTCATAAAGCGTCACCGTCGCCTTGTCGAGCAGGATGCGGTCGCGCACATAGGAGTCCAGCAACCGCCGTACCGCGGGGACATCGGCGGTACGGGCCCTGCGGATGGTGACATCATTCGACACGAGGGGCATGGACGGACGCTATCGCCCTTCGGCTTCCGTCGGACCCGAGGGGTCGACGGACTGGATGATGCGCATTGCGTCACGGACCGCTTCACGCTGTTCCGGCGACATCATGCCGAAGAAGTGCACGAGGGCCGCGGCGGGGTTGTCGCTCGCGGCCCAGGCTTCGTTCATCAGTGCGGCCGAGTATGCGGCTCTCGTCGATACCGCCTCATAGCGATAAGCGCGGCCATCGGCCTCACGCCGCAGCCACCCCTTCTGGCGCAGGTTGTCCATTACGGTCATCACCGTGGTGTAGGCGATGGTCCTGTCCCGCGCCAGGTCCTCGAGAACCTCACGAACGGTGACCGGCTGGTTCCACTCCCACACCCGGGTCATGACCGCGTCTTCGAGGTCTCCCAATGGCCGGGGCACACTTCGAATACTAGGCGCAGGCGGGGCGGAATGCCCGGAATGCGAACCCGTCGGGGATTCGGCTGCTCAGTGTTCCTCTGCCCTGGTCTGCCGCGCGGCCTCCGCGGAGGCGAAGGCCGCGTCCACCGCGGCGTCCTCCCGGGCCTTGTTGGCGCCACCCTGGTGCTTGATCATCGTGATGATCACACAGGTGAAGAAGATCGCCATGACCAGCGGCGGCACGATCGCGGAAACGTAGTCCATGGCGCCACCCTAACCAGGCCTTCCTGGCGCCATGCGCACGGGTGCCCCGGCGCGGCCGGGGCACCCGTGGAAACGGCGCGGGAATTGGCGCGGTGCTTTAGGTCAGCAGGCCCGGCGCGGACCGACGAGACCGGCCAGCGCCGCCGGTACCGCCCTCTCGTCCTCGTCGTCGCGGCGGGGAGCGGGCCGGCGTCCCGGCGGCCAGATCTCGGCGGGGGTCGGCGTACGGCGGCCGGGGTCGGGCTCCGCGGGCTTGGGCGCGCCGGGCGCGGGCGGCGCGGCGGGCTTGGGCGCGGGCTCGGCGTCGGGCTTCGAGGCGGGCCTTTCCTCTGCGGCGGACGGGCCGGGGAGGGCGAGCAGACGGCGCGGCGCGGGCATATGGGCCTCCAGACACAGTCGTACGTCGTTGTCTGCCAGGTTTTCGCAGTGGCGCAGCAGTGCGGTACGCCGGTGGTGCTCCGGGCTGCCGGTGGCCTGCGCGCGCAGGCGGCGCAGCGCCGCAAGGTCCTCGGCGCCCGGCAGGTACCCGGCCGCCACGGCGTCGGTGAGCCGTTCCAGGTAGCCGGCCGCGGAGCCGGGCAGCGCCTCGCGGTAGCGGCGCAGCTCCGCCAGCAGGAAGGCGCGCAGCCGTCCCGCCTCCTGGACCGCGTCGTCCACCGCCTCGGCGAGCCTGAGGCAGTCCCTGACGTGCTCGGCCGGGCGGGGCACGGCGGCGGCGGTCACCGCGGTACCCGCGAAGGTCCTGCTGGGGTGCAGCACCTCCGCGAGAGCGCGCCGCAGCACTTGCAGCTCGTCCGCGCTGAACGCCATGCCGCCTCGGTTTCCGTGTGGCGTAGGCATGAATGGACTTTAAGTGCTAAGCGGACAAATGCCCGGCAATATCCCCGCCCCGGTGTGTTCGCCCGCGGGCCGCCCGCGAAAAGCGGGTACCGCGCTGCCGCCGCCGCCCCGGAAAGCCTCAGGCGCCCGGCGGCGGACCCGCGGTGAAGGAGGGGACATTGCGCTCGTAGACCAGGCGCAGTCCGATCAGGGTGAGCCACGGCTCGTGGGTGTCGATGATCGACGCCTCGTTCAGCACCAGGGGCGCGAGGCCGCCGGTGGCGATCACCGTCACATCGTCCGGGTCGGCGGCCAGCTCGCGGGCCATCCGCTCGGCGATGCCGTCCGCCTGGCCGGCGAAACCGTAGAGGATGCCGGACTGCATGGCCTCGATCGTGTTCTTGCCGATCACGCTGCGCGGCCTGGCCAGCTCGATCTTGCGCAGCTGGGCGCCGCGCATCCCGAGCGCGTCCACCGAGATCTCGATGCCGGGCGCGATGGCGCCGCCGATGTACTCGCCGCGGGCCGACACCGCGTCGAAGGTCGTGGCGGTGCCGAAGTCCACCACGATGCACGGGCCGCCGTAGAGGTGGACGGCGGCCAACGAGTTGATGATCCGGTCGGAGCCGACCTCCTTGGGGTGGTCCACCAGGATCGGCACCCCGGTCTTGACCCCGGGCTCGACCAGGATCGCCGGCACATCGCCGTAGTAGCGCCTGGTCACCTCGCGCAGCTCGTGCAGCACCGAGGGCACCGTCGAGCAGATCGCGATGCCGTCGATGCCGTCGCCGAGGTCGCCCAGCAGCGGATGCATGCCCATCAGGCCCTGGAGCAGCACCGCCAGCTCGTCCGCGGTGCGCCGCGAGTCGGTGGAGATCCGCCAGTGCTCCACGATCTCCTCGCCGTCGAACAGCCCGAGGACGGTGTGGGTGTTGCCGACGTCGATGGTGAGCAGCATCCGCCTCTACGCTTCCGCTCGCAGGTCGAGGCCGATGTCCAGGATCGGGGAGGAGTGGGTCAGCGCGCCCACCGCCAGGAAGTTGACGCCGGTCTCCGCGTAGGCGCGGGCGGTCTCCAGCGTGAGCCGGCCCGACGACTCCAGGAAGGCGCTGCCGCCCACGATGGCCACCGCCTCAGCGGTCTCGGCCGGCGTGAAGTTGTCCAGCAGGATCAGGTCGGCGCCCGCGTCCAGCACCTCGCGCACCTGGTGCAGGGTGTCGACCTCGACCTCGATCGGGACGTCGGGGAACTCCTCCCGCACCAGCTTGAAGGCCTGGGCGACCCCGCCCGCGGCCACCACGTGGTTGTCCTTGACCAGGGCCGCGTCCGACAGCGACATGCGGTGGTTGGCGCCGCCGCCGCAGCGCACCGCGTACTTCTCCAGCGCCCGCAGGCCCGGGGTGGTCTTGCGGGTGTCGCGCACCTGGGTCCTGGTGCCCTCCAGCAGGTCCGCCCAGGCCCGGGTGGTCGTCGCGATGCCGGACAGCCGGCACAGCAGGTTGAGCGCGCTGCGCTCGGCGGTCAGCAGGTCGCGGGTCCTGGTGCGCACCGTCAGCAGCTTCTGGCCGGCCGCCACCCGGTCGCCGTCCTCGACATGCCGCTCGACCTCGAACTCGTCGGTGCACACCACCGAGAGCACCGCCTCCGCGACCCGCAGGCCCGCGACCGTACCCGCCTCGCGGGCGGTGAAGTCGCCGACCGCGCGGGCGTCCTCCGGCACGGTCGCGACGGTCGTCACGTCCACGCCCTGGTCGAGGTCCTCCTCGATGGCCATGTGCGCGATGTCCTCGACCTGGACCGGGTCGAGCCCCGCGTCGGCGATCAGCTGGGCGAGGTCGGGGTCGAGGCCGCACTCCAGCGGGTCGACCTCGTAGTCGGCGCCCTCCGCGCCGCAGCCGCAGCCGTCACCGCAGCCGCCACCGCCGCCGTACGCCTCGTCCGGCGGGCCGATCTTCGGCAGCGGTAGGGCGACGGGCTGCGGGCGGTCGGGGCTGGTCACTTGTGCTCCTTCTGATGCGGTGCCGGCGGGTCGGCCGGCTGGGTGCTGCGGGCGGTCCTGGTGCTACGGCGGTACATCGGGCGGCGGGCGGTGCTACCCGCGCGCGGCCCGCGCTTCCCCTTCCCCATCATCCCCGACGACGGCCGTCGCCCGCTCGGCACGGACCGGCGGGAAGTCCGGGCCCTGGGTGGTGCGGACGTCGAGCGTGCGGTGCGGGGTGAGGCGTACGACGAGGTGGCGCCGCCAGTCGCGGTCGTCGCGGTCGGGACGGTCCTCGCGCCAGTGGCAGCCGCGGGTCTCCTCGCGGCGCCGGGCGGCGGCGACCAGGACCCGGGCGACCAGACTCAGATTGGTGGACTCCCACGTCTCCACGCAAGGCTCGGCGGTCTTTCCCTCCCGGTCGTACGCCTCCACCGCCGCGGTGTTCAGCCGCTCCAGCGCGCCCGCGGCCACCGTCAGCGACTCGGCGCTGCGCAGCACACCCGCGCCCGCGGTCATGATGCGCTGCACCTCGTAGCGGGCCTCGGACGCCAGCAGCGGCGCGCCGCCGGGCTCCGGTGCCACCGGCTCAGCGGGCGGCAGGCTGCGGTCGGCCAGCACGTCCGCGGCGATCCGCTCGGCGAAGACCAGGCCTTCGAGCAGCGAGTTCGACGCCAGCCGGTTGGCGCCGTGCACCCCGGTGCAGGCGACCTCGCCGCAGGCGTACAGACCGGGCACCGTCGTGCGCCCGTGGAGGTCGGTGCGGACACCGCCGGAGGCGTAGTGCGCGGCGGGGGAGACCGGGATCAGCCCGGTCACCGGGTCGATGCCGTGCGCGCGGCAGGCGGCCAGGATGGTCGGGAAGCGCTCGGCCCACATCGTCGGGCCGAAGTGCCGGCCGTCGAGGTACATGTGCGCGGCGCCCGTCTCCTGCATCCGCCGCATGATGCCCTTGGCCACGATGTCGCGCGGCGCGAGCTCCGCCAGCTCGTGCTGCCCCACCATGAAGCGGACGCCGTCGGCGTCCACGAGATGCGCGCCCTCGCCCCTGACCGCCTCGGACACCAGCGGCTGCTGGCCCTCCGCGTCCGGGCCGAGCCACAGCACGGTCGGGTGGAACTGCACGAACTCGATGTCGCTGACCTCGGCGCCCGCGCGCAGCGCCAGCGCCACACCGTCGCCTGTCGACACCGCGGGGTTGGTGGTCGCGGAGAAGACCTGGCCCATGCCGCCGGTGGCCAGCACCACGGCCCTGGCGTGGACCGCGCCGACGCCGTCGCGGCGGCCCTGGCCCATCACATGCAGGGTGACGCCGGCGGTACGGCCCTCCGCGTCGTTGAGCAGGTCCAGGACCAGGGCGTTCTCGATCAGCTCCAGCCGCTGGCCGCCGGCCTGCGCGCTGCCTGCGGCCCGCACCGCGTCGATCAGCGCGCGGGACACCTCCGCGCCGGTCGCGTCGCCGCCCGCGTGCGCGATACGGCGACGGTGGTGGCCGCCCTCCCGGGTCAGCAGGATCTCGCCGCTCGCCGGGTCGGTGTCGAAGCGGGCGCCGGTGGCGATCAGCCGCCGCACCGCGTCCGGCCCCTCGCCCACCAGCGTGCGGACCGCGTCCTCGTCGCACAGGCCCGCGCCCGCGACCAGGGTGTCGTCCAGGTGCTGCTCGGGGGTGTCGCCGTCGCCGAGTGCGGCGGCGATGCCGCCCTGCGCCCAGCGCGTCGACCCGTCGTCCAGGTGCGCCTTGGTCACCACGGTGACCTTGGCCCCCGCCGCGGCGCAGCGCAGCGCCACGGTGAGACCGGCGACCCCGGAACCGACCACGACCACGTCGGCGCTGATCGCCCAGCCGGGCGCGGGGGCGTGCAGGCGTATGCCGGTGCTGCTGCCGGCTCCAGATGCGTTCATTGCGCGGCTCCGAATTCCAGCGGGATGTTGTCGATCAGCCGGGTGGCACCGACCTTCGCGGCCACCGCGAGGACCGCGGGGCCCGTGTGGTCATGTGCGGCCTCGGTGAAGTCGGCGGGGTCGATGAGGGCGAGGTAGTCGGCCTTCAGGCCCGACGCGGCGGCCTCGGCCCGCGCCGCCGCCCGTACGGCCTCGGGGCCCTCGGCCGCCTTGTCGCGGCCGGCGAACAGCGCCCGGGACAGGGCCAGCGCCTGCCTGCGGTCGGCCGCGGACAGGAAGCGGTTGCGGCTGGACAGCGCCAGGCCGTCCGGCTCGCGGACGGTCGGGACCGCGGCGATGTGCACGGGGAAATTCAGGTCCGTCACCATCCGGCGGACCAGCGCGAGCTGCTGCGCGTCCTTCTGCCCGAAGAGGGCCGCCGCGGGGCGGGTGAGGTGCAGCAGCTTCGCCACGACGGTCAGCATCCCGTCGAAGTGGCCTGGGCGCGACGCGCCCTCGTAGCGCTCCCCCATCGGCCCGGCCGCGATCCGCACCTGCGGCTCGCCGCCGGGGTAGACCTCGTCCGCGTCCGGTGCGAAGACCACGTCGGCGCCGGCCTCCTCGGCGACCGCCAGGTCCGCGTCGAGGGTGCGGGGGTAGCGGGCCAGGTCCTCGTTCGGCCCGAACTGCAGCGGGTTGACGAAGACCGTCACCGTGACCTGGCCGTCCCCGGCCAGGGCGCGGGCCGCGCGGATCAGCGAGGCGTGCCCCTCGTGCAGGGCGCCCATGGTCATGACCACCGCGCTGGCAGGTGCCAGGACCTTGGCGTGGTGGACGATCTCCGTCATGCGATGCCCCCGTCTGGTGAGGTGGGTTCGTCGGACAGGGCGCCGAGCAGCGCCTCGGCGAACTCGGCTTTGAGCATGCCGTTGGCCAGGGCGCGGTCCGCGGTCGCGCGGGCCATCGCCACGTAGGAGGGGACCGTCTCCGGGGCGTGCTCGCGCAGTTCGCGCAGGTGGGCGGCGACCGTACCGGCGTCGCCCCGGGCCACCGGGCCGGTCAGTGCGCCGTCGCCCGAGCGCAGCGCGTTGTCCAGCGCCGCGCCCAGCAGCGGGCCGAGCATCCGGCCGGGCTCGGTCACCCCTGCGGCACTGAGCAGGTCCCTGGCCTGGGCGACCAGCGTCACCAGGTGGTTCGCGCCGATCGCCAGCGCCGCATGGTAGAGCGGGCGGGCCCGCTCCTCGACCCACTCCGGCTCGCCGCCCATCTCGATGACCAGCGCCTCGGCGGCCAGCCGCAACTCCCCCGGGGCCGTCACCCCGAACGAGCACCCGGCCAGCCGCTGCACATCCACCGGCGTGCCCGTGAACGTCATCGCCGGATGCAGCGCCAGCGGCAGGGCACCGGCCCGCAGCGCCGGATCCAGCACGCCGGTGCCGTACCGCCCCGAGGTGTGCACGAGCAACTGGCCAGGACGCACCGCGCCGGTCTCCGCGAGGCCGCTCACCAGATCGGGCAGGGCGTCGTCGGGGACGGTCAGCAGTACGAGGTCGGCGGCGGCCATCACCTGGCCGGGCTCCAGCATCGGTACACCCGGCAGCAGGGCCTCGGCGCGGCGCCTTGACGCCTCCGAGACGCCGGAAGCGGCGACGGGGCGGTGCCCCGCCATTCCCAGGGCCGCGGCCAGAGCGGGTCCCACCCGCCCGGCTCCCACGACCCCCACGGTCAGACGGCCGGGCCGTTCCTCCACCATTACGCCTCCCGCTGAGGGGTTGACGGCCACTTCTCGTCAATCCTACGCGAACTGTTTCGCGCTGCGCCCGTGACGCACCCCACGCCTCTGCGGGTGGCGCCCGCGCGCCCTGGGGCCCCTTGCGGTGGGGCGCCGCGCTTCCCCGGCGCCGTGGCTGGGCGCGCAGTTCCCCGCGCCCCTGAGCGGGGTGCCCCCTGGCGTGGTGATCCCGCCGACCCAGCGCTGTGGCTGGGCGCGCAGTTCCCCGCGCCCCTGAGCGGGGTGCCCCCTGGCGTGGTGATCCCGCCGACCCGGCGCCGTGGCTGGGCGCGCAGTTCCCCGCGCCCCTGAGCGGGGTGCCCCCTGGCGTGGTGATCCCGCCGACCCAGCGCCGTGGCTGGGCGCGCAGTTCCCCGCGCCCCTGAGCGGGGTGCCCCCTGGCGTGGTGATCCCGCCGACCCGGCGTCGTGGCTGGGCGCGCAGTTCCCCGCGCCCCTGGGCGGGGTGCCCCCTGGCGGTGGTGATCCGGCCGACCCGGCGCCGTGGCTGGGCGCGCAGTTCCTCGCGCCCCTGAGCGGGGTGCCCCCTGGCGTGGTGATAGGGCTGACCCGGCGTCGTGGCTGGGCGCGCAGTTCCCCGCACCCCTGGGCGGGGTGCCCCCTGGCGGTGGTGATCCGGCCGACCCGGCGCCGTGGCTGGGCGCGCAGTTCCCCGCGCCCCTAGGCGTGTGCCCCTTGCGGTGGTAATGCGGCCGACCCGGCGTCGTGGCTGGGCGCGCAGTTCCCCGCGCCCCTAGGCATGTGCCCCTTGCGGTGGTGATCCGGCTGACCAGCCGCCGCGTGGGGCGCGGACAGGGGCGTACCGCAAGGGGCTGGATCCCCTCGGTGCGCGGGCGGCGGGGCGCGGGCTCGGGGCGGTGGGGGGTGGGTCGCGGAGGGGGTTGTCCACCTTGGGGCGTAGGGGGAGATCGCTCCCGGGGCTGACCCCGGGACGGGTTCCGGTGCCTACGCTGGGTTATGTGCAGCGCATCTATGAACTTCTCCGCAAACACCCGACGTGGGTCGACAGCTTCTGGGCCGTCGTCCTGCTCGCGGTGTGCGCGGTGTGGATCGCCGCCGACCACTCGTCGGTGGCGGCGCGAGCCGCCGCCGTCCCGGTGTCGCTCGCGCTCGCCGCCGTCGTGGCGATGCGCCGCCGCGCGCCGGAGGACATGCTGCTGCTCGCGATCGGCACGGGCGTGGTCCAGCTCGTGGTGGACGTGCAGGCCCCGAATCCCGGCGACGCCGCGATGCTCGTGATCATCTACACGTGCGCGTCGAACGGCGCCCGCTGGTCCTCGCGGCTGGCGCTGGCCGGAGGCCTGCTGGCCACGCCCGTCGCCATGGTGCGGTGGCCGCCGCACGGCCCGTATTCGACGATCTGGACGACGCTGCTCCAGACCTTCTTCCTGACGGTGATCTTCGCCCTGTCGTGGGTGATCGGCGACCGGCTGCGCACCCGGCGCGCCTATTACGCGCAGTTGGAGGAGCGGGCCGAGCGGCTGCACCGGGAGCGGGAGGCGCAGTCGAAGGCGGCGGTGGCTGCCGAGCGCGCGCGCATAGCGCGGGAGCTGCACGACGTGGTGGCGCACAACGTGTCGGTGATGGTGGTGCAGGCCGACGGCGCCGCCTATGTGCTGGACGTGGATCCGGCCCAGGCCAAGCAGGCGCTCGCCACGATCTCCGGCACCGGCCGCCAGGCGCTGGCCGAGATGCGCAGGCTGCTGGGGCTGCTGCGGGCCGGCGACGACGCGGGCGGGGAGTATGTGCCGCAGCCGGGGGTGGACCAGCTGGCGGATCTGATCGACCAGGTGCGCGGGGCCGGGCTGCCGGTGCGTTTCGAGGTCGCGGGCCAGGCCAGGCCGCTGTCGAGCGGCGTCGAGCTGACGGCCTACCGCATCGTGCAGGAGGCGCTGACGAACGTCCGCAAGCACGGCGGGGACGGGGCGAGCGCCAGCGTCGTGCTGGGCTTCGGGGACGCGGCGCTCGACCTGTTGATAGAGGACGACGGGCGGGGCGGCCGGGACGGGTGGTACGAGCAGGGTGGCAGGGACGGGCTCGGGCAGGGCCTGATCGGCATGCGGGAGCGGATCGGGATGGTCGGCGGCACCCTGGCCGCGGGCCCGCGCCCTGAGGGCGGTTTCCGTATCAGCGCGATGCTCCCGCTGACCGCGGTGGGCAAGTGAACGAGGAGAGGGATCCGATGGCGATCCGCGTCATGCTGGTCGACGACCAGGTGCTGCTGCGTACGGGCTTTCGTATGGTGCTGGCCGCGCAGCCGGACATGGAGGTCGTCGCCGAGGCGGGCGACGGCGCCGAGGCGCTGGACGTGCTGCGCTCCACCGCGGTGGACGTGGTGCTGATGGATGTGCGGATGCCGCGGATGGACGGCGTCGAGGCGACCCGCAGGATCTGCGGCGGTGAGCGGGGCAGCGACGGCGGCGGGCCGCGGGTGCTGATCCTGACGACCTTCGACCTGGACGAGTACGCGTTCGCGGCGCTCAGGGCGGGGGCGGCCGGTTTCATGCTCAAGGACGTGCCGCCCGACGAGCTGCTGGCCGCGATCCGCGCGGTGCACAGCGGTGACGCGGTGGTCGCGCCGAGCACGACCCGGCGGCTGCTCGACCGCTTCACGCCGATGCTGCCCGCGCCGGGCTCGGAGCCGCGGCACAAGGAGCTGGGCAAGCTCACCGACCGGGAGCGCGAGGTGCTGCTGCTGGTGGCGCAGGGCCTGTCGAACGGCGAGATCGCCCGCAAGCTGGTCCTGTCGGAGGCCACGGTGAAGACGCATGTCGGCCGGATCCTGACCAAGCTGGATCTGCGCGACCGGGTGCAGGCCGTGGTGCTGGCCTACGAGTCGGGCCTGGTCAGGGCCGGCGGGGGTGCGCTCTGAGCGGGCGCTTACGCCTCGGGCCCTGGGCCCTGCCCCGCAAGCGGCTCAGGGCGCAGGACGAGGTCGAGCAGCCCGGGGAAGGTCGCGTCGAATTCGGGCCTGCGCAGCCGGTTGAGCCGCTTCGGGCCCTCGTCGCGCTGCTCGACCAGGCCCGCGGCCCGGAGCGTGGCGAAGTGGTGGCTGAGCGCCGCCTTGCCGACGGGCACGTCGAAGGAGCCGCAGGTGCGCTCCCAGTCGGCGGAGCCGGCCAGTTCGCGGAGCAGCCGCAGACGTACGGGGTCGGCGAGTGCACCAAGCGCCGTCAGGAGGGGTACGTGCTCCGGGTGGGTGTGGTCCGGGGCGGCCCGGTGTGCCCGCGTCGCGGTCATGTCGTCCTCCCGGAGGTGGTGGGGCTGCTGCCCCGGGGCGAGGCCCTGGGGGGCGGAATCCGGCCGACTTGCCGAGTGTTCGATCCACATCATACACTCAGCAGTGTTCGCTTTTCATTGAACAACAAGGGGGAAGCGCCATGCGCGCCATGATCTTCGAGGAGCTCGGCGGACCCGAGGTGCTGCATCCGGTGGATCTGCCGGAACCCGTTCCCGGGCCGGGCGAGGTCACCGTCGACGTCGCCTACGCCGGCATCAACTTCGCCGACGTCCTGGCCAGAGCCGAGGGCTACCGGGTCGACTCGCTCCCCTTCCGCCCGGGCCTCGAGGTCTCCGGCCGGATACGGGCCGTCGGCGAGGGGGTCACCGCCTTCTCCCCCGGCCAGGAGGTCACCTCCTTCATCGCCGGCGGCGGCTACTCGCAGACGGCCGTCGCGCCGGCCGCCACCACCTTCCCCGTACCGCACGGCCTCGACCTGCGCACCGCCGCCACGCTGCCCAGCGTGCTGCCCACCGCCTACGCGCTGCTGCACGACATCGCGCGGCTGCGCGAGGGCGACACCGTCCTCGTGCACAGCGCGGCGGGCGGCGTCGGCACGGTCGCCGGACAGCTCGCCAGGCTCGGCGGCGCCAGCGCGGTCTACGGCGTGGTCTCCAGCTTCGACAAGTCCCCGCACGCCCTCAAGTCCGGTTACGACCAGGTCTTCCTGACCCCGACCTTCGACACCGACGTGCTGGCCGCCACGGGTGGCAAGGGCGTCGACATCGCCCTCGACCCGATAGGCGGCGACAACTTCCGGCGCACGCTGGCCGTCACGGCGCGTTTCGGGCGGCTCGTGTCCTTCGGCAACTCCGGTTCGGCCGCGCCCTGGCAGATCGGCCCCTCCGATGTCTACGGCCCCGCGGTCAGCGTCTCCGGCTTCTCCCTGATGGGTCTGGCCGCCGCCGATCCCGACCGCCTGCACACGCTGGCGGACGCGGCCTTCCGCGCGGTGACCGAGGGCGGGGTCGAGCTGCCGGTCACCGCCGAGTTCGACCTCGAGGACGCGGCCGAGGCGCACCGGCTGGTCGAGTCCCGTACGACCACGGGGAAGCTGCTGCTCAGGATCTGAGGCGGCGGGCGAAGGCCGCGGCCGCGTCGTGGACCTCGGACTCCGTCCAGTCCAGCGCCTCGGCCGCGACGGTCACCTCGACCACGGAGAGGCCGGGCAGGCCCGGCTGCCTGAACCGGGACCGGCCGAAGAGCGTCTCGCGCGACTCCTCGGCCTGCGCGAGCGAGGCCTCGTCGAGCACATCGGCCGGGTAGGGCAGCCACAGCTGGAACTGGTGGGTGTGCGGCTCGTCGGGGAAGGTGCGCGGCCAGACCGCGCCGCCCGCCGCCAGGCCCTCCCGCAGGCCGCGCGCCACCGCCTTGGCGTGCGCCACGTACGAGGGCAGCCGGGGCAGTTCGTTGCGCAGTCCCGCGAGCGCGGACAGGGCCGCGGGGAACTGCGCGAACAGCTGGCCGCCGTAGCGGTGCCGCCAGGCCTTCGTCTCGGCCACGAAGTCCGCCGACCCGGCCAGCGCGGCACCCGAGATGCCGCCGAGCGACTTGTAGAAGCTGACGTAGACGCTGTCGGCGAGCCCGGCGATGTCCGCGAGCGAGTGCCCGAAGTGCGGGGCGCACTCCCACAGGCGGGCGCCGTCGAAATGGACCACGGCGTCGCGCTCGCGGGCCGCCTCGACCGTCGCGGTCAGCTCGTCCCACGACGGCAGGACGAAGCCGGCGTCGCGGAGCGGGAGTTCCAGCGCCAGCGTGCCGAAGGGCTCCTCGAAGTCCCGCACTTCCGCCGCGCTCGGCAGCCGGAACGCCGACGTCGGGTGGACCGTGCGCAGCCCGCTGACGACGCCGAGCGCGCCCCGCTCGTGCTGCTCGATGTGGGCCAGCGGGTGCAGCGCGACCGTGGGGTTGCCCGTACGGCCGGCCCAGGAGCGCAGGGCGGCCTGCTGGGCCATGGTGCCGCTCGGGAAGTACGCGGCCGCCTCGGTGCCGAGCACTTCCGCCGTACGGCGCTCGACCTCGCCGACGATGCCGTCCTCGTCGGCGTAGAAGTCGACCGGGCCGCTCACGTCGTAGGCCGCCGCGCCCTCGGTGGCCAGGCGGGCCATCCAGGCCGCGATCGACTCCTTGGGCGGGTTGGCGAGCAGCCGCTCGCACCCGCGCACGGCTGCCGTCCGCCGCGCTTCTTCCTCGCTCTGTGCCATGCCCCCATCCTGCCTTGACCCGCTCGCGACTGTCCCGCGGGCGGCACGGAGGGCAGGAGGGACCCTAGCCCGCGCGGCGGTGGTTGGGCCGGGGGGAAGAGGAGCGGCTGCGCTTCTCGACGTACATGCGCTGGTCCGCCGAGTGCAGGACCTCTTCCGCGGTCATGCCGCAGCCGGCCCAGCCGATGCCGAAGCTCGCGCCGACGCGGACGGCGCGGCCGTCCACCCGGATCGGCGGGATGATCGCGTTGCGCAGCCGCACCGCGAGGTCGGCCGCGTCGGCGGGGGCGAGCCCGTCGGCCAGGACGACGAATTCGTCGCCGCCCAGCCGGGCGACGGTGTCGCCGTCGCGGACGGCGCCGGTGAGCCGGCGGGCGACCTCGATGAGGACCGCGTCACCGGTGTGGTGGCCGAAGCGGTCGTTGATGGACTTGAAGCCGTCCAGGTCGCAGAACAGGACGGCGAGGCCCTTCCCCGGCGCCGCGTCGCTCTCGTCGGGCGCGACCGTGTGGACGTGCGAGTCGTAGCCGATGGCGCCGAGCGGCGCCGCCAGCTCGTCGGGCCCGTAGCCGTAGCTGAAAGCGAATTCGTCGGGTCCTTCGGCCTCCGCCGCGACCGCTGCCGCGTCCTTGTCCTGCGGGCGGGAGCAGAGCCTGGCGGAGAGCCGGGCCCGCAGCTCCGCGCTGTTGGGCAGCCCGGTGAGCGAGTCGTGGCTGGCCCGGTGGGCGAGTTGGAGCTCGCGGCCCTTGCGCTCCTCGATGTCCTCGACGTGGGTGAGCAGGAAGCGCGGCCCGTCCGCGGTGTCGGCGACCACGGAGTTGCGCAGCGAGACCCACACGTAGGAGCCGTCGCGGCGGGCCAGCCGCAGTTCCGCCCTGCCGCCCTCCGCGGAGGTGCGCAGCAGCAGGCCGACGTCCTCGGGGTGGACGAGGTCGGAGAAGGAGTACCTGCGCATGACGGAGGCGGTGCGGCCGAGCAGCCGGCACAGCGCGTCGTTGGCCCGCAGCAGCTTGCCGTGCTGGTCGCCGCCCATCTCGGCGATGGCCATGCCGCTCGGCGCGTACTCGAAGGCCTGCCGGAAGCTCTCCTCGCTGGCCCGCAGCGCCTGCTGGTCGCGTTCCAGCCGGACCAGGGCGCGCTGCATGTTGGCGCGCAGCCGGGCATTGCTGATCGCGATGCCGGCCTGGAAGGCGTACATCTGGAGCGCCTCGCAGCCCCACGGGCCCGGGTGCCGGCCGCTGGAGGGGCGGTCGACGGAGATCACGCCGATGAGTTCGCCGCCGCCGCTCTGCGAGGACTGCATGGGGGCGTAGAGGCGGTCGCCCGGGTGCCATTCGTCGGCGAAGCGCGGCAGCGGGCCCTCGGTGTGCCACTGGGGCACGTCGTCGTCGATGAGGACCCAGCCCTCGGTGTGCGGGATGAAGCGCAGCGAGCCCCAGCGCTGCCCCATGCTGAGCCGCCGCTCCCAGGACGCGCGCGGGCCGACCTTGCCCGACAGGAGCGCCTCGCCCGCGGTGCTGCCGGCGAACGCGGCGACGACCAGGTCGCCGTCGGGACGGACCAGGTTGACGGCGGCAAGGTCGTAGCCCAGCCCGTTGACCACCCCGTCGGCCACGGCCTGCAGGGTGTCGGCAAGGCTGCGTGCGGTGTTGAGGTCCGCCACGACCTGGTGCAGTTGACGCAAGGTCGCGAGGCGGACATAAGGCTCCGACTCGGTATCCATGCCCCTCTCCGCGCCCTCGACAGCAACTCCCCTGATCTTTGCGATACATCCGATGACACCGTTGGCACCGGTCTACACCGGCCACTGAATCACAGCGAGCTGTGCGGTCGGTACACAGGGTCAACAATTACTGCTGCTTGTGACTCAAGTCACATCATCGGGTAAGCACCTGTACACGGAGGGTGCGCCCGTGGTCCTAGGACCAGGCCTCGATATGACTGCGACCACAGCCCGATCCGCATCCTTGTACCGACCCGTAACGTGAGGAGCGTGCTTCACACTTCACCAGACCGGCATCCTGGGACCACCATGGCCCAGACCGTCGACACCGATGCCTTCCGCGCCGCGATGACCCGCCTCACCGCGGGCGTCGTCCTCATCACCGCACACGACCCGGAAGACGGGCCGCGCGGGGAGGACGTCGGCATGACCGCGACCGCCTTCATGTCCGTCTCCCTCGAACCCCCGCTGGTACTGGTGAGCATCCGGGTCGGCTCCCGGATGGACGAACTGCTGGAGAGGCAGCCCCGCTGGGCCGCCTCCGTCCTCAGCGAGAGCCAGCGGCACATCGCCGGGCGTTTCGCGCTGCGCGGGCGGATCAGCGACCGGCTGCTCTTCGAGGACATCTCCTACTACCGCGGTGAGCACTCGGGCGCCCCGATCCTGGGCGGCGCACTGTCGATACTGGAGTGCGAGACGACCCAGCGGGTGCCGGCCGGCGACCACACGCTCGTGGTCGCCCGCGTCCTCGCCGCCCGCACCCCCAGCGCCGACGGCGGCCCCCTGGCCTACTTCCGCGGCCGCTACCGCTTCCTGCGGTAGCCGCCGAGGGCCCCGCCCGGTCCCGGCCGCCCGCGCGACCGCTCAGTCCCAGCCGCCCGCGCGACCACGCTTGGTCTGGCTGCGCTGCTTCTTCACCCGGAGCCTGCGCTCGTTGATCCCGCGCGGGATCTTCGTCGGCCGCCGCACCTTCGGCGGCGGGGCCGTCGCCTCGGCGAGCAGTGCGGCCAGCCGTGCCGTCGCCGCCTCCCGGTTGCGCCACTGCGAGCGGTGCTCGGACGCGCGCACCGAGACCACGCCGTCCACCAGCCGGCCTTCGAGGCGCTCCAGCGCCCGGCGCTTCCACACCGGCGGCAGCGCCTCGGTCGCCGCGAGGTCGAAGCGCAGCTCGACCTGGCTGTCCGTGGTGTTCACATGCTGGCCGCCCGGTCCCGAAGAACGGGAGAAACGCCATTGGAGCTCCGCCTCCGGTACGGAGACGGAACCGCGGATGATCAGTGGCCCGGACATGCCCCCATGATCCCGCGCCGACCGCCCGGACGTCACGGGATTTACCCGGAATGCGGAACCAGCGCATCCCGGGTCCGCGTTCAGTCCGATGAGGGTAGTTTCGACAGCAACACCTACGACCAGACAAAAGGGGACTTCCCATGGCGGTAAGCCTGTCCAAGGGCGGCAACGTCTCGCTGACCAAAGAGGCGCCCGGACTGACGGCAGTGACGGTCGGCCTCGGCTGGGACGTCCGTACCACCACCGGCACGGACTTCGACCTCGACGCGAGTGCCATCGCGGTCAACGCGGGCGGCAAGGTCTACTCCGACGGCCACTTCGTCTTCTTCAACAACAAGCAGACGCCGGACCAGACCATCGTGCACACCGGTGACAACCGCACCGGCCAGGGCGAGGGCGACGACGAGGCCATCAACGTCAACCTTGCCGGGCTGCCCGCCGACATCGAGAAGATCGTCTTCCCGGTGTCCATCTACGACGCCGAGACCCGCAGCCAGAACTTCGGCCAGGTGCGGAACGCGTACATCCGCATCGTCAACCAGGCGGGCGGCACCGAGATCGCCCGCTACGACCTGAGCGAGGACGCCGCCACCGAGACCGCGATGGTCTTCGGCGAGCTGTACCGCAACGGGGCCGAGTGGAAGTTCCGCGCGGTCGGCCAGGGCTACGCGTCCGGCCTCGTCGGCATCGCCACCGACTTCGGCGTCTCGCTCTGACCCACGCCTGGCAGGCCCCCGCGCGACCGGGCACACCGGCCCGCGCGGGGGGCTTCGCGGCATCTGGGACGATCGCCGGGTGATCGACCTCGGCTACGCCCTCTCCCGCCGCTTCCCCGACCCGCCGCAGACGGACTACCGCACGGCGGATGTGCGGGCGCTGCGGCACGACCTCTTCTGCGGCGACGTCTACCTCGCCGAGGGCGAGCGGGAGCTGTCCACCGCCTGGGGGTGGGTGCCGGTGCTGGACTTCGCGTGGGCGCTGTGCGACATCGCCGAGCGGCTGGACCGCGACCCGGCGGGCAGCAGGGCGGCCCGGCCGCAACACGCCGAGTTCGACTTCACCGAGTCCACCGACCGGCTCCGCTTCGTACGCCGCTTCGGCTTCGTGGACGTGACGGCCGACTGGCTCCCCGACGAGCCCCCGCTGCCGGTCCGGCACGCCGAACTGCGGCGCGAGGCCAGGGACTTCCTGCACGACGTGGTCGCCGACCTCACCGACATGCACGACGGCCTCGACGGCAATCCCGCGATCTGGGCCCTGCTCGGCCGATTCCCCCGGGTCTGAGCCCCGGCACGGTCCCGCGCGGACCCCGGTGTGGGGCGCCACGTTCGGCTTGGGAACTCCTTTACGCTCCGGATGAGTTCTCAGACCGTAGCGACGGACCCTGACGACAGACCGTGACGACCGCCCGTGCAAGGAGACCTCCGATGCCCCTGTGGGACCGTTTCAAAGAGTCCGCGAGCAACATGCAGACGCAGCTCAACGCCAAGAAGAACGACCTGAAGAGCGGCGCCTTCCGGGACGCCAGCATGGCGATGTGCGCGCTGGTGTCCGCGGCGGACGGCACCATCGACCCGGCGGAGCGGCAGCGGGTCGCGGCGCTGATCGGCACCAACGATGTGCTGCAGAACTTCCCCGCGCTCGACCTCCAGCGCCGCTTCGAGGACTACCTCGGCAAGCTGACCGCCGACTTCGCCTTCGGCAAGGTGGCGATCCTTCAGGAGATCGCCAAGGTGCAGAAGAAGCCGACCGAGGCCCGTGCGGTGATCCAGATCGGCATCGTCATCGGCGGCGCCGACGGCGACTTCGACAAGACCGAGCAGGCCGTGGTGCGCGAGGCGTGCTTCGCGGTGGGGCTCAACCCGCAGGAGTTCGACCTCTGACCGCTCGCCGGCCATCCGGCCGGCCGCACCGGCGCAGGCACGTGCCCGGGACGCCCGCCCGCGTCCCGGGCGCCGTCGTGCGCAGGCCGGGATCCGGCGACGGCGACCGGTCCGCGCAACCGGTACGGCAAAATATGGTCCGAAACTGGAGCAGGACCTGTCACATGCCGGTCGCACATTGCGGATACCCGGTAGGTTCGGCCTCGTTGGCGGGTAATACTTACGTGACACTCTGTGGCAGGCACAGATACATGAGGTTTTCGGGGAACCTCGGGCGTCCGGGGCGCCCTCCGGTATCCGAGTGACCGCCGGATCACCTATGGAGGAAGGCACACATGCTTCCCGTACCGAGTGAGGAGGCGTGCGCGACGGGGTCGGTGAGCACGTCTGGCGGGGTCAGCACCCAGCGGGACGAGGGCGCGGCACTCGCGCTCTACGAGGAGCTGCGTGCCAAGGGCGGCGTCCCTGGTGAGGACCTGTACGCGGCCGCGGACCTGGACGACGCGCACGGCGGCCGCGGCTGGCGCCGGCTGCACGAACTGGGCCTGATACAGGTGCGCGACGGCGTCGCGGAGGCCATCGACCCGGATGCCGCGCTGGCCCGCGCGATGGACCGCTACCAGGCCAACGCGACCGAGCAGCTGCGCAGCGGGGTCCGCTTGCAGCGGGTCACCGAGGCGCTGCTCTCGGTCTACCGGCCCGCGGTGCAGCGCGAGACCAGCGAGGTCGCGGTGGAGTTCATCAGCGAGCCGCGCCGCAAGCAGCGCACCAGGCTCGACCTGTCGGACGCGGCCCGTGAGACGTGCGACTCGATGCACCCGGGGCCGATGCCGCCGATCGAGGTGCTCGAGGCATCGCTCGAACACGACCGGACGATCATGGCCCGCGGCATCCGCAGCCGGGCGATCTACCCGATGTCCTGCCTGCACTCCCCCAAGTACGCGCGCTACCTGCACGACCTGGCCGACGCGGGGGTGGAGCTGCGGATGGTCGACCACGCGCCCTTCGACATGCTCACCTTCGACCGGAACGCCGCAGTGCTCGCCGCCGACCCCGAGCGCCCCTCCGACTCGGTCATCGTGATCCGCGGCGTGGCCCTGATCCGCTCCTTCCTCGCGGTCTACGAGGACTGCTGGCTGCGCGGCCGCACGCTGGCGCGGGCGTCCGCGGTCAACGCGGAGGAGAGCGAGATCACCACCCAGGAGCGGGTCATCATCCGCCTGATGGCCTCCGGGCTCAGCGACGACCAGATCGCCCGCAAGCTCGGGGTGCACCGCCGCACCGTCCAGCGCGCCATCGCCAAGCTGATGGAGCGGCTGCACGCCACCAGCCGTTTCGAGGCGGGCCTGAAACTCGCCCACGACGCCGAGTTCGCCAAGACGTTCGCCGTCCAGTGAAGGGGGCGGACGTGGTGCCCGCGGACGCCGCCGGGCGGGACGAGGAGGCCGCGCTGGCGCTCTACCGGGAGCTGCGCAGGGACGGGTCCGCCTCCGCCGAGCGGCTGCGGGCGGCCGCCGGCCTGGACGAGGCACGGGCGGCGGCCGGCTGGCGCTGGCTGGAACGGCTGGGCCTGGTGCGGGCCAGGGACGGCGGGGCGGTCAAACCGGTGGAGCCGCACGCGGCGATCGTCGGCGCCATGGCGGCCTACCAGTCCGCGGCGGCGGAGCACGAGCGCGGCGCGCGGGAGATGCAGCGGGTGCTGAGCTCGCTGATGTCGGTCTACGAGCCGGTCGTCGCGCACGACGACGCGGCGGACGTCGCGGTGCGCTTCCTCGGCGGCGACGCGCACAAGAAGCAGATGATGATCGACCTGAACGAGTCGATGCAGTTCAGCTGCGACTCGCTGCACCCGGGGCCGATGCCGCCGATGGAGATCCTGGAGTCCTCCCTCGTCAGGGACCGCGAGATGCTGGCCCGCGGGGTGCGGGTCCGGTCGATCTATCCCGGCTCGTGCCTGCACACCCCGAAGTACGTGCGCTACCTCCAGGAGCTGACGGCCACGGGCGCCGAGGTGCGGCTGATCGACCACGCGCCCTACGATCTGCTGATCTTCGACCGGCACACGGCGCTGCTCGCCGCCGACCCCGAGGACCCCGGCCGCTCCCTCGCGGTGGTCGTCGGCGCGGTCCTGGTGAAGTCGTACATCGCGCTGTTCGAGGACTTCTGGCTGCGCGCGGTGATGCTCGACGGCGCGCAGCCGGCCGCGGAGCGCGGGTCTTCCGACGTCACCGCGCAGGAGCGGGCGGTGATCCGGCTGATGGCGGACGGGCTGAGCGACGACCAGATCGCCCGCAAGCTCGGGGTGCACCGCCGCACCGTGCAGCGGGCCATCGCCAAGCTGATGGAGCGGCTGCACGCCACCAGCCGTTTCGAGGCGGGCATGAAGCTGGCGCACGACGCGGAGTTCGCGGGGCTGTTCACCAGTCTGTGACGCGCTCGCGGCGTGCCGCCGCGGGCAGGTGGTCGGCCAGCCGGCGCAGCAGCGCGGCGATCGGCCCCGGCAGCCCGGGGAAGGTCGCGATCAGCAGGTGCACGAGCGCGAAGCCGAGGGGCGCGGAGGACGGGCCGCCGCCGGTGCGCAGCCACGCAGAGAGCGCCAGGCGCACCATCCGCTCCGCGTCCGCGGAGCCCTGGGCGTGCAGCCGGGCGGCGGCCACGGTGTAGAAGTGCGTGGCCGCCTCCCAGTCGCCGTCGAGCGCCGCGTCCCTTGCCACCTGGACGACCGCCGCGGCGCCCGGCCCCGGTTCCGCGGCGCACACCCCGTGCGCGGGCCCGGCCGGCTCGCCCCAGCAGGGGTCGGGCGGGCACCTTCCCGGCACCGGAAGCAGGGTGCCGTCGACGGGGCTGGCGGTGCCGTCGGCGGCCACCAGGCTGGTCTCGACGCGGCCGTCGGGGTGGCCCACCGCGACCCGGGTGGGACGCCCGCTCTCCCGGGCCTGCCAGGCGGCGGCGGACCAGGCCGGGTGCGTACCGTCCGCGAGGTCGCGGGCCTGCGACATGACGGTGCCCCAGGTGTGCACGGTGCCGCCGGGCAGCACGGCGACGGTCACCGGCATGCCGTGGCCGACCCGGTCGGCGCCGGGCCTGCGGCCGAACCAGTCCCCCGTCCACGGCGATGTCGCCGCCGGGATGACGGGCACCTCCACGGGGAGCAGCCACTCGGGCCCCGTGCCGCATAAGCCGTCGCCGGCGTGCCGCCCGGCCACGTCAGCCGTCCCGCTGGGAAACGGCCGCGGCGGCGGTGAGTCCTGCGCCGGACACGGGACGGTGGACGGGGCCGGGCGGCACCGCGGCCCCCGCGCCCAGGTCGCGGCACAGCGCGTCGACCGTGGCGCGGGTCAGCGGGGGCAGCACGGTGAGCCGGACGTGCGGGCCGTCGGTGGCCAGCCGCCAGCGGGTGCACACGGCCGGGGCCGGGCGGGGGAAGCGCAGGGTCAGGCCGTGCCCGGTGCGGCTGGCGCGGTAGCCGGCCTCGGTGAGGTGGTCCGCGGCGTAGCGGGCGGTGTCGTAGCACTCGTGCACCAGCGAGCGCAGCCCGTCGTAGCCGCGGTCCCGCAGGGCCGCCCAGAGCAGGGCGACGGCCAGCGGGTTGGGGGTGGAGCCCTGGGCCCTGGCGGCGAGGCCGGAACCGACCAGCACCACCCCGCACGGCACGGGCAGGCCGAGCAGCCGGTGTGCGGCCAGCGACAGGCTGTCGGCGCCGTCCCGCAGGTCCCAGGCCACCGGCTGCGGTGAGAAGGGCACCACCAGGCCGTTGTGGGCGGCGTCGACGTGGATGTGGACGGGCCCCGCGGGCGCGGCCGCGGCTCTCATCGCGGCCAGGTCGTCGTCGCCGCCCTCCGCCGCGGTGCCGGCGACGGTGGCCAGGACGACGGCGCCGCCGGGGCGTTCCGCCGCCAGCAGCCGCAGCGCGTCGGTGTCCATGGCGCCGCCCCTGCTGTGCGGCACCTCCACGACGTCCATGCCGAGCCGCCGCGCGTGGCCGCGCACCGCGTGGTGCGCGGCCGCGGAGACGTAGAGCGGGGCGCCGGGCAGCGCGTCCCGCCCGGCGCGCAGGCCGACCAGCAGCCCTTCCGAGCCGCCCGCCGTGACGTAGCCGCGGGTGCGGCGGCGGTCGCCGAGCGCCAGGTCGGTGCAGAAGTCGACGATGGCCCGCTCGAAGGCGAGCAGGGTCGCACCGGCCGCGGCGGCTTCCGGCGCGGCGCCCCCGCGGCGCCGGGCGGCGCCGTCCCCGTCGTCGAGGTCGGTGAGGGTGGCCAGCATCTCCGCGTAGTCGCCGTGGTGGGAGGCGGGGAAGTCGTCGAGCAGGTCGGGTGCGTGCCTTTCCGCCGCCCGCAGCGCAGTCACCAGCGCGGTGAGCTGCCGCCTGGTGTCACCCGGGTCGGACGCCGCGAAGCCGATGAGCTCGCGCGGCTCCGGCGCGACGACGAAGGCCGCGCCACCGCCCGGCGTGCCGGGTGGCGCTTGTACGGGCAGTGCGACGAACGGGTACGCCATGACGGCCTCCGGGGCGGCGGTGCGAGGGGTGGCGGAGGGTCGGCGGGCCAGGCCGACCCTCCGCTCACCGCCGAGGACTCCCCCCGGACCGGGCGGAGCGGACCGGTGCCCTCGGCGGTCCCGTTCGCGACGACTCGGGGTGCCGCGAACGGGAGTTGGTGGAGCCGGTACCCGCCCCGGCGGTTTTCGCCGCGGAGAGTACCGCTGCGAGAATTCGTACCCGACGCCGGGTGCCTCCCGCTACGAACCCAAAGGTGCGTAATCTGGGCTCAGGGCCGCTGTTCCGCGGTACTCGGCGCCTTCCAGCTGGCACTTCGCACATCGGTACCCGCTGTTGTCCAAAATGGGACACGTACCAATGTGGACAGACCCCATTGCGGACAGTGGCGCAAGTACGCCAATTCGGCCCGCTGGCGGAAAGTTCCTGGTCGGTGGCGTGAAGTACCGCCCCGCACACCGGGAGACGGTTTCACGTTCACCTAATCCGGCCCCGAATCCGCAGGTCAAAGGGCGGACCAGGGCATTGGTTGACAGTCGCGAGGCCGAACCAAGACCATCGAATGGCCAGTAATGGAACGGTGACGCGCGTGCGCATCACCTCAGCCGGATCTCGGGGGAGATGCCCATGGCACCACAGCAGGGGGTTTCCCCGCCATTGATCCACGGCTTCCTCCGCCAGGCCCGCAAGCTCCACAGCGGTCCTGCGGAGCATGGCGGCCCCCCGGCAGCGGGAAAGCGCCGCGGGGGGCTGAGCCAGCAGGACGTGGCCCAATGCATGGGCGTGTCAACCCGGCTGTACCAGGACTGGGAAGGAGGCGTCCGGCCGATCCCGCTGCATCGGCTGGACGCGCTCGCCGAAGCGCTCGGCCTCGACTCGGCCCGGCGCGATGAACTGTGGTTCATCGCCAGCGGCGGCTTCCCGCCGCGCGGCCCCGGCCGCCCCGACCCGGAGGCGGTCACCGGCTGGACCAGCTACCTGCGTGCCCTGCCCGTGCCCTCCCTCGCCGTGGACGCCGGGTGGCGGATCGAGGAGAGCAACACCGCCTGGCAGCGGCTCTTCCTGTCGGCGGGCGAGCCCGCGCCCGGCAACCTGCTGCGGTTCGTCCTCTTCAGCCCCTACGCCCGCCGGCTGTGCGGCGAGTGGGAGGACGGCTGGGCCACCTCGTACCTGCGCCAGCTCCGCCTGGAGGCCGAGACCACCAGGAGCGACGAGCTGCGCGGCATCGTCGCCGAGCTCCAGGACCACCCGGAACTGGCAGGCCTGTGGCGGGCGGTGGACGAGTCCAGCCGGATCAGCCTGCACAACGACGGCCAGGTCCGCATCATCGTGCCGCCGGTCGGCGGCCACCCGCAGCACGTCCGCACCCTGGTGTCCTCCCCGGCCCACGACCCGCGCCGCCGCATGGTCACCTTCCTGCCCACCCAGCAGAGCGCCGACGCCGCCTGAGGCCGGTGCGGCCGGGCCGCCGCGGCAGCCGGGTGCCGCGGCGGCGTCAGTGCGCGAAGACCGTGCTGGCCAGCGCCACATGGACGGCGGTGCCCGCCACGATGGACAGCGGTACGTTGCGCCGCCACAGGTGCAGCCCCACCGTGCAGGCCAGCGCGACCGCCGTCGGCCAGGCGCGGTCGGGCACACGGAACGAGAAGTCGCGCAGGGTGTAGACGGCGAGGACGACCATCACGCCGGCCGGCATCGCCGCCCTGAGGTAGCGCACCAGCGCGCTGGAGCGCAGCGGCGCGAGCGCCGCGAAGGGCAGCGCCCGCAGCGCCCAGGTGACCGCCGCGGCGGTGGCCGTGGCTGCGGCCAGGTAACCGGGCTCAGGCATCCGCCGACCTCCCGCGTACGAGCGCGTGGCGGGCCGTCAGCCCGGCGGTGAACAGCCCGAAGGCGACCGGCAGCATCTGCCCGGGCAGCACGGCCCTGGCGGCGAGCGCGCACCCCAGGGCGAGCAGCGGGGCCGGCAGGCCGGGGCGGGCGCGTACGGCGTCGATGGCCAGCACGGTGAAGAGCGCCGTCACCGCGAAGTCCAGGCCGGTGACCCCGGCGGGGATCGCCGCGCCCGCCAGCGCGCCGGTCGTGACGCCGCCGGCCCAGTAGAGGTGGACGAACACCTGGAGCCACAGGATGCGCCGGCTGGTGAAGTCCGCCGCGGCCCCTCCGGCGGTGACCGCGTAGACCTCGTCCGACAGCGCGAAGGTGCTGTACGCCTTCGCCAGCCTGCCGTCGACCCGGTGCAGGGGAAAGGACAGCGCGTAGAAGACATGGCGGACGTTCACCAGGAATGCGGTCACCGCGATCGACAGCAGCGGCGCTCCGGCCAGAACAAGGCCGAGGAAGAGGAATTCGAGCGAGCCCGCGTAAATAAACCCGGAAAAGACACTGGCCCACCACCACGCGAGTCCCGAATGCACCACCAGCACCCCGAAGGCGACGCCCATGGGAAAGGCGCCGAGTCCCACGGAACCCGAGTCGCGGCCCGCCGCGGCGAGGTCGGTGCGCAGCCGCCGCGGGCCTGCCGCGGCGGTCGGCGCGCGGGTGGGCAAGGGCGGTGGGGTGCCGACCCGGTCGGCCGGTGGAGTGGTCATGGGGCAATGCTAGGAAGAAAACCCGCTCATATGGTTTCTAAATATGACCTCATAAGAAGGTTTCACGCAACGGATGTCAGGTTCTGACACCGATGGGCGACATCTTGTGTCTTCCCGCCTCGGCAGGTCCCCCGGGGCGGTCGCGGAGGGCCGCGCCACGGAACCGCGCCCCGGCCTTCCCCGCCGCACCGGGCAGCGGCGGTCGAGATTCCCCAGTCCTCGGGAAGAGTTCCCCTATCGACAGGGAACAGCCGAAATCTAGCCTCATGAGGTCCATCGCCGGGCTTACCGACCGGTGGTCGCACCATCGATGGATCGTGCACCGAAACGGGTTTTTCTCTGTGTGAGCGGGATCACTTCGAGGGAGCCGCGTGCCCGGAAATCCCGGCGAACTCCGCCGCTCCGCCCCTCCTTCTTCGACGATTTGCACGGCACCCCACAGGAAGTCCACACCGCTGCCGAACAAAGGACCGATTGATGGAACGCACGATGGTCATCGCCCCCGGGCCGACCGCGAACGGCGATCTGCACCTGGGGCACCTGGCCGGCCCGTTCCTGAGCGCCGACGTCTGCGCCAGGTACGCCAGGGCCGCCGGTCGCGACGTCCTGTTCGGCACCGGCGTGCACTTCACCCAGAACTACATCGTGACCACCGCAAGGCGGCTGGGCGTGCCGCCGGAGGAGTTGCGGGTCAGGTCGGGTGAGCAGGTCGAGGGGACACTGGCGGCCGTGGGCATCGAGCCGGACGGCTTCGTGCGCTTCGACGACCGCTACGTCGCCGGGGTGCGGCGGCTCTTCGAGCGGCTGCACGCCGCCGGGGCCCTGAAGCTCCGGCCGGTGCCGCTCCCCTACGTGGCGCGCACCGGCGAGTTCCTGACCGACGCCTACGTGCGCGGCACCTGCCCGGTCTGCCTGTCAGAGGGGTGCGCAGGACTGTGCGAGGGCTGCGGGCACTGGATCGGCTCGGGCGAGCTGATCGACCCGCGCTCGACGCTGGACCCCGACGACGTGGTGGAGCTGCGCGAGGCGCAGGTGCTGGTGCTGCCGCTCGAAGAGCACCGGGAGGCGCTGGCCGGCTACTTCGCCGGGCTCGCCGCCACGATGCGGCCGCGACTGGCCCGGCTGATCGAGGAGCTGCTGTCGAGGCCGCTGCCCGACTACCCGGTCACGCTGCCGATCTCCTGGGGCATCCCCGCGCCCTTCCCCGAGGTCGCCGGGCAGGTGATCTACGCCGACGCCGAGGTCATCGCCTGGAGCATGCACAGCTCCGCGCTGGCCGCGGAGCAGCGCGGCGAGGCGCCCGCGGGAGACGACGCGCTGTGGTTCGCCGAGTCGGGCGCGAAGGTCGTCTACTTCTTCGGCTCCGACGCCGGGTTCGCCTTCGCGGTGGTCGGTGTGGCGATGCTGATGGCACTGGGCGGCTACACGCTGCCCGAGCACTTCGTGACCAACGAGTTCTACGAGCTGGACAACGACAAGTTCTCCAGCAGCCGCGGCCATGTGGTGACCGGCAGGGAGCTGGCGGCGGAGGTGCCGCGGGACCTGATCCGCTTCTACCTCGCCGCCACCGGGCCGGACTTCCAGCGCACCAACTTCACCCGCGGCGCGATGGCGCAGGTGACCGCGTCCCGCCTGGTGGAGCCGTGGAACCGGGTCGCCGCCAAGGCGGGGGCCTTCGCCGGCGGCGGGCCGCTGCCGGTCTCCACCCGCTCCAGGGAGGCCGCCGCGCGGATGGCGGAGCGCTTCGGCGCCGGCTACGACGCGCGTCGCTTCAGCCTGACCGCCGCGGCCTTCACGCTGACCGAGCAGCTGTCCCGGCTCGACCGGTGGGAGGTGACCGCGGCGGACGCCGGGGACTTCTGCCACGAGGTGGACGTCTTCCTGCGCTGTGCGGCGCCGCTGCTCATCGACCTGGCCGGGCAGGCGCTGCCCGACCTGACGATCCCGGCCGCGTCGACGGCCACCGAGATCACGCCCCGCGTGCTGCCACGGCTGACCGAGTCGGCGCAGTGACCGCCCCGGCCGGAGCGGCGGGGACGGCCGGAGGGGCCGCGCCGGCCCCGGCGGCCGGTACGGGCCGCTCCGCGCGGGTGGTCGTGGTCGGCGCGGGAGTCACCGGGCTGCTGACGGCGGTGGAGTGCGTGCTCGCCGGCCATCGTGTCACCGTGCTCGACAGGGGCGCGATCCCCGACCCCGCGGCCACCTCCCACGACCAGCACCGCACGCTGCGCACCCTCGCGGTGGGCGACGCGGAGGCGACCCGCAGGATGGGCGAGGCCCACCGCAGGTGGCGGGAGCTGGAGTCGGTGCTGGGCGCCGGCTTCTACCGGCAGGTCGGCGTCGTCACCGCGTGGCCGCGCGGGCGGCTGGCCGAGGTGGCGCGCTTCGCGGCCGGGGCGGGGGTGCCGGTAGGGACGGTCGGCCCCGCCGCGCTGCCGCAGCTCGGCTTCCCGGCCGGCACCGCGGGCGTACGCGAGTCGCGGGCGGGGGTGCTGCTGGCCGGGCGGGTGCTGCGGGCCGCCGCCCGGTGGCTGGCGGCAAGGCCCGCCGCGACGCTGCGTCCGCACAGCACGGTGATCGCGGTCGACCCCGACACCGGCAAGGTCACGCTGGCCGGCGGCGGCGTGCTCGGCGGCGACCTGGTGCTGGTCGCGGCGGGCCCCTGGACCCGTGAGCTGGTCGACCGTCCTGCGGTGCTGCACCGGCAGACCCTGGTCTACCTGCGGCCGGGCAGGCGGCAGGCCCGCCGCTGGCGGGGCGCCCCCGCGGTGGGCGGCCTGGGTGCGGACGGGCGGGCCTGGGTGGTGCCGCCGGTGGCGGGCACGCTGCTCAAGATCAGCTCGGACGCGGTCTGCCGGGAGGCAGCCGCCACGGACGCCGCCGCCGAGGACCAGACGCCGTGGGCGGAGCGGCTGGCGGGCGCGGGGATACTCCGCGACCCGGCCGGATACGAGCTGGTCGCCGTCACCGCCTGCCATTACACGACCGACACGGCCGCCGGCGGTGCCCGGCTGGCCCGGCTGGGTCCCGCCGTCTGGGCGCGGACGGCCTGCGGCGGCTCGGGGTTCGCGTCGGCCCCGCTGGTCGCCGCGACGATGGCGGAAGCCGCGAAGGAGGCTGCGATATGACCGACGAGGACACGGTCGGCGTGTTCGACACGCTCAAGTCGACCCCGACGGCGGTGCGTTACCTGCTCGGCGGGGTGCTGGTCAATCAGCTGGGCGCGTTCGTCCAGACGTTCCTCGTGCTCTACCTGACGCACCGGCACATGTCGGTGAACGCCGCGGGCCTCGCCCTGGTCGCGTACAGCGCGGGCACCATCCTCGGCACGATGCTGGGCGGCGAGGCCACCCAGCGGTTCGGGCCGCGGCTGACGATCGTGGTGACGATGGCGGGGGCAGGACCGCTGGTGGCGGTGATCCCGGCACTCAGCCGCTCCGGGCTGCTGGCCCCGCTGCTGGTGGTGGTCGCGCTGGCAGGACTGCTCGCCCAGGCGTACCGGCCGGCCGCCTCGGTGCTGCTCAGCGACCTGATGCCGGAGCGGCACCAGGTGATGGCGTTCTCGATGATGCGGATCGCGCTGAACACGGGGGCCGCACTGGCGCCGCTGATCGCCGCGGGCCTGATCCTCGTCGACTGGGACGCGCTGTTCTGGCTCGACGGCGCCACCACCCTGGTCTACGCGGCCCTTGCGTTCGCGCTGCTGCCGCGGCGGGCGGTGCTCGCCGCGCGGGAGAAGGCGGCGGCCGACGACGCGGACGCGGCGGACGGCACGCAGCCGGCCGACGAGCCGGCGCCGATCACCGGGCGGGCCGCGTACGCGGCGATGCTGCGGGACCGGAAGTACATGTTCTACCTGGCCGCCGTGCTGCTCGGCACGATCACCTACGTGCAGTCCCTGATCGCGCTGCCGCTGCAGATCGAGGCGGACGACTACCCGACCGGCCTGTACAGCGCGGTGCTGACCGTCTCCTCGCTGGTGCTGATCACCTGCGAGCTGAAGATCACCACGTACATCCTGCGGATGCCGACGCACACCGCGGTCGTCCTCGGCCACCTGGTCAACTCGCTCGGCTTCGCTGTCTACGGCCTCGCCGCGCACTCCCCTGCCTTCATCATGATCGGCGCGGTGTTCGAGGTGAGCGGGCTGATGATCGCGGGACCGAGCATGTTCGCCCACCCGGCGACCTTCCCCGCGGCGCTCAAGGCCCGGTACATCGGCACGATGCAGGCGACGGCCGGCCTCGCGGCGGCGCTCGGGCCGCTGTTCGCGGTCTTCGTGTGGACCCGGCTCGACCACGGCTTCTGGGTGCTGTGCGCCGCGGTGAACGGCGTCGCGGGCCTGCTCGCCATGGCCGGGCTGAACCGCGGCGGCGGCCGGGAGGCGCCCGCCGAGCAGGACGAGACCACTCAGGGCAAGGCGGAAGAAGTCGTCGGAGGAACCGCATGACGGAGCAGCACGCCACAGGCGCACCCGGCCGGCCGAGCGGGCCGGTGGTGATCGTCGGCTTCGTGGCGCTCACCATCCCCTTCATCGAGGCCTTCCAGCCGGAGGGCTCGGTGGTCTACGTCGAGGAGCCGGACGTCGCGCGCAAGCGGGACGCGGGGGCCAAGCTCGCAGGCGTGGGGTACGTCCGCGGCCTGGTCGAGTGGGAGTACCACCTGCCGGGCAAGGCCGACGAGTTCTACGCGCGCCACACCGGTCTCGACCCGGTCGCGATCATCCCCGCGGTCGAGTACGCAGTGCCCTTCGCCGCCCGGCTCGCCGAGCGCTACGGCCTGCCGGGCGCGAGCCTGGGGGCCGCGCTGATCCTGCGGGACAAGGCGCTGCTGCGGCAGGTGAGCACGGCTGCCGGGATCGCGAACCCGGCGAGCGTGCGGGTGCAGGGACCCGACGACGTGCGGGACTTCCTGCGCGACCATCCGGGCCCCGCCGTGCTCAAGCCGGCCAACCGGCAGGCGTCGCTGGGCGTCCGGGTGGTCCACGACCCGTCCGAGGTGGCGGCGGCGTGGGCGGAGTGCCTGGTGCAGGACGAGGGCGTCTTCGTGCCGGACCGGCCGATGGACGTGGCCATGCTGGCCGAGGAGTTCGTGCGGGGCGAGGAGTACAGCGTCGAGATGCTGGTGCGCGGCGGCGAGCCGCTGTTCACGAACGTCACCGGCAAGCGGCTCTACCCCGGGCCCTACCCGGTGGAGATGGCGCACATCGTGCCCGCCGACATCCCCGCCGGGCTGTCGGGCCTGCTCGGCGCGCAGACCGCGCGGCTGATGGCCGCGATCGGCTTCCGCGACGGGGTGGTGCACTGCGAGTGGATCGTCTCCGGCGGAGTCCCCCATCTGGTGGAGTGCGCGGGGCGGATGCCGGGCGACGCCATCCTCGACCTGATCGAGGCGGCCTACCCGCTGGAGTTCATGCGCTGCTACTTCGCGGTCCTCAAGGGCGAGCAGCCGCCGGCCGAGCTGCCGGTACGGGCCAAGAGCGGTGCGGCCGTGCGCTTCCTGGCTCCCGGGGCGGGCACGGTCGTGGCGGTGCACGGCCTGGAGGACGCGGAGCGCGCCGAGGGTGTGGTCTTCGCCGACTGCGGGGTCCCGCCCGGCACGTCCTTCACCGGTCTGCGCAACTCCTGGGACCGGGTGGGCATCGTCTTCACCCGCGCGGACACCCCCGCGCAGGCGCACCGGCTGGCCGGTGCGGCCGCCGCCATGGTCCGCATCGAGATGCGGGCCGACGGCGAAAGCGATGTGCCGGAAAAGCCGTGACACCAGAGAACGGATTCCCCGCTTCCAGGGAATTTCTCCCCTATGTCGCGGGAATACCGACTCTCTAACCTTGAAAGGCATCACTGTCATCGAGGGGGTAATATGACTCACCGCGAGGTTGATGTTCTGGCGATCGGTGCGGGCCCGGCGAATTTGGCCCTCGCAGCGGCGATCGAGGAGTGCGGGTCCGTTGAACTCGCCGAAAACACGCTGCTGCTGGAACAGGCTCCCGACATCAAATGGCAGCGCGATCTGCTGATGCCGTGGGCGCGCAGCCAGGTGTCCTTTCTCAAGGACCTGGTCACCCTTCGCAATCCGCGCAGCAAATTCTCGTTCCTGAGCTTCCTGCACGACCACGGCAGGCTCGACCACTTCGTGAACCTCGGCACCTTCCACCCCTACAGGTGGGAGTTCTCCGACTATCTCCAGTGGGTGGCGACCTCGCTGGAGCGGGTGGAGATCCGCTACAGCGCGCGGGCCGCCGGCATCACCCCCGACCGCGACAGCCACGACGCCATCACCGGCTGGACGGTGACCCTCACAGACGGCGACACCATCCACTGCCGTGACCTGGTCATCGGCGGCGGGCGCGACGCCCGTGTCCCCGAGCCCTTCGACGAGCTGCCGCCGGACCGGGTCATCCACAGCTCCACCTACCGCGGCCGTATCGCGGAGATCCCCAAGGACCGCGAACTGCGCGCGGTCGTCGTGGGCGGCGCGCAGAGCGCGGCGGAGATGTTCTACGCCCTGCACGAGAACCTGCCGCAGAGCCAGATCACGATGATCGTGCGCTCCATAGGCCTGCAGAACTACCAGACCAGCAAATTCGTCAACGAGCTGTTCTTCCCCTCTTTCGTGGACGATTTCTACGACACCCCGCAGGAAGTCCGCGCGCAGGTGCTCGACGAGATGCGCTTCACCAACTACGCAGGGCTCGCACCCCCTTTCCTGGACGAGCTCTACACCATGCTCTACCGCAATCGCATGCTCGGCGCCCAGCGTTCCGAGGTCCGCGCCATGACCGAGGTCACCGGGGCGCGAATCGAGGACAACGACATCGTCCTCGACCTCAGGGACCGCAAGACGGGAAAGGAATCCCCGCTGCGCTGCGACCTCGTACTCCTGGGCACCGGATACGACACCCGTATGCCCGCCCTGGTCCGCGAACTCGCCGAGCACGCGGGCCTGGACAATGTCGCGGTCAGCCGCAATTACCGCGTCGACCTGGGCGCGTCGAGCCCGGGGGCGGTCTACCTCCAGGGCGTCAACGAGGCCACCCACGGCATCGCCGACTCCCTCATCAGCGTCCTGGCGCACCGCAGCCACGACATCGTCACCGACCTGCTGACCCGCCGCACCACCACCGACGCGGGGGCCGCGCGATGAGCCGGGGCACCTTGCTGGTGATCGGCAGCGGGCTCAAGGTCTACCGGGAGTACCTGGTGGCGCCGATCAGCCGTCGGGCCAAGGCGGCCGGCCTCGACATGGTGCTGCTGAACAACCTCAGGCCGACCTGGCAGCAGGCGTACTTCGACGAGGTCGTCGTCGCCAACGTCTTCGACTCCGAGGTGATGGCCACCGCGGCGCGCGAGGTCGCCGCCCGCCGCGACGTGGTCAGCCTGATGTGCTGGGACGAGCCGCTGGTGCTGGACGCGGGGCTGCTGGCCGCCGAGTTCGGGGTGCCGGGCCTGTCGGCGCGCGGGGTGCGGGGCTGCCGCGACAAGGAGCTGACCCGGGCCGAGCTGACCGCGGCGGGCCTCCACCAGCCGGGGTTCGGGCTGACCACCACCGTCGAGGAGGCCAGGGCGGTGGCGGCCCGTATCGGCTACCCGGTAGTGCTCAAGCCGCGGGCGATGGGCGCCAGCATCGGCGTGGTCTTCGCCGCCGACGAGTCCGGGCTCGACGCCGCCTTCGACGTCGCGCTGGCGGCCAGCCACGTCGACCCCGGGCCCTACCGCGCCAGCGTGATCGTCGAGGAGTACGCGCCGGGGCCGGAGATCAGCATCGACGGCGCGGTGCACAAGGGCGAGTACCTGCCGCTGTTCGTGGCCCGCAAGTACAGCAGCGACCACCCGTACTTCGAGGAGGTCGGCCACACCGTGGACGCGGCCGACCCGCTGCTGGACGACAAGGAGCTGATGCGCACCCTGGCTCGGGCGCACCAGGCGCTCGGCATCGAGGACGGCATCACCCACAGCGAGGTGCGGCTGACCGCGAAAGGGCCGCTGATCATCGAGGTCAACGGCCGGCTCGGCGGGGACCTGATCCCCTTCCTCGGCCGGATCGCCACCGGGATCGAGCCGGGCGAGGTGCTCTTCGACGTGGCCACCGGGCAGCGCCCCGACATCGCGCCGACCCGGCGGGCGGTGGCCGGCATCAGGTTCGGCTGCCCGGAGCGGGACTGCCTGCTGCGGTCGGTGCGGGTGCCGGCGCCGGGGCAGGCACCCGGTCTGGTGGCCGCGGCTCCGATGGCGGAGCCGGGCACCACGCTGCGGCTGCCGCCCGGCGGCTACCTGGCCCGGCACTCCTTCGTGGTGTGCGAGGCCGACGACCTGCCCGGCTGCCAGGACCGGCTGACCGCCGCGGCGGCACTGGTCGAGCTGGACACCGAGCCGGTCGGGCCCGCCGATCCCGCGGCGCCGTTCGCGATGCCGGCCGGCCTGCTGGACGTGGACGAGTGAGCGGCGTGACCGACCAGGCGAAGGACGGACAGATGACGACGAACGCCGGCGCACCCGTGCAGGCACCGGGGAACGCGGCCGAGATCCTGGCACGGGCGCGGGCCCTGGCCCCGGTGCTGCGGGAGCGGGCCGCCGGGATCGAGCGGAATCGCAGACTGCCCGCCGACGTGGTGGAACTGCTGCGCGGCACCGGCGTCTTCCGGATGTGCTCGGCCGTCGAGTGGGGCGGCCCCGAGCTGACCTCCATGGACCAGACGCGGGTGGTGGAGGCGCTGGCCTACGGGGACGCCTCGGCCGCCTGGTGCGGGGTGATCGGCGCCAACACCGGGCTGATCGCGAACTTCCTCGACCCGGACGTGGTCAAGGAGATCTACCCGCGGCAGGACATGATCACCGCGGGTGTGCTCGCCCCCGCGGGCCACGCCGAGCGGGTGCCCGGCGGCTTCCGGCTGACCGGCCGCTGGTCCTTCGGCAGCGGTGTCCAGCACAGCGACTGGGTGACCTCGGGCGCCTTCGTCTTCGAGGACGGCAAGCCCTACGCCAGCCCCGACGGCAGCAACCCGCACGAGTCGCGGCAGTTCCTGGTGCCCGCGCAGGACGTCGAGGCGGTCGGCGACTGGGACACCACGGGCCTGTGCGGCACGGGCAGTTGCGACTACACGATCACCGACGTCTTCGTACCGGAGAACCACACCTTCACCTTCTACGAGCCGCGCGGCCGGATCAGCCCGCTCTCGCAGCCCGAGTCCTTCATGCGGGCGCTGTGCGGGGTGCCGCTGGGCGTGGCCAGGGCGGCGCTCGACCACGCCCGTGACATCGCCACCACCCGGGTGGACCGGATGACCGGCACCGCGTGGTCCGACAGCTTCCGGGTGCAGATCGCCCTCGCCGAGTGCGAGGCCGACTTCAACGCCTCACGCAACGGCGTCTTCTCCGCCATGACCCGCCAGTGGGAGGTGCTGGAGGCCGGCGGCGAGCTGACCCCCGACGAGCGCGCCGCCTCGCCGCTGGCCTGGCTGCACGCCTTCCGCACCGCACGCTCCATCGTCAACCGGCTCTACGACCTGTTGCAGACCTGGTCGATCAACAGGTCCTCGCCCATGGACCGCTGGCTGCGCGACACGGCGACCATGTGCCAGAACCTCACGGCGCAGGACGTCGTCCTGGAGTCGGTCGGCGCCTACCTGCTCGGCGGGACGCCCAAGTTCCGCATCAGCCTCGGCGCCGTCTCGTGACTCCTGCGGCGGGGTCCGAGGGGCGGGGGGCAATCGCATGACCAACCAGCTGAGGGGCGATGACATGACGTTGACCGGGACCACGGCGGCCGAGGCGCCCGGGACCGCGGCCGGGATCCTGGCGCGGGCCGAGGCGCTGGCCCCGGTGCTGCGCGAGCGGGCGGCCGAGATCGAGCGGAACCGCAGGCTGCCCGCCGACGTGGTGGAACTGCTGCGCGGCACCGGCGTCTTCCGGATGTGCTGGGGCCGGGAGTGGGGCGGCCCCGAGCTGACCTCGGTCGAGCAGACCCGGGTGGTGGAGGCGCTGGCCCACGGGGACGCCTCGGCCGCCTGGTGTGCGGTGATCGGCGCCAACACCGGCATCTACAGCAACTTCATCGACCAGGCGACGGCCAAGGAGATGTTCCCGCGCCCCGACATGATCACCGCGGGGCTGCTGCAGCCGTCGGGCCGGGCCGAGCGGGTGCCGGGCGGCTACCGGCTGACCGGCCGCTGGCCCTTCGGCAGCGGCATCGACCACGCCGACTGGGTGACCTCGGGCGGCTTCGTCTTCGAGGACGGCAAGCCCTACGCCAGCCCCGACGGCAGCAACCCGCACGAGTCGCGGCAGTTCATGGTGCCGCGCGAGCAGGTCGAGACGATCGACAACTGGCACACCACCGGCCTGTGCGGCAGCGGCAGTTGCGACTACACGATCACCGACGTCTTCGTCCCCGAGGAGCACACGTACACCTTCGGCGTCGTCCACGGCCGTCCTTCACCGCTCGCCCAGCCTGACGCCTTCACCCGGGCCATGTGCGGGGTGCCGCTGGGCGTGGCCAGGGCGGCGCTCGACCACGCCAGGGAGCTCGCCGCGGGCCGGGTGGACCGGATGACCGGCACCGCCTGGCCCGACAGCTTCCGCGTGCAGGTCGCCATCGCCGAGTGCGAGGCCGACTTCAACGCCACCCGGGCCGGCGTCTACGGCAGCATGACCCGCCAGTGGGAGGTGCTGGAGGCCGGCGGCAGCCTCGACGACCTCACCCAGGACGAGCGCGCCGCCTCTCCGCTGGCCTGGCTGCACGCCTTCCGCACCGCACGCTCCATCGTCAACCGGCTCTACGACCTGCTGCAGACCTGGTCGATCAACAGGTCCTCGCCCATGGACCGCTGGCTGCGCGACACCACGACCATGTGCCAGCACCTGATCGCCCAGGACCGCATCCTCCAGTCAGCGGGCGCCTACCTGGTCGGCGGGCAGCCGGAGTTCGGCATCAGCCTCGGCATCGTCTAGGGACCCGCCCGGTACATCCCGTACGTCCGACCCGACCGTCACGTCGGAGCCGTCGGACCCGACAGACACGTCCCGGTGCGTCAGGCACCGCCCATCACACCAGAGCCGCGGTCGCCGCGCCGCCCTGCCCGCGGGCAGGGGCCGCGGCGGCCATCCGCCTGCGCGCAGGCCCGGGGAGGAGACCCGATGAGCAGAGGTCTTGTGCTTTTGGTCAATCCCAACAAGGTGCATCCGCCGATCGCGCCCTACGCGCTCGACGTGCTCACCACCTCGTTGGAGGCCGCCGACTTCGAGGTCGAGGTGCTGGACCTCACCTTCCACCGGGAGGACTGGAAGTCCTGCCTGGCCGAGTACTTCACCGAGCGCGACCCGATGCTCGTCGGTGTCACCGTCCGCAACACCGACACCGTCTACGCCTTCGAGCAGCGCCCCTTCGTCGGCGAGCACAAGGAGATCATCACCGAGATCAAACGGCTCACCGACGCACCCGTGGTGGCCGGCGGCATCGGCTTCTCGACCATGCCCTTCGCCCTGGTCGACTACTTCGGCATCGACTACGGCGTGAAGGGCCCGGGCGAGAGGATCGTCTGCGACCTGGCGGACGCGCTGGCCACAGGGCGCGATCCGGGCACCGTCCCCGGCCTGCTGCGCAACACCGACGCGGGCGTGACCCGGGTGCCGCCCGCGGTGCTCACCGCACGGCACGGCCGGGCGGCGGTCCCGCTGCCGACCGGGCAGTTCGAGCCCCGGGTGTGGCAGGTCGACGGTACGGCGTCGTACGTCCGCAGGTCGGGGGCGGCGTACAAGGTGGACAACCTGCTGTACTACCGGCGCGGCGGGCTCGGCGCGATCCTCACCAAGAACGGCTGCACCTACCGCTGCTCGCACTGCGTGGAGCCGGACGCGAAGGGCACCGCCTTCGCGCAGCGCGCGGTGACCGCGGTGGTCGACGAGATGCAGTCCCTGGCCGCGCAGGGCGTACTCGACCAGCACACCACCGACAGCGAGTTCAACCTGTCGGTCTCGCACGCCAAGAACGTGCTGCGGGAGATCGTCCGCCGCAGGCACGCCGACCCCGGCAACCCGCTGAACCGGCTGCGGCTGTGGGTCTACTGCCAGCCGAGCCCGTTCGACGAGGAGTTCGCAGAACTGCTGGCGGAGGCGGGCTGCCGCGGTGTGAACGTCGGCTCCGACCATGTCAGGCCGGACATGCTGACCGGCTGGAAGGTCACCGAGAAGGGCACCACCTACTACGACTTCGCCGACACCGAGCGGCTGGTGCGGCTGTGCAGGGAGCGCGGCATCCTCACCATGGTCGAGGCGCTGTTCGGGATGCCGGGCGAGACACCGGAGACCATGCGGGCCTGCGTCGAGGCGTTCATGGCGCTGGACGCCACCGTGACCGGCTTCTCGCTGGGGCTGCGGCTGTTCCCCTACACGCCCATGGGCATCGCGATGGCCGCCGAGTGCGACGGGGTGCGCACGGTGCCCGGCCTGCAGTCCAACACCGCAAGCGGGCCGATCGTGCTCAAGCCGGCGTCGAAGTGCTCGGGCCCGGTGGAGTACGAGCGCCAGTTCATGTTCGACGAGCACGGCGACTTCCGGCTGGTCTGCTACTTCTCGCCCGACCTGCCGTCCGAGGCCGCAGGGCCCGGTGACCCGGCGGCGCGCTGGAGCCCATCGGTCGATCTGCTGTGGGACCTGGTGGACCCCGCCGACCACCACCGGGTGATGCTGCCGACGCTCGCAGGCATGAGCGAGCACGACAACAACTACGCCGACAACCCCTTCCTCACCGGCCTGGCCGGGCTCGGATACACCGGCGCCTTCTGGTCGCACTGGCGGGAGCGCGAGGAGATCATGCGGCGCGTGAAGGACAGCGGCGTGGCAGAGCACGCCGATCTGTGACGCCCCTGCGCATTTCCTTTCGGAAAACATACGATTGAATTTCCGACCTCCAGCACCAGGCTGCCCGCGATACGCCGAACGTCCCGCCCATTCATGGCGTACGGCGTATCGCGGAGCATCCCTGCGGCTCTTGCGGTCCCGAGTTTCCTGCCCCATCCTGGTACCGGTCCACCTGAGCCACCTTGAACAGCACGTTGGGGGAAATCCATTTTAGAGGGGCAAATGAGCCAGCAGGAAAACACCAAGAGATTACATTGGCAACTCCCGCCACATGAGGACGTGCGGCGGGGTGATTCGGGCCACCGGCCCGAAGGCGAAGCGCCACCGTTGCACCGGGTTCCTGCACCGCTCACCGTCCTGCTCGCCGACGCCCAGCCCGCGATCCGGCACGGCGTCAGGTCCGTGCTCGAGCACTCGAGCGGCATCTCGGTCGTCGGCGAGGCCGCCACGACCGACGAGGTGCTCGCCGAGACCTCCCGCTGCCGGCCGGACGTCCTGGTGGTCGATCCGCTGATGGACGAACCGGCAGGCATGCAGGTCATCAGCCGGGTGTTACGGATGACGCCGGACACCGGCGTCCTCGTCTTCAGCTCCGTCGACGACGACAAGGCGATCACCTCCGCCCTGCACGCCGGCGCCCGCGGCTACCTCATCAAGAGGGCGAGCGCGGACCAGATCCTGCGCGGCATCCAGGCCGTCGCCGCCGGCGAGGCCATCGTGGACAAATCGATTGCCGACCGGCTCAGCGTCCTCATCCGCCCGGCGACAGGGCAGTATTACTACCCGTTCCCGCAGCTCACCAACAGGGAGCGGGACGTCCTCGAGCGCATCGCGGCCGGCAAGTCCAACACCGCCATTGCCAGGGAACTCGCACTGGCCTCCAAGACCATCAGCAATCGCGTCTCCGCGATCTTCGGCAAGCTCGGCGTCGCCGATCGCGCGCAAGCGATTGTATTGGCCAGGGATGCGGGACTCGGTCACGGCTGAAGGCTTTATCCCGTCCCGCGCACCGGGAAACCCAATCGGCACGGGTATGTGAAATTTCCCCGCCGCAGATTCCCATGCGAAAGGGAAGACTTCCCCTGTCGACCGGGAGCCGGCGGATTCTAGCCTGAGGGCTGTCGCACGGCCACCCAGTCGAAGGACGCCGATCGGAGCGGGACGTTGACCGACCACGAGCACGCCGACGTGACCATCCGCGCCATGGAGCCGGACCACCTCGTCAGGGCCCATGGGCTCGACCTCAAGCTGCTCCACCCGTGGCCCGGGCTCGACACGCCCTTCCGCGGCGCCTGGTGCGTGCTGCGCCCGGGCGATGTCTCGGACCTGCACTCCCACCACGACCGGGAGATCTTCATCGTGATGTCCGGCCGCGGCACCGTCGTCGCGAACGGCGAGCGGCGGGACATCGCGGCGGGCGACCTCGCCTACATCACGCCGGACGTGGAGCACCGCGTACTCAACGAGCACGACGAGGACTTCGCCTACTACGCGATCTGGTGGGACCCGTCGATGTCCGCGGAATTCCTCGGCCTCCAGACCGCGGCCGGGACGGCGCCAGCGGCGCCCGGGGCCGTGGAGGCCGCCGCACCCGCGGGGGCGGTGCGGTCGTGATCGACTACGACGGCCGGCGCTTCCGGGCGCCCGAGGGCGACACCGGCACCGAGGCCGTCTACCACCAGCAGGACGACTTCGTCTGGGGCGAGGTGGCGGGCGGCGAGGTCAGGCGCGGCTGGACGGCAGGTACCCGGCAGGCCGACGGAAGCCTCTCGATGGGCTACACCATCGTCTTCGCCTCCGGCGAGGTGGTGTGCGGGCACACCGTCAACACCCCCGAGCTGACCGAGGACGGGCGGGTGCGGCTGCACGAGGTGTGGGAGCGGTACGGCCCGCACGCCGCGACCGGCACCTCCTGCATCGAGGAGGTGGCGTGAGCGTGGCACCGGTGAACGCGGCCTCCGGCGCCGTCTCGGACGAGGACTGGCTGCGGCTGGGCAAGAGCGTGAAGGGCCGGGTGCTGCGGCCGGGCGACGCCGGCTTCCACGCGTCGAGCGCGCCCTTCAACAAGCGCTTCACCGCTTCCGCGCCCGGCGGCGTGGTCGCGGTGGCCGACGTGGACGACGTACAGCGGGCGGTGGAGTGGGCACGGGAGACGGGGGTGCCGATCGTGCCGCGCGGCGGCGGCCATTCCTACGCCGGCTACTCGGTCAACTCCGGCCTCGTGGTGGACCTCAGGGCGCTCGGCACGGTGACGGCCGACGGTTCGAGCGGCCTCGTCACGGCGGCGGGCGGCGCCCTGATGGCCGGCGTCTACGCGGCGGTGGAACCGGAGGGCATCGCCTTCGCGCTCGGCAACGGCGCCTCCGTCGGCATCGCGGGCCTCACCCTGGGCGGCGGCTCCGCGGCCACCTCGCGGAAGTTCGGGCTCACCGCGGACGCGCTGGTCGCCACCACCCTGGTGACCGCCGACGGCGAGCTGCTGACCTGCGACGCGGAACGCAACTCCGACCTGTTCTGGGCCTGCCGCGGCGGTGGCGGCGGCAACTTCGGCATCAACGTCTCCTTCACCTACCAGGCCTTCCCGGTCTCCGGCGCCTCGACCTGCCTGCTGCTGTGGGACGGCGCGGACGCGTCCAAGGTCTTCGCGGTGCTCCAGGAGGTGATGCGCCAGGCGCCCCGTGAGTGCTCGATCCGGCTCGGGCTCAGCACCACGGGCTCAGGAGTCACGGTCTCCGCGGTCGGGCTGCACCTGGGCCCGGCCGGCGAACTGCGCGACCTGCTCGACCCGGTGCTCGCGGTGGCCAGGCCGCTGCGCGAGGACATCGCCGACCGCACCTTCTGGGAGGCCAAGGACTACCTGCTGCACGAGACCTCGGAGGGCGCCTTCGCGGCCAGGACCGGCTTCGCCGTGGACCCGCTGCCGCCCGAGGCCGTCGCGGAGGTCCTGGCCCGGCTCGCCCGGTGGCCGGGCGGCGGCAATCCCGACGGCGGCGGTTTCGCGCTCTTCGGCTGGGGCGGCGAGGTCAACACCCCGGCCCCCGACGCCACCGCCTTTCCGCACCGGCATGCGAACTACCTGGTCAGCATGGACACCTCCTGGGCCCGCGAGGACGGGCCCGAGGCGGTACCCGCGCATCTGCGCTGGCTGGCGGAGCTGCGCGAGGCGGTGGCGCCGCACCTGACCGGGGGGGCGTACGTGAACTTCACCGACCCGGACCTGGCGGACTGGCGCACCGCCTACCACGGCGCCAACTACCCGCGGCTGGTGGAGGTCAAGCGGCGGGTCGACCCGGACCGGCTCTTCGACTTCCCGCAGGCCATCGGAGGCTGAGCGTGCGTCCTGGCCCCCGGCTGGGTGCGTACCCTGCCGGGGGCCAGGACGGGTCGGGGAAGTCCCCTTCAGGTCGGTCAGTTGGCCAGCGGCAAGGCCGTACGCCGCGGGACCGGGGTGAGCACGGAGGAGGGGACCACCTCCTCGGTCTCCTCGTCGATCAGCGAGACCCGCACCGCGGGGTTGGGCGCGGTGTCGACGGTGAGGGTGAGGTCGAGCGCGAAGAGCACGCTGACCGGGTGGGTGCCGCGCGCGTCCCGGTAGGTGCCCGCGTACCGCAGCACCCGCCAGCCCTCGTCGTCCCAGTGGTCGAGCAGCGCCGAGCGGACCACCGGCATCGCGGTCTGCCAGGCAAGGGAGCTCTCCAGCAGCTGCACGGTGGCGGCGACCGGCACCCGCCCGCCGGCCGCGGACGGCAGCGGATTGCCGAAGACGCGGATCCTCGCCCGACGCAGCGGCACCAGCCACACCCGGTCCAGGTCGGCGGTCAGCCCGAGCAGCAGTGCCGCGGCCGCCACGAGCACGGCCGCGGAGCCGCCGGCATGCCGGGAGAGCTCCGACCACCAGGCGGTGTCCGCGCCCGCCGCCGCCAGGCCGCCGGCCGCGACGAGCCCGGCCCTGGTGAAGGAGCGCACCCCGATCGGGCCCTCGTCGCGGGCGCTGCACCCGCAGGACGACTCAGGCGCGGTGGACTTCGCGTACACCAGGTAGCCGGTGAAGCCCAGGCCGAGCGCCGCCGTCCCGAGGCCCGGCAGCAGCGGCGCGGGTGACGCCAGCAGGGCCGCGGCGAGGGCGAGTTCGACCCCGCCGACGGTGCGCAGCGCCCGGGTGGCGCGCCTGCCGTCGTTGAACACCCTGACCAGCACGGTGTTCGCCGCGAGCTGCGCGGTCCGCCGGCCGAGGAGCTTGGCCGCGCCGGTCAGGGCGAGCAGCACTCCGCAGACCAGCGGCGCGAGGGGGGAGACCAGCGGAATCATCGCACCGCCTCCCTCAGTGCCCGAGTGAGACGCGGGCGATGTCGATGTTGCCGTCCGCGGGCCGCCAGGCGCCGAGCACCTGTGCCTCCTGCCCGATCCTGGTCCGCGACAGGTCGGCGGTCAGCGCCCCGCCGAGGTAGGACGCGGTGGTGGTGTCGGGCACGATGTGGCCGACCATCTCGTCCTTGCCGTGGGTCAGGTGCAGCCGGTCCTTGGCGATGCCGCGGATGGTGACGTAGACGTTCACGATGTTCACCCACACCGCGTCCGCCGCGATCGTGCCGTCGGGCATGGCCGCGCCCCGCGCGTACAGCCCGTCGCCGACCTCGATGACCTCCGCGGTGGTGGTGCGCAGCTTCCAGATGCTGGTGGCGTTGGTCAGCTGGATCAGGTGCCGCTCCCCGTGGGAGCCGGCGACGTCCAGCACGTTGCGGTTGACGGCGACGATCCGCCCCTCGGCGAAGGCGGCGGGGATCGCCGCGTCGAGTGACGGCATCTGGTCGGCGAAGGCGGCCTCCGCGTCGAGGCCGCCGAGCGCGGACGCGCCGACGATGGTGGCACCCCCGACGGCCGCCGTGGTCAGAAAGCGCCGCCGGTCCAGGCGACGCCCGCCGGTTTCCTGGCTGTGGCTCATGTCGTCCTTCCTGTCTCGCGTGGTGCTGCCGGATGTCCTGGGCGGGCGGTCACTCGTAGATGTAGACGGGCAGCTTGCCCGAGCTGAGGCTGCCGATCGCGGTGAAGGCGGAGGGGGTGAGGTCGATGACCCGGTTGGTGCGGCACGCGCCGTTGCAGCAGGCGGCCTCGCCGCAGAAGCTCTTGGTACGCGGCCCGCAGTCGGCGAGCGTCACGCACACCGTGGCGCCCGAACACTGGTGGCGGACGTTCATCACGGCGCCGCAGGTGCGGCGCGGCATGCCCTCGCCGCACAGGTCGGGCCGGGTGATGTCCCAGCAGGCGGCCGAGAGGTTGGGCCAGGCGGCCATGTTCTTGCCGGACTGGCAGGTGCCGCAGGCGCCGGTGCCGGCGCTGCCGCACGAACCCCAGGCGTTGCCGCAGCAGAACCAGGTGGCCTCGCCCGCCCACAGGGAGGTCGATCCACAAGCCATGTCGGATCCCTTCGCGTTGGCGCAGGCCGAATGACCTGCGCATGACAACACATCGGGCACAGCGTCACTGCGGAATGGGGGGCCGCAGTGCTCCGTGGAGGTGCCGAGTGGACTGCCTGGCGGTGCGCGCTTGCGGGGCGACTCGGACAGGCCTCCTGCTGTGCCGTATGCGTCGGATGAGTCGGCAGTGCAGGGTGGAACAGGCCCATGATGCGCCTGTCTACGCGCGTTCGGAAGAGGCCCAACCGTTTCTCCGCCCTCCCGGCACGGGCACCGCCGCCTCAGGTGCCCCGCGGCCAGTCGACCATCTGCCGGAAGAGCACGAAGCCGACGATCACCGGAATCGGCGCGAGAAGTGCCGTGACCGAGCGGGTCGCGACATTGCGCTGCCGCCAGGGCAGCGCCCAGCTGGTGAGCAGCAGGAGCATCGACAGCCCGAGCCCGGCGAAGAAGACATGCGAGGCAGGGCCGAAACTCGCCGTGAACCGCCGGGCCTGCGCCTCGTCGCACGAGTCGCAGGCCATCGGCGAGAACCCGACCCAGACCAGCAGGAGCACGGCCGACGACACGGTGACGAGCGAGGACACCAGCGCTGACACCCACCCCTGGGAGACCGGACCCCCTCCGGGGTCGTACGGCCTGCGAGGCGCGTCGAGGGGCACGAAATCCGACATGCCACCACCCAACTCCGGTGCCGCCCGGCCCGCATGAGCCCCCGTACTCACCTTCCGCGGGCCCGGTGCGGATACGGACCATCCGGACGGAAAACGCCGCTCACAGGTGCCCGCGCCCGGAAGCCGGGTAGTCGGACGCTGAGCAGGGCGGGTGCCCGGCGCGGCTCGCCGCCCGGCGCACCCGCCTTCCCGTACCCGCAGCGGAGGAGGACACACGGCATGGCAGGGGACACGCCGGACACGGACCGGACGGACGACCCAGGGCGGAACGAGACCGCCGAGGAGCGCGCGGACCGCCGCTGGGGCGACCTGCTCCAGGAACTGCGGGTCGCACAGACCGGCGTGCAGATCCTCTTCGGCTTCCTGCTGACCGTCGTCTTCCAGCAGCGCTTCACCCAGCTGTCGGGAACCGACCGCCACCTCTACGTCGCCACCGTGATCGTCGGGGCGGCGACCACAGGCGCCCTCATCGGCCCGGTCGCGATGCACCGGCTGCTCACCGGCCGGCGACTCAAGCCCGAGACGGTGGTGTGGGCATCCCGGCTGACGGTGCTCGGCCTCTTCCTGCTGCTGTGCACGATGGCCTGCTCGCTGCTGCTCGTCCTGCGGCTGACCGTCCATGACCCGCTCGCGGCCTGGCTGGCCGGCGCGATGGTCGCCTGGTTCGCGCTGTGCTGGCTCGTGCTCCCCCTGTGGGCCAGGCACAGCAGCACCCCGGGCGCGGACCGGATCAGGGAGCAGGAGTGACGGGCTGGAGGCGGTCGGCCAGGCCGGCGGCGGTGAAGGCCGCCACCAGGTCCTCCCGGTCCTCGGTGAAGTGGGCCCAGCTGTCGCAGTGGACGGCGACCACCCGGCGGGCACCGAGGATGGCGGCGGCCTCCGCGGCCTGCGCGCTGTCGAGGACGAGAGGCGCGCCGTCGAAGAGCACCGGGAGGCGCGGGGCGCCGGCGAAGAGGACGGCGGTGTCCACCGGGGCGTGGCGAGCGGCGATCTCCCGGACCGCGTCGAGCGAGGCGTTGTCGCCGCTGACGTAGACCGTGGGGAGCCCGTCGCCGGTCAGCACGAAGCCGGTCACCTCGCCGGACACGGCCTCGACGTCGGCGCGCGCCCCGGGTCCGTGGATGGCCGGCACGGCGGTCACGGTGACGGTGCCGCCGCCCGGGCGCTCCAGCTCGACCGGCTCCCAGCTCGCCAGCCCCTTGGCGCCGCCCCCCAGCCGCCGGCCGCCGCCGGGCGTGGTGAGGGTGAGGGGTATGTCGGCGAGCAGCGCCCGGCCGGAGTCGTCGAGATTGTCCGGGTGCTCGTCGTGGGAGAGCAGGACCACGTCGATGGGGCCGAGTTCGGCGGGAGTGGCCGCGGACGGTGCCGTCTTGGTCAGCACCGGGCGGCCCGGGCGCAGGTAGTCGCCGGGGCCGTCGAAGGCCGGATCGGTCATGAACCGCAGGCCGCCGTATTCGAAGACGGCGGTCGCGCTGCCCAGGACGCGGACGGGGAACTGCGTGCCGGCGGGGCTGGTGACGGACATGAAGACCTTCCTCACGGATGGATGCCAGTACTTCCGTGAGGTAAAGCTAGACACTTCTCATGGATAAAGGCAAGACGTACCATGAGATTCATGAAGGAGAGCGTGATCGCCGCACCGCCGCCCGCGGCAGCGGCCGTACCTCCGGCAGGAGCCGTGGACGCGGCGACCCGCGCGGCCGTGTCGGCCCCCGCGCCAGGCGCCGAGCTGTACCCCGCCCTGGACTTCGCCAACAGCGCCATCACCCTGCCCGGCGGGCAGTTCATCGACCTGCTCGGCACCCCGGCCGCCGCCGAGGAGTGGCTGGTCGGCCACGGCCTGGCACCGGCAGGCGCCGGACTCCAGGACATCTGCGCCGCCCGGCTGCGTGCGCTGCGCGAGCAGGTCCGCGCCCTGGTCGCCGCCCATCTCGCGGGGCAGCCCGCCCCCGCCGCCGCACTGGCGGCCGTCAACGACGCCCTCACCCGGGCCCCCGCCGCCTACCGGCTCGGCTGGGACCCCGACCGCGGCCTGCACCGCGAAGTCGCCCACCCCGTCGACCGGCTCGTCGAGCACGCGCTCGCGGCCCTCGCCGCCGGCACCGCCGACCTGCTGACCGCCCCCGACGCCGCCCGGCTCACCGCCTGCGGCTCCGCCCCCTGCACCCGCTACCTGCTCCGCCACGGCCGCCGCCAGTGGTGCTCCACCCGCTGCGGCGACCGGGCCCGCGCGGCCCGGGCCTACGCCCGCCGCGACCGGCACTGACCGGGCGGCCGCGAGGCCCCACGTCAGGTCGGCGGATCGCCCGTCGGACAGGGAAGGCCAACGGCGCCCGCCCGCCCGGACGCCGACGTCCGGTACGAGGGGGGCCGCACGCCCCGCCCGGCGCGCCTCAGGCCCGTGCTTCTGCGGGCGGCACGTCCTGCCGCGGCCGCCGCTGCCCGCTGACGGCCGCGCACACGATGGACACCAGGGCGGCCACCGTCCCCGCGGCCAGCAGCGACTCCTCGTACACCGCCATGCCGCCACGGAGCAGATGCACGGCCCCGTCGGCGACGACACCGCGGTGGTCGTGCAGCAGTTGGGCCCCGGACAGCACGGCCATCAGCGTGCCCAGCAGCGGAACGGCGATGAAGCCGTTGCGGGCCCGCAGCCACAGCACGCTCAGCAGCCCGACACCGAAAGCCGCGGGCACCGCCGCCACCATCCCCAGCCGCGAGTCGTACCCGACCAGCCCGGAACCCGCCCACGTGCCGACGGCGATGGCCGCCACCGCCACGACGAGCACCACCACCGCACGCCAGAGCGCCCCGGCACCGGAACGGCCGCGCCCTGCCTGTGTCCCGTCATCGCCCGCCATGGCGGCAAGTATGCCAACGTGGCGCCCGGACGGCCGCAGGGGTCACGGCAGTTGGCCGACCCAGTGCCAGCCGGCGTAGTCGGTGGCCAGGTCGGGGGAGACCTCCACGTCGAGCCTGCCGGTGGCGCCCTTCGGGATGTCCCAGGCGAATCTCGCGGTGGCCGAGGAGCCGGGCACGACCGTCCCTGAGAAGCCCTCCCCCACGCCCTTCTCGCTGTCGAAGACCGCCTGGGCGGCCTCGCCCTCCGCCCCCGCCTTCACGTCGACCGTGACCAGCCCGGTGTCGAACGTCTTCGCGGTGCCGTTGTGGATCTTCACGGTGAGGATGATCGCGGTGTCGCCCGGGTGGCTCCCGGCCGACGTGTCCGACGGAGTGAACCGCGACACCTGCGACACGGTCACCGCCAGGCCGTCGGTGTAGGTGTACGTCGCCCCGAACACCGCGGTGGCGGCCTTCTTCTCCGCCGGCGCGGACGACGCGGCCGGCGGCTTCGCGGCCCCGGTGCCGGCGGCCGCTCCGGTCGCCGAGCCGTCCGCGGTGCCGCCGTCGGGCATGGACACGGTGCCGGTCTTCCCACCGCAACCGGTGAGCAGGGCGAGTGCCGCGGCGGCGCAGACCACCGGCAGCAGGACGCGAGAACGCATGGGACCCCCAGGATCGCGCTGGTCGAGATCGGATCGTCCCAAACCGGATACCGACCAAGGGGGGCATGTTGCATGTTCGTGACGAAAGGTGGCACGGTCGGTCGAAGACGGTCATATGCGCTCACCCGTCGGCAAGCCGCGGTCACATGAGGCCGCGCAGAGCGGCGACCGCGGTCCGCCGGAGGCCGTACGGACCGGCGGTACGCCCGCCGTCAACGGACCGGCACACGCCCGCCGTCAGCAGAACCAGCCGTTCTGCACCCACCCGTGCCGGTTGATGTCGCCGTAGGCGAAGCCGTACACCCAGGAGCCGTTCACCTGCTCGACCAGGAAGGTCTGACCCTGGTAGAGGGTGCCCATCCAGGCACCGACCGGTTCGGTGCGGACGTAGAGGTCCTGGGCGCAGACGGTCTCGCGGACGCCGACCCTGCCGTCGGCGGCGCCGGCCGGGGCCGCGAGCCCCACGAGGGCGGCGGCGGCAAGGACGGTGGTCACGAGGGCCGTTGACGCGTTTCGCAGCACGATGGACTCCCGCTGGTGGAACTGGTGGAAGAGGGTGTGGAGAACGGGCGGCACGGGCCCCGGGTTCACCAGGAGTCGTAGCCGCCGATGCACTCGATCCGCAGGTAGCCCCAGTCGTTGGGCCCGTAGTCGAAACTGGCGGCCCAGCCGTTGTAGACGGGGTGCGAGCCCGGGGTGTGGCCGATCTTGTCCCCGTAGCCCAGCGTGCGCAGCAGCCCGGAAGGACCGCCCGAGCTGTTGTAGTTGGCGTAGAAACTGGCGCTCTGGCAGACCACGATGGCGTGCTCCGGCGGCACCGCTGCCGCCGCGGACGGCAGCAGGGCGCTCGCGGCGGGCAGCGCCAGCAGGCAGGCGGCGGTGAGCGTACGACGGCGTCGCGTCATGTCACGTCCAGGGGTGAGGGTGTGCCGGACGATGCGGAAGTGCCGGATGCTCCGCGCATGACTCTACTTTCTTGACCGGCCCCTGACAATGTTGCGGCCCCGGCGGAGATCCGCGGACCGGCGGCGCTCGCCGTCGCGACGCACGCGGGCCGGACCCGGCGGCAGCGGGACCCGAGAGCGCATGAGCCGGTCCGGCGGAGCAACTGCTCTTTTCGTCGAACCGTCCGGCACGCGTCTTCTCGCCGAAGAATTTGGAATCCTCGATTCCAGACCCATTCGATCAGATTTTCGGCAATTCACGATTCCCGACTCCTGATCCCCGACCGCGCGGACCAACCGATACATCGGCGGACAAGTCACCCGCTCTCTCGGCAGTGGCTACAAGCCGTGCCGCTTGCCTGGACGACGACTGACCACTACCCTGACATCCGCACAACAGAGCGCAAACTCCTGGTTAAATCCAGGAAAATGGCCTGGGGGGGTCATGTCCGACTTCATCCGTTGGGCATTTCTTTTCCCCTTCCGTCCTGCGCTTTTCCGTGCGCCTGTATAGGGGAGGGGTAAACATGAAGATCAGGGCTCGCATAGCCGTGGTCACCGGTATCACAGCAGCGGGGCTCCTGGTCCTTGCGCCGGCGGCAGAGGCGAACTGGACCAGCAGCATCACCAACGGTTCCCCGGGGTTCGAGTCGCGCCGCTGGGACGACCAGCAGTATTCGCAGGTGCAGTTCACGGACTGCGTCATGTACGACACCATCGCGGCCCCGGAGAGTGTCGACGTCCAGATGTGGCGCGACATCTCCCTGGCACCTGACGACTCCTACGACAACAAGGTGTTCACCGCATGCTTCGGCGGCGGGACGAGCAACGGGGAGTGGACGGACCTGCCGACCAATACCGTCAGCGTCTACTTCAAGCTGCACAAAGTCGGCGGGAGGGACGGTAAGGGCGTCACCTGGATCGACGTAGGAAAGGTCTACGCCGACACCACCGCCGCCGACTGACATCACGACAGGCGCCAGCGGCAAGGGGCGCGCCTTCGCGGGTCGCCCCTTGCCGAAGTACCCGTCGAATCCGTGAAAGATTGCTGATGAAGCTCACCACAAGCCTGCGTTCCGGCAGCTTTTTCTGGGCGGCGCCCTTCGTGGTGCTCCTGACCCTTGTCTACTATGTCGCCGGTGAGAGCGGGCCGCTCTCGGCCTATCACGGTTTCGCTCCTGCCCTCGTAGCCGCTCCCTTGATGACGCTCTACTCGCTGGCATACGCGACAGCGGCCGGACTGGCCGCGTGGGAGAGCGGGCGCCTCGTCAGCGGCGGAATCTGGGCCCTTGCTCCCGCACGGTCCCGTTTCCGCGTCGCCGCCAATGCCCTGCTGCCCGTGGTCCTGCTCGCATGGCTCGTCGTCGTGCTGCCCGCCGCACTGTCCCTGGGGCGCACCGGCACGCTGCCCACCATGGACAGCCTGCGGCTCCCGGCGATGGCCTTCGTGCTCTGCCTTGCGCACGCCGTCATCGGTTTCTCGGTCGGCCTGCGCGTCCACCGCGTCATCGCGGCCCCGGTCGTCGCCGTCGGCATCTGGGTCCTGGTGTCCTTCTCCCGGGCCGTGCAGCCGTACTGGTTGCGGCATGTCTCCGGACAGTTCATGGATCTGAGCTTCGGCGAGGTACCCGCGGCCTCCTCGCTGATCGCGCCGCTGCTGTTCGGCTGCGGAGTCGCCGCGGGGATCGCCGTGCTGTGGCTCCCCATCAGGATCCGGGCGCTGCGGGCGGCGACCGCGCTGGCCGTCGCCGCCGCCTGTACCTACGGGGGCTTCCACATCGCTCGCAACTGGGATCACGACCCGCCGCTGCTCACCGGGCGGGCACCGATGACCTGCCAGGGGACCGCACCCGAGGTGTGCATGCCCCGGGGCGTCGCCGACGTGGGTGAGGTCAGGCAGGACGCGGTGTCCGTCGTGGACTCCCTGCACGGCAAGGGAGCCATCGGGATACCGGCCCTGATCACGGACCGCCTCTCGGATGGGCGCTTCCCCCGGCCGTCGACCGCGAGCACGATGCGCGCGGACCTGACGACAGCGACGGAGCACGGGGACGTCCGCTACGCGGTACTGACTGCCGCCGTCCACTTCCCCTGCGCGGAGGTGGACCTGGTGAACGGCCATGCGGCGCTGCTGTGGGGTGCCACCGTCACCGGGCAGGTGACCGCCTACGAACGGCGGATCGGCCAGGAGCAGCAGACACCGCAGATGAAGGAGGCGGAGACGCAGGTCCGCAAGATCGTCGCCACCGTGTTGGCACGGCCCGACCAGGAACAGGGAGCCTGGTTCCGGCAGACGCTCCGCTCCGCCTGCGCGAGCCCTGACACGGCGGACCGCACGAGCCGGCCCGGCGCCGGCCAGGGCGGGCGCTGATGTGGTGGCTGAAGGCCCGTCGCGCGCCGACGGTGCTGACATCCGCTCTCGTCGCCTTCCTCCTGCTGGCGTGCGTGGTCCAGAACACCCTGGTGCCGCTGCCATCGCTCACCGGCAGCACCCAGGTGGCGCTCTCGCTCTTCGTGCCGATCCCCCTCGTCGCCGCGCTGATGCTGTGCTTGGAGTCGAGGTTGACCGCGGCCGAAATCTCCGGCGTACGCGCGGTGGCCGTCCTGGACGCCGCCCTCGTCGTCGTCACCGTGGCGGCCGCCGTCGCCGTCGGCATGGCGGTGGACGCGGCCTTCGACGCCGGTCCGGCGGGAGCCGCAGGGCGCAACACGGCATTCCTCACCGGCCTGATGCTGTGCGGCAGGGCCTTCGTGGGCGAGCGCGCGGTCATGATCCCGGTGGCGTGGCTGCTCCTGGTCGTCCTCGTCGGTTTCCGCTCGACCGGGGACCCGCGCCCCTGGACCGTCGTGCCGGAACCGCTCGGAGCGGTGCACGCCACCATCGGCACCCTGCTCGTCTTCTGCGTCGGCATGCTGGCACACCTGTACACATCGAGGAAGATGCCATGACCCTGGAACTCGACTCCTGCACGTACGGCTACCGGCGCCGGCGCCGGCCCGTGCTCGAGAACTTCAGCTACCGCCTGTCCGACGGGCTGACCGTCCTGCTCGGACCGAACGGCGCGGGCAAGTCCACCCTGCTCAAAGTCGCGGCATCCGTCGTCACCCCCCGCTCGGGAGCGGTGACACTCGACGGGGCGCCCGCGGGCAGCAAGGACTTCCGGAGGTCGGTGTCCTGGATGCCGCAGAGCATCACCGCGATGCCGTCCCTCACCGCGCGCGAGTACGTCGCGTACGTCGGGTGGCTCAAGGGCATGTCCCGCGCCGACGCCTGGCAGCGGTCCCAGCACGCCCTGGACCAGGTGAGACTGGCAGACCGGGCGGCCACCAGGACGGGCCGGCTCTCCGGCGGCCAGCTCCGCCGCGTCGGGGTGGCCGCGGCGTTGGTGCACGGCGCCTCGGTACTGCTTCTCGACGAGCCGACCGCAGGCATGGACCCCCATCAGCGCCGCGTCTTCCGCGACATCCTCGGGTCCCTGTCCTCGGACGGTGTGCAGGTGCTGCTGTCCACGCACGACATCGCCGACCTCGCGGAGGAGGCGGACCGCGTCACCGTCCTGCACGACGGCCGGATACTCCACGACGGTTCGATCGGCACCTTCCTCGCGCTCACCCCGCCGGATACCGTCTCGGGCCGCGCGGCCGAAGGCGCGTACACGGCACTGCTCGGCAGTCATGGCGCGGACTACTGAGCCCTGCCACCGCACCAGGCAGTCCCCCGCCGTCACCGGGCGGCGGGGGCCGTCACCGGGCGCCCGGCCGGACCCGGGGCAGGTCCGGCGGGGCGACACCCGGCGGGGTCAGAATCCGATGGCGTCGCGGAGCAGCAGCACGGTCCCGCGCCCGGGCCTGGGCTCCGCGTTGAGGACGAGGACGCGGTTGAGGGCGCTGGGCACCCCGTAGGCCTGCAGGGCGCGCTCGTTCTCCAGCGGGAGGCAGTGCTCTTCGAGGCGGCGCAGCGCGGCGCTCAGGTCGGGCACCACCTTCTGGGCTCCGACGACCCAGATCGCCTGGGGCGCGGCGCCCGCGTAACCCGCCAGCTGGCTTCCGCTGGCCGAGCCGACGACGAGCGAGCCGGTCTCGGTCACGGCCGCGACGCTGCCCACGATGACGTCCGGGCAGGCGAGCAGCCGCCAGATGTCCGCGAGTTGGGTGGCACGGTCCATCGTGGTGCTGCGCGCCTTGACGGAGTCGTAGCGCCCGCTGGTGTTGATGTCGTCGTCGATGCCCGACAGCCGGAGGGTCTCGCTGGCCCCGGTGAACACGGTGGCGCCCTCGGGGATCAGCTCCCTGATGCGGGCGCGTGCGGCGGCGGCGTCATCGAGGATCTCGACGGCGAAGTTCTTCTCCTTCAGCGCGGCGGCCACCCGCTCCAGGCTCTCTGCGGGCGCCGGCTCGGTGAAGTGTGCTTCAGGAACCGAGGTGGTCATGGTCTCTCCTGGCTGCTCGTGCGCGGCGGTTCGCACCTGCCCGCTGGACGATGTGTCCGTGTCATCGGTACGACAAGGCAGGCCGCCGGATTGTGAGGCGGGCGCCGACCTCACATTCCTGCGCGCTGCGTTGTCGTAGGGGTGACAGGCACGCGACGGAGGGACCGGGTTGACGATGACGACCGAGTCGGAGCCGGGGCACGGCCGGCCCGCTCCCGACCTGAGCGCGGTCATGAGCGAGCGGCGTCACCTGACCAACCTCGCCTACCGGCTGCTCGGTTCGCTGGCCGACGCCGAGGACGCCGTCCAGGAGACCTACGCCCGGTGGTACGCGATGCCCCGGACGGACCAGGACGCCATCGCGTCCCCCGGCGCCTGGCTGACGACGGTGGCCAGCCGTATCTGCCTCAATGTGCTCGGCTCCGCCCGGGCCCGGCGCGAGACCTACGTGGGCGAGTGGATCCCCGAGCCGCTGCCCGAGCGCACGGAGTGGGCCGCGGAAAGGTCGGGCGGCTCGCACATGGACCCCGCCGACCGGGTCACCCTGGACGAGTCGGTCGGCATGGCCTTCCTGGTCGTGCTGGAGTCGATGACCCCGGCCGAGCGGGTGACCTTCGTCCTGCACGACGTCTTCCGCTATTCCTTCGCCGAGGTGGCCGGGATCGTCGGCCGCAAACCCGCGGCCTGCCGCCAGCTGGCCTCCTCGGCCCGCCGCCGTATCCGCGCCGCGCGCGCTGCCGGGACCCCGACGGCACGGCAGGCCGGCATCGTCAGGGAGTTCAAGCAGGTGTGGGAGGCCAAGGACATCGACGGCCTCATCGGCCTGCTGGACCCGGACGCCACGGTGGTCGCCGACAGCGGCGGCCTGGTCTCCGCCGTGGCCGAGCCGGTCCAGGGCGCCGAACTCATCGCGCGCGCCTGCGTGGGACTCGCCGAACGGGCCGCACTGACCATCCTGGAGCGCACGGTCAACGGCCAGCCGGGCCTGGTGAGCCGGCAGGACGGCGTCACGGTGGCGGTGCTGGCCTTCGACATCGACGGCGACCGGATCAGGCACATCTGGGCGGTGCTCAACCCGGAGAAGCTGCGCCCCTGGACGACGCCCTGAGCCGTGGGCCGGGCCCCGGCCGCGGGTACGGCCGGGCGACGGGGAGCTGCCCGCCCGCGGGCCCGCCCCGCGGCGGTCCCCCGCTCAGGAGGCGTCGCCCGCCCCCGTCGGCGCCGGGGAGCCCTGCTCCCGCAGCGTCCGCTCGACCGCCTCCCGTACCCGCGTGTCCTCCCGCAGCCGGGCGCGGGCGCGGGCGCGGCGGACGATGAGCAGCGTGCCCGCGGCGGCCGCGGCCAGCAGCACGACCAGCAGCGTCAGCGCCCACGGGACGGCCCAGCCGTGCGCGGTGGCCGTGACCTGCGCGAGCGCGGACGTGGAGCCGGACGCGTCGGTCAGCAGCGGGGTGAGTGTCACCGTCGCGGCCAGCCGGAATCCGGGGGCCACGTCATGGACGGGCACCTTCACCTTCCAGGTCTCGCCGGGCAGCAGGGCCGGCGACGCGGCGACGCCCTTCGCGTCGGCCTTCAGCCACCCGAAGGGCCCGGCGACGGAGACCGCCTGGCGGGCCGACAGGGTGGCGTTGCCGGTGTTGTGGATCGTGTACGTGACGCTTGCGTCGCCGGTCCCGAACGGGTTGGCCGTACCGCTGTAACCGACGTGCAGGTCCTCGACCCTCAGGGCGGGCTTGAGCGCGCCGCTGACCCGCAGCGCGATCTTGATGCCCAGGCGCCGGTCGACGGTGATGCCCTGCGCGGCGTCCGGCTGCTTGAGCGAGGTGAGGATGCCGCCCACGTAGTCGCCTGGCGTGGCGTTGCCGGGGACGGTGACGGCGAAGGGGACGTCGGCGGACTTCCCGGGCTGCACGACGACGCTGTCGCGCTCGGGGCGGGACCAGGCGCCGACGCCGGCGGACTTCTTGTCCCGGGTGAGCAGGTCGAGCCGGCCGGTGGCGGTGGTGAAGCCGTCGGCGGCGTAGACGGTCAGGGTGAGCGGGTCCGTGCCGTGGTTGGCGACGATCATGCTGTCCTTGATCGTGCCGCCGGGATTGATGCTGTAGCCGAAGCTGGACCGCTCGGCCCCGTAGGTGTTGGCCGCCGTCCTGACCGTCCAGCTGACGTCGCTGCCGGCGGCCCGGGCGGAGCCGAGGCCGGCGAGTGTGGACGCGACGGCGATGAACAGCGCCAGGACGAGGGCACGGGCGGCGCTTCGGGTGAGGGTGCGGGTGGTGGTCTGGCGGCACATGGGCGTCGCGTGCATGCGGGGTTCTCCTGGCGCGGGGAGGGCGGGGGGGGGGGGGGGGGGGGGGGGGGGGGGGGGGGGGGGGCGCGGGGCGGCGGGCGGGGGGGCGGGGGCGCCCCCCCCCCCCCCCCCCCCCCCCCCCCCCCCCGGTCGGTTCAGCCGGTGGTGCGGTCAGCCGATCGGCTGCTCAGTGGCTCAGTCGGCCGGCTGCTCAGCGGCTCGGCTGTTCAGCTGCTCAGCGCGGTGATCGTGAGAGTGGCCTGGTAGCTGCCCTTCTCGACGCTGTCCGGGATCTCGAGGCTGAGGTCGGCGCCGAGCTTCGCCGTACCCCGGGTGTGGCCCTGGTCGGCGGAGCCGAGGCCCCGCGAGACCGACAGGCCCTTGCCCTGGTCGGTGTAGCCGGAGGCGACCGTGTCGCCCGCCGCCGCGCCCGCGCCGGCCTGCAGCACGCGCGGGGACCAGCCGAGGTAGGAGCCGGAGAAGGTCTTGCCCGCGTCCCGGAAGTCGCTCACGCCGGCCGAGATCGACCAGGGCGCCAGCGAACGGCGGGTGTCCGACACGGTGATCGGGTTGATCTTGCCGCTCGCCTCGAAGTGGTCGCCGCCCTGCTCGACGGCGGTGCCGAGGTCGACCAGGCCGTTGTTGCCGTCGATCGTCCAACCGAACTCGCCCGGGGCGGCGTTGGGCACGTTGACCTGGATGTCCTGGCCGTCACCGTGGTAGTTGTGCACGGTGAAGTCGTCGACGATGGAGCCGACCGGCTGGGCCTGGGTGGTGTTGTTGCACCAGTTGCCCTTCTCCACCGCGGAGTTCGGGGCCGCGCAGGTGCCGCTGCGGACGTTCTGCACCACGAGCTGGTCGTTGCGCACCTGCACCTTGACGTAGGTGCGGACGTGCTCCTGGTTCTGGACCGAGTTGTACCAGTAGCTGTCCGGGTTCAGCGGGTCGGCGCCGTTGCCCGCGCCGCTGGTGCCGCTGCTGTCCGGCTTGGTGATGTCGTAGTACTTCGATCCCGAGGCCGAGTTCGCCGTCACGTAGACGACGCCGCCGGGGCCCGGGTAGAGCTGCGCATCGCCGGGCTGCTCGTCCGGGTTGGCCTTCTGGCCGTTCTTGATCTCGTAGCTGCGCGAGTAGCTGTGGTCGTGGCCCTGGAGGACCAGGTCCACGCCGAGCTTGGAGAACGTGGTCGGGAAGTCGACCCGCCGGAGCTTGTTGTCCGAGTCCTTCGCGTGGTCGGCCGGCGAGTAGATCGAGTGGTGGTAGGTCAGCACCTTCCACTTCGCCTCGGAGCCGTGCTTGTTGATGACGTCGGTGACGTAGGCGAGGTGCGCCGCGTCACCGCCGCCGCCCTGCGCCGTGGCGTAGCTGTTGCTGTTCAGGTCGATGAACAGCACATCCTTGTAGATGTACCAGTAGTCGCCGCCCGAGGTGCCGGACGCCGGGTCGCCGTTGGAGTAGTACGCCCCCGACTTGTCGGTGTTCGGAGTGGCGAAGTGCTGCTCGTAGGCCTTGCCGCCGACGTCGTGGTTGCCGATGGTGGCCGCCCACGGGTACTGGCGCAGCTTGTCGGGACCCAGGAAGGCGTTCCACTGCGACTCGTTGTTGGCGCTCTCGACCTGGTCGCCGCCGGAGACCAGCAGTTCGGCCTTCGGGTTGGCCGCCAGGGCGACGTCGAGCGTGTCCTTCCAGCCGGCGCCGTCCTCCGCGGTGTCGCCTGACGAGCCGATCTGCGGGTCGCCGAAGAACAGGAAGTCGTAGTTGCCCTCGAAGTCCTGCGTCGTGAAGGAGTACGCGGCCGACCAGTCGTCCCCGCTGCCGACGCGGTACGAGTACGCCGTCTGCTCCTTGAGGTTGGTGATCGTCGCGTGCCGGTTGAAGCCGCCGCTGGTGGCGATGTTGGCCGAGCCGGTCGCGGCGAAGGTCGCGGCGTCGGCAGGGAACTGGCCGTTCACGAGCGAGGCGGTCGGAGCGACCTGGAGCTGCTGCGCGGTGTCGGCCGAGGAGTACCAGCTGACCGTGCGCTGGGTCTCGTCGGCGCCCACGCCGAGGATGACGCCGGTGATCGCGGTGGGCTCCGCGGCGGCGGCGGGTGACACCAGGCCGCTGCCCAGTGCCACGGTCAGGCCCAGGAGCACCGCGGTGGTCCCGGTGGCCACCCGGCGCCGCACAGGCGCGGCGGCCTGTGTCGAGGGTCTTGATCTCATCAGTTCTCTGTTCCTTCTGCGTACGGAAGTACCTGAAGTGGGACCGTCAAGATCCCAGCGCCCGGTTAACCATTGCTAAATACGGTCTTTGCGAAATCTAAACTCTGTGCGCGCCGCGCACATTACTGACCGGGCATCAGTCGGCGAGAATTCGCTGCAGGAACCACACCAGCCCCATGACGAACACGCCCGCCGAAATCACCCCGGTCGCCCGCAGCCCCGCGGCGGGCGCGCGATGCCGCAGCAGCACGAGCACCGGGAAGACGAGCGCGATGAGGGTCAGCTGGACGGCCTCGATGCCGACGTTGAACACCAGCAGCGACCACAGCAGCGTCCACGAGAAGGCGCTGTCGATGCCGAGCGCCCCCGCGAAGCCCAGGCCGTGCACCAGCCCGAAGCAGAAGACCACCCCGAGCCGGGTCCAGCCCGCGCGGTCCAGGCCGAAGTGGCCGCCGCCCGCGGCCTCCAGATCGGTGGCCCGCCCGCCGTGCCGCCACAGCCGCCACAGGTGCCAGCCGGCGACCACCGCGATCGACAGCGCGATGACGGGCTCCACCACCGCCGACGGCACGTCGACCAGGCCGAGCGCGGCGAGCATGAGCGTCACCGAGTGCGCCAGGGTGAAGCTGGTGGCCGCCAGCACGACCTCGCGCAGCCGCCGCGAGCCGGCGATGAGAGCCAGCAGGAAGAGCAGGTGGTCGGTGCCGGTGAGCAGGTGCTCGGTACCCAGCCGGAAGAACTCCCGGAACCGCTCGTACCAGGCCTGGTGAGTGGAGAACACCGGGTGGGCGGCGTCCAGCGCGGCACTGCCCGTGCGGCCGTCGACGTCGTAGGTGACGATCGTCCTGGTGCCGGTGACGTACGTCTCCGCGTCGGGGAACAGCCCGCTGCGCACCTCGTGGTCCACGCCCCGCTTCGGGCAGGTCCAGTCGAGCAGCAGGTCCGCGTACGGGACGCCCTGCCTGCGGCCCATCGTGAAGTCGCCGGACTGCGCCGGGACGCAGCCGGTGCCCTGCGAGGTGACGGAGAAGCGGTCGCGGACGTAGCCGACGGCCGCCTTCCGGTGCGCGTCGAGGGCCGCGGCCTGGGCCTTGGCGTCGCCGGCCTCGAAGGCGGCGGTGCCCGCGCGGAAGAGCGCGTCGTCGTGCCCGGCGTCGGCGGCCGACACCACGAAGAGGTCGTATTCGAGCTCCAGCTTCGTCCGGAGCCGGCCGTCGTCCCCGCCGGTGACATCGACGTACACCACCGAGCTGAAGCCGTGGGCGGACGCGGGCTGTGCCGAGCCCAGGAAGGCGGTCACGGCCACCAGGACCGCGACGACGCCGAGTCGTATTCGGGGGGACACACTGCTCCTTTTGCTGCTCCTTTGCCTGCCAGCGCACGGTGCACGTACCGGATGAACGCAAAGGCGCGTAATGGCGAACGCTGGAAAAACAAGCGCCGGAACAGCCCGGCGGGAGTGAATACCGCGGCGTCCGGCGTAGCAGGATGGCGCCACACCCACGCCACGACTTCGGAGGACGAACGTGTTGCGCCCCACGCTTCTGGCTGTCGCCGCGCTGGCCGCGGCCACCGCACTGGTCACCGGATGCGGCACCGGCGACGACTGGTCGAAGCCCCACCCCCGGCCGTCCGCCGTCGGCACACCCGGCCCCGGCTTCATCGACCCCTCGGACCCGCCCGGCCCTGAGGCGACGGCCACGCCGGAACCGGGCTCGTGGGAGGGCGTCAGCCCGTCGAAGGGCTACCGGGTGGTGCTGCTCACCACGGGCGCCGACCGCCCGACGGCCTCGCTGGTGAGGGCGGTCAAGGACTGGGCGGCCGAGGAGCACGTCTCGCTCCGTACGGTGGCGGCCTCGGGCGCGCCCGACCTGCTGCCCGCCATCACCAGGGCCATGGACATGCACCCCGACCTCATCGTCAGCGCGGGCAACGACTTGATCGACCCGCTCGCCACCGTCACCCCCAACCACCTGTCCCAGCAGTTCCTGGTGGTGGGCGCGGAGTTGGCGGAGCCCACGGGCAACGTCACGTCGGTGGACTGGTCCGGCGCGTCCTTCCGGGGCGAGGGACTGGGCATGTCCTCCACCTACGACGCGGCCTCCTTCACCCCTGAACGCTGCGCGGCGTCGATACGGGCGGGCGTGACGGCGGTGCTCAGCGACCTGACGGGGATCGTGCTGTGGCTGGACAAGGTCTGAGCCGGAGCGGGGCCGGCCGACCCGGCCGCCTTCTTCCGGTCAGCCGGTGCCGGGACCGTGTTCGGCCAGCAGGTCCCAGACCTGTTCCAGGGCCTGGTCGGCGCTGCCGGGAAGGCTGCCCGTGCCTTCGAGGCGCCGCGTGACGGCACGGGCCAATGCGACGCGCCGCGGCGCGGCGGTCTCCATCGCCCGCACCAGGGCTCCGTCGGTGTTGAGGCAGGGCAGCACCGCGAGCCACTCGCCGAGCGGCCCGGTCAGCGGGCCGCTGACCTCCGGCCACCGGCGCCGCACCTCGTCGTTGAGCCGGGGCAACCGCTCGATCCCCTGCCAGGTCGGGTCGAAGGCGCCGAAGCAGAGTCGGCCGACGCGCGCCACGACGATCGCGCCCAGGCACATGGGGCACGGGTGCAAGGTCGTGTGGAGCACGCTGTCGCGTGCGCGGACCTTGTCCGCGGGAACCGCGTCCAGCGCCTCCATCTCGGCATGCGCGAGCAGGCCGCGCGGTGACACCGCGCCGAAGCGCCGGTTGCGCCCGCGGCCGATGATCCTCCGGTTTCCGTCGGTGAGGACGGCACCGACGGCGATGCCGCCGTGCCGGTAGGAGTCCCAGGCCATCTCCAGGGCCGCCTGCCAGGGCGCGTCGAGCGCCGACCAGGCCTCGTCGGCCGATTCCCATGTCGCCATACGTCGGTCCTTCCGTGTGGCCGCCGCCGGCCGTGGCGGCGGGCAGGGCGTTGTGGCACGGCACGCAGCCCCAGGTCACGTCACCGCGCAGGTCGGCCGACGGGCGCGGTGCCGCCAGGTGCCCTGACGGGGTCCTTCGAACGGCCGCTGCCGTGGCCGGTGTCCTTCGGTCTTTCCGTACGCGCGTACATCCGCACGACCGCCGCGCACTGCAGAGCCATGGAGATCGCCATGGCCGAGCAGATGCCGGGCAGTCCCGCACCCGACAGGCCGTACGCGAAGGCCAGTTGGAGCACCACCCCGCACAGGGTGATCCGCGCGAGGGTGGGACTGCCGCCGCTGCCCTCGAACACCCCGCCCAGCGCGATGAAGCAGGCGAGCAGCACCAGGTACGGCCCCGAGCACCGCAGGTAGAGCGCTCCCGCCTCGGCCACCTCGCCTCCGCTGCCGAGCGCCCGCATGACCCAGGGCCCGGCGGCGAGCAAAGCCAGCGCCGCCGAGAGTCCGAGTGCCCCGGCGAGCAGGAGTGCCTGGCCTCCGATGGCCCGCCGCTGCGCGCGTCCGGCGCCGAGCAGGTGGGCGGTGTGGATGGCGGCGGCCTGGCGCACCGCGTAGAAGGCCATGGTCGCGAAGTACATCGCCTTGGTCGCGATCCCGTAGGCGGCTTGGTCGACACCGATCCTGGCGACGACGGCGACCAGGGCGAGCGACCCCGTCATCCGTGCGACGAAGTCGGCCGACATGGGCAGCCCCGTCGCAGCCGTCCTGCGGAGGTCGGCGCGGAGCGACGTTTTCCGGCTCGGGGCCGCACCGGCTGCCTGCCGCAGGACGCCGTTGCGGCGCAGCGCCGCGAGGCCGCAGGCCAGTGCGGCGGTCCGGCCCAGCACCGTGGAGATCGCGGCCCCGCGGACCCCGAGGCCGAACCCCAGGATGAGCAGGGGGTCAAGCGCGAGGATCAGCCCGTTGGCGAGCAGCGCAAGTCTCATCGGGGTGCGGGTGTCGTCGGCGCCTTTGAGCATGCCGTCGACGACATTGGTCGCGAAGAACACCGCGATTCCCGGCAGCGCGATGGAGAAGTAGCCGGCCGCGAGCGGCACCGGGCCGCCGCCGGTCCCCCCGAGTACGAGTCGGGCGAGCGGCTCGCGGCACTCGTACCCGCCGATGGCGACGACGGGCGTGACGATCGCCCACAGCGCCCAGCCGCCGCGAAGGGCGGCGCGCATCGCCGCCGGGTCCTGCGCGCCCCTGGCCCGTGCGACCAGCACGGTGGTGCCCGATCCGGCGACGAGGATGACACCGAGCAGCAGGTTCTCCACGTTGCCTGCGACAGCCACCGCGGCGACGGCCTCCCCGCCGAGCCGGGCCACCCAGACCATGTTGATGATCCCGGCCATGACTCCTGAGAGGAGTTCGAAGTAGACCGGATACGCGAGTGCCACCAGCCTGCGCCGGTGTTCCGCTGCTGCCGATGCTGCCCCCATCGCTCCCTCTCCTCGTTTCGCTGTACATCGAAAAGAGGTACAGCGAAAAGAGATAGCATGGCGGCACGGGACGGGCAAGCGCGCGGACAGGCGCGGGAAGGGGCTCGCGCATGCTGGAGCTGTCGATTCTGGGTTTCCTCTGCGAGGGACCCCTGCACGGCTACGAGTTGAAGGCCCGCATCCAAGGCCTCAGCGGCCACATCCGCCCGGTCAGCGACGGGGCGCTCTATCCGGCCATCTCCCGGCTGGTGAAGGCGGGCCTGGTCGAGGAGCGCTCGGAGCCCGGCAGCGGTGCCGCACGCCGCAGGACCCTGTCCCTGACCGAGGCCGGCCGCACCGAGGTGCGGGCCCGGCTGCGCCACCCCAAGGACGCCGACATCACCGACGGGCAGCGCTTCTTCACGCTGCTCGCCTTCCTGCGCCACCTCCCGGAACGGGCCGAACAGGCCGCGGTCCTCCGCCGCCGGCAGGCCTTCCTCGACACCCCGGCGAGCTTCTTCCACCGCGACGGCACGCCGCTACGGGCCGAGGAGATGCCGGATCTCTTCCGGCAGGGCATGCTCCGCGTCGCCCGCGCCACCAGCGCCGAGGAAAGGAAGTGGCTGGCCGAGGCGATCGGCAGCCTGGAGGACTGAGCGACGTCCGCCGAACGGCACCGGCCTTGGCCGGGAGGCCGTCGCGGAACTCAGCGAGCGCTGTCGGTCAGGATGGCCGAGAGCCGGTCCGGGGCCTCGTCGTACACCGCGTGACCGACCGCCAGTTCGTGGACCTCCCACCCGGGGTCGGTGCGAAGCCGCTCGAACTGGGCGGTGAACGGCGTCGCCGCCCACCCGGAGGCGTGGATGAGGGTTCGCCGCCCCACGCGCTCCATGCCGTCACCGAGGCGGAGCCGCTGGAGGAAGGAGGCGACGGGATGCGGTCGCCTCCTCGGGTCGGTGCCGGGTGACGGGGCCGATGTGCGGCCGTCGGCCCGCGCCCCGGCGACGACCCGCTTCCGGTAGTCCTCGCTGGTCAGGTCCCACCAGGAGTCACCGTCAGCCGGCACGAAGGCGTCACAGAAGACCAACCGGTCGATGGGGCGGGCGGACCGGTCCGCGGCACCGGCCACCACGAAGCCCGCGTAGCTGTGCCCGCACAAGGTGAGGGGCCCGGGCCCGCAGCCGTCCAACGCCGTGAGCACCCGGTCGATGTGGGTGTCCAGGTTCGCCGCCGCGCTGTCCGGCGAAGGGTCCGGCTCCAGGCCGTCCAGGGTGACGGCAACGGCCCGATGGCCCGCTTCCCGCAGCCGGGCCACGATGCCGTCCCACGCCCACGCCCCGTGCCACGCCCCGGGCACCAGGACAAAAGTCCTCTGCTCGTCTTCCGTGTCCGTGTCCGTGTCCGTGTCCGTGTCCGTGTCCATGTCCGTGTTCATGTCCGTGTGCATGGGAGAAAGCCTCCGCCCTCCCCCGGATGGCTGTCGACCGTTAAACTGCCAACCCATGCCCGTACGACGCCAACCCCGCACCGGCCGGCCGAGCGGCGCCGCCTCGATCCTGTGGCCCACGGGCGGCAGGCACCACTGGTCCGCGGGCCAGACCAGCGACCCGCACACCCACTCCTCCGGGCACCTCATCTACGCAGCCCGCGGCGTCCTTTCCGTGCACACCCCCCGTGGCACCTCGGTCGTGCCGACCAACCGCGTCGCGTGGATCCCCGCCGGAGTCGCGCACCACCACCGCGCCCACAGCGCCACCGACATGCGCATCCTCTTCCTCCCGCAGTCCTACGACCGCCTCCTGCCGGACCACCCCGTCGTCCTGCTCGCCGACGACCTCGCCAGGGAACTGCTGCTCACCCTCACCGGGCCGCGCAGCTACGACACACCCGACCCGAGGGACCGCGGCCGGCTGGCCCGGTTGCGGCGCGTGCTCATCGACGAGCTGCACGAGGCCCTGGAGCAGCCGCTCCACATCCCCGAACCCGTCGACGACCGGCTCCAGGCCATCGCCCGGAGGCTGCGGGACGACCCCGCAGACAACACGTCGCTGCCCGACCTCGGCCGCATCAGCGGCGCCAGCTCCCGCACCCTGAGCCGGCTCCTCCAGCGCGAGCTCGGGATGACGTTCTACCAATGGCGCACCCAGATCCGCCTCTTCCACGCGCTGGTGCTGCTCGCCGACGGCCACGACATCACCTACGTCGCGCACTCATGCGGCTGGGCCAACCCCAGCGGCTTCATCGCCGCCTTCACCGACCTCATCGGCACCACCCCCGGGCGCTACCAGCACCAGTGCCGGCCCGACCCGTCCCCCGCGCCCCCCGCGGGGGAGCCCCGCTGACCGCGGTCGGCAGCGCCCGGGTCCGAGCTCTGAGCGGCGAGACCGCGGCACCGGCAGGGTCCCGCGGCGGAATGGAACCCGATCCGGCCCAGCGGCGAAGGACAGGAGAACAACCCGAACAAGCCCAAGCCTTCGAGGCGTTCACACGAACGAAAGGAGCCCCGATGGCCGTCGAACCCCCGGGCGTCCGCACCCGCGAGGAGCATCGCGAGGACAGTGACGCCCGAGCGATCGCGCGGTCCCGGGACGAGCCTGAGCAGTTCGCCGCGCTCTTCGACCGGTACGCCGACGCCGTACACCGTTACGTGGCCAGGCGGATCGGTCCCGAGGCGGCGGAGGATCTGACGGCGGAGACGTTCACGACCGCCTTCCAGCGACGCCATACCTACGACCTCTCGCGTGCCGACGCCCGCCCATGGCTGTTCGGCATCGCGACCAACCTCATGGGCCGGCACCGCAGGGCCGAGGCACGCCGATTCAGGGCGCTCGCGAAGGTTCCCGAGCCGGTCCAGCACGAGGAGCCGGTCGCGGACCGCGCGGTCGCACGGGCCGGCGCCACGGGAGTGCGCGCGGAGCTGGCAGCGGCACTGGCCAAGCTGTCCGCCCGGCACCGGGACGTCGTCCTGCTGGTGGCCTGGGGCGACCTCGACTACGAGGAAGCGGCCCAGGCCCTCGGGGTGCCGGTCGGCACCGTCAGATCCCGGCTCAACAGGGCTCGCAAGAGGTTGCGCGAAGCACTGGGCGGGTCCGATCCGACGGCTTTCCGAGAGGCAGACGCCCATGCGTGACATCGAAGAACTGCGAGTACTGAGGGAGTACGACGCGGGAGCTCCCCCGCTCGACGCCGCCACCCGGAGACGGGTGTGGCTACGGCTGTCCGCCGCGATGGAAGCGGAAGGCCGGCCCGCCCCGGCCGTGCGCCGCCGCCCCGTCCTGCGCATCGCCCTGACCGGCGTGGTCGCGGCCGCGGTCGCCGGCGGTGTCCTGATCGCGGGGCAGGGCGGCGACGGCGGGCAGACGGCGACACCGCGGGAGACCGGTTCGCCTGTCCTGCTGAACGTGAGCGCGCAGACCGTGCTCGACGGTGCGGCCGCCTACGCCCGGCAGCACGAGCAGGCGGCCCACCCGAGGGATGACCAGTTCCTCTACACCAAGGAGATCATCAAGGAGACCAACCAGAAGACCGGCGCCACCAAGAGCTACACCGACGAGGACTGGAGGTCGGTGGACGACTCGAAGCGCTCCTGGGTCATGGAGGTCGGCAAGGGCTGGTGGTCGGAGCCGCTGGAAAACGGCGAGACCCAATGGCCGCCGCAGGACTGGACGACGCTGAAGAAGCTTCCGACCGACCCCAAGAGGCTGATCCTCTCGCTCGCGCCCGGAAGCGACCCGGCCACTCCCACGCCGTGGGCCACACCACCCGCTTCCGGGACCCCGTCGAGTACGGGTGCGACCGCCCTCCCCGGCAACGGGGACGCCTCGCTCAGCGGGATCAGCGACATGGGCTGGTCGATGCTCCACTTCCAGCTCGTCGGCCTGCTGAAGCTGGTCCCGGTGATGCCCGACGGGCTGCGCCCGGCCGCGTACGAGGCGCTCGGCATGATCCCCGGGGTGAAGGTGGCACCCAACCAGAAGGACGCCAAGGGCCGTATCGGCGTGGCCATCAGCTACGACGACCCGACGCTTCCGGCCGGAGTGACCAACTCCGACGACGCCTTCATCTTCGACCCGCAGACCTACGAATTCCTCGGCTTCCGCACCAAGCACTTCTCGGGCCACGGCAAGGACAGGGCCGAGATCGACCAGCTCTCCTCCCTCGACAGCTGGGCCGTCGTCGACAAGGCCAAGCAGCGGCCGTAGCCGGAAGGCAGCGGCCATGAAGCTGGGGGCGTCCGGGACCGAGGGGGGTCCGCGGCCGCCCCCAGTCCACTCCCCGGCCCCCGCCGCCCCGGGTCACGGAGACGGTCACCGGCGAGTGGCACACTGCGGCGCACGACCTCACGCACCGCTTTCCGTACGGCCGCGCCGCGGGTACTGGCCAAGCCCCCGGCGCTGGCCACCCGGTTGGCCGCCGTAAGGACCGAGCCCTCCACGCACCCCTTGAACGACTGGGTGGAGGGCCTGCGTGCCCGCTTGGGCGACGGCGAATCAGTGCTGGGTTTCGACCCGGCCTCCGGCGGTGTGGAGGCCCGGAGCCTCTTCCTCCTGGAACCACCCGGGCAGAAGGCCATGGGCGCCGCACCCGGTCCGGTGAAGTCGCGCCGCTCGCCCGACGATTGACGGAAGCAGACCCCCCACCGCCGCTCCACACCTTCTCGCGCATCACTCGTGTTCCACTCACGGAAGTGTCCCGTTCACCAGAACCACCCCACAACTCCCTAATGTCCAAGCCAAGTAATGGTCAAATGTTCCTGGGAGACTTCTGTGAGTGTTCGAGTGCGCGGTGCACGTCGGTGGGGTGCGCCCCTGGTGGCAGCGGTGGCCGCCGCGTCCGTGACGATGGTGATCAGCCCCACGCTGGGCGCCTCGGCGTCCGCGCCGGAAGCCCAGGCGAAGGCGCGGACCACGGCGAAGAACGTCATCTTCATCAACGGTGACGGCATGGCCGCCGCGCACCGCGAGGCCGCACGGCTGAACCAGACCGGCCTCGACGGGCAGCTGGCAATGGACAAGCTGACCGCGTCCGGTCAGCTCAGCACCACTCCGCACGACCCCAAGGCCGTCATCACCGACTCCGCGGCCGCGGCGACCGCGTGGGCGACGGGCGAGAAGACGTACAACGGCGCGATCAGCGTGGACGTCGACGGGAATCCGCTGGCCACGCTGGGACAGCAGGCCAAGGCGGCCGGCAAGGCGACCGGCCTGGTCACCACGGCGCAGGTCACCGACGCCTCCCCCGCGGCCTGGTTCGCCAACACCGCCAACAGGTCGGCGCAGGACGAGATCGCCCGCCAGTACATCGACGTCTCCAAGCCCGACGTCATCCTCGGCGGCGGCGAGGACTGGTGGCTGCCCAAGGGCACGCCCGGCGCCTTCGAGGACCAGCCGGCCGAGGACCCCTCCGAGGGCAGCCTGGGCACCAAGGGCAACCTCGTCAACAAGGCCAAGAAGGCCGGTTACACCTACGTCACCGACGCCAAGCAGCTCGACAAGGCCAAGGGCGGCAAGCTGCTCGGCCTGTTCGGCAACGAGGAGATGTTCCAGCAGCGCCCCGAGGGCCAGGGCGACGTCTACAGCCCCGTCGTCGACCTGCCGACCATGACCACCAAGGCGCTCGGCACCCTCGACAAGAACAAGAAGGGCTTCTTCCTCTTCGTCGAGGAGGAGGGCATCGACGAGTTCTCCCACAACAACAACGGCACCCGCGTGCTGCAGGCGATGGCCCAGCTCGACAAGACCGTCGCGATCGCCCGCGCGTATGTCGCCACCCACCCGGACACCCTGCTGGTCGTCACCGGTGACCACGAGTGCGGCGGCCTGACGGTGGAGGAGGCGACCGACACCGCGGACGAGTCCGGCACCGGCGTCTCCGCCGAGGACGGCCCGTTCAGCATCCGCGGCAGCGACAAGAAGTTCGTCATGGACTGGACGACGTCCGGCCACACCGGCGCGGACGTGCCCGTGACCGCCAGCGGACCGCTGTCCGACCAGTTCTCCGGCAAGCACCCGAACACCTACGTCCACGACGTCCTGGCCCAGGTGCTGGCCCCCCGCCACTGATCACCCACGAGGTGGACACGGACCCCGGGAGCCGCATCGGCCCCGGGGCCCGCGGTCTTCCCGGGGGCGCAGTCTTCCCACCAGTTTCCCGTGGACGACCTCCAGCCGGACGCCCTCGCGCTCGGCAGCGGCAGCGATGCGTTCGAATTCCTCCGCCTGCATCTGTGACGGTCCTCCACTGACCCCGAGCTCGGCTTACTCCATCGGGAACAACGCCGGGCGCGGGGAGGAACAAGGTGGGCGTCGATCAGGAACTGGGCGCCAGCTTCACCCACTTGGCGACGCTGGGCACGCCCTTGTCGTCGAGCAGGAAGAGCATGTAGTAGCCGGGCGGAGCCGCCTTGGCGGACGGCGGGGCCTTCAGTTCGAGATGGTTGCCCGAGCGGCTGGTGATCTGGAGGTCCAGGTGCCGCTGGCTGGTGTCCACCGAGTGGGTGGAGGTGATCGGCGCCAGCAGTACCGCCCGGCTGACCTGCGCCGGAGTGGTCGTGCTGACCCGCATGGCGGCGCCGTAGCCGACCGGGCCTGCGGGCGCGCTGCTGAGATTCGGGCGGGCGCCCTGGTGCAGGTAGGCGGGCTCGTAGATCTCGATCGTGCCGTTCTGGCCCGATGTGATGTCCGGGTTGTTGGCGATCTGCTGGAGTTCGTCGCCGGTGACCATGATCCGGCCGTCGGGGAGGATGACGGCGTTGGAGTGGTAGCCGCGCGGCAGGCGCTGGGCCGGACCGAGGGTCCATTTGCCTGCGGCGTCGCGCATCTCGGTCTGGCGGTATTTGAGATCGGCGTTGGGGTTGAGGTCACCGTTGCCGTAGTTGCGGATGTCGTAGGCACCGTTGACCGTGAGCAGGGTGCCGTCGGGCAGGATCAGGGTGTCGTCCTGGGTGCGGCCGAACGCGCGCGGGGTGTCCTTGTGCCACGCGCCACCGGAGAACCGGTAGGTGTTCGGGTCGTTGCGGTTCCCGCCGAGAATCAGGACCGAGTCGGGCCCCTGGGTTCCGTTGGGCAGCGCGATGGCCGAGCCGTAGTTGCGCAGGCCCCCGTCGGGACGGTCGGGAAGCTGCGTACGGGTCTGGTCGGCCGGGTCGAAGCGCCATTCCTGGTCCGCGTCACGGCCGAAGCCGTAGATCTTCCCGTCGTTCAGCGAGAACAGGTGCGGGTAGTCCATCCGGTAGGGGGCTTCGGTCTTCCACTGGCCGATGGCGGCACCGTCGGGCGCCTTCCCCGGGTCCGAGGTGACGGGGTCGCCCGCCGCCGGGAACTGCTCGATGACCGGGGTCGGTGTGCCCCAGCCCAGCTCGGACTGGCCGGACATGATGACCTGGCGGCCGTCGGCGCCGGTGACCACGGTCGGGTACCAGCGGCCGACGGACAGGTCCTGCTGCTGGTGCCAGGTCTCGGTCCACGGGTCGAAGACCAGCGCCAGCTTGGCTCCCGTGCCGCCGTTGCCGCCCAGGTTGCCGCCGAACACGCCGATCATGCCATTGGGCAGGTAGGAGTGGCCCGCGCAGAAGAAGGGGGCCGGCCGCGGTTCGTTCGTCCCGTCCGGCATGTTGACGACCGGCGGCGGTACCGCCTTGAAGGCCGAAGGACCCTCACCGGCGGCCGGATCCCAGACGTAGGCGCGACCCGCGTTGCGGCTGCCGATGACGTCGGTGGGAGCGGGCTCCTTCTGGGGGTTGTCCTCGACGCTCTCGAAGGAGAACAGCAGCACCTTGCCGGTCGGCAGGAGGGCCACATGGACGCCGAAGTCGGGGCTGGAGAAGTAGTCGGTGAACTTCCCGAACACTGCCGGGTCGAACTTCGCGTTGTCCTTGGCCTGTGTATCGGTGAGCATCTTCAGGCGCAGGGTGCGGGTGGTCTGCGGGTAGCCGGTCTGGACAGCCCGCACCGCGCGGTCCCCTGCCCCGGGGTCGGAAGCGGCCGAGGCGGCGGAGAGCGGCGCTGTCAGAACGGCGGCCGCGCCCAGGGCGAGCACGGCGCCAAGGGCTGCCCGCGAACCCAGCCGTCCGTTGCGGGACCTCGAACGTGATCTGTTTGGTGACATCGGACTCCTCACCCCGGCCGCATGGGCGGACGGGGCAGACTGCGTGCGGCATGCGCGCGCCACAGCGGCGAGCACATCATCACTGACAGTAATCATGAGATCACGTTTGGTTCGTAGCTGGAGGTGGACGCGGGATCGAATCTCACACAGTCACTCGATAGTGGTCACTCTGAGTGTCTGACCGGGTGTCAGCTCAACGGCGTGCTGCAATGGCCGCAACCGCTTAGGCGGAAGTGCGAGGACATCTGTAAGGAGCGCAGCCAGTGATCAGCAGGACTCTCACGCGCGCCGCCGCGGCCGTGAGCACCTCGGTGCTCGTCGTCATGGTCGGCGGCGGAGCAACAGCCGTCGCGCAGAACGGGGTTCAACCGCAGGCAGTGCCCGGGAGCGTGATCAAGGCGGGCGCCGACGGCAGCCCGAGGACACTGATGTGCCCGCCGGAGGAGAGTGTCCTGAGCGGCGGCTTCGTCCTCTCGGCCCCCCAGGGCCGACACCTCGGCCGAGCCGCGGCCGACCTGGTGGAGAGCCGGCCCACCGAGGACGCCACGGGTTGGATCATCGCCGTACGCAAGAACCTCGCCCCTGCGGCGCACGGCCGCTCGGCCGCGCACGGCACCCCCGCCGACCTCACGCTGTACGTCGTCTGCACCCAGGGCGAGAACACGCCCGGCGGCTGACGACCGTCCGCTCCGCGACGGCGGTCCCGCTTGAGCGCTCACGCAGGACCGCCGGCCGTCCCGCTCTTTTCCCGGCCGTACGGCCTGGCCTGCACGGCCTTGCACCCGTCGGCCACCGCCCTGGTGGACGAGTCGGCGCCCCCGGGCCCTCACTGACTGCGGCGCACTGTCGAGGGCCGGCGCCCCGGCCGCAGCCCGCGCGCAGGGTTTCGGCACGGTGCGAGTCAGCTCGCCCGAGCGCTCACCCCGGCGCAGGTCCACTGCTGGATCGAACCCTCAGGAGTAGGGCAGCAGCGTCGCGGTTTCCAGTTCGAAGCCGAACGGCTCGGGGATGCTCAGGATTTCACCGAAGTCGGCATCCTCCCGACGGTGGTACTTCCCGCCGTCGGGTCGGCTGAAGAGGGTGACGGTCTTCAGCCCCGCGTCGACCACGAGGTAGAGCGGAATGCCCATGATCGGGTAGTCCCTGAGCTTGCCGACCCAGTCGTTCTCCGGGTTCGACGGCGAGACCAGCTCGACGGCGATGACCGCTGTCTCCGCCGGGACCTGGTCGTCGGTGGTGTCCAGAACCTCGGCCGGCAGGTAGGTCAGGTCGGGATTGCGGCTCTTGCCCACTCCAGGGGACACCAGGTCCGTGTTCTCGCTCGGCACGAGGTCGCTGGGGCTGTGCGCGTCGAACTGGCGCCTGACCACCAGGAGGTTGCGCTGGTGGATACCGGAGGGGCCGACCAACATGACGATGGTGTCGCCGGAGAGCTCGACCTTGAACCCGTCCGGCAGACTCCCGCGGGCCTCGTTGAGGAGTGCGAAGTGCTGCGGGTCCATGTTGCGGTGCCTCCCGAGAGCGAGCCGACCGGCCTTCCACCATAGTGGGGACTTGTCGCCCGGAATCTGCGCGGCTCGTGAGCGCCACCAGTGGTCCGGCGCCCGACCACCGGGACCAGAACCGAGACCCACCGACGGCGGGACGCCTGCCCCGCACTGGGCAGCGGCCCGGCCAGGGCAGAAAAAAGAGCCCCCTGTCGGGTTCGAACCGACGACCTACGCTTGACAAGATCTCTTGGGGCTAGCGGCTGACCTGCGGTGACGCGGCCGTCGTGCGGCTGAACAGCACAAACGATGTTCGGCTCTTGCCAGCGGTACGAGTGGGTTGCCGTGCCCATGTGTGCTGAATCCGTGCCTCACGTGCCGCCGCACTCCTCGGCTCTACGGCCACGTACGCCGGATGGCCCACTCGCCAACTGCGTGGGCTGCTGGGCCCTTGCGTTCCTCGCCTGCCTGTCTCACACCAGGCACCCGCCCCGTCGGCCGGTCGGCGCGTCAGCGCACCCAGTCCTTCAGCGGCTCAGTGTCCAGGGTGATACCCACAGGAGCGGGCAAGGAGATCGTCTTTCCGAAGGGGCGCCGGGCGATCATGCTGTAGGCGCCATCGTCGGGCTCGCTGTACACGAGCGTTTCGCACGCATCCCGGTCGATCAGCAGGTACACCGGGATAGCGGTCTCCGCATAAGCGCGCGGCTTCTCTTCGCGGTCCCGCTTGTCTGTGTCGGTGTCGTACGACGTCACCTCGACCACCATCACCACCCGGTCGGCGGTCGCCCATTCCCCGTGACCGGCAAAGCTGCCCTTGGGCGCCAAGGCCCCGTCCGGCTTCGCGTGACCACTGCGGTAGGTCTCCACCTTGAGGCCGCGTTCCGGGTAGAGCCAGAGGTCCGGGCGCTGCTGCATGCAGTGCTCCATGACCCAGCGGATGATCTCGTCGTGATCCCCGTCCGGCACCGCTTTGACTCCCAGTTTCCCGTGGATGAACTCCAGCCGGACGCCCTCGCGCTCGGCGGCGGCAGCGATGCGCTCGAACTCCTCCGCCTGCATCTGCGGCCGATCCTCAGTGACAGTCATCGCGCGCCTCGCTCCTCCACGCCCGCTCCTGGAAACACGGCACACGCACAGTCTAGGGATTCGGCCGCAGACACGTCGGATTCACGGCGGGTGGTCATCGACGCCCAGCCCCCTGTCGGGTTCGAACCGACGACCTACGCTGTACAAGTACGCAAGCGATCCTGACACGCCATCTCCAGGAGTGCCGCCAAATCTCGTTTTCCCTGATCAGCAGGCACGAACAGGGTTCGCTCGTGCTAGCCGATGTCGGCGCTTCCAAAGGCGTCCGCGCTCCCCCTGCGCTCCCATCGCCGCTTTTAGTCCACCAGGTCGGACCACTCTGACAAGGCGAAGGTTCCACGACGTTGTAGCAGCATTACCAACGCACTCGCGAGGAGCCCAGCGGCCCAAGATCCGACGCCCGAACCCACCGCGACCCGGTCCTCACTCATCCCATGGTTGTCCTATCTACAAGGGCAGCCGTAGCCCCAACTCACCTGGAGTTTGGGTCTGGTGCTCGATCGGGCGACGTCTTGACCTGTCACCCGCCGCTGCACCAGACCCGAACGCGCCGAGGCCAGCTGAGTACCTGCACACGGGAGGCTCGCCCGATAACTGCCCGCATCAGAGCCGAGGTGGCCAGTGGAGGGACGGCACACCGAGGGCCGACTGCACCTGCTGGGCCGAGGTCGCGCCGACGATCGTGGTGGACAGGACGGGTTCGGGCAGGAGCCAGGCCAGTGCGACCTCCGAAGGTTCCGCGTCGAGCTGCCCGCACAGGCCGTACAGTCCCGCACCCGGCCGGACCCGAGGCCGAAGACCAAATCAGTCCGTGGCGTTGTTCAGCAGGGCGGGGCAGGTGCCGCCGGGTGCGGTGCGAATCTCGAAGTGCCACATCTCGTTGGCGTAGACCTGGCACAGGCCGTAGCGCGAACCGTGCTGGATGAGCCAGTCGTCGGCGTCCGTCGGGCCGATGTCGACGGCCTTCCCCTGAACATGCGTCGACTTCTCCGGGGTGTTGACGTACTGCCGCGCCGTCCGGAGGCTTCCGTACTCATGCACGGCGTCGTCCAGCAACCGCTGCTGATGCGCCTTGCTGCGCCAGCCCGACGTGACGCGGAAGGTGATTCCTGCCCCCTTCGCGTCGTTGTCCGCCTGCTGCAGCGCCTTCAACAGGTCAGGAGCGAGACGGGAGACGGCGGAATACTGCGTGTCGAAGGGCGTGACATCACGGCCGGAGGGAATTTCACCGTCGTCGGCCTGCAATGCCGGAGCGGTCCGCTGCGACGCCGGACCGTTCGCGGTCAGCTGGGACCGTGGGGGCGTGCGCGGGGAGTGCGAAACCTCGTAACCCACCACAGCCAGCACCAGGAGAGCACTGATCCCGCCGAGCAGCCAATAGCCGTTCCACCGTTTTCCCCGCTCAGCGCCGGAACCGGCAGGGCCGTTTCCTCGTGCGTAACCGCCGGCACCGCGAGGAACGCCGATTCCGGTGTTTTCGGAATAACGCTCCTGCGTCTCGTCGCAGGGAATGGGCCCCATGGTCGCCTCCGGGTCTGGCGTCGTCGGCGTGCGCCGATGTGTCGGAATTTGCCTCCAGTACAGGGCAGGCCGTGTTGCGAGGCCGTATCGGATTTTCGATACGCTCCCGATATGCGCTCTGCCGTTCACTGACCCGGCAAGGGGTGGTTCCTGATCGGCACGGCAGGGCAGGCTCCCCGGCTGCGCCACCGGGCAGGCCGTAGGCTGGAACGGCGACAGGGGGGACCGACAGCGGAGACGGAGAGGCCTGATGCGAGTACTGGTGATCGAGGACGAGCTCTACCTCGCCGAGGCGGTACAGGCGGGCCTGCGGCTCGAAGCGATCGCCTCGGACATTGCCGGGGACGGCGATTCCGCCCTGGAAAGGCTGAGCGTCAACACCTATGACGTCGTGGTCCTCGACCGGGACATCCCAGGAACTCACGGGGACGACGTATGCCGCGTCATCGTCGAACGGGGATGGGGTTGCCGAGTACTGATGCTCACCGCTGCCAGCCGGCTACGGGAGAAGGTGACCGGCTTCGAAATGGGTGCGGACGACTACCTGACCAAGCCCTTCGAACTGGCGGAACTCGTGGTACGCATCCGCTCGCTGGCACGCCGCCCGAAGACCGGCCGGCCGCCCGTTCTCGAATATGCCGGAATTCGGCTCGACCCCTTTCGCCGCGAAGTGTTCCGGTCCGGGCACCACATATCCCTCACCCGGAAACAGTTCGCTGTTCTGGAGGTCCTCATGACCGCACGGGGCGGTGTGGTCAGCGCGGAATCGCTGCTGGAAAGCGCCTGGGACGAAAATGCGGATCCTTTCACCAACGCGGTACGCATCACCATCTCCACCCTGCGCAAACGCCTCGGCGACCCGCCGGCGATCGTCACGGTGCCCGGCGTCGGGTACCACCTGGACGAGCCGGAAACCCTGCGGTGACCGGCACCACAGGCCACCGCGCTCCGGCGCCTTCCTCTGCCGCGCCAGCCGCGCAGCATGCGGCGGCAACCGCGGCAGAGGTGTCGAACTGGCGGCCTCGACGGCTGACCGCGCGTGCGCGGCTCACCCTCAGCTATGCGTTCTTCGTCGTGGTGGCCGGCACGTTCACCCTGGCGATCATCTATCTGTCGATGCGGTTCATCCCCGACTACCCGCTGACCGCCTCCAACCCTCGGGAATCGTCCGCTGTCGCCAGCCGCCAGGACATCCTGGACGCGATGCTGAAGGCCTCCGGATACGCCGTGCTCGCCTTGCTGGCCATCGGCCTGGTGGGTGGCTGGCTGATCGCCGGCCGGGTGCTGCAGCCTTTGCGGGACATCACCCGTGCCGCGCACCGGGCCGCGGCCGGTTCCCTGGAGCACCGGATCGCGCTGCACGGCCGACGCGACGAGTTCACCGACCTGTCCGACGCGTTCGACCACATGCTGGAGCGGCTCCAGCAGTCCTTCGAGTCCCAGCAGCGCTTCGCCGCGAACGCCTCGCACGAACTGCGCACCCCGCTCGCCATCACCCACACCATGCTCGACGTCGCCGCCGCGGACCCCGCGGGCCAGAACTATCCGCGGCTCGTCTCGCGACTCCGGGAGACTAACCAGCGGGGCATCGAGATCGTCGACGCGCTCCTCGACCTGGCCAACCTCGGCCACACCACGCCGGACACCGAACCGCTGGACCTGGCAGCCACCACGGCCGACGCCCTCGCCCTCGTCGGCGAGGAGGCAGGACGTCGTGGCGTCGCCCTCCACAGCCGCCGCGATCCGGCCCCGGTCACCGGGAACCCGGTGCTGCTGCGCCAGTTGACGGTCAACCTGCTGCACAACGCCATACGGCATAACCTGCCCGCCGACGGCTCCATTTCCGTGACGACCGGGCCGGATCCGCACGACCGGCTCCGCTCCCTGCTTTCCGTCACCAACACCGGACGACGCCTGCCGGACACTGTCGACACGCTCACCGAGCCCTTCCTGCGGGGCGAGGGCCGGACGGCCGCGGCCGGTGACGGCCACCGCGGGCACGGTCTGGGACTCTCCATCGTGGCGAGCATCGTCAACGTGCACAGGGGCGACCTCCGGCTGACTCCCCATGCCGAGGGCGGGCTGACCGTACAGGTCTCCCTGCCCACCTGCTGACGCGGTCCGGCGGCCGACGACCGTGCCGCTTCGCGTGGCCGCGGTGGAACCACGAGGTCCGGCCCGGAGCACCCGGTCCGTCCGCCTGCTGCACGATACGCCGACGATATGGCTGGTATCGCATGCTCGTCGCAACGAGCGAACGCGACCTGCCTCACGGGGCTTCCGATTACGGACCCTGTCCCTGAACCGCGCGTACCGCTCCCTGACTAGTGAACGGGAGAAACGCACATGCTGCGAAAAACCGGCGGAACAAAGCTGGGTCACGTCCGCTGGAGTGGTGTATCGACGGCCACTCGGTGATCTTGTTGCGAGGCTATGCGGTGAGTTCGGTGGGCAGGGCGGTTTCGTCGGT
>NZ_JBICTO010000022.1:0-105017 GCF_043197715.1 Streptomyces sp. NPDC049040
CACCGACGAAACCGCCCTGCCCACCGAACTCACCGCATAGCCTCGCAACAAGATCACCGAGTGGCCGTCGATACACCACTCCAGCGGACGTGACCGGCCGCTGGACGCCCTGGCGCTGGGCGGGCGACACGTTGAACTATGCCGTTGGCAATTCGCACGCCCAGTCGTTGACTTGCTCATACCAGGCATCGCAGGTGCCAGCAATGTCGTTGAGAGTCCAAGGGCGGCGCGGAGGCGGCCCCGCGCATCCCATCGCCGGATACCTCCGCAACACCGCCCAACCGGGGTGCCAAGTAGTCACAGCCCAGAGGGCGTTGAGAAACCGTGAGTCCTGGCGAGGTCGTCGGATCATGCGGCATCATGATGTTCAGACTATGACTAAGGTTGGAAAGAAGTGCATGTCTGACACTGCGGTTGTTCCTGCGCGCGTTACTGCTCGCCCCCCCTCCCTCCTGTTGATGAGGACCTCGCACGCTCGGCTCGCGAGCGTGGAGTTGTTCGCTGGCGCTGGCGGGCTCGCACTGGGTTGTCAGGAGGCTGGGTTCGACCCTCTGGCGACCCTGGAGTTGGACAAGTGGGCCTGTGACACGGTGCGACAAAACCAGGCCCGGGGGAACGAGCTCGTCGCGAACTGGCATGTCGAGGAGGGCGATGTGCGGGACTTCAACTGGTCCCGCATCACCGACGAGGTCGATCTCGTCGCCGCTGGCCCCCCGTGCCAGCCGTTCTCCATTGGCGGCCGCGGCAAGGCGGACGACGACGAACGTGACATGTTCCCGGCCACGGCGGAGGCGATCGCCCATCTGAGGCCCCGCGCGTTCATCGTTGAGAACGTGAGGGGTTTGGCGCGCCCGAGGTTCGCCGACTATTTTCAGTACATCCAGGCGAGGCTCTCGCTGCCGCTTCTCGCTGCTAGGCCCGACGAATTATGGGGGGATCACCTGCTGCGGCTCCGGGTAGCAGGCAAGGACGTCAGCAACCAAGAGTTGGCCTATCGGGTCACTCCCGCCTTCGCTAACGCGGCGGACTACGGCGTACCGCAGCAGCGCCAGCGCGTCTTCCTCGTCGGTTTTCGTAACGATCTGGACGTACCTTGGGAATTTCCGCGTGTCACACACTCAAGGCGCGCTCTTCTACATGCTCAGTGGACAACTGGCGAATACTGGCAAGAACATGAAGTGCCCAAGGCGCAACGCCCGGAGCGGCCTAACGTCCCCATACCTGCAGAACTGCGGCCAGACGAGGTCCAAGCGCGCTGGCGCACCATACGCGACGCGCTGGCTGGCCTTCCCGAGCCAACGCTGACAGGTATTAAGGGTGTCCTCAACCACGTCCTTCAACCCGGAGCTCGTTCCTACCCTGGCCACACCGGTAGCCCTATGGATTGGCCAGCGAAGACGTTGAAAGCGGGGCGTCACGGGGTTCCCGGTGGCGAGAACATGCTGCGTGCGACGGACGGCTCTATCCGCTACTTCACGGTCAGGGAAAGCGCCCGCTTGCAGACCTTCCCAGACGATTACGAGCTGCATGGCCCCTGGGGCAAGGCGATGCGACAGCTCGGCAACGCAGTCCCAGTCGAGTTGGCACGGGTTGTGGCCGACAGTGTCCAAGCCGCGCTGCGCGCGGAGGGAGCCGAAGCATGACGGAGACGGAGACGCACCCCGGCACCCTCAACCTGACGCCATCTCCACGCATTCTGGAGATGATCGCGGAGGTCGACCTACAACTTCATCAGTGCCTATGCGAGTTGATCGACAACTGTCTTGACGAGCTCGTCGAGGCCGCTGGTGTCGATGAAGCGTTGGAGCCTCGAATAGACATCACTCTGCCCACGGCGAGCAAGGCGAATAGGGTTGCCAAGGTCGCCGTAAGCGACAACGGCCGGGGGATGTCTCAGGCGGAGTTGCGAAGCGCCCTGAGCGCCGGCACTTCGGGTAAGCAGCGATTCGGCAGCCTCGGCCTGTTCGGCATGGGCTTCAATATCGCCACGGCCCGCCTTGGCACGGTAACGGAGGTCCGTACGGGACGGCGTGGCGACGACCAATGGATCACCGCCACCATCGACCTTAGAGAGATGCAGCGGCTGTCGTCGTATGACGTGCCCCTTCGCTACGAGCGGAAGGATGCCGACGAGCATGGAACTCTCGTCTCGGTGACGAACCTCCGCGAAGACGTGGTCGTCAAGTTGAAGTCGCCAAGTTCGATCCGAGAGGTGAGCAGGAACCTAGGGCGGATCTACACTTACATGCTGCGTAATCCCGATGGCCCTCATTCAGGCGCGCAGCTGATGGGCGGTTTGAATCAGCGTCTGTACGTCAACTCTCGCCAGGTAATCCCCCTCGTGCCGTGCATCTGGGACCCGACTCGGTCGGGCATGTACAAGGGCGCGGAGGCGCCTGCTGCGGAACGAATCCACGTGCCGCTCACCAATGCTTTCGCCTGTATGAACTGCGGGCGCTGGTACACCTCAAAGTACGACCAGTGCGTTGATTGCGAGAGTACCGACATCCAGGAGCGAGAGCGCGAGATCGTGGGGTGGTTGGGCGTGCAGAGGTTCGCTGACAAGTCCGACTTCGGTCTGACGTTCCTTCGGAGCGGGCGCGCGATTACGACAAGGGACAAGTCCCTGTTCGACTGGGAGGGGCCAGAGGGGGACACTGAGCTGGAGTATCCGATCGAACTCGGCATGGGTCGCATCGTTGGTGAGATCCATCTCGACCACGCGCCGGTCAACGTTCGCAAGACAAATTTCGACACCTCGTCGTCGGAGTGGCGATATATGGTCGAGAAAGTGCGAGGAGAACTGCCTTTGCGCCCAAATCTCGCCAAGCGCCTGTACAATCGCGAGAACGAATCTCCGATGAGTCGGTTCTTCAACGCCTTCCGGGAGAACAAACCGGGTCTCCGGTACCTAATGCCCGGCAACGGCAACACTGCCATCCACACTGATGCGAAAGGGTGGGCACAGAAGTTCCGCAGCGGGGATCCGGAGTATCAGACTGACGAGAAATGGTACGAGGCCGCAGCTGATCATGATCGAGTCAAGCTTGGACCACCGCCGGAGCCGGCGCCGCCATCTGACGAGGATGACTGGCTCAAGGGGGAGGGGCTCGGACATCTGGGGACGGGGGCGGCCGACGGTCAATCACCGTCCAAAGATCAGAAGCAGCCGGAACCAGACGCAGAGATACGGCCGGAGACAGAAGAGCAACGCTTCGCGAGGTACAGAGAGCACGCGATGCTGCTTCCTGACACTGACCGGGAAGTTCGCCTCGGTACCGCTCAGGCGATCCTTCGCGTCTACGTCACCTCCGGAGTCGAACTGGTCAAGGACGGCGACCGGCAGCCGGGCGTGGTTCGGATCGTGGGTGGAGAAATCGAGATTTACGTGGACTCCGGTACCGCGCTCATTGCGCGGTACGGATGGTCTCCGCTGAACGTCGCGCTCGTCTGCGCGGCACCGCGGTTGAAAGACGTGTACTCCATACCGGGCTCCATCTACGAGTTGGTCACCTCGATCCTGGAGCAGTTCCCGGACCGGCGGGTGAATTCAAGCGCGGTGCGTAGTCGTGCGGAGATGCTGCTCGAGGGCTTACGTGATCGGCTCGCCGACCTCACCTCGAAGGACGGGGCGACGTTCTGGTCCGCACTGTCCGGCCAGTCGAAGCGGTCCGCCGAGTCGTACGCCATCGCGGTTGCGCCGGACGTCGATTGGAAGGCAGCGGTGGAAAACGGCGAGTTCGCGCGCTACGTGGGCGTCGAGGGTGTCCTCGATCTCGTTACGAGCGGTCCCGAGCTGGTGTTGGACGGGGGCTTGTTCCGCACTACTTACGCTGTGCTCGGCGAGGAGACGCAGGCGGACCAAGTCGCCCGTGTTAGCGCCTTTCTCACCGACCTTAAGCGGATGGTGGTGGGCCCACCCCTGCAGAACACCCTGGAACTTTCCCGCCTGCTCCTTACTGCGGACCTACTGGACGCGGAGATCGTTCAGGCATGAACAGATCATTTCTAGAGCCGGCGTTCCTTGTCGAGGAAGGCCCAAAGGGCTTCACGCGCCAGCTGGAGCGGTTGCTCGGCCTGATCTCGTTTACAGACGTGGTCAACATCGATGGTCCCGGGGATAAAGGTGCTGACCTCCTTGGCCGACTAAACGGCGAGGATTGGATCTTCCAGTCTAAATGGAAGAAATCGGGTAGTGTGGATCGCGAGGCCGTTGACGAAACCCACGCGGCTATGCGGCATTACGCGATCCACCGTGCAGTTGTGGTCACCAATCGACTGTTCACCCAGAAGGCCAAGGATCGGGCGGACGCGCTTAGGGACGTCGGAGTTAACGTGACCCTCTGGGACGGACAACGGCTGGCGACGATCTACGATCGCGCTCCGGAGCGAATCGCACCGTTCGTACTCCACCCTTATCAGGACCGTGCCGTGGAAGCGGCCTGGGCCGCCCTAGAGGACGCTGGCGAGGCACTCATCTACCTCGCTACGGGCCTTGGTAAGACAGTGGTCGCCGGCAGGTTGCTGCGACGATTCCTCCTCGCCAATCCGGGAACCAAGGTGCTGGTTACCGCGCACATGATCGATCTCGTGGAGCAACTCGAACGGGCGATGTGGCGGGACGTTCCTAAGGAGGTACCGACCCGTCTGCTGCACGGCGATTCGAAACCCGATTCCCTGCCAGGCGTCACCTTCGGCGTATCGAACACAGCACGTGACTACATCCAAGCGGGCTACGCCCCCGAGTTGGTGATCGTAGACGAGGCGCACCATGTGGGGGAGACCGGGAACTACGCCACCATGATGGGTCTGCTGCCCAAGGCCAAACGGATGGGTGTGACGGCCACGCCCTGGCGAGGCGATCGGTACGACATTGAGCGGACCTTCGGCGAACCAGTCGAGCGGGTGTCCATCTCGGAGGGCATGAGACTGGGCTACCTCGCGGACGTGAAGTACTGCGTGTTCGCTGACAACATTGACTGGGACTTCGTCCGTCATGCCTCGGAGCACGGCTACTCCATCAAGGACCTGAATAAGCGTCTCTTCATCCCCGAGCGCGACGAGTCGGTTCGGGGACACCTCGAGCAGGTCTGGGATCAGACCACGAACCCGCGGGCCATCGTCTTCTGTCAGACGATCGAGCACGCTGAGCGGATGCGCGACCTGCTCGCCCGACGTCCTGGCTGGGAGCGGTCCGAGACGCTGCATGCCAAGCTCAAGACACGGGAGCGGCGGGCACGGCTGCTCAAGTTCCGTACCGGAGAGGTGCCCATCCTCGTCGCCGTGGACATCCTCAACGAGGGCGTCGACGTACCCGACGTCAACATTCTCTGCTTCGCCAGGGTGACCCATAGTCGACGCATCTTCGTGCAGCAGCTCGGCCGCGGGCTCCGCCTTCGCAGGGGGAAGACCCACGTGGAGGTACTGGACTTCGTCAGCGATATCCGAAGGCTGGCCGAGGTATACAACATGCGAGAACAGGTATCCGATGGCGAGATCGAGCAGGTATCGGTCGGACGGAACCAGTTCGAGTTCGAGGACTTGAGGGTAAAGGGACTCCTGGACCAGTGGATGGCCGACGTGGGTGACCTCGGGGGAGCCGACGACAGCGTCCGTTTAGAGTTCCCGCCCATTGAGGGGGTCTGATGGGGACCCTTCCGGAACCGATCCGTTTGGAGATCTTTGCGGATCTAACTCGCCACTTCGACGCCATGCGGTGGGAGGAGGTCTCTTCGCCGGCGGCGACTGAGATGTACGACCGGTTCGTCAAGGATCCCAAGATCGGCGGGCGACTCGCTATGTTCATGCCCATGGAGAAAATACGCCCGTGGATCAAGGACGGACCAGCGAAGCAGTACCGTCGGGCGCTCGAAGGAGTCGGGCCGATGGCTCAGATGACGATACGCGAGTACCCCGGTCCGCAGTCAGTCGTTCGGCTGGCCATGGGCTCGGAATGGACCCTTCGTCCGCAGACACTGGACGTCAAACCGATGCGTGGCCTCGCCGATGGACCTGATGGTGAGTCGGCCTTCATCACTTGGGGCCCACCGAGCGGCCTGCAGGGGATGGTCTGGCACGCTTGCCTACGCCGGGCGGTGTCGGAGTCGCAATTGATCACTATCGCCGTCACCAAGCCCAACACCGCACCACTACCCGACGACGATTGGCACCTCGTGCTTGCCCTCGCCACCATCTTGAGGGCACGATGCGAGCAAGTCACCTACGCGGTCTCTCGGAAGGTGACCGCCGACTCACAAACCGCCTGATCACCTCGTCTTCGATCTTGTCGGCTACCTCGAGCGGGTCAGCGTGTTCCCAAAAACGAAGAACGGTCCATCCCGCCAACGTGAACGCCCTGGTGGAGTCCTGGTCACGCCTTTGATTCTCAGCGACCTTGGTCGCCCAAAACTCCCTCCGATCTCCCTTGGCCGGCCGAAAGTGCTCCGGACAGCCATGCCAGAAGCATCCGTCGATCAAGACAGCGACCCGTTGTCTTGTGAAGGCAATGTCGACCGTCCGCTTCAATGTGGACACGGGTTTGAAATTCACGCGGTAGCGGAGGCCGCGCCGATGCAACTCCCGACGCACTTTCATCTCCGGTACGGTGTCGCGCCCTCGGATTCGGGCCATACGCGCACTGACGACCGGGTCAACACCCGCAGACATCTGACCTCTCCACTCGAACCTTAGTTTCCAGCGGCATCCTCGAAAATCCCTACGTCCCTCAAGGCGTCACGAGATCTACCATACAAAGTTCGCGATGAGGTCGACACCCGAGGCTCATCAGTCGCCGGTCGTATGTGGCGAAGCGAGGAACCCATCGTCAGGCTTCCTCTGGCGCTGAAAGTCAGCCTGCAAGTGAACCGCTCTGAGCTGGGGGAGGTGGTCTGCGTGCCCCCGTGTACTCGGTCGGGCTCTCGAATTGGTCCGGTGGCACTAGAGGCACGTGAGATGCCGATCCTGAGCCCAAATCCCACTACCCCAGCTCCCATCCCGTCTGCCGTCGGCCCGCACTCCCGTGGAGCGGGCGTGGTTCAGGGCGTCAAGGTGGAGCGCGCTACTGTACGAACGACCTTGACGCCCTGGGCCGCGACTGCTCGGCTTGCCCGGGCTGATGGCAGGTGGGATGGGAGCTCCCCCATCCGCCCACGATGCTCGCGCGGTCGCTGGCCGGGCCTGGTCCATCCTGGAGCCTGAGCGCCCCCGCCGGAGGCATCGTCGTGACCTCGGCTGTGCGGTATCACCTCATGTTGCCGGCCAACCCACCCGCGGGCGCGCGCGGCGCTGGCCGTGCCGAGCGGGGCGGAGACATAAGCGACGGCGCGGCCAAGCGCCGGACGCGCGCCCGGCGGAGCGACAGCGACGCCGGGTGCCTTGAAGACGTAGAGAAAGTTTGAGCCAGGAGCCCCGCGTGTCAGAGGGGGTAGGCGAGTTCGAGGTCGTCGCCGGGGAGTTGGAACTCCTCCAGGGCGAGGGGCTTGTCGTGATCGTTCAGGGTCACGCGAAGGATGATCAGGACCGGGACGCCGTCAGGCAGGCGGAGAGCCTGCGCCTGGTCGGGGAGGGGCATCCGTGGGCGTAGGTACTCCGTGAAGTGGAGTTCGTGGCCCAGGTCGGCGAGCGCGGTGTAGAGCTGGGGAGCCGGCGGGGGCGCTTCTTCCTCGTACTTTGTGCCGATCAGGATGGAGAACGGCACGTAAGTGCGGTGGAGTTGGCGGAGGCCAGGCTCGGCTGTCTGCAAGGCGTCGTACGTGTAGAGCGGTTCGCCCGGTGGGATGCGGAGGAGATCGGCTAGTGCGAGCGGGGCGTCGGTACGGACGGCGATCGGTTCCTCTGGCTCCGTCCACTTGATGCCGTCTGCCTCGGCGAACGTTCCATCTGGGCTGCGACGGACACCGCGGGGGCGGGTCACGCTGGGGCGGCTGTGGGGCGATCGGACGAAGGTGCCGCGGCCCATGATGGCCTCGACCAGGCCGGAGGCCCGTAGCTCCGTGAGCCCCTGACGAACCGTGGGGCGCGTCACGCCGAACTGCTTCGCCAGCGCTTCCTCTGACGGGAGCGGCTGGCCGGCCGGGAACGTGCCGTCCAGGATGCCGCGTCGCAGGTAGTCGGCAATCTGCCGGTACTTGGGCTGCGTGTTCTCGGCTGGCATCTGCTCTCCGCTGCTGACTCGGCTGGCCTGTCGTTCGTCCTGCGGGACGCACGTACGTCCCGCAGAACGAACAGCGTCTCGCGTTCCAAGTCACTTGACAACCCGTACTACGGGTCGCACTCTGGATCCGCGCCCGTACTACGGGTTGTAAATCAGTGTGGGAGATCGCCTCCCGCCCGTCACCCCAGAGGAGTTCAGAACAGTGGCAACCCTTCCGATCGACACCGCCAAGTACACGGCGATCATCTGCGCGGTCCCTCCGTCCCCGCGCGTCGCCAACCGCGAGACCGGACAGCTCCGCGTCGACCGCGACACCGGACGGACCGTGTTTCAGGTCGGCCTGTGCCTCATGTCCATGGGATCGGCCGACGTGGTGAACGTGAGCGTGGCCGGTGAGCCGAGCGGCATCCAGCTCGGGATGCCCGTGCAGGTCCGCGACCTCGTGGCCGTCCCGTGGGAGAACGAGGGACGGCACGGCATCGCCTTCCGGGCATCCGAGATCCGGCCGCTCTCCGCCCCGCCCGCGTCCGCTCCCGCGAGCAAGGGGGCCAGCCAGTGAATCGCTTAGCCGAGTCCTCGCCAGCGCACACCTGGCCGACGCTCCTCCTGATGGTCGTACTCGCAACGGTCGCGGGACTGATCATCTCCGGCCCGGTGCTGCGTCGCCGGTTCCCGGCCGCGTGGTGGCTGCTCCTCGGGTTCCCGGTGGCGGCCGTACGCGTAAGCCGCACATGGCGGCCACTGATGGCCGGCTGCGGGCTCGCCGTAAGCCGCAAGGCCGCACTGACGGTCGTGTCCGGGCTCGTCGGCAACGGTGCGCCTCCACCGCAACCGCGTGTTCCTCGCCGGGGTCCGGTTCGCCCGACGGCCGGCGGCTTCTGGTTCGTCGTACGGCTGCTGCCCGGCCAGGTACCGCAGGACTTCGCGAAAGCCGCGCCTGCGATAGCCGAGACCTGGCAAGTGCACGCGGTGCGTGTGACGTCGTGGAAGCCGGGATTCGTACGAGTGGCAGCCTCGGCTGCGGACCCGTTGGCGGCGCCGCGAATACCTCCGCAGCGGGGGAGCGGCGTTCTGCTGAACGTGGCCGTGGGCGTGCTGGAGACCGGCGCCGAGTGGGTGATGGATCTCCGGCAGATTCCGCACTGGCTCATCGTCGGCGACACGCGATCAGGCAAGTCCACGCTGATCAACACGCTCGTCGCGGGCCTCGCACCGCAGCCGGTCGCCATGGTCGGGATCGACTGCAAAGGCGGCATGGAACTGTCGCTCTACGAGCCCCGGTTGTCGGCGCTCGCCACCAACCGCACGCAAGCGGTCCGGCTGCTGGCCTCGCTCGTTGACCTCACCACTGACCGCATGGAGATCTGCCGTGCCGCCCGGGTGCGGAACGTCTGGGGTCTGCCTGACGACCTACGGCCGGTCCCCGTCGTCGTGATCGTGGACGAGTTGGCGGAGCTGTTCCTCATCGCCAACCGCGGCGAGAAGGACGAAGCGCACGCCGCAGGTACCGCGCTCATTCGGCTGGCCCAACTCGGGGCCGCCCTCGGGGTGTTCCTGGTCGTTGCCGGACAGCGGGTGGGCTCCGACCTCGGTCCGGGGGTCACGGCGCTGCGGGCGCAACTCGGCGGGCGCGTCTGCCATCGGGTCGCCGACCCAGGCACGGCGGAGATGGCTCTCGGGGATCTCAACCCTGGTGCCCTCAAGGCCGCACAGGCGATCCGTCCCGACCAGGCCGGCACCGCGGTACTCGCCTCCGGCGACGGCTGGGAACGTGCGCGCTCGCACCTGGTCTCGGAAATGGACGCTGAGACGACCGCAGCCCAGTACGCCCACCTGACCCCCGATCTTCCCGAACTGCGCCATGCCGTGGGCACCTTGCGCACCGCGAAGTCCTCGGCGGCAACGACGGTCGTGGTCGAACGCCTCGACCGCGACGACGACGGCTGAGGGGGGACGAACTGTGGTTGTGTCCATGTCGGCCGTGGTCCTCCTCGGCCTCCTGATCTGGTTCCTGCTCCGCATTCGCTACCTGCGGTGGCCGGACGTCCTGCTCAGCGGAGCCTTCGGGTTCCTGCTCGCCGCGACCGGCGCAGCTCCAGTCATCCGCACTGCGCTCGTCGGCCTGAGCACCTTCCTCGGCCAACTGAGCTTCTGACCAACCCTCCCCGCACGACGAAGGGGACAGCCATGTCCAGATCCAGCCCCGCGCATCTCCGCGCGAAGGGCTCCCAGCGGGGCGCGAAGTCGCCAAACCCGACCCCGCCGGGAGCCCGCCCCATCCGCCACATGAGCAGTGAAAGGAGCACCCACACTGTGTCCACCGCCAACCGACCGCGCAAATCGCGCCTTCCCGAATGTGAGTCACGCGAGCCGGAGCGTCCCACCTGCGTCGGTCGTGAACAGGTCGTCCTCGTCGGCCTGGACGGCTTCGAGCGCTGGCTGTGCCCGGGACACGCCGCCGCGCTCTGGCTGACTGACCCGACGCTGAGGTTCAGCGCCAAGAGCCGGCCGGAGGCCATTACGGCCGTGATGCGGCAGGCGTTCGGCGGCGGGCGGCCATGACCTCGACTCCGAAGGACGTGGCCGCGCTTCTCGCGAGGGCGATGGAATCCGACTTCTCCGCGTGGCGGCGCAACATCGTCCGTCTGAACGGCTGCACCAACCCGGTTCACCTCGTGGGGGCTTCCTCCTTCGTCGACGCGGCGAGCGGAGAGGTGCTGTGGTCATACGGCTCGCAGGCGTACGGCGGTCGGTTGCTCGTCGCTTGCGGCAATCGTCGGGCGAGCGTCTGCCCGGCCTGTGCTCGGGTCTACCGGGCCGACACGTACCAGCTCATCCGGGCTGGGCTGGTCGGTGGCAAGGAGACTCCGGCCAGCGTCGGCGGACACCCACGGGTCTTCGCCACGCTCACGGCTCCTGGTTTCGGGGCGGTCCACACCCGACGAGAGCGGGACGGGCGGGTACGCGTCTGCCGTCCGCGTAGGGCGGGGGAGTGCTGCCCGCACGGGGTGCCGGTGGGCTGCGGCGAACGTCATCACGTGGACGACTCCCGGCTCGGCGAGCCGCTGTGCCCGCGCTGCTACGACTACGCGGGTGCCGTGCTGTGGCAGGCGTCGGCCGGTCGTCTATGGCACCGGTTCGCGTTGGAACTGCGGCGGGAGCTGGCCCGGCGGGTCGGGGTGTCCCGTGCGGAGTTCGCCGAGTCGGCCCGGCTGTCGTACGCGAAGGTGGCCGAGTACCAACGGCGTGGGCTCGTGCACTTCCACGCGGTGGTCCGCTTGGACGGGCCGGAGGGTCCGGCGTGGGCTCCGCCCGGGTGGGCGACGACTGAACTCCTCGCCGACGCTGTGCGGGAGTCGGTCGGCCTGGTCCGGCTGGACGCTCCGGGGACGGGGGTCGTCGGCCGGCGAACGCTGCACTTCGGGACTCAGGTGGACGTGCGGCACATCGCTGAGTTCGGCGTCGGTGATCTCACCTCGGCTGCGGTGGCGGGCTACATCGCCAAGTACGCCACCAAGGGTGCGGAGGCCGCCGGGGCCGTGGACGGCCGTATCCGCCATGCCCGGGAGCTGGTGGTCCTGCCGGTTCGGCGGCATGTGCTGCGGATGATCGGTACGTGCTGGTGGCTCGGGGGGCTGCCCGACTTCGAACCGCTCGGGCTGCGTCGCTGGGCTCACATGCTCGGCTACGGGGGCCACTTCTCGACCAAGTCGCGCCGGTACTCAACCACCCTCACGGCGTTACGGGACGCACGTACCGAGCATCGCGCGGAAGAGCAGCGGGCGGCGCTGGGCCTCGACGGGCGGGCGACGGTCACGGCCGGGCACTGGCGCTACGCCGGGCGCGGCTACTCGCCGGAGGCGGCTCTCCTCGCTGCCTCGGTGCGGGAGGGCGGTGACCGTCATGGCGCGTGAGCGGATGACCGGACTGCTCACCGTGCGGGAGGTCCTGGAGGAACTGGGCGGCATCTCCCGCCGTACCTTCTACCGCTGGCGCGAGTTGGGACTCGCTCCGGCGTGCATCCGGCTGCCGAACGGGGAGCTGCGGGTGAGCGGGCCGTGCTCAATGCCTGGCTGGACGACCGGGCGGAGGGGGCGACGTGAAGTCGTACAAGGTCTCCGTCTGGAAGCTGAGCGTCAACAAGACGACGAAGAAGCTCACGTACGTGGTGCGGTGGGTGGTGGACGGGCAGACGTTCAGCGAGTCGCACAAGTCCACCGCGCTGGCGGACAGGTTCCGGGCGAAGCTCCTGCGAGCGGTGGAGAAGGGCGAGCCGTTCGACACCGTCTCCGGGCTCCCGGACTCCCTCCGCGGGGGTAAGGCAGCGCTGTCCTTCCTCAACCTGGCGGTGAAGTACCTCGACCACCGTTGGGCGGAGGCATCCGCGAAGCATCGCGACAGCATGACCGACGCCCTTGCCGGGGTCGTCCCGGTGCTCACCAAGCCAGGCCGTGGGCGGCCGTCACCAGAGGTGCTGCGGAGGGCGCTCCGGTCGTACGTGCTCGCCCCGCCGCGTCGGGAGAGGGAGCGGCCCGCGGAGATCGCTACTGCGGTGAAGTGGCTGGAGAAGGCATCGTTGCCTGTGGCGGAACTCCAGGAGATGACTCGGGTGCATGAGCTGATCGATGCCCTCGGGCGGAAGCTCGACGGCAAGCCCGCGGCCACGCAGACCTACCGGCGACGCCGAGCGGTGGTGTTCAACGTGCTGGAGTACGCCGTGGAACTTGGGGTGCTGCCGGCAAACCCGCTCACCCGGGTCCAGCGGAAGCGGGGCAAGCGGGCGGTACAGGAGGTCGACCGCCGAGTCGTCGTCAACCCCCGCCAAGCGCGGGAACTGCTGACCGCGGTGACGTACGTCGGGGCCTACGACCGCGCCTCTGGTCGACGTCTGCGGGCCTTCTTCGCGTGCCTGTACTACGCGGCCATGCGGCCGGGGGAGGCGCTGGGCCTCCGCCGTTCCGACTGCACCCTGCCGGAGACCGGATGGGGCCGTCTCGAACTCTCCGAGACTCGGCCCTCCGCAGGCAGGGCGTGGACCGACTCCGGCGAGGCGCATGACCGGCGCGGCCTCAAGCAGCGGGACAGGAGTGAGGTGCGGACTGTGCCGATCCCGCCCCCGCTCGTCGGTCTGCTCCTGGACCACATCGAGGAGTTCGGCACTGCGGATGACGGTCGGCTCTTCCAAAGCGAGTACGGCAACGTCGTGGCGGCCTCGTCGTACTCGCGGGTCTGGAAGCAGGCCCGGACGGTGGCTCTCCTGCCCGGCCAGGTCGCCTCGGTCATGGCGGCCCGACCGTATGACCTCCGCCACGCTGGCGTCTCTCAGTGGCTCAACTCCGGCGTCCCGGCTCCGGAGGTGGCGGCCCGCGCGGGACATTCGGTAGACGTGCTGCTCAGGATCTATGCCAAGTGCATTGACGGCCAGGAGTCCGAGATGAACGACCGCATTCTTCAAGGGCTTGGCGAGAAGGACGAATGATGGGTCTGCGCCAGTCGACTGGCGCGACAGGCGGTGTCGGGGGGAGCCCTCCGGCGCCGCCTGCCTCTTCCTCACGCAAGTTGACTTGCGTGAGGAGCAGACCGAAAGTCAGCAGCGTTCCGGTGCGGAGGCGAGGGGTGGAAACGTCCCCCGACGTGCGTCGATGGCACTCAAGATCAACACGCTATTACAACGTGATCACTGTCATGGAGCCGCGTACGCTCGCGTCCGGTTGCACAAGACCTGTGAGAGCAGAAAACCCCGCGCTCAGCATTTCTCCTGGTTACGGGGTCCTTGAATGCCTAGCGCTGGTGTCGCCTAAGTGCCCCCGGCAGGATTCGAACCTGCGCACACGGCTCCGGAGGCCGTTGCTCTATCCCCTGAGCTACGGGGGCGACGGGAAGAACACTACCAGTCCGGGGAGGGTGGGCTGGACAGGGTTTTGGTGGGGCGGCGGGGGCGGTGGTCACCCTTGGCGGGGAAGAAATGGGCAAAACGCCGACGCGTCAGTAGCTGCCCGCCTACGCTTCGGGGTGTGGCGGGTGCGTCCGGCCGGGTGCTTGTTGTGGATGACAACAAGGTGATCCGGCAGTTGATCAGGGTCAACCTGGAGCTGGAGGGCTTCGAGGTCGTGACCGCGGCTGATGGTGCCGAGTGCCTGGAGATCGTGCACAGCGTGCGGCCCGATGTGGTGACGCTGGATGTGGTGATGCCGCGGCTGGACGGGATCCGGACGGCGGCGCGGCTGCGGGCGGACGCGGATCCGCGGACCCGGGATGTCGGCATCGTGATGGTCAGCGCCGGGACACTGCCCGAGGGCACCGGGGGCCCACGTGGGGTCGACGCGTACGTGGGCAAGCCCTTCGAGCCGGCCGAGCTCGTGGAGACGGTACGGCGGCTGATACGGCGCGGCTCCGTACCGCCGGAGACGTCGCCCAAGCCGGACGCGGAACAGCAGGGCCAGGCCGCCGCCGCCCCCGGGGGCACGTAGCCGCCTGCGCTCGGCTCAGCGGACCTCGGGCCCGGCAGGCTGGCAGGCCACCGACCCCGGCACCCAGCCGCAGCGTGGGCGGGGCCCCAGCCACCTCGCCGCCCCGCGTACCGCACGGGCCCGCCCCGCCCGCGGGCAGCCCGCCCGCGCCCCCGGGGGCACGTAGCCGCCCGCGCCGCCGCCCGCAGCCCGCCGGGCCCCAGCAGCGAGGTTCCCGGCCCGCAACCCCCCCCGGCGGGGGAAAACCCGGTCGCCGGAGGGACCCCCTTCTCGCCTACGCTTTCCCCGTGACCCCCGCCGAACTGTCGTGGACCGTGCTGAGCACGGTCCGCCGTGCCGTGGCGGCGGACGAGCTGCGGGTCGCGGTGCCGGAGAAGGTGGTGGTCCAGCGGCCGCCGCGGCCCGGGTGCGGGGACTACGCGACCAACGTGGCCATGCAGCTCGCGGGACAGGCCGGGCGGACCGCCCGGGAGGTCGCCGAGATCCTCGCGGTGCGGCTCGCGAAGGAGCCGGGCATCGCGCAGGTCGAGATCGCCGGCACCGGCTTCCTGAACATCACGCTCAGCGCGCGGGCGTACGCCGACGTCGTCCGGCAGGTGCGTGAGCAGGGGGCGGACTACGGGCGCGGTGACGGGCTCGCGGGCGAGACCGTCACGGTGGTGCCCGAGCCGCCGCACGCCCCGCGCGCCGCGCTCGTCGCCGAGGTCGTCAACGGGCTGCTCAGGGCCGCGGGCGCCGAGACCGCGGCCGGCGGCCGCCTGGAGGGTCTCAGTGCGGCGGAGCCCGCCCAGGACCCCGGCGCCCGGGGCCTCGGCCCCGACGCCACCCGGTGGTCCCTGCTCCGGCCGCCCGCCGAGGACACGCCCCGCCCGGGTCCCGCCCTGCTGGACCAGCGGGAGGCGAACCCGCTCTTCCGGGTCCGCTACGCCAACGCCCGTACCCGCGCGCTGTTGCGCAACGCCCATGACCTGGGTGTTCGCGTGGAGGCCGCGGCCCGTGACCCGTACCGGCACCCCGCCGAGACGGAACTGCTCGGGCTGATCGCCGATTTCCCCCGGGTCGTCGAGACCGCCGCCCGCCGCCGCGCGCCCGATCGGCTCGCACGGCATCTGGAGCGGCTGGGCGACGCCTTCCTCCGGTTCCAGGACGAGTGCCCCGCGCTGCCGAAGGGGGACGAGAAACCCTCGGCCGTCCACGCCGCCCGGGTGCGCCTCGCCGACGCGACCGGGATCGTGCTCGCCGACGGCCTGCACCTGCTCGGCATCAGCGCACCCGACCACCTCTAACGCGACAAGAACAAGAACGAGAGAGCCAGCCGTGAGCCGATCCGCACATCCCGCAGGCCCCCGCCACGCGGACGTCCTGCCCGAGGGGCACTACGCCGCCCCGCCCGCCGACCTCAACGTGCTGGACGCGCACATCTGGTCCCGCACCGTCACCCGCAACGCGGACGGCGCCGTCCAGGTCGGCGGGATCGACGTACGGGACCTGGCCGCCGAGTTCGGCACCCCCGCCTACGTGCTCGACGAGGCGGACTTCCGGGCCCGCTGCCGGGCGTGGCGGGCGGCCTTCGGGCCCGACGCCGACGTCTTCTACGCGGGCAAGGCGTTCCTGTCCCGCGCCGTGGTGCGCTGGCTGCACGAGGAGGGGCTGAACCTCGACGTGTGCTCGGGCACCGAACTGGCCGTCGCGCTCGACGCCGGCATGCCCGCGGAGCGGATCGCGATGCACGGCAACAACAAGAGCGCCGCCGAGATCGACCGGGCGGTCGGTGCCGGTGTCGGCCGGATCGTGCTGGACTCCTTCCAGGAGATCGTCAGGGTCGCGGCCGCGGCGGAGCGGCACGGGCGGCGGCAGCCGGTGCAGATCCGGGTGACGGTCGGCGTCGAGGCGCACACCCACGAGTTCATCGCGACCGCGCACGAGGACCAGAAGTTCGGGCTGGCGCTGGCCGGCGGCCAGGCGGCCGAGGCGGTACGCCGGGTGCTGAAGCTGGAGAGCCTGGAGCTGATCGGCATCCACAGCCACATCGGCTCGCAGATCTTCGACATGGCGGGCTTCGAGGTGGCCGCCCGCCGCGTGGTGTCGCTGCTGGCCGAGATCCGCGACGAGCACGGGGTGCAGCTTCCCGAGATCGACCTGGGCGGCGGCCTCGGCATCGCCTACACGGCGGACGACGACCCTGCGGAGCCGTACCAGATCGCCAAGTCGCTGAACGAGATCGTCACCCGCGAGTGCGAGGCGGCGCGCCTCGACCCGCCGCGGCTGTCCGTCGAGCCGGGCCGCGCCATCGTGGGCCCGACCGCCTTCACGCTGTACGAGGTGGGTACGGTCAAGCCGCTGGAGGGCCTGCGCACGTACGTCAGCGTCGACGGCGGGATGTCGGACAACATCCGTACCGCGCTCTACGACGCCGAGTACACCGTCGCGCTGGTCTCCCGCCGCAGCGACGCGGCGCCGATGCTCAGCCGGGTGGTCGGCAAGCACTGCGAGAGCGGCGACATCGTGGTCAAGGACGCCTTCCTGCCGTCCGACCTGGCGCCCGGCGACCTGCTCGCGGTGCCGGCCACCGGGGCGTACTGCCGCTCGATGGCCAGCAACTACAACCACGTGCCGCGGCCCCCGGTGGTCTCGGTCGCGGAGGGCAAGCCGCGGGTGATCGTCCGCCGCGAGACGGAGGAGGACCTGCTCCGGCTCGACGTCGGCTGAGGGCTGCCGTCGACATGGGGACGGCGCCGTGGGCCGGGCCGGGCGGGGGGACGAGGATCTGCGGCGGGCAACCGCCGGGCGCGACGAAAAGCCGCAAGATCGCCGGGTGGACGGAAAATCTCACGGTCCGCCCGCACGGTCTCGAAATCCGGACACGGCGTGGCTTCTCCCATCCGGTGGGTGAGACTGGTTCCCTCCACGCCGTACGGGACCGGGGACCCGGAACCGTACCCACGCGACACGAGAGCTGTACGAGAGACGAGGTCGGATGATGCGTACGCGTCCGCTGAAAGTGGCGCTGCTTGGCTGCGGTGTGGTGGGCTCCGAGGTCACGCGCATCATCACGACGCAGACGGCGGACCTCGCCGCCCGGATCGGCGCGCCGATCGAGCTGGCCGGCATCGCGGTCCGCCGCCCCAACCGGGTGCGTTCAGGGGTCCCGGCCGAGCTGCTCACCACCGACGCCACCGCGCTGGTCAAGCGCGGCGACATCGACGTGGTGGTCGAGGTCATCGGCGGTATCGAGCCGGTGCGCACGCTGATCACCAGCGCCTTCGAGCACGGCGCCTCCGTGGTGTCGGCGAACAAGGCGCTGCTGGCCGCCGACGGCGCGAGCCTGCACGCCAAGGCCGTCGAGCACGGCGTCGACCTCTACTACGAGGCCGCGGTCGCCGGTGCGATCCCGCTGATCAGGCCGCTGCGCGAGTCGCTGGCAGGCGACAAGGTCAACCGGGTGCTGGGCATCGTCAACGGCACCACCAACTTCATCCTCGACAAGATGGACTCCACCGGCGCCGGCTACAGCGAGGCGCTGGACGAGGCCACCGCGCTGGGATACGCCGAGGCCGATCCCACCGCCGACGTCGAGGGCTTCGACGCCGCCGCGAAGGCAGCGATCCTGGCGGGCATCGCCTTCCACACCCGGGTCACCATCGACGACGTCCACCGCGAGGGCCTGACCGAGGTCACCGCGGCCGACATCGCCTCGGCGAAGAAGATGGGCTGCACGGTCAAGCTGCTGGCCATCTGCGAGCGCGCCCGCGACGGCCGCTCGGTCACCGCCCGAGTGCACCCGGCCATGATTCCGCTCAGCCACCCGCTGGCCTCCGTACGCGGGGCCTACAACGCCGTCTTCGTCGAGGCGGAGGCGGCGGGGCAGCTGATGTTCTACGGTCCCGGCGCCGGCGGTGCACCCACCGCCTCCGCCGTCCTCGGCGACCTGGTGGCCGCCTGCCGCAACAAACTGGCGGCGACCACCGGTGCCGGCGAGTCCGCTTACACGCAACTGCCGGTGAGCCCGATGGGGGATGTGGTCACCCGCTACCACATCAGCCTCGACGTGGCGGACAAACCGGGCGTCCTCGCGCAGGTCGCCACGGTGTTCGCCGAGCACGACGTGTCCATCGACACGGTGCGTCAGCAGGGCAGAAATCAAGGCATCGGCGACGACGCCGCCGTCGAGAAGGAGGGCGGCGAGGCCTCACTCGTCGTCGTCACCCACCGCGCGCCGGACGCCGCCCTCTCGGCGACCGTGTCCAGCCTGCGGAAACTCGACACCGTACGCGGCGTCGCCAGCATCATGCGTGTGGAAGGGGAGTAGACCCGCGATGAACGGAACAATCGACCAGCCCCGAATGTCGGGCACCCACCAGTGGCGCGGCATCATCGAGGAGTACCGCGACCGGCTCCCGGTCGGCCCGGACACCCCGGTGGTCACGCTGCTGGAGGGTGGCACCCCGCTGGTACCGGCCCAGCTGCTGTCGGAGCGGACCGGGTGCGACGTGTACCTCAAGGTCGAGGGCGCGAACCCGACCGGGTCCTTCAAGGACCGCGGTATGACCATGGCCATCTCCAAGGCCAAGGAGGACGGCGCGCAGGCCGTCATCTGCGCCTCTACCGGCAACACCTCGGCGTCCGCGGCGGCCTACGCGGTACGCGCCGGCATGGTCTGCGCGGTGCTCGTGCCGCAGGGCAAGATCGCGCTCGGGAAGATGGGCCAGGCACTGGTCCACGGCAGCCGCATCCTCCAGGTCGACGGCAATTTCGACGACTGCCTCGACCTCGCCAGGGGGCTGAGCGAGAAGTATCCGGTGGCCCTGGTCAACTCGGTGAACCCGGTGCGGATCGAGGGGCAGAAGACGGCCGCTTTCGAAATCGTCGACGCGCTCGGCGACGCGCCCGATCTGCATTTGCTGCCGGTCGGCAACGCGGGGAACATCACCGCCTACTGGCGCGGCTACCGCGAATACGCGGCGGACGGGATGGCCACCCGCAAGCCGCGGATGTGGGGCTTCCAGGCGTCGGGTTCCGCGCCGATCGTCAACGGCGCCCCGGTGCGCAGCCCGCAGACGATCGCCACGGCGATCAGGATCGGCAATCCGGCCTCCTGGCAGTTCGCGGAGGAGGCACGGGACGAGTCCGGCGGCGTCATCGAGGCGGTGACGGACCGCCAGATCCTGTCGGCCTACCGCCTGCTGGCGGCCAAGGAGGGCGTCTTCGTCGAGCCCGCCTCCGCGGCGTCCGTCGCGGGCCTGCTCAAGGCGCTCGAAGAGGGCCGGATCGACCCGGGCCAGCGCATCGTCTGCACGGTCACGGGCAACGGCCTCAAGGACCCGGACTGGGCGGTCGCGGGCGCCCCGCAGCCGCTGACGGTGCCCGTCGACGCCGACGCGGCCGCCGAGAGCCTCGGGCTCGCGTAGACCCCACGGGGGCGCGGGGCGGCGCCGGGACCTGTCGCAGCGGGCCGAAATGCCCGCTGCCGACCACCGGTCGGTGGTCCGGCCGCGACAGGCACTGCCGATCGTGGCAGGCGCCGGCCCGCGCTCCCGCCGGGTGTCTTCCGCACGTTCCCTGCGCTCCCGGCGGGTGTCTTCCGCACGTTCCCGGCGCTCCCGGCGGGTGTCTTCCGCACGTTCCCTGCGCTCTCTCGCGGGCCCGCCCGCCGAGGCGTTCGCCCCCGTGGCGGGCGCCGGTTCCCCGCGCTCCCGGGGCGTGGTGACGCCCGCCCGCGCGGGGCGGCCGGGTCCTCGCGGCCCGGCGCCGGGCGAGGGGCGCACGCGCCGGGGGCGACACGCACCAAGCGCTGTGTGTGCGCCCTATGTCGCAGGAGAACCTTCCTTCGATAAGCTGGAACCAGCGGCACCGCAGTGTGCCCCGAATCCGGCGGATGCCACCCCGCATCGCCACTCCCCGCCCCGCCGCCCGGCAATGGTGCCGCGCCCGCAGGGCGAACCGCACAAGGAGATTCGTCGAACGATGGCCGGTCCCGCGTTCCGCGCTGCCGCAGTACGAGTGCGCGTCCCCGCGACCAGCGCCAACCTCGGGCCCGGGTTCGACGCCTTCGGGCTGGCCCTGGGCCTCTACGACGACGTCGTGGTGCGGGTCGCGGACGCCGGCCTGCACGTCGACATCGCCGGCGAGGGCGCCGACACGCTGGCGCGGGACGAGAAACACCTCGTCGTACGCTCCCTGCGCACCGCCTTCGACCTGCTCGGCGGCCAGCCTCGCGGCCTCGAGGTGGTGTGCGCGAACCGCATCCCGCACGGCCGCGGCCTCGGCTCGTCGTCGGCCGCGATCTGCGCGGGCATCATCGCCGCCCGCGCGGTGACCATAGGCGGCCCGTCCGTCCTGGACGACACCGCGCTGCTCGAACTCGCCACCGAGATCGAGGGGCACCCCGACAATGTCGCGGCGTGCCTGCTCGGCGGCCTGACCGTGGCCTGGAGCGAGGGCGGCGCGGCCAGGGCGATCCGGCTCGACCCGGCGGAATCGCTGGTCCCTGTGGTCTTCGTGCCCGCCACGCCGGTGCTCACCGAGACCGCGCGCGGGCTGCTGCCGCGTACGGTCCCGCACGTGGACGCGGCCGCGAACGCGGGCCGTGCCGCGCTGCTGGTGGAGGCGCTGACCAGGCGTCCCGAGCTGCTGCTGCCGGCCACGGAGGACCGCTTGCACCAGGACTACCGGGCGCCGGCGATGCCCGAAACCCTGGCGCTGGTCAACCGGTTGCGGAACGAGGGCGTCGCCGCCGTCGTGTCGGGCGCGGGACCCACGGTCCTGGCGTTCACCGACGAGGGTGCCGCCGACAAGGTCTCCCGGATCGCGGGCGAGGGCTGGGCGGCGACCCGTCTGGCACTGGACGCGTCCGGGGCGTGTGTACTGCCGCTCGCCGGGGGGCAGTGACACGATTGCCGGTCGTGAGAGGGGGAATGTTTGTTGGATCCGGTAGTGTTAACCTCAAGCCTGCATTCGATGCCCGATGGGCGCGATGCACCGTGTCCCTTCCGTGGGACCGCTTTTCTTCCGGGAGCCTCCCACATCGCATAAGGCAGGTCCGAGCAGTCGGATTTCCGCCCGAGCGATGTTGAGCACGCTCCGGAGTTTCGGTACGAGTTCCCTCCGTGCCGAAGTCACGTATGTATTTCTGCCGCCATCAGGCGGACCACCGCCCCGGTTCTGAGCAGCGGAAACGCCCAGACCCGGACAGCACGACCGGTCGCCGAGCCAGACAGGCCGACGCCCGCTCCAGGGAAGGACCCTTCGTGAGCGACACCACCGATCTGATGGGCGTGCGCGCAGATGACACTGTCGCCTCGTCCGACGCCGCCGCGCCTGCTACCGGTGCTGCCACGGCCAGTGCGTCGCGGCGCCGCCGGACCGGGACCGGCCTGGACGGCATGGTGCTGGCCGAACTGCAGCAGCTCGCCTCAGGCCTCGGTATCAAGGGCACCGCGCGCATGCGCAAGAGCCAGCTGATCGAGACCATCAAGGAGCGCCAGGCAGGCGGCGGCGCGTCCGCGCAGGCCGCCCCCGCGGCCGCCGAGGGCGCCGTCGCGGACAAGCCCAAGCGGCGTACGACCTCGAAGGCCCGCATCGAGCAGTCCGCCGAGGAGTCGGCCCCGGCCGCGGCCGCGACGGCCACCGCGGCGCCCGAGCAGCGGCAGGAGCAGAAGCAGATCGAGATTCCCGGCCAGCCGGCCGGTGAGCAGGCCAAGGCCGCGAAGACCGAGCGGGCCGACCGGGCGGCCGAGGCCGCCGCGGACACCGCGGAGGCCAAGGGCGACGGCAAGCAGCAGGGCGGCGGGGACGACCGCCAGGACCGGCAGCGTGGCCAGCGCGGCGACCGCAGGGAGCGGCAGCGGGACCGCCAGCGCAACCGCGAGGACGGCGGCGGCGACGGCGGCAACCGGCAGGGCCGGGACCGCGGCGACCGCCAGCAGCAGGGCGGCGGCGGCCAGGGCGGTCAGGGCGGCCAGCAGCAGGGCGGCCAGGGCGGTCAGGGCGGCGGCGCGCAGGACGACGACGAGTTCGGCGACGGCCGCGGCCGGCGCAGGGGCCGCTACCGCGACCGCAGGGGCCGCGGCAGCAACCGCCGCGAGGAGTTCGGCGGCGGCGGCGAGCCGCAGGTCGCCGACGACGATGTGCTGATCCCGGTGGCGGGCATCCTCGACATCCTCGACAACTACGCCTTCATCCGCACCTCCGGCTACCTGCCGGGCCCCAACGACGTGTACGTGTCGCTGGCGCAGGTCCGCAAGAACGGGCTGCGCAAGGGCGACCACGTCACCGGCGCGGTGCGGCAGCCCAAGGACGGCGAGCGCCGCGAGAAGTTCAACGCGCTGGTCAGGCTGGACTCGGCGAACGGCATGGCGGCCGACTCCGGCCGCGGCCGTCCGGAGTTCAACAAGCTCACCCCGCTCTACCCGCAGGACCGGCTCCAGCTGGAGACCGACCCCGGCGTGCTGACCACCCGGATCATCGACCTGGTCTCGCCGATCGGCAAGGGCCAGCGCGGTCTGATCGTGGCCCCGCCGAAGACCGGCAAGACCATGATCATGCAGGCCGTGGCCAACGCGATCACCACCAACAACCCCGAGTGCCACCTGATGGTGGTGCTGGTGGACGAGCGTCCTGAAGAGGTCACCGACATGCAGCGGTCGGTGAAGGGCGAGGTCATCTCCTCGACCTTCGACCGCCCTGCCGAGGACCACACCACGGTCGCCGAGCTGGCCATCGAGCGCGCCAAGCGCCTGGTGGAGCTGGGCCACGACGTGGTCGTGCTGCTGGACTCGATCACCCGGCTCGGCCGCGCGTACAACCTGGCGGCGCCCGCCTCCGGCCGCATCCTGTCCGGTGGTGTGGACTCCACCGCGCTCTACCCGCCGAAGCGGTTCTTCGGCGCGGCGCGCAACATCGAGGACGGCGGTTCGCTGACCATCCTGGCCACCGCGCTGGTCGAGACCGGCTCGCGGATGGACGAGGTGATCTTCGAGGAGTTCAAGGGCACCGGCAACATGGAGCTCAAGCTCGACCGCAAGCTCGCCGACAAGCGGATCTTCCCCGCGGTGGACGTGGACGCGTCCGGCACCCGCAAGGAGGAGATCCTGCTCGGCGGCGAGGAGCTGGGCATCGTCTGGAAGCTGCGCCGGGTGCTGCACGCGCTCGACCAGCAGCAGGCGATCGAGCTGCTGCTGGACAAGATGAAGCAGACCAAGTCCAACGCCGAGTTCCTGATGCAGATCGCGAAGACCACGCCGGGCCAGAACAACGACTGACCCGTCACCCGCGGTATCGCGCACGGCCCCGCCCGCCGGTTCCTCCGGCGGGCGGGGCCGTTTCGCGTGCCGCTTCCGCGGCGGTCGGGCCGCTGTTCGCCCACTGTTGGGATCGTCGACACCTGAAGGGGCGCCGGAACGTCCCATACCGCTCGTACGATCTCCCAGCCGTGGGTGGGGGGGAAGCCATCTCCGGGTCCAAGCCCTCGGAGGGTGGCTCTGTCGTGCCCACCCGTGCCCTGCGGCTCCCGGTCTGCCATGCCGCCACTCCTGCGCGCGCTCTGCCGCCGTCCCGGCGAATCCGCCGGTGGCGGTGGCATGTCTCTCGACGACAGGAGTCGTGGATGTTCCCTGCTCGCAAGAGCACCGGCCACCGGCGGCGGCGTGGGCCGCTCGCCGCTGTGGTCGCGCTCGGCGCCGGTGCCGCTGGTGTGCTGTCGATGTCGCCGGCCCATGCCGGTGCCGTGCAGCCGCCGGTGTTCCATGCCGCCGCGCACCCCCAGGCGCCGGCCCCGGCCGCGCTGAAGGCCCGTATAGCCGGCGCGGTCAAGGCCGACCACGGCCGTGCCCGCGCCGAACTCGCCGCCCCGACGACCACGTCGGGCACGGGGTCCAAGGCAGGACCGAAGATCATCGGCGGTACGACGACGACGATCTCGGCCGCGCCCTGGATGGCCCAGCTCTGGTACTACGACGACAACGGCACCCCGGACGACGAAACGGACGACACCGGCTTCTTCTGCGGCGGCACCGTGGTGTCCCCGTCGAAGATCCTCACCGCCGCGCACTGCGTCCAGGGCTACGACTGGCAGCAGTACGGCGTCATCGTCACCGGCACCGACCAGCTGCCCACCACCGACGCGAACGGCGACGCGGACCTCCACGGGGGCACCGTCACCAACGTCTGGCGGCAGTGGAACAACCCGCTGTACACCACGGCCGGCTACGACAACGACGTGGCCGTGCTCACCCTGGACGGCACCGTGGACGCGCAGCCGCTGCCGCTGGCGGCCGCCGACGACACCGCCTCCTACACCGTGGGCACCGCGGCGACCGTCTACGGCTGGGGACGCACATCCTCGACCAGCGACGACCTGGCGCAGACGCTGAAGGAGGCGTCGCTGCCGATCGCCGCGGACAGCGCGTGCGGCGCGGTGTTCGGCGGTCCCTACGTGGCCGGCCACATGGTCTGCGCCGGCACTCCGGCGACCGGAAGCGACGACGGTACGACGTCGGCGTGCAACGGCGACTCCGGCGGCCCGCTGGTGGTCAACGGGCGGATCGTCGGCGTGGTGTCCTGGGGCGCCGACGGCTGCGTCGCCGCGGGCTCCTACAGCGTCTTCAGCCGGGTCAGCGCCTTCGCGGGCGGGATCGACCCCCGGCTGGACGACACCAACATCACCGGGGACGACAAGGCGGACCTGTTCGCCGTGGCCGCGTCGGACGGCGAGGGCTACGTGTACGCCTCGCAGGGCAGCTCCTTCGCACCCCGCGAGGACGCCGACAGCTTCGCCGGGCTGAACCTGGTCCGGCAGGCCGACCTGGACCGGGACGACTACCAGGACCTGCTGGTGCGCACCACCGGCGGCCAGCTCTACACGCTGCCCGGCACCGGGGATTCCGAGGTGCTGGTCGGCGGCGGCTGGAACTCGATGAAGTCCATCGTGGTGCCTGGCGACCTCAACGGCGACGGGAAGCCCGACCTGGTCGGCACCGACACCGGGGGCACCTCCTGGCTCTACCCGGGCAACGGTGCGGGCACCTTCGGCGCCCGCACCTCGATCGGGACCGGCTGGGACATCTACAGCGGCGTCGTCTACGGCAAGGGCGACCTGACTGGCGACGGCAGGCCCGACCTGGTGGCGCGGGACAGCTCCGGCACCCTGTGGCTGTACAAGGGCACCGGCAAGGGTTCCGCGGTGTGGGCGGCCCGTACGAAGATCGGCGCGGGCTGGAACATCTACAACGCCTTCGCCGCCGTCGGCGACGTGAACGGCGACGGCCACGCCGACCTGCTGGCCCGTGACACCACGGGCACGCTGTGGCTGTACAAGGGCACCGGCTCCGCCACCGCGCCGTACGCGACGCGGGTGCAGATCGGTCCCGGCTGGACCGGTTACTCGCTCTTCGGCTGAGCACGGCCGAGCAACCCGTCGTCGCCCCGTGCGGCGTCACAGGCGCCCGCGCACTCCCGCTCCCGGGGTGCGCGGGCGCCCGCGTTTCCCTGCCGGGCTCCCGGGCCCGGCCCCGTCGTGCGCCTCCTGCCGCCACGTCCGGCAGGCCCGCGCCCGGCCCCGGTCGGCACCTCCGGTCGGCACCTCCGGTCGGCACCTCCGGTCGGCACCTCCGGTCGGCACCTCCGGTCGGCACCTCCGGTCGGCACCTCCGGTCGCCACCTCCGGTCGCCACCTCCGGCCGCCACCTCCGGCAGGCCCGCGGCAGGCCCGCGGCAGGCCCGCGGCAGGCCCGCGGCAGGCCCGCGGCAGGCCCGCGGCAGGCCCGCGGCAGGCCCGCGGCAGGCCCGCGGCAGCTTCCTTTGCCCAAAGTTGCCGACCGCAAAACCCATGACTGCTGGTACGTACTCCATTGGTGGTCATATGATCACCCAGCCGCAGGTGGGGGGATTCCATCTCCGGGACGGCCCGTCACCGGGCGGCGAATCCGGCCGCAGGCGACCCGCGGCCCCCGGTCGTGTCGTGTCACCGCTCCTGTGCGTGTTCCCGTCGCCGCTCGCTGTGTATTCGCTGTGGGCGGCGGCTCGTGTTCTCGACGACAGGAGTCGTGGATGTTCCCTGCTCGCAAGGGTGCCGGCCACCGAAGGCGGCGGCGCGGTCCGGTCGCCGCCGGCGTGGCCGTGCTCGGCGCCGGTGCCGCCGGTGTGCTGCTGCTCTCGCCGGCCCACGCCGGCACCGTGCAGCCGCCGGTGTTCCACGCCGCCGCGCACCCCCAGGCGCCGGCCTCGGCCGCGCTCAGCGCCCGAATAGCCGGCGCGATCAAAACCGACCACAACAGCACCCGCGGCTCGCTCGCCGCGCCGACCGCCCCGGCCGCCGCGTCGGGCCAGGCGACCACGAAGGTCGACCCGAAGATCATCGGCGGTACGACGACGACGATCTCGGCCGCGCCCTGGATGGCCCAGCTCTGGTACTACGACGACAACGGCACCCCGGACGACGAAACGGACGACACCGGCTTCTTCTGCGGCGGCACCGTGGTGTCCCCGTCGAAGATCCTCACCGCCGCCCACTGCGTCCAGGGCTACGACTGGCAGCAGTACGGCGCCGTCGTCACCGGCACCGACCAGCTGCCCACCACGAATGCGGACGGCACGGGGAACCTCCACGGGGGCACCGGAACCCACGTCTGGCGGCAGTGGAACAACCCGTCGTACAGCTCGGTCACCTTCGACAACGACGTGGCCGTACTGACCCTCGACGGCACCGTGACCGCCAAGCCGCTGCCGCTCGCCGCGGCGGACGACACCGCCTCCTACGTCGCGGGTACCGGCGCCACCCTCTACGGATGGGGCCGCACATCCTCGACCAGCGACGACCTGGCGCAGACGCTGAAGAAGGCGTCCATGCCGATCACGTCGAACGCCGCGTGCTCCGCCGCGTGGCCCGGTGACTTCGTCGCCGGCCACATGGTCTGCGCGGGCCCGCCGTCCTCGGGTGCCGACGCAGGCACCACGTCGGCGTGCAACGGCGACTCCGGCGGCCCGCTGGTGGTCAACGGGCGGATCGCGGGCGTGGTGTCCTGGGGCGTCGACAACTGTGTCGCGAAGGGCAAGTACAGCGTCTTCAGCCGGGTCAGCACCTTCGCGGGTGCGATCGACGCCCGGCTGGACGACACCAACCTCACCGGGGACGACAAGGCGGACCTGTTCGCCATCACCCCGGCCGGTGCCGGCTACTACTACGCCTCCAAGGGCACGACCGTCGCCAACCGGGCGAGCGCCGGCGACTTCGGCGGCATCACCATGGCCCGGCAGGCCGACATGAACCGGGACGACTACCAGGACCTGCTGGTCCGCACCACCGGCGGCCAGCTGTACTTCCTGGACGGCGGCCCCACCGGCGGCCAGACCCTCATCGGGGGCGGCTGGAACGCCATGCGGGCCATCTCGGCCCCCGGTGACCTCAACGGCGACGGCTGGACCGACCTGGTGGCCACCGACACCAGCGGGAACTCCTGGCTGTACCCCGGCGACGGCACCGGCACCGTGGGGGCCCGCCGCGCGATCGGCGGCGGCTGGGGCGTCTACAGCGGCGTCGTCTACGGCAAGGGCGACCTGACCGGCGACGGCAGGCCCGACCTGGTGGCCAGGGACGGCTCCGGCGTGCTGTGGCTCCACAAGGGCACCGGCTCGGGACGCACCCCCTGGGCGGCCACCCGCACCCGGATCGGGGGCGGCTGGAGCGTCTACAACATGATCGCCACTGTCGGTGACATCACCGGCGACGGCCACGCGGACCTGGTGGCCCGCGACCGGTCGGGCGTGCTGTGGCTCTACAAGGGCACGGGTTCGGCCACGACGCCGTTCGCGTCCCGCGTGGAGATCTGCGGCGGCTGGAACATATACAACCAGCTCGGCTAGCAACACCTTCGTCACCCCGCGTGACGAAAAATCCGTCCGCGTACCCCCTGACCTGGGGGTACGCGGACGCGGTGCGTTTCCCCCGGATGCCGACCGGGGCACAGGCGGCGCACGATGGAGGAATGTCCGGTACAGGCGACCCCCAGCCGCCGGCCGGCGCCACGTCCCTCGGGGCACGGCGCCGGCGCCGCGGCCTGCGGATCACCGCGTGGGTCGCGGCCGGCGTGGTGCTGCTGGGAGCAGGCGGCGCCGGATACCTGTACTTCCGGCTCAACGGCAACATCCACAGCGTCGACATCGACTCGGCGCTCGGCGCCGACCGCCCGGTCAAGCTCGGCAACGGCTCGATGGACATCCTGGTGCTCGGTTCCGACTCCCGCTCAGGGGCCAACCGGGGCTACGGCCACGACAGCGGCACCGCCCGCTCGGACACCGCGATGATCGTGCACCTGGCCAAGGGCCACAAGAAGGCCAGCGTGGTCAGCATCCCGCGGGACACCCTGATCAACCGGCCGCTGTGCGCCAAGCCCGGCGGCGGCACCGCGCCTGCCGTCCGGCAGGCGATGTTCAACAGCGCCTACGAGGTCGGCGGCCCGGTCTGCGCGGTCAAGACGGTGGAGTCCATGACGGGCCTGCGGATGGACCACTACGTCGAGGTCGACTTCACCGGCTTCAAGGACCTGGTCAACGCACTCGGCGGGGTGCCGCTGACCACCACGGCGGCCATCAACGACAGCAAGAGCCATCTGACGCTGGCCGCCGGCACCCACACCCTCGACGGCGACCAGGCGCTCGGCCTGGTGCGCACCCGGCACGGCGTCGCGGACGGCAGCGACCTGGGGCGTATCCAGCTCCAGCAGGCGTTCCTGAAGGCGCTGATGGACCGGATCGCCGGGGTGGGGGTGCTGACCAGCCCCAGCAAGCTGTTCTCCGTCGCCGACACCGCGACCAGTGCGGTCACCACCGACACCGGGCTCGGCTCGGTCGGCAGGCTGATGGGCCTGGCGCAGTCCGTCCGCAGCCTGAAGTCCGGCCACATCCACATGGTCACCCTGCCGGTGCGCTACGACCCCGCCGACCGCAACCGGGTGCAGCCCATCGAGGCCAAGGCCGCCATGGTGTGGGCCGCGCTGCGCGCCGACAAGCCGATCCCGGCCGCCGCGGTGCAGGGCTCGGCCGCCGACCGGGTCGACGCCGGCAAGGTCGTCGGCCCCTCGGATACCCCGAGCCCGCCCGCACGCCGCTGACCTGCACAGACGCCAAATCGTACGGTTGGGGAATGATCCCGTTCCCGACCTGGTTTTGGGAGATGCGGCCAGTGCTGGCAGACTGGTCCGCTGGCCCCGGTTCACGTGACGCAAACCCGCGGAGCGACCCGGCGCCCTCCCGAACCTAGGAGCACCCTTGAAGCGCGAGATCCACCCCGAGTACTTCGAGACCCAGGTCACCTGTACCTGTGGCGCCTCGTTCACCACCCGCAGCACCGAGAAGAGCGGCCAGATCCGCGCCGAGGTGTGCTCCGAGTGCCACCCGTTCTACACGGGCAAGCAGAAGATCCTCGACACCGGCGGCCGCGTGGCCCGCTTCGAGGCCCGCTTCGGCAAGGCCGCCGGGTCCGCGAAGAAGTAGCGACCCGAAAGCGCCGGTTCCCGGTCGCCCAGCCCAGGGCGACCGGACCGGCGCTTTGTCGTCCCACCTACTCCTTCCAGACTCCTTCCAGCTAGGGATTGATGATGTTCGAGGCGGTCGAGGAACTGATCGGCGAGCATGCCGACCTCGAGAAGCAGCTTGCCGACCCCGCGGTGCACGCCGACCAGGCCAACGCCCGCCGGCTCAACAAGCGCTACGCGGAGCTGACCCCCATCGTCAGCACCTACCGGGCCTGGCGGCAGACCGGCGACGACATCGAGACCGCACGTGAACTCGGCGTCGACGACCCGGACTTCGCCGCCGAGGTCAAGGAGCTGGACAAGGAGCGCGGCGAGTTGACCGAGCGGCTGCGGCTGCTGCTGGTCCCCCGCGACCCGAGCGACGACAAGGACGTGATCCTCGAGGTCAAGGCGGGGGAGGGCGGCGAGGAGTCCGCGCTGTTCGCAGGCGACCTGCTGCGGATGTACCTGAGGTACGCCGAGCGCGTCGGCTGGAAGACCGAGATCCTCGACGCCAACGAGTCCGACCTCGGCGGCTACAAGGACGTCCAGGTCGCCGTGAAGGCCAAGGCGAGCCATGAGGCGGGGCAGGGCGTCTGGGCCCGGCTCAAGTACGAGGGCGGCGTCCACCGGGTCCAGCGGGTGCCCGCGACCGAGTCCCAGGGGCGTATCCACACCTCGGCCGCAGGCGTGCTGGTCACCCCGGAAGCCGAGGACGTCGAGGTCGAGATCGGCCCCAACGACCTGCGGATCGACGTCTACCGCTCGTCCGGCCCCGGCGGCCAGTCCGTCAACACCACCGACTCCGCGGTCCGCATCACCCACCTCCCCTCCGGCCTGGTCGTCTCGTGCCAGAACGAGAAGAGCCAGCTGCAGAACAAGGAGTCGGCGATGCGCATCCTGCGCTCCCGGCTGCTGGCCGCGGCCCAGGAGGAGGCCGAGCGGGAGGCGTCCGACGCCCGCCGCAGCCAGGTGCGCACCGTCGACCGCTCCGAGCGGATCCGGACTTACAACTTCCCGGAGAACCGCATCTCCGACCACCGGGTCGGCTTCAAGGCGTACAACCTCGACCAGGTGCTCGACGGCGACCTCGACGCGATGATCCAGGCCTGCGTGGACGCCGACTCCGCCGCCAAGCTGGCCGCGGCCGGCGACGCGAGCTGAGGAGGCGCACGTGAACCTGCTGCTCGCCGAGGTGGCCCAGGCCGCCCAGCGGCTCGCCGACGCCGGGGTGCCGTCACCGCGTTTCGACGCCGAGGAGCTGGCCGCGTACATCCACGGGGTCAAGCGCGGTGAGCTGCACAGCGTCGCCGACGCCGAGTTCGACGCGCGCTACTGGGAGGCCATCGCCCGCCGCGAGGCCCGCGAACCGCTCCAGCACATCACCGGCCGCGCCTTCTTCCGCTACCTGGAACTCCGGGTCGGACCAGGGGTGTTCGTGCCGCGTCCGGAGACCGAGTCGGTGGTCGGCTGGGCGATAGACGCGGTCCGGGCCATGGACGTCGCGGAACCGCTGATCGTCGACCTGTGCACCGGCTCCGCCGCCATCGCGCTCGCGCTGGCCCAGGAGGTGCCGCGCTCCCGGGTGCACGCCGTGGAGCTGTCGGAGGACGCGCTCGACTACGCCCGCAGGAACGTCGAGGGCAGCAAGGTCGACCTGCGCCAGGGCAACGCGCTGACCGCCTTCCCCGAACTCAACGGCCAGGTCGACCTGGTCATCTCGAATCCGCCCTACATCCCGCTCACCGAGTGGGAACATGTGGCACCCGAGGCCCGCGACCACGACCCGGAACTGGCACTCTTCTCCGGCGAGGACGGCCTCGACACCATCCGCGGCATCGAGCGCACCGCGCACCGGCTGCTGCGGCCCGGCGGGGTCGTCGTCATCGAGCACGCCGACTCGCAGGGCGGCCAGGTGCCGTGGATCTTCAAGGAGGACGCGGGCTGGGCGGACGCGGCCGACCATCCCGATCTCAACAACCGCCCGCGCTTCACCTCGGCCCGCAAGGCCCTGCCGTGACCAGGCGGGCCGACCGGGCGCCGGACCCGGCAGCACCACAGCATCTTTCGGAGGTCATCTCATGGCACGGCGATACGACTGCTCGGATGCGACCGACCGGGCGACCGGCCTGCGCGAGGCCACCTCGGCGATCAAGCGCGGCGAACTCGTCGTGCTGCCGACCGACACCGTCTACGGCATCGGCGCCGACGCCTTCGACCCCGAGGCGGTCGGCGACCTGCTGGAGGCCAAGGGCCGCGGGCGCAACATGCCCTCGCCGGTGCTCGTCGGCTCGCCCAACACCCTGCACGGCATCGTCACCGACTTCTCCGAGCAGGCCTGGGAGCTCGTCGACGCCTTCTGGCCCGGCGCGCTGACCCTGGTCACCAAGCACCAGCCGTCGCTGGCCTGGGACCTCGGTGACACCCGCGGCACGGTGGCGGTGCGGATGCCGCTGCACCCGGTCGCGATCGAACTGCTCACCGCCACCGGGCCGATGGCCGTCTCCAGCGCCAACCTCACCGGCATGCCCTCACCGCAGGACTGCGACGCCGCCCAAGGCATGCTCGGCGACTCCGTGGCGGTCTACCTGGACGGCGGCCCCACCCCCGCCGCCACGCCGTCCTCGATCGTCGACGTCACCGGCAAGGTCCCGGTGCTGCTGCGGGCCGGTGCGATCAGCGCGGAGGAGCTGCGCAAGGTCGTACCCGACTTGGAGGAGCGCAGTTGACGACGCCCGACGGGCGCGGCATACGGGGGCACACGCAGTACGTACAGCGCGTCGTCCCGGGGGACGGCGGCGACGTGTTCCGCATCCTCCATGTCTGCACCGGCAACGTCTGCCGCTCGCCGATGGCCGAGCGGCTGACCCGGCACGGGCTGGCACGGCGGCTCGGCGCGGGCGCCGCGGGCATGCTGGTCGAGTCGGCCGGCACCTGGGGGCACGAGGGCGCCCCGATGGAGGCGCACGCCGCCGCGGTGCTGGCCGAGTACGGCGCCGACCCGTCCGGCTTCACCGGCAGGGAACTGCTCGACGACCACGTGATCGACGCCGACCTGGTGCTCACCGCGACCCGCGACCACCGGGCCCAGGTCATCTCGATGGGCCACGCGGCGGGGCTGCGGACCTTCACGCTCAAGGAGTTCACCCGGCTGGTGCGGGCCATAGACACCACCACGCTGCCCGAGGGCAGCGTCACCGAGCGGGCCAGGGCGCTGGTCCGTGCGGCCGCCGCGCTGCGCGGCTGGCTGCTGGCCCCCAGCCCGGACGCCGACGAGGTCCACGACCCGTACGGCGCCCCCATCTCGTACTTCCGCAGCATCGGTGAGGAGATCCACACCGCGCTCGACCCGATGGTGACCGCGCTGACCGGTGTCGGCGCCACCGTCCGACCGTCCTGAAGCCCCCGCCGGTCCCGCTGCAACCGCAGCGCGAGCCTGTGAGTCTCATCAGGTGTTCGCCGACCCGGCCCGGCCACCACTAGGGTGTGACGCTGTGAGGTACCACCCCCGGACGTGTGCGCAGCACCGCTACGCCCCCGAAACCGTCGGAGGCGGCTCGTGCGCGAGTATCTGCTGACCCTTTTCGTCGCCGCTGCGGTCACGTATCTGCTGACCGGACCGGTACGGAAGTTCGCCATCGCCGCCGGCGCGATGCCGCCCATCAGGGCGCGCGACGTGCACCGCGAGCCGACCCCGCGGCTCGGCGGCATCGCGATGTTCGGCGGCCTGTGCGCGGGCCTGCTGGTCGCGGCGCACCTGTCCAACATCGGCGACGTCTTCGCGCTGTCCAACGAGCCGCGCGCGCTGCTGTCGGGCGCCGGGCTGATCTGGCTGCTCGGCGTGCTGGACGACAAGTGGGGCGTGGACGCGCTGATCAAGCTGGGCGTCCAGATGATCGCGGCCGGTGTGATGGTGCTCCAGGGCCTCACCATCCTGTGGCTGCCGGTGCCCGGCATCGGCCCGGTCGCGCTGACCCCGGTGCAGTCGACGCTGCTCACCGTGGCGCTGGTGGTGATCACCATCAACGCCGTCAACTTCGTGGACGGCCTCGACGGCCTGGCGGCGGGCATGGTGTGCATCGCGTCGGTCGCGTTCTTCATGTACGCCTACCGCATGTGGTACGGCTACGGCGTCGAGGCGGCCGCGCCAGCGACGCTGTTCAGCGCGATCCTGATCGGGATGTGCCTGGGCTTCCTGCCGCACAACATCCACCCGGCGCGGATCTTCATGGGCGACTCGGGCTCGATGCTGATCGGCCTGGTGCTCTCCTCGTCCGCGATCTCCATCACCGGGCAGGTCGACCCCGACGCGATCACCTCCTTCACCGGATCGACCCGGGAGACCGTGCACTTCATGGTGCCGGTCTACATGCCGCTGCTGCTGCCGCTGACGATGATCGCGATCCCCGCCGCCGACCTGGTGCTCGCGGTGGTCCGCAGGACCTGGAAGGGCCAGTCGCCGTTCGCCGCCGACCGCGGCCACCTGCACCACCGGCTGCTGGAGATCGGGCACTCGCACAGCAGGGCCGTGCTGATCATGTACTTCTGGTGCGCGCTGTTCGCCTTCGCCGCGGTGGCCTTCTCCGTCAACTCCTCGAGCCTGTGGATCGTGCTGGTGATCGTCTCGCTGAGCGCGGTCGGCCTGGTCGTCCTGCTGCTGCCGCGCTTCAAGCCCGCCGCGCCCGACTGGGCGGAGTCCGTGGTCCCGCCGCGCTACCGGCGCCGCCGCCGGCGGCTCGCGGCCGGAGCGGCCGCCGCCGAGCGGGAGATGCGCTCGCCCGACCGTCCCGCGCTGCACGGATCGACCGCGATCGGTGACCGTCCGCAAGCGTCCGATCGCAGGTGGGACCGCAAGTCGGACCGCGGTTCCGACCCGCGAAGCCCGGTCGAGACCGGCCGCTGAGGGCCCGCAGGCCCGATCCTGCCCGGCACAACCCAGGAAAATCGGACGGCGTGTCGGCAGCACAGTCCTGTGACAGGCAGCACACGTTCATGGTAAAGACCGCATCAAATACTTTGTGATACCGTTCACGAAAGCAGGGAACGTGCCGAAAGACCGGAAGAGCGGTCTTGCGGCGTGAGGTCACACCTCGGTCCCTGACTACGCTCGTCTCCGACGACACCCGCTTGCCCCAACTCCCGCCGGAGGAGCCGTCACCATGCAGCAGAACGACGCCCGAATCCTCAAGGGAGCCGCGCTCATCGCCGGCCCCGTCGGAGCGGTTGCCACCGTCCTCAGTGCCGTACTCGCAGGCGAAAAAGGCCTCGTCGGCGGTCTGGTGGCGATGCTGGTGGTCGGGGTGTTCTTCGCCTTCGGCTCATGGGTGCTGATGACCATGACGGAGGACCGGCCCCAAATCGCCATGGCGGCGGGGATGTTGGTCTACGCGGTGCAGATCCTGATGATCGGCGTCTTCATCGTCGTGTTCAAGGAGACCACCCTCTTCAACGGACGGGCCTTCGGCCTCACCCTCCTGGTGACCGCGCTGTCCTGGGTGGGCGGCCAGGTCAAGCAGAGCCTCACCTCCCGCATGCTGTACGTCGACCCGGTCCCGTCCGTACCCCCGGTCGAATGATGCGCGGTGCCAAGGGGCGGGTAAAGAGGCTGCAATTCCATCTGCTATCGTCCGGAAACGCATCTGGACGTGGAGGCCCCTCTCACCAGGAGAAGGTGCTGCCCCCGCGCCCATCGGTGTACTCGGAACCGGCGCCGCACATACGGCGCGGAGCCCGGGCGTCCGATCTTCGATGCGGGCTCCCAACGGACCGTGGTGACTTCGCCACGCCTCGTCCGCCGTGCCGACCAGCGGCCTCACCAGCCGCGCTGACACACAAGGTTGCCGTTACTTATGCGTCACGACGAAGGAGTCACGGGTGAGTGCCCACACGCTGCTCGCTGAGGCTGGCTGTCACATCAAGCAGGACTGTGGTTTCCCTGCTCCGGGCCTCCACTCGTTCGACTTCAAGCCGATCTTCAGCATCGGCAGCTTCGACTTCACCAAGCCGATGCTGCTCGCGATCATCTGCATGGTGCTGGTGGTCGGCTTCTTCTGGGCAGCCTTCAACAAGCCCAAGCTGGTCCCCGGCAAGATGCAGCTTGTCGGTGAGATCGGCTACACGTTCGTGGCCCGGAGCATCGCCCGCGAAGTGATCGGCAAGAAGGGCGACAAGTACGTCCCCTTCCTCGCGTCGATCTTCTTCTTCGTGTGGTTCATGAACATCATGTCGATCATCCCGTTCGCGCAGTTCCCGCCGGCCTCGCGGTTCGCGTTCCCGGTCGCACTCGCGGCGCTGGTCTACATCACGTACATGTACCTGACGTTCAAGACGCACGGCTTCCGCGGCGGCGTCAAGAACCTGGTCTGGATTCCGGGCCTGCCCAAGCCCCTGATCCCGCTGATCGTGCTCCTGGAGTTCATCCAGAACTGCATCACCCGCCCGTTCACCCTCGCGGTCCGGCTGTGGGCGAACATGTTCGCCGGCCACATGCTGATCGTGATGTTCAGCGTGGCGACCTGGTACCTGCTGACGCCGACCTGGCTGACCGCGGTGTCCGCGGGGTCCTTCGGACTGGCCATCTTCATGACGGCCTTCGAGGTGCTGATCCAGTTCCTGCAGGCGTACATCTTCACGCTGCTCGCCTCGATCTACATCAGCGGCGCGCTCGAAGAGGGTCACTGACCGGCGGCTCCGGCCGACGTCGCGACCTGAAACACGCTCCACCCCCACCACCAGACCTCCGCTGGGAAGCCCCCCAACGGACCGCATCACAAAGGAAGACAGAGATATGTCTGCCGAGCTCGTCAACCTCGCCGCCGCCACCACCGCCGGCCGCCTGGGCGCGGTCGCCTACGGCCTCGCCGCCATCGGCCCGGGCGTTGGCATCGGTCTGGTCTTCGGTCACTCGATCGAGGCCATGGCCCGCCAGCCCGAGGCCATGCCGATCATCCGCACCAACATGTTCCTCGGCTTCGCCCTCTGTGAGGTGCTCGCGCTCCTCGGCCTGGTCGTCCCCTTCATCTTCCAGAGCTGATCCGGGCACCACCCGGAAGCCAGCCACTCGACGAAAGGTTCAGACATGATGGCCTTCCTTGCGGAGGAGGGGGCGCAGAACCCGCTCATCCCCGACACCGCGGAACTGGTTATCGGCCTGCTCTGCTTCTTCATCGTCTTCGGCCTCCTCGGCAAGAAGCTTCTGCCGAACATCCAGAAGACCCTCGCGGAGCGACACGACGCGATCGAGGGTGGCCTGGAGCGCGCGGAGAAGGCGCAGACCGAAGCCAACCGCACGCTTGAGGAATACAAGGCGCAGCTCGCCGAGGCACGCCACGAGGCTGCCCGGATCACCGAGCAGGCCCGCGAGCAGGGTGCCGTGATCATCGCGGAGATGCGCGAGGAGGGTCAGCGCCAGCGCGACGCCATCGTCGCCGCGGGCCACGCCCAGATCGAGGCGGACCGCAGGCAGGTCACCGTCACCCTGCGCCAGGAAGTCGGCAGGATCGCCACCGACCTGGCGGGCAAGCTGGTCGGCGAGTCCCTTGAGGACAGCGCCCGGCAGAGCCGCACCATCGACCGCTTCCTCGACAGCCTCGACGGCTCGGCCGACGCCGGAGCCGGCAACGGGGCGGGCGCCGGGGCAGCCCGATGAACGGCGCGAGCCGCGACGCACTCGCCGCCGCAAGGGAACGGCTGGACGCGCTCACCGACAGTACGTCGGTGGACGCGACCGGGCTGGCCGACGAGCTCGCCGCCGTGACCGCGCTGCTGCACCGCGAATCGACGCTTCGCCGCGCCCTGACCGACCCGGCGCAGTCCGGTGAGGCCAAGGCGGCACTGGCGCAGCGCCTGCTCGGCAGCCAGCTCGGCGCGGACAGCATCGACCTGGTCAGCGGGATGGTGCGGGCGCGCTGGTCGCGGTCCCGCGACCTGGTGGACGCCCTGGAGGAACTGGCCGACACCGCCGACCTGACCGCCGCCGAGCGCGACGGAACGCTCGACGAGGTCGAGGACGAGCTGTTCCGCTTCGGCCGGATCGCCGCGGGCAGCCCGGACCTGCGGGCCGCGCTCACCGGGCGGGCCGGAGACGGCGGCGCCAAGGCCGGCCTGCTGCACACCCTGCTCGGCGGGCGTGCCAAGCCGGCCACGGAGCGGCTGGTCACCCGGCTCGTCACCGCACCGCGAGGACGTAGCCTTGAGGGCGGGATCGAATCCCTGTCCAAGCTGGCCGCGGCCCGCCGCGGCCGGACGGTCGCAGAAGTGGTCTCGGCGATTCCGCTGAGCGAGACGCAGAAGCGTCGGCTCGGAGACGCCCTGGCCCGGATCTACGGCCGCCCGGTGCATCTGAACCTGGACGTGGACCCCGCGGTCCTCGGCGGGGTCAGGGTCCGCATCGGCGACGAGATCATCAACGGCTCCATCGCGGACCGCCTCGACGAGGCGTCCCGGCGGATGGCCGGCTGACCACGGCATCGACGGCAGCACCATCAGTAACCCGAGTAGCACTGCAAGCACTGACGGCCCGCGTTGGGCCGACGCCCCACTGAGAAGACTTCGGGCCCAACAAGGAGAGCAGGGAACCCAGATGGCGGAGCTCACGATCCGGCCGGAGGAGATCCGGGACGCGCTGGAGACGTTTGTCCAGTCGTACCAGCCGGACGCGGCCTCGCGCGAGGAGGTCGGGACGGTCAGCGTTGCCGGAGACGGCATCGCGAAGGTCGAGGGCCTGCCCTCGGCGATGGCGAACGAACTGCTGCGGTTCGAGGACGGCACCCTCGGCCTCGCACTGAACCTGGAAGAGCGCGAGATCGGCGCGATCGTCCTGGGCGAGTTCAACGGCATCGAAGAGGGCCAGCCGGTGCACCGCACCGGTGAGGTGCTCTCCGTGGCGGTCGGCGAGGGCTACCTGGGCCGGGTCGTCGACCCGCTCGGCACCCCGATCGACGGCCTCGGCGAGATCGAGACCGACGGCCGCCGCGCCCTCGAACTGCAGGCCCCCACGGTCATGCAGCGCAAGTCGGTGCACGAGCCGATGCAGACCGGCCTCAAGGCCGTCGACTCGATGACCCCCATCGGCCGCGGCCAGCGCCAGCTGATCATCGGCGACCGCCAGACCGGCAAGTCCGCCCTGGCGATCGACACGATCATCAACCAGCGCGACAACTGGCGCAGCGGCGACCCGAAGAAGCAGGTCCGCTGCATCTACGTCGCCATCGGCCAGAAGGGCTCCACCATCGCCGGCGTGCGCGCCGCGCTGGAGGAGGCCGGTGCCCTGGAGTACACGACCATCGTCGCCGCCCCGGCGTCCGACCCGGCCGGCTTCAAGTACCTCGCCCCCTACACCGGCTCGGCCATCGGCCAGCACTGGATGTACCAGGGCAAGCACGTCCTCATCGTCTTCGACGACCTGAGCAAGCAGGCCGACGCCTACCGCGCCGTCTCCCTGCTGCTGCGCCGCCCGCCGGGCCGCGAGGCCTACCCCGGCGACGTCTTCTACCTGCACTCCCGCCTGCTGGAGCGCTGCGCCAAGCTCTCCGACGACCTCGGCGCCGGTTCCATGACCGGTCTGCCGATCGTGGAGACCAAGGCCAACGACGTGTCGGCGTTCATCCCGACCAACGTGATCTCCATCACCGACGGTCAGTGCTTCCTCGAGTCCGACCTGTTCAACGCCGGTCAGCGCCCCGCGCTGAACGTCGGCATCTCGGTCTCCCGGGTCGGCGGCTCCGCCCAGCTGCGCGCGATGCGCAGCGTCGCGGGCCGGCTGCGCGTGGACCTCGCCCAGTTCCGTGAGCTGGAGGCCTTCGCGGCCTTCGGTTCCGACCTGGACGCGGCCTCCAAGGCGCAGCTCGAGCGCGGCCAGCGCATGGTCGAGCTGCTCAAGCAGGGCCAGTACGCGCCGTACGCGATCGAGGACCAGGTCGTCTCCATCTGGGCCGGCACCACCGGCCAGCTGGACGACGTACCCGTCGAGGACGTCCGCCGCTTCGAGCGCGAGCTGCTCGACTACCTGCACCGTGAGAACAAGTCGCTGCTCACCGGCATCGTCGAGACCGGCAAGCTGGAGGAGGGCACGGTCGACGCCCTGACCTCCGCGGTCGGCGCCTTCAAGAAGCAGTTCGAGACGTCCTCCGGCGCGCTGCTGGTCGAGGGCTGATCGCATGGGCGCACAGATTCGGGTTTACAAGCGCCGGATCAAGACCGTCTCCGCCACGAAGAAGATCACCAAGGCGATGGAGATGATCGCCGCCTCGCGCATCGTCAAGGCGCAGCGCCAGGTGGCGGCCTCGTCCCCGTACGCCGACGAACTGACCCGTGCGGTCACGGCGGTCGCGACCGGCTCCAACACCAAGCACCCGCTGACCACCGAGTCCGACAACCCGTCCCGTGCCGCGGTCCTGCTCATCACGAGCGACCGCGGCCTGGCCGGCGGCTACTCGGCCAACGCGATCAAGGCAGCCGACCGGCTCACCGAGCGGCTGCGCGCGGAGGGCAAGGAGGTCGACAGCTACATCGTCGGCCGCAAGGGCCTGGCCTACTTCGGCTTCCGCGAGCGCAAGGTCGCGCAGTCCTGGACCGGCTTCTCGGACAGCCCGTCGTATGCCGACGCCAAGGCGGTCGCGACACCGCTGATCGAGTCGGTGCTGGCGGACACGGCCGAGGGCGGGGTGGACGAGCTGCACATCGTCTTCACCGAATTCGTGTCGATGATGACCCAGAGCCCGGTCGACCGGCGGCTGCTGCCGCTGGCGATCTCGGACAAGGCGGCAGGCGGCGAGGGGGAGCTCTCCAAGCAGCCCCAGGCCAAGCCGCTGTACGAGTTCGAGCCGTCCGCGGAAGGCGTGCTGGACGCGCTGCTGCCGCGGTACGTCGAGAGCCGCATCTACAACGCCATGCTGCAGGCCGCTGCCTCCGAGCACGCGGCCCGCCGCCGGGCGATGAAGTCGGCCACCGACAACGCGGAAGATCTGATCAAGTCGCTCACGCGGCTTGCCAACGCGGCCCGACAGGCCGACATCACCCAGGAAATCAGCGAGATCGTCGGCGGTGCCAGCGCCCTGGCCGACGCGAACGCGGGGAGTGACTGACCACTATGACCACCACTGTTGAAACCACCGCCACCGGCCGGGTGGCGCGGGTCATCGGCCCGGTCGTCGACGTGGAGTTCCCCGTCGACGCCATGCCGGAGATCTACAACGCGCTGCACGTCGACGTCGCCGACCCGACCCAGGCCGGCGAGACCAAGACGCTGACCCTCGAGGTCGCGCAGCACCTCGGCGACGGCCTGGTCCGCGCCATCTCCATGCAGCCCACCGACGGCCTGGTCCGCCAGTCCCCGGTCACCGACACCGGCAACGGCATCACCGTGCCCGTCGGCGACGTCACCAAGGGCCGCGTGTTCAACACCCTCGGCGCGATCCTGAACGAGCCGGAGGCCGAGTCCGAGGTCACCGAGCGCTGGCCGATCCACCGCAAGGCCCCGGCCTTCGACCAGCTCGAGTCCAAGACCGAGATGTTCGAGACCGGCCTGAAGGTCGTCGACCTGCTGACCCCGTACGTCAAGGGCGGCAAGATCGGCCTGTTCGGCGGCGCGGGCGTCGGCAAGACCGTGCTCATCCAGGAAATGATCATGCGTGTGGCGAAGCTGCACGAGGGCGTTTCCGTCTTCGCCGGCGTCGGCGAGCGCACCCGTGAGGGCAACGACCTCATCGCGGAGATGGCCGAGTCCGGCGTGCTCCCGCAGACCGCGCTGGTCTTCGGCCAGATGGACGAGCCGCCGGGCACCCGGCTGCGTGTCGCGCTGGCCGGCCTGACCATGGCGGAGTACTTCCGCGATGTGCAGAACCAGGACGTGCTGTTCTTCATCGACAACATCTTCCGGTTCACCCAGGCGGGTTCCGAGGTCTCCACGCTGCTCGGCCGTATGCCGTCCGCGGTGGGTTACCAGCCGAACCTGGCCGACGAGATGGGCCAGCTGCAGGAGCGGATCACCTCGACCCGCGGTCACTCGATCACCTCGATGCAGGCGATCTACGTCCCCGCGGACGACCTGACCGACCCGGCTCCGGCCACCACCTTCGCCCACCTCGACGCGACGACCGTGCTCTCGCGGCCGATCTCGGAGAAGGGCATCTACCCCGCGGTGGACCCGCTGGACTCCACGTCCCGCATCCTGGACCCGCGCTACATCGCGCAGGACCACTACGAGTGCGCCATGCGCGTCAAGGGGATCCTGCAGAAGTACAAGGACCTCCAGGACATCATCTCCATCCTCGGCATCGACGAGCTGGGCGAGGAGGACAAGCTCACCGTCTTCCGCGCCCGCCGCATCGAGCGCTTCCTGTCGCAGAACACCCACGCGGCCAAGCAGTTCACCGGTGTGGACGGTTCCGACGTGTCGCTCGACGAGTCGGTCGCGGCGTTCAACGCGATCGCCGACGGCGAGTACGACCACTTCCCGGAGCAGGCCTTCTTCATGTGCGGTGGCCTGGACGACCTCAAGGCGAACGCCGCCAAGCTCGGCGTCAGCTGACCCCGAGCCGTGGCGTGAGGGGGGCAGACGGTCTCTGCCCCCCTCTCGCAGCCCTTATTCTTTGTCCTACGCACCCCCCTCACCCGGTGGGTGCCGACCCGAGGAGCCGTCTTGGCCGATATTCACGTCGAGGTGGTGGCCGCGGACCGCAGCATCTGGTCCGGGGAGGCCGCCATGGTCATCGCCCGTACCATGTCCGGTGACATCGGCATCATGCCGTCGCACGAGCCGGTGCTCGGAGTTCTCCAGTCAGGCCCCGTGACGGTCCGTACCGCCGACGGCGGCACCGTGGTGGTCGCCGTCCACGGCGGCTTCCTGTCCTTCGCGGACAACAAGCTCTCGATCCTCGCCGAGATCGCCGAGCTCGCCGAGGAGATCGACGTCGCACGGGCCGAGCGGGCGCTCGAGCGCTCCAAGTCCGAGGCCGACGCGGCGGCCGAGCGCCGCGCCGAGGTCCGGCTGGCCGCCGCGGCGGGCGCGCACTGAACCACCACCGGCGGAGCGCCCCTGGCGGCGCCACCGCGGGAGCAGGACAAAGGCGCCGCGGGCTGCCCTCAGGGGCGGTCCGCGGCTCCGGCACAGCAAGGGCAGCACACACAGGGCGCGCGGCACGGGCGGCAACCAGTCCCAGGAGAGGAGATCGGTGGACGTGATCCTCTCGGTGGAACTGGTCGGCGCGGTCGTCGGCGCGGTTCTGCTCGCGCTCTTCATCCTCGGCCTGCGCCGCCGGCTGATCCAGCGCCCGGGCGGCACTTTCGACTGCAGCCTGCGGGTGGCACTGCCCGAGGACGCCGAGCCCACCGGCAAGGGCTGGGTCTACGGGGTGGCCCGCTACAACGGCGACCGCGTGGAGTGGTTCCGGGTCTTCTCCTACGCGCCCAGGCCCCGCCGGGTGCTGGAGCGCCCTTCGATCGAGGTCGAGGGCCGCCGGGAGCCGCGCGGTTCGGAGGAGCTGGCGCTGCTGTCCGACGCGGTCGTGCTGACCTGCGAGCACCGCGGCCTGCGGCTCGAACTGGCGATGAGCGACGACGCCCTCACCGGTTTCCTCGCCTGGCTGGAGGCGGCACCGCCCGGCCAGCGCGTCAACGTGGCCTGAGCGGTCCTCACCCCTGGGCGCAAACCGTTCAGCGGTTCTCGCCCGGCACCCACAGCACGTCCCCGCGCTCCTTGTTCGCCGTCCTGGCCAGGATGAAGAGCAGGTCGGAGAGCCGGTTGAGATACGTCGCCGTCAGCGGGTTCATCACCTCGCCGTGCTCGGCGAGCGCTGCCCAGGTGGAGCGCTCCGCCCGGCGGACCACCGTGCAGGCCTGGTGCAGCAGCGCGGCGCCCGGGGTGCCGCCGGGCAGGATGAAGCTGCGGAGCTTGTCCAGCTCCGCGAGGAAGCTGTCGCAGTCCGCCTCCAGCCGGTCCACGTAGGTCTGCTCGACGCGCAGCGGCGGATACTCCGGGTCCGCCTTCACCGGGGTCGCCAGGTCGGCGCCGACGTCGAAGAGGTCGTTCTGCACGCGGACCAGGACGGCGGCCACGTCATCGGCGAGCGCGCCGAGCGCCAGGGCGGTGCCGATGACCGCGTTCGCCTCGTTGACGTCGGCGTACGCGGCGATCCGGGTGTCGGTCTTGGCGGTACGGCTCATGTCGCCGAGCGCGGTCGTACCGTCGTCGCCGGTGCGGGTGTAGATGCGGGTGAGGTTGACCATGGCGTCGAGCGTAGGGCCTGCGCGGGCGGTGCCGTGCGACCAAGGACACACGGTGACGCGCCCGACATCATGCTGCGCCGGGGCACGAACCGGCGCTAGGGTCCGGCGAGATACCCCAACGGAGAGGTGTGAACCGTGGCGAAGAAGCTCGCCGTCGTAGGAGCCGGCCTGATGGGCTCCGGCATCGCGCAGGTGGCGGCCCAGGCCGGCTACGAGGTGATCCTGCGGGACGTCACGGACGAGGCGCTGGCGCGCGGCACCGACGGCATCAAGGCGTCGTACGACCGCTTCGTCGCCAAGGGGAAGCTCGAAGCGGCCGACGCTGAAGCGGCGTTGGCCAGGATCTCCACCACCACCGACCTGGAGGAGGTCGCCGACGCCGACCTGGTCGTGGAGGCGGTCTTCGAGCGGATCGAGGTCAAGCAGGAGATCTTCCGCGCCCTCGACCGGATCACCGCGCCCGGCACCGTCCTGGCCTCCAACACCTCGGCCATCCCGATCACGAAGATCGCTGCGGTGACCGAGCACCCCGAGCGTGTCGTCGGCACCCACTTCTTCTCGCCGGTGCCGATGATGCAGCTGTGCGAACTGGTGCGCGGCTACAAGACCAGTGACGACACGTTGGCCCGCGCCCGGGACTTCGCCGAGAGCGTCGGCAAGACCTGCGTCGTCGTCAACCGCGACGTGGCCGGCTTCGTCACCACCCGGCTGATCTCGGCGCTGGTCGTCGAGGCCGTCAAGCTCTACGAGTCGGGCGTCGCCTCGGCCGAGGACATCGACACCGCCTGCAAGCTGGGCTTCGGCCACGCGATGGGCCCGCTGGCCACCGCCGACCTCACCGGCGTCGACATCCTGCTGCACGCCACCGGAAACATCTACGCGGAATCGCAGGACGAGAAGTTCGCCCCGCCGGAGATCATGCGGCGGATGGTGGACGCCGGAGACCTGGGCCGTAAGAGCGGTCAGGGGTTCTACCCGTACTAAGCAACGTCACTCACAGGAGTGAATTCGGTATCGGTTCGCTCACAGACGGCAACTTCTCTTTGCGACGGACCGTCAGTTGTGTGAAGACATACGGACGGGTGCCGCAATTCTTCGGGAGCGACTATGCACATCAGGGGCGACCATGCCGAGCTGGTCGTCGGGGGCCGCCTCGACGTCCGGAGCGCGGCGGACGCCCGTACGGCCCTGCACACCGCGGTCGACTCGGGCCGCGGCGATCTCGTACTCGACCTGACCGAGCTGGATTCCTGGGACGCGACGGGGCTCGGAGTGATCATGGGCGCCCACCGCAGGGCCGGCCGGGCCAACCGCCGCCTCGTGCTGCGCAACGTCCCCCCGCAGATGCAGCGGCTGCTGGTGGCGACTCGGCTGCACCGGATCCTCGCGATCGAGGCCGAAAGGTGACGTAAGGGCTGCCGGGCACCCCTGCGCTTCATTGATAGCGTTCGAGCCCTTACAGTTTGGACTCGGATTGCCCGCAGGCGTGCCACCCCGTACGCCGGACCAGGGGAATCGGGCCGGCCGCGTACGGACGGCGGCCCGGCGGCGCCCCTGACGTGACGCTCATGGGGGCGTAGGACATGGACCAGCACATCGGCGAGCCCGGCGAGCACCCAGGGCAGGACGAGCCGTTCGACGCGTTCGGTGTCAGGAGCGGCGGCAGCGGCGGAACCGACCGCGGCGCCCTCGTGCCCTACGAGCCGCCCGCGCCCGACCCCTACTTCGACGCACCGCTCGACGGCGGCTTCGACGCGGCCGCCGACCCCACCGCCTTCGACGGGCTCCGCCCGGTCGAGCCCTCGCTCTTCGACGCCGCCGCCCCGCTGCCCAAGGCGGTACGCCCGGCCCGCGAGCCGCTGGAGCTGACCGCGGGCACCGGCACGCCGAGCGGCGGCAACGCCCGGGTTCGACGGATCGTCACGCCCGACTTCCTCCTCACCGTCAACCCGGTCGACGGCACCGAGGTCAGCGTGTGCCCGCCGGACGAGCGCAGGACACCGGTGGCCCGCACCCGCGAGGAGCGCGACGCCCACCTCGCCGCCAACCGCTCGACCCCGCCGCCCGGCCCGCCCGCGCCCGAACTCCCGCTGCTGGAACGGGACGAGGAGCGCGAGCGGCTGATCCGGCTGCTGGCCCGCGGCCGGTCCGTACGCGTCACGGGGCCCTCGGGCGCCGGCCGAACCGCCCTGCTGGAGTCGGTCGCCAACGCCTGCGCCGACCTCGCGCCCGACGGGGTGCTGTGGCTGTCCGGCTACCGGCGCACCGCCGGCGACGTCCTGCACGCCCTCTACAGCACCGTCTACTCCGGCGACGACTACCGCCCGAGCCGCGCCGAACTGCCCGCGCTGCTGCGCGAGACCGGTGCCGTCGTCGTCGTGGACGACCTCGAATTCGGCGGGGCCGCGGTGGAGGAACTGCTCGCCGTCGCCCCCGAGTGCGCCTTCCTGATGTCCGCGACCCCCGACGTGGCCGCGCCGCCCGCCGAGTCGATGGTCGAGGAGGTCTTCCTCTCCGGGCTCACCCGGGTCGCCTGCGTCGACCTGCTCACGCTCGCCGCGGGACGCACCCTCGAAGAGGACGAGACCGCCTGGGCGGCCGACCTGTGGTTCGAGTCCGAGGGGCTGCCGCTGCGCTTCGTCCAGGCCGGCGCCCTGCTGCGGCAGCGGGACGCGCTGCGCTTCCCGCCGGAGCCGGACTGGGACGACTCGGTGTGGGAGAACGGCAGCACCCCCGCGGCCGGTCCGCCCGCGCCCGTGCAGGACCTGATACCCGACCTGACCGGCTTCGACGCCCCCGTGGAGCCCGACCCCGCGGCGCCGCTGGAGATACCCCCGGTCACACCGCTGCCCGCCCGGGTGCCCACCGCCGACGTGCCGCTGCCGTCGCTCGCGGAGAGCGCCGCCCCCGCCGACCTGCTCGCCTCCCGGCTGAGCGAGTCCGCACGCGAGGCCCTCGCCTTCGCGGTCGCCCTCGACGGCGAATGCCCGCACCCCTCGCACCTGCCCGCCCTCGTCGGCGACACCCACGGGGACGCCGCACTCGGCGAGATGACCGCCGTCGGCCTGGCCGTCCCGGTCGCCGCGCACTACCGGCTCGCCGCCGGTGTCACCCCGCAGCTCGCGGCCGCGTTCACCGCCGAGGGCGAGCTGAGCGAGGTCCAGGCGCACACCGCCGCCCTGCACTACGCCTGGTGGACCGGGCACCCCTCGGTCACCCCGGCCCGCGCCGCCACCGAGTCCGAGGCGATCATCGCCGCGATGACCGCCTGCCGCGACAACGGCAACCCCACCGCCGCGGTCCTGCTGGCCCGCACCGTGGCCCCCGTCTTCGCCGCCGCCCTGCACTGGGGCGCGTGGGAACGCGCGCTGCGGATCGGCCAGGAGGCCGCGCGGCTGTCCGGCGAGGTCGCCGAAGAGGCCTACTTCCACCACGAGTTGGGTGTGCTGGCGCTGTGCAACGGCACACTGGACCGCGCACGGGCCGAGCTGGAGGCGTCCATCGCGCTGCGGGGCGCACTCGCCGACCGCCAGGGCACCGTGGTCGGCCGCCGCACCCTCGCCCTGGTCGACGACCTCGTCCCGGCCGCGCCCCTCGAACTCCCGCCGGCCGCCGCGGAGGACGACCCGGCCGCTTCGGCGCCGCCGCCGCTGGCCGTCATCCAGCACCGGCCCGCGGCGCACGCGGCGTCCTCGCCGGGACCCAAGCGGCTCGCCATCATCGGTACCCGCCGCAACCTGGTCGCGGCCGGCACCGGTGTGCTGCTCGCCGCGGTCCTCGGCACGATCGTCACCCTGGGCGCGACGTCGGGGGCCGGCGACAACCCCGACCAGAAGAACCAGGTCAAGCCGCTGGAGTCGGCCCAGCAGGACGCCCCGGACGACTCGTCCACGACCGCCCCCGAGACGACCTCGCCGACGGGGACCGCCCCCACCACGCAGCCGCCCTCCGCGACGACGACGGCGAGCGCGTCGACCACCCCGACGAGCGGCACCCAGGGCGGCACCCAGGGCGGTGCCCAAGGCGGTACGTCCGCCCCGCCGCCGACCTCGGGCCCGCCGCACCACTCGACCGGCGGCGGCTCATCGTCCGGCGGTTCGTCCTCGTCCGGTGGTTCGTCGTCCGGCGGTTCCTCCACTGGCGGTGGCGGCACCAACGGAGGCACCACGGGCGGTGGCGGTACCACCAGGCCGCCGACGACGCCGCCCACCACACCGCCGACGACCTCGCCCACCACATCTCCGACGACGTCCACCTCGCCGTCGACCAGTCCGCAGTCGCAGTCCGTCCCGCCGCCGGCCGGTAGCGGGTCCGCGGGCGCGCCGACCGACGCGGGGAGCCCGGCCACTGCGGACAGCGGGACGCCGACCACGGCGCCGTAGGGCGCCGGGTCGGCGGAGGATCGCGGCGCGGCGGCCGGAACCGCCGCGCCGGTGGTGCGGGTCGTGCGCTGGGTCAGTTCGCCTGGCAGGAGAAGGATGGCCAGGTCGTGCGGCCGTTCTTCTGTATCGTCAGCCCCCAGTTGTTGCCGCTGCCGTTGGATTTGGCGACCAGCTGGTATTGGCTCGGGTAGCTGGCGCTGATGTTCCAGGTCGACATGACCACCTCGGGCGAGGGGAGGTTCACCGTCACGGTCCAGTTGCTGGAGCCGGAGACCGAGACGTTGAGGTTGTAGCGGTCGCTCCACTGGTCGCCCGCGGTCACGTTCGCGGTGCAACTGCCGCCGCCACCGCCGGTGGTGCCGCCGTTCGTGGTGCCGCCGTTCGTGGTGCCGCCGTTGGTCGTGCCGCCGTTGGTGGTGCCGCCATTGGTCCCGCCACTGCCGCCGCTGCCGACGGTGATGTTGGAGCTGCCGGAGGAGTGGTAGCCCTCGGTGGCGAGGATCTCGTAGTTCGGGGTGCCGAGGTTCAGGCCCGCCTGGGACCACGCGTTGAACATGTTGGACACGGTGATGGTGCCGCCGGTGCGCTTGGCCTGGCGGACGGCCCAGTACTGGTAGAACGTCGCGGTGCCCTGGATGGAGGGCTGGTTGACGCGCTGCGTGCGGTACAGGTCGTACGTGCTGCCGTCACTGTTCACCGAGCCCAGCCGGGTGGCGCCGCTGCTGGGGTTGTAGTTGCCGTAGTTCTCGACGATGTAGTACTCGATGAGCGGGTTCGTGGTCCAGCCGTACAGCGACAGGTAGCAGTTGCCGCTGCAGTTCCACGAGCCCGAGTAGGTCACGGCCCCGGTGTTGCCCGGGTTCCAACCCTTGCCGGCGACGAAGTTCTCGACGTTGTTCCACTGGGTGCTGTACTGGCCGCCGGAGCCCATGGTCATGGAGGCCTGGCCGCTGTTCTGGCTCCAGAACGAGTAGAAGTACCCGTTGTTGGTGCCGGTGCTGTTCGAGTTGACGGTCGTGTCGGCGTTGGCGGTGCCGGGCATGACCAGGGCGGCCACGCCGACCAGGGCAATGGTGACGATGCTGCTGATGAGCAGCCGGAACCGGTTGAGCACCCGGAAGCGACCGCCTCTGCGGCTCTCCGGCGGGGCGGGGGGATTGGTCATGTGCGTGGGTCCTCCTCATTGAGGGCTGGCGGGGCAGCCCGGCGTCCTGACACGGCCCCGTGGCCGGCGGGGCGTTGTGCTCTGTCGACGGCGACAGTGTTGAACCGGCCAGACGCACTGTCAACACTTTCGGCGAGAATCCCGAAAGCGTCGCATCGGTCAACAGTCCTGTGAGAAGGGGTTGTTGCAGGTCAGCGGGCCTAGTTGACCATCGGACTTCCTCAGGGATCGACTAGAGCGCGATCCAGGCTCCCGTTGCGAGGTCAAGAGCATCGAAAGTTTCGAAAATCTCCCCGGATCTTGCAGTCACCACTCGCCGAGAGCGGGACCAGCCGCGGACCGGCCCCGGACCAGCCGCGGGACCTCCGGGGGCGGTCCGGCCCGGGCGCGGGGAATTCCGGCGCGGTGGCAGGGGAAAGCGGTGGCTCCGCGGATTCGGCGGCGGCCCGAATTCACCGGCCGTGGTGCGCGACGATTCCCCCGCCGGCCGGGTGGGCGCACTTTTGTTGGCGCTGACCTGCGCGAGGGGCATGACACGGCCCCGCCGGCGGTGAATCGGAGTGCGCGCGGGCAATACCGGTTCAGCGGGCCTGCGGGGCCGGTGGATATGCGGGCGTCAGAACAGCCGGAGTTTGTCGTCCTCGATGCCGCGCATCGCGTCGTAGTCGAGCACCACGCAGTCGATGCCGCGGTCGGTGGCGAGCACGCGGGCCTGCGGCTTGATCTCCTGCGCCGCGAAGACGCCCTTGACCGGCGCCAGGTGCGGGTCGCGGTTGAGGAGTTCGAGGTAGCGGGTCAGCTGCTCCACGCCGTCGATGTCGCCGCGCCGCTTGAGCTCGATGGCGACCGTGCGGCCGGCGGCGTCGCGGCACAGGATGTCCACCGGGCCGATCGCCGTCGGGTACTCGCGGCGGATCAGGGTCCAGCCGTCGCCCAGCACTTCCATCCGGTCGGCGAGGAGTTCCTGGAGATGCGCCTCGACACCGTCCTTGATCAGGCCCGGGTCCACGCCGAGCTCGTGCGAGGAGTCGTGCAGGACCTCCTCTATCGTGATGATCAACTGCTCGCCCCCCTTGTTGACGACCGTCCAGACGCCGTCCTCGCCCTCCTTGAGGGTGCACGGCGGGGACATCCAGTTGAGCGGTTTGTAGGCACGGTCGTCGGCGTGCACCGACAGGCTGCCGTCGGCCTTGATCAGCAGCAGCCGGGTGGCGGACGGGAGGTGGGCGGACAGCCGGCCCGCGTAGTCGACGGAGCAGCGGGCGATCACGAGGCGCATGGGGAGTCACGCTACTGGACGCCCAGGGCGCTCCGCGATCCGGGCCCGGGGCCGCCGGGACCGTACGAGTTCGGCCGACTACGGCCCGGCGTCGAAAAATGGCCGGTTGTGCGTGCTACCTCCTGGTGCGCGCAGCATTACAACCCTACGGTTGAAGGCCGGAGGTCCGACGCGCGGGAGACGCGGCTGCGGGCTCCGGATCCCGTCCGTGCGACCCCGTGCGTCCACGGGGTCACCGAGAGGAGTACCCATGTCGCTCGACGTCTCTCCGGCCCTCCTCGAACAGGCCGAGCGAGGCGAGGTCGACGAGCAGGAATTCGTCGACTGCGTCAGGACGTCCCTCCCCTACGCGTGGGAGCTGATCAGCTCATTGGTGGCACAACTCAAGGTCGATGGGGGGAATTTCGCGGACAACCAGGTGCCGCCGCCGAGCGAGAAGGAACGCGGCCAGCTGCTCCGCGCGCTGGCGAGCGATGCGATACGCGGGGCACTGCAACGGCACTTCGGAGTGCGGTTGGCCTTCCAGAACTGCCACCGGGTGGCGGTCTTCCCGCTCGACCCGGCGGTCGCCGAGAGCTACGGCCGATTCACCTCGGTGCGGTCGCAAGTGCTCAACCAGTCACCGGAGTTCCGCGACTGCTGACCGGCCCGCGTCTCCCGTGCCGCACGCGCGGGAAGCCGTGGCCGACCGACGCCGGCGACACAACGGGGCGTGCTTCCGCGACGGGCCGTGCGCATGTGATCAGGCCAGTTCCGGGAGTACGTCACCGCCGAGCCGCGCGACGTTGTGCAGTGTCGCGTCGAGGTCGCCCGAGCCCTCCACGAGCAGGGCGAACCGGGTGATGCCGGTGCGTTCCGCGGTCGCCGCCAGGCGGTCGGCGCACAGCTGCGGCGGGCCGACGGGGTGCAGCGCGCAGAGCAGCTCGGTGTACGCGTGCGGGTCGCGCATCGCCCGCGGCCTGCCGTCGACCGTCCGGTGCGCGCCCAGGCCCTGCTGGAGCCAGCCGGGCATCGCCTTGAGCAGGGTCTCGACCGCGTCCGCGCGGGTGTCGGCGACCTGGGCCACCCCGGCAGAGACGTGACCCGCGGCGGCGACCGCCTCGGGGGAGTGCCCTGCCGCCAGCGCGGTCCGCCGCCACAGGGCGACCATCGCGGCCTTGTCCTCGTCGCCGCTGTGCATGCCGAGCAGCATCGGCAGCCCGCGCTCCGCGGCCAGGCCGACCGTGCCGGGCGAGGTGCATGCCACCACCACCGGCGGCCCCTCGCCTGCCGGCTCCAGTTCGTCGGGCCGCGGCACCACCGCCACCTCGCGGAAGGTGTACCGCGGCCCCCGCGCGCCCACCGAGGGCTCCCGCAGCCAGCGCAGCAGCAGGTCGAGCGACTCGGGCAGGCCGTGCTCGTAGGCGGCCGCCCCGGCGCCGAAGACCTCCAGGTCCACCCATGGCCCGCCGCGCCCCACCCCGAGGGTGAAACGGCCGCCGGAGGCCAGGTGCAGCAGCGCCGCCTGCTCGCCGAGCGCCACCGGGTGCGCGGTCGGCAGCACGCTCACCGCGGTGCCGACGCCGATCCGCCGGGTCCTGCCGAGCAGCAGCGCGGCCAGGGTCACGGCCGACGGGCACACCCCGTACGGCACGAAATGGTGCTCGGCCAGCCAGACCGCGTCCAGCCCCGCGGCCTCCGCGGCCTCGGCCGTCGATATCGCCCGGTGCAGCGGCTCTGCCTGGCCCTGACCGGGGAACTGAGCCGCGAGTACGAACGTCCCAACGCGCATCGCCCACTCCCTCCTTGCCATGACCAACGCCTGGCACGTGCCAAAGGCACGGCCTTCTGCGGCGTTTTCATGATTTTCGCCGGTCCTGCGGCGGATCCGCCCGTTCGGGTACCCGGAGCCGGTACGCGTACGCTGGATGCCGTCCGCGAAGCCAGCAGAGCGCGAGGTGTACCGTGTCGCCGCGACGTAACCACCCGCACGGCGCCCAGCGCCCCGTGGAGAGCAGCCAGGAGTCGGGCGTCGGCGGCGCCGGCACCGAGGAGTGGCAGGGCGAGGAGTGGGTGGTGCGGCCGATCGCCGGCGCCGCGTCGACCAAGCACTACCGCTGCCCCGGCTGCGACCAGGAGATCCCGCCCGGCGTCGGCCACGTGGTGGCCTGGCGCGAGTACGACGGGCTCGACGACCGCCGGCACTGGCACCGGGCCTGCTGGAACGCCAAGGACCGCCGCACCAGCAGGGTGCAGCGGTCCCGTAACGCGCCCAGGTACTGAGCGGGGGGCTCAGGCGTCGCGCTGCCTGAGCACCAGGTAGCCGCCGATCAGGGCCACCACGACCCACACCGCCATGATGCCGAGGCCGCCCCACGGCCCGTACGACGTGTGGTCGTCGCCTGACGGCACGACCTGCATGATCTTCTGGCCGGCCTGGTCGGGGAAGTAGCGCGCGACGTTCTTCACCTTCGGCACCGCCGACAGGATCGGCGAGACCAGGAAGAAGAACGGCATCAGGATGCCGAGGCCCAGCATCGGGCTGCGCAGCATCGCCGCGGCGCCCACACACAGCAGCACCAGCAGCGTCATGTAGAGGCCGGCGCCGACGACCGCGCGCAGCACGCCCGGGTCGCCGATCTGCGCCTTGTGCGAGCCCAGCAGCGACTGGCCGAGGAAGAAGACGATGAAGCTGGTCGCCATCCCGACCACCAGCGCCAGCGCGCCGGCCACCGCGACCTTGCTGGTGTAGAAGGCGCCGCGCTGCGGTACCGCGGCGAGCGAGGTGCGGATCATCCCGGTGCTGTACTCGCTGGAGATGACCAGCACGCCGAAGACGATCAGCGCGAGCTGGCCGAGCGTCATGCCGAAGAAGCTGGTCGCTGTCGGGTCGAAGGTCGCCTGGTCCTCGGACGACAGCGAGTTCCAGGTGTTGTTGAACACGAGGCAGATGACCGCGCCGAGGGCCACGGTCACGATGAAGGCAAGGGCCAGCGTCCAGATGGTGGAGCGGACCGACCTGATCTTCGTCCACTCCGATTGGAGGACGGCGGAAGGCGCAGCCATGTCAGCGACCCTTTCCCGAGCCGGGGTTGCGCCACTGGGCGCCCCACTGCTGCCCGCCGGACTGCGGCGGCTGACCGGGCTGCGCGGGCGGCTGAGCGCCCGGCTGGGGCTGCTGGGGCGGCGGTGGCGCCGCGGCCTGCTGTCCCTGCTGCCCGTGCTGCCACTGCTGCTGTCCGGGAGCGGCAGGCACCGGCACGGAAGCGCCCGGTGTCACCGCGCCGTGCGCGTGGTATTCGACCGACTCGGCGGTCAGCTGCATGAACGCTTCCTCCAACGACGCCCGCTGCGGGCTCAGTTCGTGCAGCACCAACTGGTGCTGTGCGGCGAGTTCACCGAGGTCGGCCGCGTCGGTGCCGGTGATCTCGAAGGCCCCGTCGCCGGTCGTCACCACGGTGTGGCCCGCGGCGGTCAGCACGTCCTTGAACCGCTCGGGCTGCGGGGTGCGCACCCGCACGTAGGAGCGCGAGTTGCGCTCGATGAAGTCCGCCATCGAGGTGTCGGCCATCAGCCGGCCGCGGCCGATCACGATCAGGTGCTCCGCGGTCAGCGCCATCTCGCTCATCAGGTGGCTGGATACGAAGACCGTGCGGCCCTGCGCCGCCAGGCCCTTCATGAGGTTGCGGATCCAGTGGATGCCCTCCGGGTCGAGCCCGTTGACCGGCTCGTCGAACATCAGGATCTCCGGGTCGCCCAGCAGCGCCGCCGCGATGCCGAGCCGCTGGCCCATGCCCAGCGAGAAGCCCTTGGAGCGCTTGCGCGCCACCGCGGTGAGCCCCACCGTCTCCAGCACCTCGCCCACCCGGTGGGTCGGGATGCGGTTGGACTGCGCGATGCACAGCAGATGGTTGTACGCGGTGCGCCCGCCGTGGATCGACTTCGCGTCCAGCAGCGCGCCGATGTGCTTGAGCGGTTCGCTGAGCTGTGCGTAGTGCTTGCCGTCGATACGGACGTCACCGCTGGTGGGCGAGTCCAGGCCGAGCAGCATCCGCATCGTGGTGGACTTGCCCGCGCCGTTCGGCCCGAGGAAGCCGGTCACCACGCCGGGGCGCACGGTGAAGGTCAGATGGTCGACTGCGGTCTTGTCCCCGTACCGCTTGGTGAGCCCCTGCAACTCAATCATGGGGGCGAGGCTAGCAAGACACGGCGGACCCCCCGCACGCAAGCGTGTGAGGGGTCCGCGAAATCCGGTCGAACAGCGCGCCGTCCCCGTACTGCCGGGGCCGGCGGGACAGCCGGGGAGCACGGGCCTGCCGTGGTGCGGCCGGCCCGCTCCGGGGTCAGCGGGACTGCTGGGCCGGGACGCCCCGCGAGATCGGCTCGTCGTCGGGGGAGCCGGCCGCGGCGACGGCCGCACCGGTGAGCGTGGCCAGCATCTCGCGGACGTTGGTCAGCTGGGCGTTGATGCTGTCGCGGCGGTTGGTGAGCGCCGCCAGCTCGCGCTCGGATTCGCTGCGGATCCGGTCGGCCTTCGCGTTCGCGTCCGCGACGATGTCCTCGGACTGGCGCTGCGCGGTCTCGACCGTCTGACGGGCCCGGCGCTCCGCGTCCGTACGCAGCTTCTCCGCCTCGAGGCGCAGCTGCTCGGCGCGGTGCTCGATCTCCGCCAGGCGCTTCTCCGCCTTCGCCTGACGCGACGCCAGGTCGCGCTCGGACTGCTCGCGGCGCTTGGCCAGGTTGGTCTCGAAGTCCGCGGCGGCCTGGGCGGCCTTGGCGCGGGTCTCCTCGAAGAGCGCGTCCGCCTCCTCGCGCTTGGCCTGGGCGTCCTTCTGGGCGTCGCTGCGCAGCTGCGTCGCGTCGCCCTTCGCCTTGTCGACGATCCGGGCGCCCTCGTCCTCGGCCTTGGCCTTGCGGTCGGACGCGAAGGCCTCAGCGTCGTTGCGCACCTGCGACGCGGAGGACTCCGCCAGCTCGCGGTGCTGCTCGGCGGCGCGGCGGGCCTCCTCGCGCAGGTCCTTGGCCTCTTCCTCGGCCAGCCGGAGGATCTTCTCCACCCGGGCGCCGAGACCGGCGTAGGACGGCTCGGAGTCGTTGACCTGAGCAGCGGCGTTCTGGGTTTCGAGGTGCAGTTCCTCGATGCGCTTCTCCAGCGCGGTGATGCGCGTCAGGGCACTGTCACGGTCGGCGACGAGCTTGGTGATGCGGTCGTCCACCTGTCCGCGGTCGTATCCGCGACGCACCAACTCGAAGCCGAAAGGGGAGGAAGTGTCGCTCATGGGGTTCCTGTCGATGATTCAGACCGGTGAGGTGATAGAGGGAATCCTAGGGGGCTCAGCGGCGTGTCACCGAGCCATTGCGCATTCGGCATGGAGAATGTCCGCTCAATCGAGTGGAGCATCGTCGTTGCGCTTGCCACCTGTCCGGGCGGAACCGGCGGCCGCTCCCGCGGAGACCGTACTCTTCGCGGATTTCGCCGCGCCACCCGGTGCTTCGAACGACTCCAGCGCCTCCAGCACGTCCTGGACGCGGCCGATCTCCGCATTGATGTCCTCGCGCCTGCGGACCAGGGTGTCCAACTCGCGCCGGCCCTCGGTCACGATGCGCTCGGCCTCCGCGCGCGCCTCCCCCTTGACCCGCTCCGCCTCCCGCTCGGCCTCGGTCTTGTTCTGCTCGGCCTCCTTGAGCAGGCCCTCGACCTTCTTGACCGCGGCGATACGGACCTTGCTCGCCTCCGAGGTGGCGGTCGACTTGATCTCGGCGGCCTTCTGCTCGGCCTCGCGCAACTGCTCGGTCGCCGCGGCCACCAGCTTGTCGACCCGCTCGCCGACGACCCGCATCGCCTCCGCGGCCTCCTTGCGGGACCTGTCGTGCAGCGCCTCCACCTCGGACTCCACCCGGCGGCGCAGCTCGTCGGTGCGCTCCCTGATCGTGGTGGCGTCCCTGCGGGCCTCGCCGAGCAGCGTGTCGGCGTCCGTACGGGCCCGCTCCACATGGCCGTTGCCCTCCGCGGTGCCCTCGGTGACCAGGCGCTCCGCCTCGGCCCTGGCCGCCGCGATCATCGTGTCCGCGCTGTCCTCCGCGGCCGCCGCGAGCCTGCGGGCCTCGGCCTGCGCCTTGCCGACCAGCTCGTCGGCCTGCTCCGCGGCCTCGCTGCGGCGCTTGTTGGCCGCCTCCCTGGCCTCGTCGAGCACCCGCTGCGAGGCGGCGCGGGACTCCTCGGCCTCCCGCTCCGCGCCCGCCAGGGTGTCCCTGGCCATGGTGCCGAGCCGGTCCGCTTCCTCGCGGGCCTTGCCGACCAGCTGGTCGGCCTGGTTCGCGGCGTCCGTACGCATCCGGTTGGCGTCGTCGCGGGCCTCCGACCGCAGCCGGTCCGCCTCCTCGATCGCCTCGTTGACCGTGCGGTCGGCCAGCGACCTGGCGGCCTCCGACTCCTCCTGTGCCTCGCTGCGCATCCGCGCCGCGTCCGCCCCGGCGCGCTCGCGCTCGGAGTTGGCGTCCGAGTGCAGCCGGTCCGCCTCGCCCTGCGCCTCGGCGCGCACCCGCTCGGCGGCGTGCTCGGCCGCGGACCGCAGCCCGGCGATCTCCTGCTCCGCCTCATGGTGCAGGTGCGCGACCGAGTCCCGCACCTGCTGCGCGGTCGCCTCGGCCGCCGCCACCAGCTCGCCGGCCCGCTGCTCGGCCTCCGCCGCCAGCCGGTCGGCCTCCGCCGCCGCGTCCTCGACCCGCTTGCGGGCCGCCGCCAGCAGCTCCTCGCTCTCCCTGCGGGCCTGCGCCCGCTCCTGCTCGGCCTCGCCGCGCGCGGTGGCCAGCTGCTCCTCCGCAGCCCTGAGCCGCCTGGCCGCCTCCTCCTGGGCGGCGGCCAGTGCCTCGGCCGCCTCCACCCCGAGGCGTTCCGCCGCGGCCGAGGCCTCGGCGCGCACCCGGTCGGCGGTCTCCTGCGCCTCGGTCCTGCGCTGCTCGGCCTCCGCCGCCGCCTCGGCCTGCACGCGCAGCGCGATGTTCTCGCCCTCGGCGCGGGTCTGCGCCGCGTCGGCGGCCGCCTCGTCCCGCAGCCGTACGGCCTCGGCCTCGGCCTGCTCGTGCAGGGTACGCACCCGCTCGGCGGTCTCCTGGCGCAGCCGCTCGGCCTCCTCGGCCGCCTCCGCGCGGATCCGGTCCGCCTCCGCGGTCGCGTCCCGCAGGCCCTGCTCCGCGGTGGCGACCCGGGTCTCGGCCTCCTCGCGCAGCCGGGCCAGGTCGACCTCGGCCTCCTCGCGCATCCGGGCCACGATCGTGCCGGCCTCGGCCCGCTGCCCTGCGGCCGCCTGCTCGGCGGCCTCCGTGACGGCCGCGCCCTGCCGCTCGGCCTCGGCCCGCAGCTCGTCGGCCTCGGCGCGGGCGGCGCGCAGCGCCTCCTCGGCCTTCGTGTTCAGCGCCGAGGCCCGCTCCAGGGACTCGGCCCGCATCCGCTCGGACTCGGCGGACGCGCTCTGCCGCTGCTCGTCACCGTCGGCCTTGGCCTTGGCCAGCAGCTCCTCGGCCCGGCTCGCGGCCTCCTCGATCTGCTGCACCGCCTCGCGGCGGGCCTCGCCGCGGATGCGCTCGCCCTCGGCCACCGCGTCGGCCCGCAGCTGCTCGGCCTCGCCGCGCAGCCGCCTGGCCTCCTCCTGGAGCTCGACCGTCCTGGCCCGGTACTCCTCGGTGTCGTCCTGCGCGGCCCCGCGCAGCTCCTGCGCCGAGGCCTCGGCCTCGCTGCGCAGCCGCTCGGCCTCGGCCTCCGCCTCGCCGCGGATCCGCTCGGCCTCCTCGCTCGCCCCCTTGGTGGTGGAGCGGGCGTCCTCCGAGGCCTTGGTCAGGATCTCCTCGGCCGAGCGGGCGGCCTGCGCCAGCTGGGCCGCGGCGTCCTCGGCGGCGGCGGCCCTGGCCGCCTCCTGCGCGTCGGTGCGGATCCGCTCCGCCTCGGCCCTCGCGTCGGCGACGGTCTGCTCGGCCTCGGCCTTGGCGGCCTCCGCCTCCCTGGTCGCCTCGTTGACCATCCGGGCGATCTCGGCCCTGGCCGTACGGGTGCGCTGCTCGTTCTCGGTCTCGGTGGCGGCCAGCCGCTTGGCGGCGCCCGCGGTGGCCTCCTCGCGCAGCCGCTCGGCCTCCGCGGTGGCGGTGCGCAGCGTCTCGTCGGCCTCCCGCAGCCGCTCCTCGGCCACCCGGGACAGCTCTGCGGCCCGGGTCCTGGCGTCGTCGGACTCGCTGCGGGTCGACGTCCGCAGCTGCTCGGCCTCTGTGGTCGCCTCCTGGGCCTGCGCGGAGGCGGCGGCCAGCAGCCGCTCGGCGTCCGCGCGGGCCCTGCGCAGCAGCTGCTCGGCCTCGGTGCGCGCCGTCTGGGCGTCGGCGGTCAGCCGCTCCCTGGTCTGCTCCGCCACCCGGGTGGCCTCGGCCCGTGCCGCGGCAAGCGCCGCGTCCGACTCGGCCCTGGTCTCGTCCAGCAGCCGGCGGGCCTGCGATTCGCTGCGGGCCCGCAGCTGCTCGGCCCACGCCACGTTCTCGTTGACATGGGTCTCGACGTTGGCCCTGCGGTCGGCGAGCTCCTCGTCCAGCTGGCGGCGCCTGGCGATGGCCTCGGCGTGCCACTCGGCCTCGAAGCGCGACTGGTGCTCGGCCTGCTCCTGGAGCAGCCGCTGGGTCTGGGCCCTGGCCTCGCGCAGTTCGCGCTCGGCGTCGGCGCGCAGCTGGTCGGCCTGGATCTGCGCGTTGCGCAGCAGCTGGTCTGCCTGGTGCCCGATGTTGTCGTAGGCAGGACGGGACGCCAGCATGCGCCGCGCCTCGTGCAGTTTGGCGCGCAGCACCTCGACCTGGTATCCGAGGTCGTCGGCGTGGTCGACCGCTTTGCCCCGCTCGGTACGAAGCCGGTCCATCTCGGCTTCGAGCTGAGAGAGGTGGTCGTCAGCCCGGTAGCTGTCGTTGCCCCGCACTCCGCGGTCCCATCGGTCTCCTGGCGTCCTCACCCGCCAACCGGGTGAGATTCTCCGTGGCCCTGTTTGAATCCAGGGCCATAGGAAGAATGGTGTCAGATCAACGGCGCGGAGCGGGAGCGTACCCAGAGCCCACCCCGGTCGGCCCGGTCACTCTACCGGGCAGGACGGGGGTTGGGTCAGTGGTCCTGAGGGTCCTGAATCTCCCGCGCACCGTCCGCGGCCCCGCCGGGGGCGTGCGCGGCGGCCGCGGTCACCAGTTCGGTGAGCACGCCGTGGCAGTCCTTGGGGTGCAGGAAGGTGATCCTTGAGCCCATGGAACCGGTCCGCGGCTCGTCGTAGAGCACCCTGACGCCCTTGCCGCGGATGTCGGCGGCGTCCGCGTCCACGTCCGCGGTGCCGAAGGCGATGTGGTGCACGCCCTCGCCGTTCTTGGCCAGCCACTTGCCGACGGCCGAGTCCTCCCGGGTCGGCTCCAGCAGCTGCAGGTAGGAGGCGCCGCCGTCCGAGGTACCGCTGATCTTCAGCATGGCCTCGCGGACGCCCTGCTCCTCGTTCACCTCCGTGTGCGACACCTGGAAGCCGTAGGTGGCCCGGTAGAACTCGACGGTCGCGTCGAGGTCGAAGCAGGCGATGCCGATGTGGTCGATGCGGGTCAGCATGGATCCAGTGCACCCCACGGGCCCGTGATTACGCAACGTGCGCGCCATCACACGGTCCGGCGGGTGACTCCGGCTTTACCCGTCAGTACATTGATGCTAACCCTCGTTAACTTCCTCTCTTCAGCCGAAGGGGTCGCACTATGCAAGACAGGACTCGATCGGTGATCGTCGCGGGTGCACGCACCCCGATGGGCAGGCTGCTCGGCAGCCTGCGTGGCTTCTCCGGCACCGACCTCGGCGGGATCGCCATCAAGGCGGCCCTGGAAAGGGCCGGCATCGGCGGCGACCAGGTGCAGTACGTGATCATGGGGCAGGTGCTCCAGGCCGGTGCGGGCCAGATCCCTGCCCGTCAGGCCGCGGTCAAGGCCGGCATCCCCATGTCGGTGCCCGCCCTCACCGTCAACAAGGTGTGCCTCTCCGGGCTCGACGCCATCGCCCTGGCCGACCAGCTGATCCGGGCGGGCGAGTTCGACATCGTGGTGGCCGGCGGCCAGGAGTCCATGACGAACGCCCCGCACCTGCTGCCGAAGTCCCGGGGCGGCTTCAAGTACGGCGCCGTCGAGATGCTCGACGCGATGGCCTACGACGGCCTCACCGACCCCTTCGAGAACATCGCGATGGGCGCGTCCACCGAGAAGCACAACACCCGGCTCGGCATCGAGCGCGCCCCGCAGGACGAGTTCGGCGCCATGTCCCACCAGCGGGCCGCGGCGGCGCAGAAGAACGGCCTGTTCGACGCCGAGATCACCCCGGTCGAGGTCTCCCAGGGCAAGGGCGACCCGGTGGTCATGACCAAGGACGAGGGCATCAGGCCCGAGACCACCGCCGAGTCCCTGGCCCGGCTGCGCCCTGCCTTCTCCCCCGAGGGCACGATCACCGCGGGCACCGCCTCGCAGATCTCCGACGGCGCGGCGGCCGTGGTGGTCATGAGCCGGGCCAAGGCCGAGGAGCTCGGGCTGTCGTGGATCGCCGAGATCGGCGCGCACGGCAATGTCGCGGGCCCCGACAACTCGCTGCAGTCCCAGCCCTCGAACGCCATCGCCCACGCCCTGGGCAAGGAGGGCCTCACGGTGGCCGATCTCGACCTCATCGAGATCAACGAGGCCTTCGCGGCCGTGGCCGTCCAGTCCATGAAAGACCTGGGTGTGACACCCGAAAGGGTGAATGTGAACGGCGGTGCGATCGCTCTGGGCCATCCCATCGGGATGTCGGGAGCCCGTATCGTTCTGCATCTGGCCCTGGAGCTGGGCCGACGCGGCGGCGGCACCGGTGCCGCCGCGCTGTGCGGGGGCGGGGGGCAGGGCGACGCGCTGATCCTGCACGTGCCCGCGAACTGAACCGGCCTCCTGCCGGGGGGTCGGCGCCGAACGGGCTCGCCCCCCCCGGCGAGTGGGCACGAGGCCGCGCCGCTGTCGAAGCGCGCCGCTGTCGAAAGGGAGAACGCGCAGAGTGAGCGAGGAACGGGCGAGGGAGCAGGACCGGCCGGCGGCAGCCGGTGTGGGCGGCCGGAGGCGCACCGAGCCGCCGAGGACGGTGGATGTCGGCTCGCTGGTCGAGCAGGCCCGCGAGGGCAGGCCCCGGGCGGTGGCGCGGCTGATCTCGCTGGTCGAGGGGGCGTCCCCGCAGCTGCGCGAGGTGATGGCCGCGCTCGCCCCGCTCACCGGCGGTGCCTACGTGGTGGGCCTCACCGGCTCGCCCGGCGTCGGCAAGTCCACCTCCACCTCGGCCCTGGTCAGCGCCTTCCGCAAGGCGGGGCGCCGGGTCGGGGTGCTGGCCGTCGACCCGTCCTCGCCCTTCTCCGGCGGCGCCCTGCTCGGCGACCGGGTGCGGATGTCGGAGCACGCCTCCGACCCCGGCGTCTACATCCGCTCCATGGCCACCCGCGGCCACCTCGGCGGCCTGGCCTGGGCGGCCCCGCAGGCCATCAGGGTGCTGGACGCGGCGGGCTGCGAGGTGATCCTGGTCGAGACCGTCGGCGTCGGCCAGTCCGAGGTCGAGATCGCGGCCCAGGCCGACACCTCGGTGGTGCTGCTCGCCCCCGGCATGGGCGACGGGATCCAGGCGGCCAAGGCCGGCATCCTGGAGATCGGCGACGTCTACGTCGTCAACAAGGCCGACCGCGACGGCGCGGACGCCACGGCCCGCGAGCTCAACCACATGCTGGGCCTCGGCGGCTCCCGCGGGCCCGGCGACTGGCGCCCGCCGATCGTCAAGACCGTCGCCGCCCGCGGCGAGGGCATAGACGAGGTCGTCGCCGCCCTCGACAAGCACCGGGCCTGGATGGAGGAGCACGACGTCCTCGCCGCCCGCCGCCGCGCCCGCGCCGCCCATGAGATCGAGACGATCGCGCTGACCGCGCTCAGGGCCCGCATCGGCGACCTGCACGGCGACCACCACCTCACCGCGCTCGCCTCCCGCGTCACCGAAGGCACCCTCGACCCGTACGCGGCCGCGGACGAGCTGATCGCCGACCTCACCGCGTAACGCCGTCCGGAGCCGGGCCGGGAGCCGGGGCCCGTCAGGGGCCGGGCGTCACGGCCGCCGGAAGCGCAGCCGCAGCGGCCGCGCCAGGGCCAGCGCGGGCAGCACCAGTGCCGCGCCGCCCGCCAGCAGCCCGGCCAGATCGCCCGTGGACGAGGTACCGAACCGCCCGGTGCAGTAGTGCGCGGCGGCCAGGGCCGCCGCGGCGCCGGGCAGGAAGGCGGCGAGCAGCCGCAGGTGGTGCGACAGCACCCGGGGGCGCCAGGCCAGCCGGCGGCGCAGCAGCGTGGAGGTCGCGAGCAGGCCCGCGGTGCAGGCCACGGCGTAGCCGGCCGCCATGCCGGTGACCGCCCAGCGGGCGGGCAGCAGCACGTAGGAGGCCCCGGCGAGCGAGGCGTTGACGGCGGCGATCAGCACGTTGAGGAAGAAGGGCGTCCTGGTGTCGCCCAGCGCGTAGAAGCCGCGGGCCAGCAGGTACTGGCCGGCGAACGCGGGCAGGCCGAGCGCGAAGGCCGCGAGCATCCACCCGATGGCGCCGGCGTCCGCGTCGGTGGTGGCCCCGTGCTGGAAGACCACGCCGGTGATCTGCGGGGCGAGGGTCAGGAAGGCCAGCACCGCGGGGACGACGGCCGTGCCTGACGCGTTGAGGCCGCGGGTCAGGTCGGCGCCGATCGCCGCGTGGTCGCCGTCGGCCGCGGCCCGGCTCATCCGCGGCAGCAGGGCGGTGACCAGCGAGACGGTGACGATGCCCTGCGGGACGACCCACAGGCTGTACGCGTTGCTGTACGCGGCATAGCCGACGCCCGCGTGGTGGCCGGCCGCCAGCGCGTGCTGGCCCGCGGAGGTGGAGAGCCGGGTGACGACCCAGTAGGCGGCCTGGTTGACCAGCACCAGCAGCAGCGTCCAGACCGCGGCCCGTACCGGCTGGGTCAGCCCCGCGCCCCGCCAGTCGAACCGCGGGTGCCAGCGGAAGCCGGCGGACCGCAGCGACGGCAGCAGGCCGAGCGCCTGCACGGCGATGCCCGCGGTACTGCCCAGGCCGAGGACCATCGCGTCGCGGTGGTCGATGCCGCCGTGCGCCATGGCGAGGTAGAGGGAGAGCACGGCGATGACGACGAGGTTGTTGAGCACCGGGGTCCACATCATCGCGCCGAACCGGTCGCGGGCGCCCAGCACCTGGCCGAGCAGTGTGAAGACGCCGTAGCAGAGGATCTGCGGCAGGCAGTAGCGGGCCAGCGTGACCGTCAGGTCGCGCTGCCCGCCGCTGAAGTCCGGTGCGTAGGCGGTCACGAGCAGCGGCGCGGCCAGTACTGCGAGCGCGGTGACCGCCACGAGGCCGACCGCGCACAGTGTCAGCAGCCGGTCGGTGTACACCCGGCCGCCGTCGGCGTGCTCCTTGGCGGCGCGGACCAGTTCCGGCACGAAGACGGACTGGAGGGCGCCGCCGATCATCAGGGCGTAGATGATGTTCGGCACCGTGTTGGCGACTCCGAAGGCGTCGCCAGAGGCGGCCGTGCCGACGGCCGCGGTGATCACCGCGAGCCGCAGGAAGCCGGTGGCCCGCGAGGCGAGCGACCCGGCGACCATGAGGGTGCCGCTGCGGCGCAGCGAAGGCCTCGCGTGGGCGCGCCTGCCCTTGCGGACCGCGGCTGTCGTCACCTTGCTCCCGTTCCCGTCCGCTGCGCTCTTCCGGCCGGCGCGCGCTTCTCCCCCCAGGGCCCGGCCGGGCGCCCCGGGTCCCGCCGATGCGCGGCCGTCCTCCGACCGGAGCGACGCCGTGGCCGGCGGCCCGGTTCCCCGAGCGCCAGGGTCGCCGCGACGCGGGCCGCGCGGGCGGTGCCCGTGGGCGCGCCGCCGGCGCCAGTGTGTCGCACGTGTCCCGGGCGCTCCAGCCCCGGGCGGTGTCGGGAAAGTCTCTGTCACCTCGGGGGCGGCACAGGCGTGACACAGGTGAGCGGGCCGCCCGGGCCCGCCGCCACGCGGAGGACGACGCCTTGACGATGACCACCCACCATCGCCCGCAGTCCCCCGCGGGGGAGCGCACCGCCCTGCGTGTGGGGCCGATACCCGCCGCGGTGCACGCGGACTTCCTGCGCCGGCCCGGCGCGCACACCGCGAGTTTCCTCCAGACCCCGGCGTGGGCCAGGGTCAAGACCGGCTGGCAGGCCGAGAGCCTGGGATGGTTCGACGCCGGCCGGCGCCTGGCCGGCTCCGCCCTGGTGCTCTACCGGCGGCCCCCCGGCGTACGCCGCTTCTTCGCGTACCTCCCCGAGGGGCCGGGGCTGGACTGGGCGGACCCGCAACTGGAGCGCTGGCTGGACCCGTTGCTCGACCACCTGGCAGGCACCGGCGCCTTCGCCGTACGGATGGGGCCGCCGCTGGCGTACCGCAGGTGGTCGGCGCGGACCCTCAAGGACGCGGCGGGGCCCGGCCGCAGGGTCGGCGACATCCTGCCCGACCTGGTGGAGCCGCTGGGCGCCGCGGTCGCCGACCGGCTGCGCGAGTCGGGCTGGCGGCGCTGCGGCGAGGACGGGCAGGGCGTGGGGGCACCTCCCGGGCGGCTCTCCGGGGGAGCGCAGCCCCGGCTGGTCTTCGAGGTCCCGCTGGCCGGGCGCGGCCTGGACGACCTGTGGACCGGCCTGAACCAGGAGTGGCGGCGCAACATCAAGAAGGCCGCCAAGTCCGGTGTGTGGACCGGTGTGGAGGGCCCGCAGACGCTGCCGGCCTTCCACGCCCTGCTGCGGATCACCGAGCGCCGCGACGGCTTCGACCTCGGCCGCGGTCTCGACTACTACCAGCGGCAGTACGCCGAGCTGAACGCGGAGCAGCCCGGCCGCATGTACCTCTACACCGCACGCCACCAAGGCGAACTGCTCGCCGCGCACACCCTGCTGACCGCGCCTGACGGCGGCCGCGTCTGGTACCAGACCGGCGCGTCCGCCGACCACCGCCGGGAGGTGCGGCCGAGCAACGCGCTCCAGTGGCGGATGCTGTGCGACGCGCTGCTGGCGGGCGCCGGGGTATACGACATGCGCGGGGTGCCGGACGACCTGGACCCTGGGTCCCGCGCGCACGGGCTGCTGCGCTGGAAGCTCGGCACGGGCGGCGAGGCGGTGGAGACCGTGGGGGAGTGGGAACTGCCGTTGCAGGGCGCGGTGAACAAGGCGCTGCACCGGGCGATGCACACCTATCTCACCCGGCGCTGAGTCCCGCGGGCCGGACCGCCGGCACCGCCCGGGTGCGCCGCACGGAGCGCAGCACCAGCAGCACGCTCAGGGTGCCGCCGACCCCCGCGCCGGCGATGACCGCGTACGGCGGCGCCCACTCGGCGAGGGCGCCGCCGACCGTGATGCCGATGCCCTGGAGCGTCATGAGCCCGGCGCCGAGCAGCGACATGGCCTGCCCGCGCATGTGGTCGGGCACGTCGGTGACGAACCACTTGTCCATGCCGAGCGCGTAGGCCGCGCACAGCCCGGTGAGCACCAGCAGGACCAAGGCCAGCGGCAGCGACGGGTCGACGGCGAAGAAGACCAGCGGCAGCAGCGAGACCGCCGCGAGCGGCAGCACGATCCGGTCCCGGGCGGCGGGCGAGAGCAAGGTGCCCGCGAGCACCTCGCTCACCGCGGTGCCCGCGGGCATCGCGGCGAGGAAGAGGCCGAAGCCGACCGTGCCGATGCCGGCGGCCTTGGCGAAGGGCGCCGCCAGGCCCTCGGCGACGATGAAGAACATCGGCGGCACCCACCACATCAGCAGCAGCGCCCTGATCCGCGGGTCGGCCATCAGCCGTCCGGCCGAGGCGATCGACTCGCGCATCAGCCGCCCGCTGCCGGTGACCCGGGCCGGGCGGTCGGCGGTGCCCAGCCGCAGCAGCAGCGCGGACCCCGCGAAGGTGCAGGCGGTCAGCAGCAGTGCGGAGCGCGGTGACAGCCACACCAGGACCAGGCCGCCGAGCCCGAAGCCGGCGATCTGCGAACCCTGGGCCACGATCCGGACCAGCGACCGCCCGAGCACGTAGCGGTCGCCCTCCAGGATGTCGGCAAGGCTCGCGGCGCGGGTGCCGGTGAACAGCGGGGCGATCAGCGAGACGGCGATCCGCAGCGCGAACAGCAGGGCCACCGGCGCCCCGGGTATCGCCATCGCGGCCACGCAGCCGCCGGACAGCACGTCGCAGGTCACCAGGACCCGGCGGGACGGATAGCGGTCGGCGATACCGGACAGCAGCAGGCCGCTGAGCGCGTAGGGCAGGTAGGTCAGGGCGAAGACGAGGGCGGAAAGGATGGCGGAGCCGGTCTCGGCGAAGACAAGGACGGCGAGCGCGACCTCGGCGAGCACACCGCCGAGCAGGGACAGCACGTGCGCGGCGAAAATGGGCCGGAATTCGCGGACAGAGAAGACGGCACCGTATCCGATGGGGGTGTCACTGTCGCCGCCGTGGGTGGTGGAGGCGTTCTCCGCGTTGTTCACGTGCTCTTCTCCGGCCGGCGAAAGCGGGTTGACACCGCGTGGAGGGTGCTCGCTGTCCGTTGTCATGCCATCACCCTGGAGCCGCAGGGACCCCACGTGTAGTCTTTCGCGTCCAGCCGAATCTTGGGGGTCATGATGTCGCTTCGCATGCGATTTGCGGCTGAGGACCTGCTGAGGTGCCGTTTCGCCATCTCGCCGCTGCGTGAGGCGCAAGGTGCGGTGCGCACCCTGTCCCGCCCCGACCGGCACGGCCACCACCTGCCCTGGCTGCGCCAGGTGCGGGCCGCCGCGGCCGGTCTCGACCTGGCCCCGCTGTGGCTGCTGGCCCCCGAGCACGGCTACGGCCCCGACTTCCTCCAGCCGATACCCGAGATGCCGCTCGCCGCCCTCGACGAGGAACTGGACATCGTGCGGGCCACCCCGCCCGAGGTCGCGAGACGGCAGATCCGCGCCGCCCTCGCCCAGACGCCTGGCGCCGCCGACACCCGCAGGGGCCGCGCCATGCTGGCCGACCCGGCGGGCACCGTACGGCAGCTCGCGGGACTGTACGAGCACGTGTGGGCGGCCCTGCTCGCCCCGCACTGGCCGCGGCTGCGCGCGGTGCTCGAAGCCGACGTCGCCTACCACGCCCGGCGGCTCGCCGACGGCGGCATGCAGCGGCTCTTCACCGGGCTGCACCCGAAACTGCACTGGTCGGACGGTGCGCTGACCACGGCAGGCGCCATGGGCCCGCTGCCGGAGCCCGGCGGCCGCGGCCTGGTGCTGGTGCCCAGCGTCTTCTTCTGGCCCGAGGCCGGCAGCGCCTTCGACCCGCCGTGGCAGCCGCTGGTGGTCTACCCGGCGCGCGGCATCGGCGGCCTGTGGGCCCCGGGCGGGCCGACCGCGTCCACCACTCTGGTCCGGCTGCTCGGCGGGAACCGGGCCGCGATCCTCAGCGGCCTCGACGCCCCCACCACCACCACGGCGCTGGCGCACCGGCACGTCATGGCGATGTCGTCGGTGTCGTCCCACCTCGCGGTGCTCCGCGACGCGGGCCTGCTGACGTCGCGCCGCTACGGGCACCAGGTGCTCTACGAGCGCACCGCGCTGGGCATCGCGCTCGCCACCGGTGGCCCGCTGTGACCGGCGGACCGGCGCGCGCGGCCGGACCGATGCGGTCCGTTCGTAGTCCGTGCTTGCCCGGCGCGTGACGGAAACGTGATCACTGTGCTACGCCAACATGTCCGGAAACGGCCGTCATCCGGCCAGATAACGCTCCACCGTCGCGACCTTGGAGTCCAGTCCGTCGGTGACTCCCGGCCGCAGATCGGCCTTGAGGACCAGCGACACCCGCGGCGCCCGCTCCTCGACCGCGGCGACCGCCCGCTTCACCACGTCCATCACCTCGTCCCAGTCGCCCTCGACGGAGGTGAACATCGCGTCCGTACGGTTCGGCAGGCCGGACTCGCGCACCACCCGCACCGCGTCGGCCACGTACTCGCCGACGTCCTCGCCGACCCCCAGCGGGGTGATCGAGAAGGCGACGATCATGCGCCGACCGCCTCCTGCGTCTGCGCGCGGGCGGCGACGACCACGTCCTCGCACTCGCGGGCCAGGGTGCGCTCGGCGAAGAAGCCGCCGGTGGGCAGCACCGACAGCACGAACAGCAGCGCCGCCCGCCCCAGGTTCCAGCGGGCGGCCCGCCAGGCCAGCGCCCACAGCGCGACATAGCCGAGGAACAGCACGCCGTGCACCGCTCCCATCACCGGCACCGCGTTGAAGTCCGTGGTGCGCTTGAGCACCGAGCAGACCAGCAGAAGCAGGAACGAGACCGCCTCCGGGGCGGAGATCAGGCGCAGCCTGCGCAGCGCGCGGGCGGTCATCAGATCCACGGGAACCTCACTGTAGGAAAGGGGAGGAGCTGTAGGAGCTCCCGGAACTGCCGGCCGGGATCTTGTGAACGCGATCACAAGCCCCGTCCCATTATCACCGCCCCGTATCGATGGCCCGCCCCCGGGGTAGGAAACCGTCCGACGGGCGATAGCGTCCCTGTCCACGACATCGTTACGTACACGACGGGGACCGAGACACGATGAGCATCGACTGGGACCGCCGGCACTGCGCCCGCAAGGGCCACATCACCTACGCGCCCGACGAGCTGCGGCTGCGCGCCCGGCTGCACGCCAGCACCGTGGTGGGCGAGGTGTGGCGCTGCCTGCGCTGCGGCGACTTCGTGCTGGGCGAGCCGCACGGCACGGGCCCCGCCGACCAGGCGCCGCTGGTGCCGCGCGGCCGGGCGCTGCGCGACCTGTTCATCCTGCGCTTCCTCGCGATCGAGCGGATCCTGCGCGGGCTGCTGATCATCCTGGCCGCCTGGGCGGTGTGGAAGTTCAGCAATTCGCAGGACGCGGTGCGCAAGCTCTTCGAGGACGACCTCACCGCCTTCAAGCCGGTCGGCGAGCACTTCCACTACGACCTGGACCACTCGCCCGTCGTCGACACCATCCGCAAGGCCTTCGACTACAAGAAGTCCACCCTGCACCTCGTCGCCGCCGCGCTGCTCGGATACGCGCTGATCGAGATCATCGAGGGCTTCGGCCTGTGGTGGGCCAAGCGCTGGGCGGAATACCTCACGGTCGTGGCCACCGCGGCCTTCCTCCCGCTCGAGGTCTACGAGCTGACCGAGAAGCTCAGCTACTTCAAGATCGGCACGCTCGCCCTCAACGTGCTGGCCGTCCTCTACATCCTGCTCGGCAAGCGGCTGTTCGGGCTGCGCGGCGGGCACGCGGCCTTCGAGGCGCAGCGGCGCACCGCCTCGCTGCTCGAGGTCAAGGAGGCGGCGGGCGAGAGCGGCGAACCGCTCGAACCGCTGCCGGTACGCCCCCGCACCGCCGCGGACAGCGGCTGACCCATGGCGACCTTCAGGCTCCAGGGCACCCGGGTGCTCGCCGTCGACCTGGCCGGCGACGCGGTCAAGGCCAAGAAGGGCGCCATGGTCGCCTACGACGGCGAGATGACGTTCAAGAAGATGGCCGGCGGCGGCGAGGGCCTGCGCGGCCTGGTCACCCGGCGGATCACCGGCGAGGCGATGGCGGTGATGGAGGTCAAGGGCCACGGCACCTGCTGGTTCGCCGACCGCGCCACCGAGATCAACCTGGTCCGCCTCACCGGCGGGAAACTGCACGTCGAGGCCTCCAACCTGCTGGTCACCGAGCCCTCGCTGCGCACCGGCACCACCTTCACGGGACTGCGCGGCGCCTCCCAGGGAAACGGGCTGTTCACCACCACCGTCGAGGGCACGGGACAGGCCGCGATCATGTCCGCCGGCCCGGCGATCGTGCTGCGGGTGACGGCCGGCACCCCGCTGGTCGTCGACCCGGGCGCCTATGTCGCCCACACCGGCGAGCTGCGCCAGCAGCTGCGCTCCTCCGTGGGCCTGCGCACCCTGATCGGCGAGGGCTCGGGCGAGAGCTTCCAGATCCACTTCGAGGGCGAGGGCCTGGTCTACGTGCAGCCCAGCGAGCGCAATACGGTCGGGGGGCAGATCTAGATGGCCTTCACCCGCCTCAACTCCAAGCTGGTCGAGGCCAGGATCGTGCCCGGACAGCGGATGTTCAGCCAGCGCGGCGCGATGCTGGCCTACCGCGGCCGGGTCACCTTCACCCCCAGCATCGCCGGCGGCCAGGGCGGTGTGATGTCGATGATCGGCCGCCGGGTCGCCAACGAGGCGACCCCGCTGATGATCGTGGAGGGCGACGGCCTGGTGATGTTCGGCCACGGCGGCCACCACATCCACACCGTGGACCTCACCGGCGAGACGCTCTACGTGGAGGCGGACCGGCTGCTCGCCTTCGACGGCTCGCTGGCCCAGGGCACGATGTTCATGGGCTCCCAGGGCGGCGTGATGGGCGTGATACGCGGCCAGGTCACCGGGCAGGGCCTGTTCACCACCACCCTCCAGGGCAAGGGCTCGGTCGCCGTGATGGCCCACGGCGGCGTCTTCGAGCTCCCGGTCACCCCCGGCCGCCCCGTGCACGTCGACCCGCAGGCGTACGTCGCCCACCGCGGCGAGGTGCGCAACAAGCTGGCCACCGCGGTGGGCTGGCGCGAGATGGTCGGCCGCGGTTCCGGTGAGGCCTTCCAACTCGAGCTCAGCGGCCAGGGCACGGTCTACGTGCAGGCCTCGGAGGAGAAGCTGTGAACCACGGCGAAGGCCCCGTCGTCCACGACCCGCACACCCTGCCGTCCGACGACAACGTCAACCCGTACGCCTTCTGCGTCGACCTCGACGGCCAGTGGTTCCTGCAGAAGGGGAAGATGATCGCCTACTACGGGCAGATCGACTTCCACGGCATCGGGCACGGCCCGCTCGACCACCTCGTCGCGGCGAACTTCCACTCCCCGCTGCACGCGGCCGCCTGGGTGGTCGCCCAAGGCCGCGGCAAGATGCTGCTCGCCGACCGGGCGTACGACATCAACTCCTACGACCTCGAGGACGGCAACCTCACCATCCGCTCGGGCAACCTGCTGGCCTTCCAGCCGGGGCTCGCCCTCAAGCAGTCGATCATCCCCGGCTTCCTGACCCTCATCGGCACCGGCAAGTTCGTCGCCGCCTCCAACGGGGCCGTGCACTTCGTGGAACCGCCGATCCGGGTCGACCCGCAGGCACTCGTCGGCTGGGCCGACTGCCCCAGCCCCTGCCACCACTACGACCACGCGTACCTGCGCGGCATCCTCGGCGGCATCAGGGCGCTCACCGGCATCGGGGGCGCGTCGGGTGAGGAGCACCAGTTCGAGTTCACCGGGGCGGGGCAGGTACTGCTGCAGTCCACCGAGCAGTTGATGCCCGCGGCGGAGACCGGCGGCGTCCCCGGCAGCGCGGGCGCCGGAGTGCCGGGCGCCGGGGTATAGGTCCATACCAGCTCAGGGCATATCGCTGCTTACCGTGACCGGATCACTACCCTGGCGATCATCCGGTATTCAACGGACGGTAGAATTCCCGGTATGACCACCGAGACCGCGGAAAGCGCCGCCACCTGGCTCACCGAGGAGGAGCAGCGCGCCTGGCGCATCCACCTCGACGTCAGCCGGCTGCTGATGTACCAGCTGGAGCGTGACCTGCAGCCCTTCGGCCTGACCAACAACGACTACGAGATCCTCGTCAACCTCTCGGAAGCCGACGACCGGCGGATGCGGATGAGCGATCTGGCGAAGTCGACGCTCCAGTCCAAGAGCAGGCTCTCGCACCAGATCACCCGCATGGAGGCCGCAGGATTCGTCCGGCGGGAGAACTGCGAGTCCGACCGGCGCGGGCTGTACGCGGTGCTCACGGAGCAGGGCTGGGACACCATGCGGCAGGTCGCGCCCCGCCATGTCGCCTCGGTGCGCGAGCACTTCATCGACCTCATCCCCGAGCAGGACCTGGCGGCCTACCGCCGGGCCCTCACCCCGGTCGCGGCCCACCTGCGCGAGGCCCGCTCCCGCTGAGGCCGGCCCGCAGCGGGGTGCCGGCGAAAAAGATCGGCGCCGCGCGTCACAAAAGGTTGCCGTCCCGCGTGTAAGAAGCGGGAGGGCAACGTACATGAACCCAGAACCCGCGGAGCTCACCGCGGACTTCGACCAGTTCTACGCCGCGACGGCGAAGAGGATGGTCGCCGTGGTGTTCGCGGTGACCGGCGACCTCGCGGAAGCGGAGGACGCGGTCCAGGAGGCCTACGCGCGGGCGTGGCTGCGCTGGCCCGCGCTGACGGCGGAAGGCGACCCGGCCCCGTGGGTCAGGACCGTCGCGCTGCGGCTCGCGGTGAGCACCTGGCGCAAGGCGCGCAACCGCGTGCGCGCCCACTTCCGCCACGGCCCGCCCCCCGACACCCCCGGCCTGGCCCCCGACCGGGTCGCCCTGGTCGCCGCGCTGCGCGCGCTCGGCGCCGACCAGCGCACGGCCGTGGTCATGCACCATCTGCTCGACCTGCCGGTGGAGGAGATCGCCCGGGAGACCGGGGTGTCGCCCGCCGCGGTCAGGACCCGGCTGAGCCGCGGCCGCAAGGCGCTCGGCGCCCGGCTCAGGGACGAACCCGAGCCCGCAGACCCAGAACCGGCCGCCCCCGGGCGACGACGCACCGAAGGGGTGCCCCTCCATGGCTGACGAGCTCGACGACCGGTTGCGGGACCTGGCAAGTGATGCCGAACCGCTGGTCGTCCTCGCCGGGCCGCAGGCCGCCCGCCGGCACGGCGAGAGGCGCAGGGCACGGCGCAGGGCGGCAGCGGCCGGGGCGGCCGCGGCGCTGGCGCTGACCGTCGGCGGCTGGCAGTTGCTGCCCCGGCTGCAGGACGGGCCCGACACCGCCGCGGCGCCCGCCGCCTCCGCGACCCGCGCCACGGGCCAGGCCCCGACCGCGCTCCAGGAGCGGGTCGGCGCGGAGCTGCTGCCGGCCGGCTCGCTGCCCTACGCCGACAAGTGGCAGTGGACGGTGGTGAGTCCCGCGGAGGTGGCGAAGTTCCCGCTGCCCTGCGGGATGGTGCCGCTCTCCGGCGCCCGCGCCGAGGCGAGCCGCACGTATCTCGCCCGGAACATCTCGGCGGTCGCGAACTACCGCCTGTACGCCCTCGACGACGATGACGCCGCCGCCTCCCGGTCCGACGCGCTGCGCCGGCAGATGCAGACGGCGTGCGGGATCGGGCTGCCTACCGGAGGCAAGCCCTCGGCGTACTCCGATCGGGCGGAGCGCTTTTCGGGGACATCGAAGCTGCAGCCCGGGGTAGCGGTGTGGATGGAGAGCGAAGGCCCCTATGTCGCTGTGCTGTTCCTGACGACGCCCTCGGGCGACTCGCAGAGCCTTCTCCAGAGCACCGGGGTCGAGAAGTGCATCGCCGCCTCGCTCGGCCGGCTGGTCGCGCCCGGCGCACCGCGCTCGCCGCACGCGGGCAGCGGCGAGAGCGAGAACGCCGGCAAGAACGCCGTCCCGGGCAAGGACACCGGCTCCGGCGGCGTCCCTTCACCCGACAACTGCTGAGAGGGAATCGAACCGCCGTGTACCGCATACGCATTCCCCGTATCCCCCGTCCGCGGGCGCTCGCCGTGCCCGCCGTGCTGCTGGCCCTCGTGCTCGGCGCCACCGCGTGCGACAGCCACGACAGTTCGGCGGGCGGCGACCGGCCGCCCGGCAAGGGCGGCGGCGCGACATCGACCGCCGCCGGCCCCCGGGTCACCGTGAGCCCCGCCGCGGGCAAGAGCGGCGTCGCCCCTGGCAGCCCGGTCACCGTGGCGGTCGCCGGCGGCACCCTCGGCGCCGTCACCGTCACCCCGCAGGGCAAGTCGTCCGACGGTGTCGACCCGGTGGCCGTCAGCGGCGCCCTCGACCAGGCGGCCCACACCTGGACCTCGGACCGCACGATGACCCCGGGCACCTCCTACAAGGTCACCGTCACCGCGGCCGACGCGGCGGGCAAGCGGTCGCAGACGACCAGCACCTTCCGCACGGCCGCCGCGGCCAAGGTCAACGGCGTCACCCCGACCCCGCTCAACAACGCCGTGGTCGGCGTCGCGCTGCCGGTGTCGCTCGCCTTCGACGTACCCGTCACCGACAAGGCGGCCGTCGAGAAGGCACTGACCCTCACCACGACCCCGGCCGTGCGGGGCAGCTGGGGCTGGCTCACCGACCCGCTGACCGGAATCCAGCGGGTCGACTGGCGGCCGGACACGTACTGGACCACCGGCACCAAGGTCACGCTGACCGCGAAGCTCAGCGGCATCGACACCGGCGGCGGGCACTTCCTGCGCCGCGACATCCACGACACCTTCAGCATCGGCACCGCCCGGGTCTCGTACGCCGACCTCGCCAAGCACACCATGCGGGTCACCGAGAACGGCCGCACCGTCAAGCAGTTCAAGATCTCCGCGGGCAGCGCCGGCTTCCCCACCTGGAACGGCAAGATGGTCGTGATGACCAAGCAGTCCGACGTCCGTATGACCTCGGCGTCGGTCGGCATCGCCACGGACAAGGACGCCGCCGACTTCTACGACGAGGACGTCAAGGACGCGGTGCGCATCACCTCTTCGGGCACGTTTGTGCACGCGGCGCCCTGGAACGACCGCTACATGGGCAAGGAGAACAAGAGCCACGGCTGCATCGGGATGAGCGCGGCGGACGCCAAGTGGTTCTTCGACAAGGCCACCCGCGGTGACCTGGTCGTCACCACCGGGTCGAGCCGGGCCGTGGTCGACAAGGGCAACGGGTACGGCGAGTGGAATCTCAGCGCGGACCAGTGGCACGCACTGAGCGCGCTCGCCTGACGAGACACCTGTGCCCGGTATGTGACCGGCGGGTAGGCTCAGGGCCGTGTCAAAGCCCCTGAGCCTGCCCTTCGACCCGATCGCCCGCGCCGACGAGCTGTGGGCAATGCGCTGGGGCGGCGTGCCGTCGATGGGCGCGATCACCTCGATCATGCGCGCCCAGCAGATCCTGCTCGGCCAGGTGGACGCGGTGGTCAAGCCGTACGGGCTGACCTTCGCGCGCTACGAGGCGCTGGTGCTGCTCACCTTCTCCAAGGCGGGCGAGCTGCCGATGTCGAAGATCGGCGAGCGCCTGATGGTGCACCCCACCTCGGTCACCAACACCGTCGACCGGCTGGTCTCGGCCGGCCTGGTCGACAAGCGCCCCAACCCCAACGACGGCCGCGGCACCCTCGCCTCGATCACCGACAAGGGACGCGAGATCGTCGAGTCCGCCACCCGCGACCTGATGGCGATGGACTTCGGCCTCGGTGTCTACGACGCCGAGGAGTGCGGCGAGATCTTCGCGCTGCTGCGGCCGCTGCGGATAGCGGCGGGGGATTTCGACGAGGGCTGAGGCCCGAGCTGCGAGGTCCGGGCCGTCGGGGCAGGGGCAGGGGCGGGATCGGGGCCGGAAACGTACCGGTTAGGCTGCTTGGCATGAAACGAAGCGTGCTGACCCGCTACCGCGTGATGGCCTATGTGACGGCCGTCCTGCTGGTCGTGCTCACCCTCGGGGTCATCGGCAAGTACCTGCTGGACATCGGCGGCGCCGACGATCTCGTGCTCTACGTCGGCACCGCCCACGGCTGGCTCTATCCGGTCTACCTGATCTGCGCCTTCGAGGTCTGCTACAAGGCGAAGTGGCCGCTCGGCCGTATCGTGTGGGTGCTGCTCGCGGGCACCATCCCGACCGCCGCCTTCTTCGTGGAGCGCCGGGTCACCCGTGAGCTGACCCCGCGGATCGTCGAGCCGGAGACCGCCGAGCCGGTCAAGGCGTGACGCACGGCTCACCGTGTTTGGTGGGCCGCGCCTCATCGACATTTACTTGGACGTCCTAGTAAATTTGGACGTATGGACGCTCACGGCATTGAGGCAGGTCGCCTGCGCTGGCAGGCCCGGTACGACTCGGCCAGCAAGCGGGAGGCCGATTTCAGCACGCTGTCCGGCGACCCGGTCGAGCCCGTGTACGGCCCACCGGAGGGCGCCGAGCCGCCCGGTTTCGAGCGGATCGGCTGGCCGGGAGAGTATCCCTTCACCCGTGGCCTGCACGCCACCGGCTACCGCGGCAGGACGTGGACGATAAGGCAGTTCGCCGGCTTCGGCAATGCCGAGCAGACCAACGAGCGCTACCGCACGATCCTGGCCAACGGCGGCGGCGGCCTGTCGGTGGCCTTCGACATGCCCACCCTGATGGGCCGCGACTCCGACGACCCGCGCTCCCTCGGCGAGGTCGGCCACTGCGGGGTGGCGATCGACTCGGCCGCCGACATGGAGGTCCTGTTCAGGGACATCCCGCTGGGCGACGTCACCACCTCCATGACCATCTCGGGACCCGCCGTCCCGGTCTTCTGCATGTATCTGGTCGCCGCCGAGCGGCAGGGCATCGACCCGGCGGTGCTGAACGGCACCCTGCAGACCGACATCTTCAAGGAGTACATCGCCCAGAAGGAGTGGCTCTTCGAGCCCGCCCCGCACCTGCGGCTGATCGGCGACCTGATGGAGCACTGCGCCGCCTCGATCCCGGCGTACAAACCGCTGTCGGTCTCCGGCTACCACATCCGCGAGGCGGGCGCGACGGCGGCGCAGGAGCTGGCGTACACCCTGGCCGACGGCTTCGGGTACGTGGAGCTGGGCCTCAGCCGCGGCCTGGACGTGAACGCGTTCGCTCCCGGCCTTTCCTTCTTCTTCGACGCGCACCTGGACTTCTTCGAGGAGATCGCCAAATTCCGCGCCGCCCGCCGCATCTGGGCCCGCTGGATGCGGGACGTCTACGGGGCCACCTCGGACAAGGCGCAGTGGCTGCGCTTCCACACCCAGACCGCGGGGGTGTCGCTGACCGCGCAGCAGCCGTACAACAACGTGGTGCGCACCGCGGTCGAGGCGCTGTCCGCGGTCCTCGGCGGCACCAACTCGCTGCACACCAACGCGCTGGACGAGACGCTGGCGCTGCCCAGCGAGCAGGCCGCCGAGATCGCGCTGCGCACCCAGCAGGTGCTGATGGAGGAGACCGGGGTGGCCAACGTCGCCGACCCGCTCGGCGGCTCCTGGTACGTCGAGGCGCTGACCGACCGGATCGAGCGGGACGCCGAGCGCATCTTCGACCGGATCAAGGAGCTGGGCGCCCGCGCGGTGCCGAACGGCGAGCACCCGGTCGGCCCGATCACCTCCGGCATCCTGCGCGGCATCGAGGACGGCTACTTCACCGGGGAGATCGCCGAGTCCGCCTTCCAATACCAGCGGGCCCTGGAGAAGGGCGACAAGCGGGTCGTCGGCGTCAACTGCCACCACGGCTCGGTCACCGGCGACCTGGAGATCCTGCGGGTCGGGCACGAGGTCGAGCGCGACCAGGTACGGGTGCTGGCCGACCGCAGGGCTGCCAGGGACGAGGCGGCGGTGCGCCGCGGCCTGGACGAGATGCTCGCCGCGGCCCGCTCCGGCGGCAACATGATCGCGCCGATGCTCGACGCGGTGCGGGCCGAGGCCACCCTCGGCGAGATCTGCGACGTGCTGCGCGAGGAGTGGGGCACATACGCGGAACCAGCCCGCTTCTGAGCGCCCTCCGCGTCCCCCCGTCCGCCCCGTCCGGCGCTGACCTGGCGCGGTCGTCGATCGGTAGATTCGAGGCCGACCGACCCGCTCTCCAGGAAAGGACGTGTGTGGCCCTCGAAGCAACCGTCGGCGACGACGGGATGGTCTACATCAGGGAGACAGAGCAGCCGGACGTGGTGGCCGTGACCACCGCGGCGAAATGGGAGGCGTTCGTCAAGGGCGTCATGGCGGGGGAGTTCGACCACTTCGTGGCAGGGGTGGTCGAGGCGGTAGGTGTGGCCGGTGGGGAGGCCGCCGCGTGCAACAGGTCCTGAACGCAGTTTCTCACTGCGGGTCCTGAGCGGTGTGCAGACCGGCGAGACCGACGACGAGGAGAACGGCGAGCCGGCCCGCCCACTCCTCGTCGACCGGTTCGGAACTGACCATCACCCGGTGCACCACGGCGCCGGCGACCACGTCGAAGACCAGATCGTCCCTCGCGGGTCCCGCGGCACTGTCCTCGGGCGGGATCTCGCCGCGCTGCTGGGCGCGCTTCCTGCCCAGCACCACCAGATGCTTCTGCCGGTCCACGATCGCCTCGCGGATCCGGGTCCTCAGCGCGTCGTCGTGCGCGGCCTCGGCGATCACCGCCATCAGCGCCGTCCTGGTCTCCGGCCGGTTCAGCAGCTCCGCGAAGCGCAGTACCACGCCCTGGATGTCGGCCTCCAGGCTGCCGAGGTCCGGCAGGTCGAGCTGCTCCTCGAAGAGCGCGGCCACCGCGTCGACCACCAGCTCGTTCTTGCCCGCCCAGCGCCGGTAGAGGGTGGTCTTGGCCACCCCCGCGCGGGCCGCGACGTCGCCGAGGGTGAGCCTGCCCCAGCCCTGCTCCGCCAGCGCGCTCCTGGTGGCCGCCAGGATCGCACGGTCCGCCTCGGCACTTCGCGGGCGTCCGGTGCGTTTGCTGGGGGAGAAGGGGCACATAGGCCGGACCATACCGGCCGGTAATCAGCGTGACGAGTGAGCGGTATCACAGCGGGCGGTGCCGCGGCGAAGATCCCGGCGCAGTTACGCTACGGGTCGTAGCGAAAGTTTGCCGTGGCCTCGCGTGCCGCGGCATCCGGCGACAACCACACCGGTACGGATGGGGATCCGTACCACCGCACAGCAGTGCAGCATGACACGACCGGGTGGTCGCGACCCCGCAAACCGGCGGGGAAGCCGGGCCTGATCCGGGGTCTGTGCACGATCGGGTCCAGGAGGGGGGAGGATTGCCTCATGCAGCCACGGAACATGTCCATGAGCGGCGTGGTCGACCTCGCCGCGGTGAAGGCGGCCGGTGAGGCCAAGGTCAAGGCCGAGCAGGCCAGAGCGCAGCGGCAGGACGCCGGCGCCGACGCCACCACCGCTTCCCCGCTCGTCATCGAGGTGACCGAGGCGACCTTCGAGAGCGATGTGCTCGAACGCTCCGCCGAGGTCCCGGTCGTCATCAGTTTCTGGGCCGACCAGGCCGAGCAGAGCAAGCAGCTCAACGAGGTGCTCGAACGGCTCGCCGGCGAGTACCGCGGCCGGTTCGTGCTGGCCACCGCCGAGGTGTACGCCAACCAGATGCTCTTCCAGCAGTTCGGCGTGCAGGGCGTGCCCGCGGTCTTCGCGGTGCTCGCGGGCCAGGCGATGCCGCTCTTCCAGGGCCTCGCGCCCGAGGACCAGGTCACCGAGGTGCTCGACCAGCTGATCGCGGTCGCCGAGCAGCGGTTCGGCATCGTCGGCGCCGACGTCGACCCGGGTGCCGCGGCCCCCGCGCAGGCCCAGGAGCCGGCGCCGCCGCGCCCGGCCACCCCGCAGGAGCTGGCGCTGACCGCCGCGCACGACGCGCTGGACGCCGGCGATCTGAGCGGCGCCATCCGCGCCTACCGCGACGTGCTGGCCGACGAGCCGGCGAACGCCGAGGCCAAGCTCGGTCTCGCGCAGGCCGAACTGCTCGACCGGGTCCAGGGCGTCGACCAGCAGGCCGCCAGGAAGGCCGCGGCCGACGCGCCGGGCGATGTGCAGGCGCAACTCACCGCGGCCGACCTCGACCTGGTCGGCGGTCATGTGGAGGACGCCTTCGGCCGTCTGGTGGACACCGTCCGCCGCACCTTCGGCGACGAGCGGGACACCGTCCGGGTGCGGCTGCTCGAACTGTTCGAGGTCATCGGCCCTGATGACCCGCGGGTGGGCAGTGCCCGCACCGCGCTGGCCAGGGTGCTGTTCTGACGGCCGGGTGCGCAGCGATTTAGCGATTCGGCGACCGCTCTTTATCAAACCGTGACAGTGGGCGGTCGCCGTCACCCCCGGTGAGATCGGCGCCCTGATTTGCCGGTCGTTGGTGACATTTGCCGGACTTCCTCACCCACGATTCCGCTACGCGGTGTGAGATCACTCCGAGTGGCGACCCCGCGTGCGGCACTCTTGCGTTACTCGCTGGTAACGATCCCCTTGTGCGGCGGCCTGGAATGGACCACGATCGGCCAAGCTCGGTCCGTAGCCATTGCCCGGCATCCAGTCGGCGCCACGGCCAACGGGTCCCCGCCGAGCGGGAGTGCGCGGCGACCCGTCGTGCCTCCAGGGCAGGGGGGTCTCCGTCCAGCGGATGGAACCGGATGGAGCCTGTCCAGCAGGTTGCGCGAGAGCGTGGCCAGTGGTTGTCGCTCGGGGGTGATCGCCGACGTCTCGGACATCGCCGTCCGGACTCCGCAGGGACCCCTCGAGGGCTCCCTCCCGGAGGGACGGCCTCGCCCGACCCGGCGCTCTCCTTCCCGAGGACGTAGCACTTCTCCCATCCCAGGCCAGGACCCGAACTCCTGGCCGGAGATGTACGTCCGAGAAGGAGGAAACATGGAATCGCTCGTTCGTGGCGGTACCAGATGGCGCCGGTTCGCCGTCGTCATGGTGCCGAGCGTTGCGGCCACCGCCGCGATAGGCGTGGCGCTGGCTCAGGGCGCGCTCGCCGCGTCGTTCAGCGTGTCGGGCCAGCAGTTCAAGGTCAGTGCGGCGACTCTGCACGGTACGGGCTTCGAGCAGTACGGCGCGCTCGATGTCAAGCAGGACGGCAAGTACGTGCCGGTGGCCGTTTCGGCGTTCACCGACGCGACCATCACCGGCCTGTGCCAGTCGGTGGTCATCCCGACGCCGATCGGGAACGTGACGCTGAAGCTGACCGCCGGCAACGGCGGCAAGAAGGTCAAGGCGCACAACCTCTACATCGACCTCGACCAGCTCGACGCCGATGCCGTCTTCCACGACATCAACATCGGTGTCGCGGCGGGTGCCAAGGGCCAGCCCGGTCCCGGCATCCACGACAAGGACGCCACCGACCCGGGTTCCTTCGCGCAGACGGCCCAGTCGGCCGACCTGACGGGGGTTCAGCAGACGGCGTGGGCCACCAGCGCGGGCACCTTCCGCCTGAGCGGTCTCAGCCTGCACGTGGGCATGGGCTCCGGCAAGGGCGTCGAGTGCTACTAGGCACGGTCTGAGTCGCTCTGGGCGAGCCGCGCGGGGCGCGGCTCGCCCATGGCACCGACCACTTTCCTTCGTACTGCCAGTTCCAGGGAGCTGTTTTCCATGAGCGCCGAGTCGACAGGGCTGAGTGCCCACCTCCGCCGCGGCCGTATCGCGTTCCGGCGCTGGCGGTGGCAGTGCCCGTTCTGGGCGGGGCTGCTGACGATCCTGTCCGGACTCCCCATCGGGTACCTGCCGTACAACAACGTGACCTTCGGTCAGCTGACCGTACGGATGGCGACCACCGCGGGCGCCGGTGCGTTCATCATCGGTGTGCTGCTGGTGGTGCTCGGCCTGACCATGTGGTTCCAGAGCGCGGTGCGGATCTTCGCCGGTGTCGCCACCATCCTGCTCGGCCTGGTGTCGATCCCGGTGGCCAACTTCGGCGGTCTGGTGATCGGCTTCCTGCTGGCCCTGCTCGGCGGTGCGCTCGCCGTGTCGTGGGCGCCCGGCACCCCGGCTCCCGACGTACCGGGCGAGAAGGCGGAGCTGCCCGACGGCACCCCGTACCCGGAGGGCGACGCGGCCGACCCCGGCGCGCCCGCCCCCACCGTGCCCGCGCCCGCGTTCCCCGCGGACCCGTTCACGAAGCCCGAGCCGGTGCACGCCGGTGGGCGGGCCGACGAAGACACCACCGAGGAGAACGGGAGGCACCGTGCTGGGTGACGAGGCTCAGCCGGCCGAGAGCGACGGGGAGGGCAGGGCGAGGTCAGGGCCGCGGCACGCGGCCCCGCGCAAGTCCCTGCTGACCAGGCTGCACATGCCCGCGGGCAAGGCGGTGGCGCTCGCCGCCATGCCGACCGCGGTGCTGATGGGCATGGGCTTCACCCCGCACCTGGCGCAGGCCGACGAGCTGCCCAAGAGCCCGTTCAAGCCGGGTCCCTGCGTGACCCAGCCGGACACGCCGACGCCGTCCGCGACGGACAAGGCCGACGGCGGCGACACGGGCAAGACGGCGGGCAAGTCCCAGGACAAGCCGAAGCCGGACCCGTCGACCAGCCCGACGTCCACGCCCAAGCCGTCGAGCAGCCCGGCCGCGCCCGAACCGACGACGTCGCCGAGTCCGGCCGACACCGGCAAGCCGGCCACCGAGGCGCAGCCCGACACCAAGCCGAGCGCGAGCCCGAGCCCGAGCACGACGAAGGCCACGAACCCGCTGGACCCGCTGGGCCTTGGCGACCTGCTGGGCGGCCTGCTCGGTGTCGGCGGCTCGTCGTCTTCCGCCTCCTCGGCGGCCGACACGGCGCCGACCACCCAGGCACCCTCGCCCGACCCGACGACGACCACCGCGCCGCCCGCCGCCGACCCGGTGAAGTCGACCGCCGACAGCGTGGGCAAGACCGTCAAGGACACCACGGACGCGGTCAAGGACACCGTCAAGGGCACGGCGGACGCCGCGGGGGACGCGGCGAAGGACACCGTCAAGGGCGTCACCGGCGGCGTGAAGAAGGCCACCAAGGGCGTCAAGGACGCCGCCACGCCCCCGGCCGGCACCGACGGGCAGCAGTCCTACCCCTGCCCGACGACCGACGCCCAGGCGCTGGCAGACGCGCAGGCCGAGCAGGGCATACCCCTGCTGCCCGACGACCCGTGGATCCTCAAGAGCTCGCTGCTCACCCTCTACGGCCTCGAATACCACGGCATCGTCGAGGTGAAGACCTACAGCGGGCACATCAAGAAGGTCCTGAAGTTCACCGCCTCCGGCGTGGACATCGGCGACCTGCACCAGATCCAGAACGGCGCGGGGGGCACCAAGACCCACGTCACCGCCCGTCCCGGCTCCACCTCCACGATCCGCAACGGCACGGTGACGATGTACACCGAGTCGCTCAGCGGCAATCTGCTCGGCGCGGTGCCGATCACCTTCACCCCGGAGTTCCCCCCGCCGCTCACCGTCCCGGTGCTCTTCTTCACCAACGTGACGGTCATCCAGGCGGGCCAGTTCGGCGGCGACCTCACGGTCCCCGGCATGAAGGTGCTGCCCGGCCAGAAGTCCTGACGGTCCGCTCGGCGGACACGTGCACAACGGCCGCCGGCCCGGGGAATCCCCGGGCCGGCGGCCGTTGTCACATGTCCGCCGAGCGGGCGGAGGAGGGTCAGGCCCCCAGGTGGTGGACGCGGACCAGGTTGGTGGTGCCCGCCACGCCGGGAGGGGAGCCGGCGGTGATGATGACCGTGTCGCCGTCCGTGTAGTCGGAGAGCTTGAGCATCTCGCGGTCGACGATCTTGACCATGTCGTCTGTGGTGTCGACGTGCTCGACCACGAAGGCCTCGACGCCCCAGGTCAGGGCCAGCTGGTTGCGGGTCGCCGGGTCGGTGGTGAAGGCCACCACGGGCTCCGGGACGCGGTAGCGGGCCAGGCGGCGGGCGGTGTCACCGGACTTGGTGAAGGCGACCAGCGTCTTGGCGTCGAGGAAGTCGGCCAGCTCCGCGGCGGCGCGGGCGACGGCGCCGCCCTGCGTGCGGGGCTTCTTGCCGGGGGCCAGCGGCTGGAGGCCGCGGCACAGCAGCTCCTCCTCGGCGGCCTCGACGATACGGGCCATCGTCTTGACCGTCTCGATCGGATACTTGCCGACCGAGGACTCCGCGGACAGCATCACCGCGTCGGCACCGTCCAGGATCGCGTTGGCCACGTCGGAGGCCTCGGCGCGGGTCGGCCGGGAGTTGGTGATCATCGACTCCATCATCTGGGTCGCGACGATCACCGGTTTGGCGTTGCGCCGGCACAGCTCGACCAGCCGCTTCTGCACCACCGGCACCTGCTCCAGCGGGTATTCCACCGCCAGGTCGCCGCGGGCCACCATCACGGCGTCGAACGCCGCGACGACGTCTTCCATGTTCTTGACCGCCTGCGGCTTCTCCACCTTGGCGATGACGGGGACCCTGCGGCCCTCCTCGTCCATCACCCGGTGCACGTCGCGGACGTCCTTGGCGTCGCGCACGAAGGACAGCGCCACCATGTCGACGCCCATCTGCAGCGCGAACCGCAGGTCGGCGATGTCCTTCTCGGACAGCGCGGGGACGTTCACCGCGGCGCCCGGCAGGTTGATGCCCTTGTGGTCGGAGATCACACCGCCCTCGACGACCAGCGCCCGCACCCGCGGACCGTCCACCTCGATGACGCGCAGCGCCACGTTGCCGTCGTTGATCAGGATCGGGTCGCCCTGGGACACGTCACCGGGCAGGCCCTTGTACGTCGTCCCGCAGATGGTCTTGTCGCCGGCGACGTCCTCGGTGGTGATGGTGAACTCGTCACCCGCCACCAGCTCCACGGGGCCGTCGGCGAACTTGCCCAGACGGATCTTGGGACCCTGCAGGTCGGCGAGTACGCCGACGGCCCTGCCGGTCTCCTCGGCCACCTTGCGCACCCGCTGGTAGCGGTCCTCGTGCTCGGCGTGGCTGCCGTGGCTGAAATTCAGGCGGGCCACGTTCATGCCGGCCTCCACCAGTGTCTTCAACTGGTCGTAGGAGTCAACGGCGGGACCCAGGGTACAGACGATCTTGGCTCGGCGCATGGGCGCTATCCTATCGGTTTGTTCCGGTGCGGAATATTCCTGGGGCTTCGCGCGGCCGCGGGACGGTCAACCATCGTGCCCGGCCGGGGTCTTGTCGGCCAGTGCGTAGCTGCCGCGGGCGATCTCCAGCTCCTCGTCGGTGGGGACCACCGCCACCGCGACCCGTGACGAATCCGCCGACACCAGACGGGGAGCGGCGCCGCGCACGGCATTGCGCACCGGATCCATGGTGACACCCAGATTGTCAAGATCCGACAAGGCCGCCTCGCGAACGGCAGCCGAATTCTCGCCGACGCCCGCTGTGAAAGCGATCGCGTCGACCCGGCCGAGCACCGCGGTGAAGGCCCCCACGTAGCGGCGCAGCCGGTGCACGTAGACGTCGAAGGCCAGCTGGGCCGCCCGGTCGCCCTCCGCCATCCGGCGGCCGATCTCCCGCATGTCGTTGTCGCCGCACAGGCCGAGCAGCCCGGACTTCTTGTTGAGCAGCGTGTCGATCTCGTCCGTGCCCATCCCGCCGACCCGCTCCAGGTGGAAGACCACCGCCGGGTCCAGGTCGCCCGAGCGGGTGCCCATCACCAGGCCTTCGAGCGGCGTCAGCCCCATCGAGGTGTCGACGCACACCCCGCCGCGCACCGCCGAGGCCGAGGCCCCGTTGCCCAGGTGCAGCACGATCACATTGACCTCGGCCGGCTCCCGGCCCAGCAGTGCCGCAGTCGCCCGTGAGACGTACGCGTGCGAGGTGCCGTGGAAGCCGTAGCGGCGGATGCCGTAGCGGTCGGCGGTCGCGGTGTCGATCGCGTAGCGGGCCGCGGCCTCAGGCAGGGTGGCGTGGAAGGCGGTGTCGAAGACCGCGACCTGCGGCAGGTCGGGCCGCAGCTCCCGGGCGACCCTGATGCCGGTGACGTTGGCGGGGTTGTGCAGCGGCGCGAGCGGCACCAGCTCCTCGATGCCGGCCAGCACCTCGTCGGTGATCAGCGTCGGCTCGGTGAAGCGCGTGCCGCCGTGCACCACCCGGTGGCCGATCGCGGCCAGCTCGGGCGAGTCAAGGCCGAGACCGCGCGCCGCGAGGTCCTCGGCCGCCTGCCGCAGCGCCCGCCCGTGGTCGGTGACCCCGCCGGGCTCGCCGATCCGCTCCACCAGGCCCGAGGCCAGCCGCTGCTCGCCCGCCATGTCGATGAGCTGGTATTTCACCGACGAGGAGCCGGAGTTCAGCACCAGCACCCTGGTGGCGCGGCTCATGACGTCTCTCCCTGCTGGGCCTGGATCGCGGTGATCGCGACCGTGTTGACGATGTCCTGCACCAGCGCGCCCCGCGACAGGTCGTTCACCGGCTTGCGCAGGCCCTGGAGCACCGGGCCGACCGCGACCGCGCCGGCCGAGCGCTGCACGGCCTTGTAGGTGTTGTTGCCGGTGTTCAGGTCGGGGAAGACCAGCACGGTCGCCTGCCCGGCCACCACGGAGCCCGGCATCTTGGTGGCCGCGACGGACGGCGCCACCGCGGCGTCGTACTGGATCGGCCCCTCGACCAGGAGCTCCGGGCGCCGCTCGCGCACCAGCTCGGTGGCCGTCCGCACCTTGTCGACGTCCGCGCCGCTGCCGGAGGTGCCGGTGGAGTACGACAGCATCGCGATCCGCGGCTGCACGTCGAAGCGGGCCGCGGTGGCCGCGGCCTGGATCGCGATGTCGGCCAGCTGTTCGGCGTCCGGGTCGGGGTTGACCGCGCAGTCCCCGTAGACCAGGACCTTGTCGGCCAGGCACATGAAGAAGACCGACGAGACGATGGCCGCCCCCGGCCGGGTCTTGATGATCTCGAAGGCCGGGCGGATGGTCGCCGCGGTGGAGTGCACCGCGCCGGAGACCATGCCGTCGGCCAGCCCCTCCTGCACCATCAGGGTGCCGAAGTAGGACACGTCGGCGACCACGTCGTAGGCCAGCTCGTAGCTCACCCCCCGGTGCGCCCGCAGCTCCGCGTAGAGCGAGGCGAAGCGCTCGCGCAGCGGCGAGGTCTGCGGGTCGATGATCTGCAGGCCCGGGTCGTCGAGCGCGATGCCCAGGTCGCCGGCCTTCCTGCGGACGGCGTCCTCCTCGCCCAGCAGCGTCAGCTCGCACACCCCGCGGCGCAGCAGCACCTCGGCGGCCCGCAGGATGCGCTCCTCGGCGCCCTCCGGCAGCACGATCCGCCGCTTGTCGGCCCGCGCCCGCTCCAGCAGTGCGTGCTCGAACATCATCGGGGTGACCCGCGACGAGCGGGCCACCGAGAGCCGATCGGTCAGCTCCGCGGTGTCGACGTGGGTCTCGAAGAGCCCCAGCGCGGTCTCCGCCTTGCGCGGGGTGCCTGCGCCGAGCTTGCCGTCCAGCGTGAAAAGGCCGGTCGCGGTGGTGAACGAGCCGGTCGCGACCGCCAGCACCGGGGTGCCAGGGGCGAGCCGGTCGGCCAGCGCCAGGATCTGCGGGCCCGGCTTCTCGTCGAGCGTCAGCAGCACCCCCGCGATCGGCGGCGAGCCCGCCGAGTGCGCGGCGAGCGCCCCGATGATCAGGTCCGCCCGGTCGCCCGGGGTCACGACCATGCACCCCGGGGTCAGCCGCGGCAGGAAGGTCGGCAGCATCGCACCGCCGAAGACGAAGTCCAGCGTGTCCCTGGCCAGCCCCGCGTCGTCGCCCAGCAGCACCTCGGCGCCCAGCGTCTCGGCGATCTGCTCGACCGTGGGAGCGGCGAGGGCGGGGTCGTCGGGCAGCACGTACACGGGCACATCGGGCGAGCGGCCCAGCCTCTCCGCCGCCTCGGCGACCTCGGCCGGGTCCACCCGGTTGGCGACCATCGCGATCACGTCGCAGCCCAGGTTGGTGTACGCGTGGTGCGCGTTGCGCACCTCGGCGACCACCGACTCCGCGCTCTGCGCCCGGCCGCCGATCACCGGCAGCACCGAGGCGCCGCACTCGTTGGCCAGCCGGGCGTTGACCCCCAGCTCGGCCGGCAGGTTGGTGCCGGCGAAGTCGGAACCGAGGATCAGCACGGTCTCGTAGTCCGCGGCCACCCGCAGATAGCCCTCGACCAGCCGGGCCGTCAGCGCCTCCTGGCCCTGCTCGGCCTGGAGCGCGGCGGCCTCCTCGTACCCCATGCCGTAGACCGTCGCCTGGTCCTGGACCAGCCGGTAGCGGCCCCGCAGCAGCTCGAAGATCCGGTCGGGGGTGTCGTGCACCATCGGCCGGTAGATCCCGACCCGGTCCACCTGCCGGGTCAGCAGCTCCATCACCCCCAGCTCGACCACCTGCCGGCCGTCGCCGCGGCCGATCCCCGTGACGTAGACGCTGCGCGTCACCCCATGACTCCGATCCCTCAGCCCCTGTGTCGCGTACGCCCTGACGCTAACGTGCCCGCCCGCGCGACGCCCGCCGAGGCCCCCGCGCACGCCGGGGCGGCCATTGCGGCGCCCCCCGGGTGCGGGCTGCCGGGGATCGCCGCACAGTGCACGTAGGGTGAAGGGCGAGCGAGCGAGGAGGGCCGTGCGATGGACGTCCTGGCCACCGGAGTGCAGCGCGACGAGCGGCCCCTGCTGGAGGCGGCGTTCGCCGGGCGGCACGAGATCCGCTGCATCGAGACCCCGCTGACCGCCGACACGCTGCCGCTGGCCGCCGGCTACGAGGCGGTCTCCACCAGCGTCAACGCGGTCCTGGACGCGCCGGTCCTGGAGGGCCTGGTGCGCGGCGGGACCCGGCTGGTCGCTCAGCGCTCCACCGGCTACAACAACATCGACCTGGCCCACGCCGAGCGCCTGGGCATGACCGTGGCGCGGGTCGCCGCCTACTCCCCGTACGCGGTCGCCGAATTCGCCTGGACCCTGGCGCTGGCCCTGAACCGCCGGATCGTCAGGGCCGCGAGCCGCACCCGCGACTTCGACTTCCGGCTCGACGGGCTGCTCGGCCGGGACTTCCACGACCGGACCGTCGGTGTCATCGGCACCGGCAGGATCGGCACCGCCTTCACCGCGATCGCCCGCGGTTTCGGCATGCGGCTGCTGGGCTGGGACATCACCCCGAACCCGGAGTGCGAGGAGCTCGGCATGCAGTACGTCGAGCTGGACAGGCTCTTCCGGGAGGCGGACCTGCTCACCCTGCACGTGCCGCTGATGCCGTCCACCCACCACCTGGTCGGCAGCAGGCGGCTGGCCGAGATGAAGGACGACGCGATCCTGATCAACACCAGCCGCGGCGCCCTCATCGACTCCACCGCCCTGGTGGAGACGCTGCGCGACGGCCGCCTCGGCGGGGTGGGCCTGGACGTCTACGAGGAGGAGGCGGGGGTCTTCTTCTACGACAAGTCGCTCGAGGTGATGACCGACGACGTCCTGGCCAGGCTGCTGACCTTCACCAACGTGCTGATCAGCTCGCACCAGGCCTACTACACGGTGGACGCCGTCGAGGAGATCGTCGCGGCGACGCTGCGCAATGTGAACGACTACGTGGCCGGCCGGATCACCGACAGCACCCTGATCCCGCGCAGCCCCTGACCCCCCCTTTCCTGGAGACACCCGCTCATGCGTATCGGAGTCCTCACCGCCGGCGGCGACTGCCCCGGCCTCAACGCCGTCATCCGGTCGGTCGTGCACCGGGCACTGACCGGCCACACGGACGAGGTCATCGGTTTCGAGGACGGTTTCGTCGGCCTGCTCGAAGGCCGCTTCCGCCCGCTCGACCTCAACTCCGTCAGCGGCATCCTGGCCCGCGGCGGCACCGTACTCGGCTCCGCCCGGCTCGAACGCGGCCGGCTGCGCGAGGCCGCGGACGGGGCGGACGACCTGTGCTCGCGCTACGGCATCGACGTCCTCATCCCCATCGGCGGCGAGGGCACGCTGACCGCCGCCCGGATGCTGTCGGACGCGGGGATGCCCGTCGTCGGCGTGCCCAAGACCATCGACAACGACATCAACGGCACCGACCGCACCTTCGGCTTCGACACCGCGGTCACCGTCGCCACCGAGGCGATCGACCGGCTCAAGACCACCGCGGAGTCCCATCAGCGGGTCATGGTCGTCGAGGTGATGGGCCGGCACGCCGGCTGGATCGCCCTGGAGGCCGGCATGGCCGGCGGCGCCCACGGGATCTGCGTCCCCGAGCGCCCCTTCGACCCCGCCGATTTGGTCGACATGGTCACCGAGCGCTTCGCCCGCGGCAAGAAGTTCGCCGTCATCTGCGTCGCCGAGGGCGCCCACCCGGCCAAGGACACGATGGAGTACGGCGTCGGCGAGATCGACAAGTTCGGCCACGAGCGCTTCAACGGCATCGGCACCACCCTGGCCCGCGAGCTGGAGCGCCGCCTGGGCAAGGAGGCCCGTCCGGTCATCCTCGGCCACGTCCAGCGCGGCGGTGTCCCCACCGCCTACGACCGGGTGCTCGCCACCCGCTTCGGCTGGCACGCCGTGGAAGCCGCCCACAAGGGCGCCTTCGGCCACATGACCGCCCTGCACGGCACCCGGATCGACATGGTCCCGCTGGCGGACGCGATCACCTACCTCAAGACGGTCCCCGAGGACCGCATGGAGGAGGCCGAGTCGGTGTTCTGACCCGGCCTCCCGCGGCTCAGGGCGTGTCGTCCCTGCGCAGCCAGACCGTGGACAGCGGGGGCAGCGTCAGGGTGACGCTGTGCGGGCGGCCCTGGTAGGGGGACGCCTCGGTCTTGATCTGGTCCGGGAGTGCCACGCCGCTGCCGCCGAAGCGCAGCTCGTCGGTGTTCAGCACCGGGGTCCACACCGCGGCCGGCGAGCCGAGCCGGTAGCCGTCCCTGACGACGGGGGAGAAGTTGCTGACGCACAGCAGCGGTTCGCCCGCCGCGTCGAGGCGGAGGAAGGCGAAGACGTTGTCCTCGCTCGCGCCGCCGTCGATCCACTCGAAGCCGCCCGGGTCGGTGTCGCGCTGCCACAGCGCGGGTGTGGCCGTGTAGACGGTGTTCAGCTCCCGCACCAGGTCACGCACCCCGCGGTGGTCGCCGGCCGCCGAGTAGCCCGGGTCCACCAGCCACCAGTCCGGGCCGCTCTCGTGCGACCACTCGGCGCCCTGGGCGAACTCCTGGCCCATGAACAGCAGCTGCTTGCCCGGGTGGGACCACATGAAGCCCAGGTAGGCGCGCTCGGTGGCGCGCTGCTGCCACCAGTCGCCCGGCACCTTGCTCACCAGCGCGCCCTTGCCGTGCACGACCTCGTCGTGCGAGATCGGCAGCACGTAGTTCTCGCTGTACGCGTACACCATCGAGAACGTCATCTCGTCGTGGTGGTATTTGCGGTGCACCGGCTCGTGGCCGATGTAGCCGAGCGAGTCGTGCATCCAGCCCATGTTCCACTTCAGGCCGAAGCCGAGGCCGCCGAAGCCGGTGTGGCCCACGTGGTGGGTGGCACGGGTGACGCCGTCCCAGGCGGTGGACTCCTCGGCGATCGTGATGACGCCGGGGCTGCGGCGGTAGACGGTGGCGTTCATCTCCTGCAGGAAGGCCACCGCGTCCAGGTTCTCCCGGCCGCCGTGGACGTTGGGCAGCCAGTCGCCGCCCTCGCGCGAGTAGTCGAGGTAGAGCATCGAGGCGACCGCGTCGACCCGCAGCCCGTCGATGTGGAAGTCCTCGCACCAGTACACGGCGTTGGCGACCAGGAAGTTGCGCACCTCGGTGCGGCCGAAGTCGAACTCCAGGGTGCCCCAGTCCGGGTGCTCCGCCCGCCGCGGGTCGGCAGGCTCGTACAGCGGCTCACCATCGAAGCGGGCCAGCGCCCAGTCGTCCTTGGGGAAGTGCGCGGGCACCCAGTCCATGATCACGCCGATGCCGGCCCGGTGCAGCGCGTCCACCAGGTACCGGAAGTCGTCGGGCGAGCCGAGCCGCGGCATCGGGGCGTAGTACGAGGTGACCTGGTAGCCCCAGGAGCCGCTGAAGGGGTGCCCGGCGACCGGCATCAGCTCCACGTGCGTGAAGCCCAGGTCCGCCACGTAGGCGGGCAGCTGCTCGGCCAGCTGCCGGTAGTCGAGGCCGGGCCGCCAGGACGGCAGGTGCACCTCGTAGACCGAGAAGGGCGCCCGGTGCACCGGGGTGTCGGCGCGGTGCGCCATCCACTCCGCGTCCTGCCACTCGTACGCCGACTCCGTGACCACGGAGGCGGTCGCGGGGGGCACCTCGCAGGCACGGGCCATCGGGTCGGCCTTCATGCCGTGCGAGCCGTCGGGGTGGGCGATGTCGTACTTGTACGCGGTGCCGGGGCCCACGCCGGGCACGAACAGCTCCCACACGCCGGAGGAGCCGAGCGAGCGCATCGGCAGCGAGGTGCCGTCCCAGAAGGTGAAGTCCGCGGCGAGGCGGACGCCGCGGGCGTTGGGCGCCCACACGGCGAACCGGGTCCCGGACACGCCCGCGTGGGTCATCGGCTCCGAGCCGAGCGCCTTCCACAGCTGCTCGTGGCGGCCCTCGCCGATGAGGTGGAGGTCGAGCTCGCCGAGCGACGGCAGGAAGCGGTAGGGGTCCTCGACCAGGATGTCCTCGGCCCCGTCGTAGGTCACCGCCAGGCGGTAGTCGGGGATCTCCCGCTGCGGGAGCAGCACGGAGAACAGGCCGTCCCCCTCGTGGGCCATGGCGACCCGCTCGGCGCCGGGGACGACCACCGCCACGGCGCGGGCGTACGGGCGCAGGGCGCGGATCCGCACCCCGTTCCCCTCCGGGTGCGCCCCGAGCAGCCCGTGCGGGTCGTGGTGCTCCCCGCTGAGCAGCCTGCGCCGGTCCTCGCCCGCGAGCGCGCCTTCGCCCTCCCGTGGACTCCCGGTGGTGCCTGCGGCCGCCGGCCGGGCGGGGGCGTCGTCGACTGTCCGCAGGGGGGTGGTGGGCCGGTCGGCCCGTTCGTCGCGGGGCTGCCGGGGGGCTTCGGGGGCGCGGGCGGCCGCCGGCCGTACCGGCTGCTCGCCGTCGCCGTCGTCGCCGGGCGGCCGGGAGCCCGCGGTCCGGTCGCGGTCGGGGACGGGTGCGGCCGCCGGCCGGGCGGAGGTGCCGGCGACGGTCCGCAGGGGGGTGGTGGGCTGGTCGCGCTGCTCGTCGCGGGGCTGCCGGGCGGCCTCGGAGGCGTGGGTGGCCGCCGGCCGTACGGGCTGCTCGCCGTCGTCGTGCCCCCGGGGCGCGCCCTCCGCTGAAGAGGGGGCGCCGGGAGGCTTGGGGGCTGTCCCCGAAGCCGCGGGATGAGGGGTCATGGCGTCGTAGCCGCGGGCCGCGGCCTCGGGGAGGGCGCCGTTTGCGGGATTCGGCTCTGAGGACGGGGTCACGGGCGGGATCTCCTCGGGCGGGTGCGGACGGTTCCGGCGGTTCATGGGACGCATCAGCGCGGCGCCGCCATGGACAGCCGGGCCAGTGCGGACAGCGGGATCGGGAGCCAGGCGGGCCGGTGGCGGGCTTCGTAGCGGGCCTCGTAGACGGCCTTGTCCGTCTCGAAGGCCCGTATCAGCACGGGCTGTTCGCGCGGGTCGTTGCCGGAGACGTCCGCGTAGCCCGAGCAGAACGCGTCCCGGTGCCTCGCCGCCCAGGGGCCGTTGCCGCTGTGGTGGGCGGCGTAGTCGAAGGACCGCAGCATGCCCGCCACGTCCTGCACCGGCGGCGCGGGCCTGCGGCGCTCGGCCAGCGGGCGGGCCGGCTCGCCCTCGAAGTCGATCAGCACCCACTCCCGGTCCGGCCCGCGCAGCGCCTGGCCGAGGTGGAGGTCGCCGTGGATGCGCTGGGCGGTGACCACCTGGCCGGGGAGCGTGCCGGCGCCGAGCTTGGCCAGGTCGTCGAAGGCGGACCTGAGCGCGTCGGCGTACGGGCGTACCGCGGGCACCTCCGCTGCCGTCTCGTCGAGCCTGCGGGCCATGCCGGCCGCGACCTGTTCGAGTGCCGCGCCGCCCAGCGCACGCACCGGCAGCGCGGCGGCGAGCGAGGCGTGCACCTCGGCGGTGGCGCGGCCGAGGGCCGCCGCCTCGGTGCGGAAATCGCCGTCCTCCGCCACCGAGGCCAGCGCGAGCGCCCAGCCGTCGGACGAGCCGGGCAGGAAGCGCTGGAGCACCCCGAGCGTGGTGGGCTCCTCCGCGGCGGGACCCGGCCCCGGCTCGAGCGACTCGAACCACGCGACGGGCTCGGCGACCCGCTGCGACCCGGCCCTGGCCAGGGCCAGCGACAGTTCGAGGTCCGGGTTGGTGCCGGGGGAGACGCGGCGGAAGAGCTTGAGGATGTACGCGTCGCCGTAGACCACCGAGGTGTTGGACTGCTCGGCGGTGGACACCCGGGGGGTCAGTCCGGCCGGGAAGACCGCGTGCGGCTCCGCGGTGAAGCGCAGCCGCCCGGTGCGGCCGGGCAGCCGGAGCCGTTCGAGCAGCAGCGCGGCGAGGCGGGGGTCGTGCGGGGCGTCGTAGAGGGTCAGGCCGTCGTAGGGCCCGCCGACGGCCGGGCCAAGCGCGGTGCGCACCAGGGCGGAGGGCAGCAGCGGATGCGCGCCGAGCAGCAGTTGGTAGCAGTCCGCGGGCCTGCCCGGCTGCTCGACGTCGACCAGCACGTGCAGCAGCCCGACCGGTCCTGACCGGCCCCCTGGCGGCATCAGCTCGGTGGCCGAGGCCAGCCGGAAGCCGCCGATGGGCAGGCCTTTGCCGGCGAACCAGCGCTGCCGGGGCAGCCAGCCGCGCAGCAGCGGTTCGAGCGAGCGCAGCAGTCCGGGCGCCGCGTCGCGCCCGCCGAACGAGGGCGCGGGCGGCGGGGCGGCCGCGGGAGTTGCGGGAGCGGCCGAGGAGGGCCGCTCCGCGGGGGAGACGGGTGGGACGGGAACGGGGGGGACACGGGTCCAGGAGCTGTCCGACATGACGTCCTTTCCCCGGGGAGTCGCGCACCCGGCCGCCTCTTCGAGCGGCAGGGGCGCCAGCCTCCCGGATGACGGGTTCGGGCTGTCCGGCGACACGGGGAGCCTGCCCCGGGCGGGTGACAGGAAACCGCCGTACGGCCCGCCCGCGTAACGTTCCGGTTGCCACTTCGCGCACCGGTCGTGCGGTCGGCTCAGGCGGAGCCCGGGATACTGCGAACGGGGTACGTCCGGGTAAGTCCGATTACGCAAGAGTGCGTCCGGATACCTCTGGATACTGCCAAAGGTGCGTCAGGCCCGCGACTCGGGCGCGCTACCGGGGTCCTTCGGGCGCGGGGGGCCGGACCTGCCGGCCCCCCGCCGTCATGACGGGTTGCGGCGCAGCCGGAACCAGTAGAAGCCGTGGCCCGCGAGGGTGAGCAGGTACGGCAGTTGGCCGATCGCCGGGAAGCGGACCCCGCCGATCAGCTCCACCGGGTGCCGGCCCGCGTAGCGGCGCAGGTCCAGCTCGGTGGGCTGGGCGAACCTGGAGAAGTTGTTCACGCACAGCACGAGGTCGTCGCCGTCCTCCCGCAGGAAGGCCAGCACGGCGGGGTTGCTGGACGGCAGCTCGGTGTACGAGCCCAGGCCGAACGCGCGGTTCTGCTTGCGGATCTCGATCATCCGCCGGGTCCAGTGCAGCAGCGAGCTGGGTGAGCTCATCTGCGCCTCGACGTTGGTGACCTGGTAGCCGTAGACCGGGTCCATGATGGTCGGCAGGAAGAGCCGTCCGGGGTCGCTGGAGGAGAACCCGGCATTGCGGTCGGGCGTCCACTGCATCGGGGTGCGCACGCCGTCCCGGTCGCCCAGCCAGATGTTGTCGCCCATGCCGATCTCGTCGCCGTAGTAGAGAATGGGCGAGCCGGGCAGGGACAGCAGCAGGGCGGTGAACAGCTCGATCTGGTTGCGGTCGTTGTCGAGCAGCGGGGCGAGCCGACGGCGGATGCCGATGTTCGCCCGCATCCGCGGATCCTTGGCGTACTCCGAGTACATGTAGTCGCGTTCTTCGTCGGTGACCATTTCGAGGGTCAGCTCGTCGTGGTTCCGCAGGAAGATGCCCCACTGGCAGCTGTCGGGGATGGCCGGGGTCTTGGCCAGGATCTCCGACACCGGGTAGCGGGACTCACGGCGTACCGCCATGAAGATGCGCGGCATGACGGGGAAGTGGAAGGCCATGTGGCATTCGTCGCCGCCCTTGTGGAAGTCGCCGAAGTAGTCGACGACGTCCTCGGGCCACTGGTTGGCCTCGGCCAGCAGCACGGTGTCCGGGTACTGGGCGTCGATCTCGGCGCGCACCTTCTTCAGGAAGTCGTGGGTGCGCGGCAGGTTCTCGCAGTTGGTTCCCTCCTGCTGGTACAGATAGGGCACCGCGTCGAGCCGGAAGCCGTCGATCCCCAGGTCGAGCCAGAAGCGCAGCGCGGCCAGGATCTCCTCCTGCACCTGCGGGTTCTCGTAGTTGAGGTCCGGTTGGTGCGAGAAGAACCGGTGCCAGTAGTACTGCTTGCGCACCGGGTCGAAGGTCCAGTTGGACGCCTCGGTGTCGACGAAGATGACCCGGGCGTCGGGGAACTGCTTGTCGTCGTCCGCCCAGGTGTAGTAGTCGCCGTAGGGGCCTTCGGGGTCGCTGCGGGACTGCTGGAACCACTCGTGCTGGTCGCTCGTGTGGTTCATGACGAAGTCGATGATCACGCGCATGCCGCGCTGGTGGGCGGCATCCACGAATTCCACGAAATCCGCGAGGTCGCCGAATTCCGGGAGCACGGCGGTGTAGTCGGCGACGTCGTAGCCGCCGTCGCGCAGTGGGGAGGCGAAGAACGGCGGCAGCCACAGGCAGTCGACGCCCAGCCATTGCAGGTAGTCGAGTTTGGCGGTGATGCCCTTCAGGTCGCCGACACCGTCGCCGTTGCTGTCCTGGAAGGAGCGGACGAGGACTTCGTAGAACACCGCCCGTTTGAACCAGTCGGGATCACGGTCCTTGGCCGGGGTGTCCTCGAAGGTGTCAGGGACGGGTTCGTTGACGATCAACTGAGTGACCCTCCGATCGATGGAGACGGTCGCAGCGACAGGACGTGCGCGGGCGCACGGCCCGGCTCAAGGCGCACATAGTTGTCTCTGCCCCAGTGGTAGGTCTCACCGGTGAGCGCGTCGCGCACCGGGAAGGACTCGTGCCAGGAGAGGCCGAGTTCCGGCATGTTCAACGACACGGTGGCCTCCTGGGTGTGGAACGGGTCCAGGTTGACGACCACCAGTACGACGTCGTCGCCGCGGCGCTTGGAAAACGCCAGCACCGCGTCGTTGTCCACCGGGTGGAATGTGATGTCCCGCAGCTGCTGGAGCGCCGGATGACGGCGGCGCAACCGGTTGAGGGTGGTGATCAGGGGGGCCAGCGAGCGCCCCTCGGCCTCGGCCGCCGCCCAGTCGCGGGGCCGCAGTTCGTACTTCTCCGAGTGCAGGTACTCCTCACTCCCGGGCTTGGCGGGGTCCGCCTCGCACAGTTCGAAGCCCGCGTAGACGCCCCAGCTGGGGGACAGGGTCGCCGCGAGCACGGCCCTGACCTCGAAGGCCGGGCGGCCGCCGTGCTGGAGGTAGGCGTGCAGGATGTCCGGGGTGTTGACGAAGAAGTTCGGCCGCATCCAGGCCGCCTTCTCGCCGCTGAGCTCCCGCATGTAGTCGGCGAGCTCGCCCTTGCCCGTACGCCAGGTGAAGTAGGTGTACGACTGCTGGAAGCCGACCTGCCCCAGAGCGCTCATCATGGCCGGGCGGGTGAAGGCCTCGGCCAGGAAGATCACGTCGGGGTGGGTGCGGTTGATGTCGGCGATGACCTTCTCCCAGAAGACGACCGGCTTGGTGTGCGGGTTGTCGACCCGGAAGATCCGCACCCCGTGCGCCATCCAGTGCCGCAGCACCCGCAGCGTCTCCCGGACGATGCCGGGGAAGTCCTCGTCGAAGGCCACCGGGTAGATGTCCTGGTACTTCTTCGGCGGGTTCTCCGCGTACGCGATCGTGCCGTCCGCCCGGTGCGCGAACCACTCCGGGTGCTTGGCCACCCACGGGTGGTCGGGGGAGCACTGGAGCGCGAAGTCCAGCGCGATCTCCAGCCGCAGCTCCTTGGCCGTGGCCACGAAGTGGTCGAAGTCCTCGATCGTGCCCAGCTCGGGGTGGATGGCGTCGTGCCCGCCCTCGGGGGAGCCGATCGCCCAGGGCGAGCCCACGTCGTCGGGGCCCGCCGTCAGGGTGTTGTCGCGGCCCTTGCGGAAGGCTGAGCCGATCGGGTGGATCGGCGGCAGGTAGACCACGTCGAAGCCCATCGCGGCGATCGCGGGCAGCCGCTCGGCCGCGGTGCGGAAGGTGCCGTGCCGGGGCGGCGCGCCCTCCTTGACCACCGCGCCCTCCGAGCGCGGGAAGAACTCGTACCAGGACCCGAAGAGCGCCCGCTCCCGCTCCACGTGCAGCGGCAGCGGCCGCGAGGCGCTGACCAGTTCGCGCAGCGGGAAGCGGTCGAGCACCCCGACGACCTCGGGCGTCAGCGCCGCCGCGTGCCGCGCGCCGACCGGCCGCGCGACATCCCGCAGCGCGTCGGCCGCGGCCAGCACCGCGGCCCGCCCGTCGCTCTTGGGCACCCCGGCCGCCGCCCGCTCGTAGAGCAGCGCGCCCTCGGCCAGCACCAGGTCGGTGTCGATGCCGGCCGGGATCTTGATGCCCGCCGTGTGCCGCCAGGTCGCGACCGGGTCGGACCAGGCCTCCACCGCGTAGGACCAGCGGCCCTCCGCGGTGGGCGTGACCAGGGCGCCCCAGCGGTCGCTGCCGGGCTCCAGTTCGCGCATCGGGGTCCACGGTCCCGACCTGCCCGCCGGGTCGCGCAGCACCACGTTGGCGGCGACCGCGTCATGGCCCTCCCGGAACACGGTGGCCGTCACCTCGAAGGTCTCTCCCACCACCGCCTTGGCCGGGCGGCGGCCGCAGTCGACCAGCGGCCGGACATCGAGAACGGGAATGCGACCGATCAATTTCCTCACCTGACAGCGCTGGGTACGGGACGACGACTTCCGCTCTTTTTAACTGTTCTTGGCGTTGTCGGCCTGCCTGCGGGGCCGCGGCCCACCGCGATCACCCTTGTGGCGGTGGCAGGGCCGTACGGGTGCTCTCGGCAGGGCCGGATCAGCCGTTCGGGTGCTGTGTACCGAGGAGCCTGCCCACCGTCGGGCGGCGAAACGCACCGCCTGACGGCGCATCGGGAGCGCGCCCCCAATGCTCTGATCCGTGCGCCCGCGACCTGGGCGGGCGCCGGAGCGGCCACACGTCCGGGGCGTCCCGGCAGGTCCGGTTTCGTACCCCCCTGCGCGCCCCGGAATGCGCCCCCGCGTACGCCCCAGGCGGACGCGGAGCCGCAGTTGTGCTCCCTGCGGGCCGTGTGATCCAAGCCATCAGGATCGCACCCGGCGGCCGCGTGTGCACGGCTCTCGGCAGGCCTGACCGGCGGCCCGGCACGCGCGACACCCCGGCGACATTTGCCTGTCGCCTCTCGTACACAAGACTGAACGCGCCCGCGTTCGCGCACCGGTCACGCTCACTCCGGTGAGCCGCCGTTCGAGCGTTTGAACCACCGGATCGGGGACAGGACCCGCGGCTCAAGGGCCCGCCGGGCTACGGTCGAAGGGTGAAGGCTATCCGTCGATTCACCGTGCGCACCGTCCTGCCGGAACCTCTGCGCCCGCTGGGGGGTCTGGCCCAGAACCTCCGCTGGTCGTGGCACCAGGAGACCAGGGAGCTATTCCAGAGCGTCGACCCCGAGGGCTGGCGGGCGGCCCAAGGCGACCCCGTACGGCTGCTCGGCGCCGTCGGCAAGGACCGGCTCGCCGCGCTCGCCGGCGACCGCCGCTTCCTGCGCCGCCTCACCGCGGTCGCGGAGGACCTCGCCGACTACACCGGCAGCCCCCGCTGGTATCAGGAGCAGACCGACCTGCCCGCCGCCATCGCCTACTTCTCACCCGAGTTCGGCATCACCTTCGCCCTGCCGCAGTATTCGGGCGGCCTCGGGATCCTCGCAGGAGACCACCTCAAGGCCGCGAGCGACCTCGGCGTCCCGCTGATCGGCGTCGGCCTGCTCTACCGGCACGGCTACTTCCGCCAGACCCTCTCCCGCGAGGGCTGGCAGCAGGAGCAGTACCCGGTGCTCGACCCCAACTCCCTGCCCGTCACCCCGCTGCGCGAGGCCGACGGCACCCCCGCCCGGATAAGCCTGGTGCTGCCCGGCGGCCGGGCGCTGCACGCCAGGATCTGGAAGGCCCAGGTCGGCCGGGTGCCGCTGCTGCTGCTCGACTCCGACGTCGAGGGCAACCAGGCCGCGGAGCGCGATGTCACCGACCGGCTCTACGGCGGCGGCAGCGAACACCGGCTGCTGCAGGAGATGCTGCTGGGCATCGGCGGTGTCCGCGCCGTCCGCGCCTACTGCCGGATCACCGGCCACCCCGAGCCCGAGGTCTTCCACACCAACGAGGGCCACGCCGGCTTCCTCGGCCTCGAGCGCATCCGCGAGCTGTCCCTCGAAGGCCTCGACTTCGACGCGGCGCTCGAAGCGGTCAGGGCAGGCACCGTCTTCACCACCCACACCCCGGTGCCGGCCGGCATCGACCGCTTCGACCGCGAACTGGTCGCCCGCCACCTCGGCGACGGCGGCGAGCTGTCCGGCGTCGACACCGGGCGCATCCTCGAACTGGGCATGGAGACGCACAGGGGCGGCGACCCGAACCTGTTCAACATGGCCGTCATGGGCCTGCGCCTCGCGCAGCGCGCCAACGGCGTGTCCACCCTGCACGGCGCCGTCAGCCGGGAGATGTTCGCCGGCCTGTGGCCAGGATTCGACCCCGAGGACGTCCCCATCACGTCCATCACCAACGGGGTGCACGCGCCCACCTGGGTCGCCCCCGAGGTGCTGCGGATGGCCGCCAAGCAGATCGGCGTGCAGCGCGCGGAGGACGCGCTGATGATCGGCGGCACCGACCGCTGGGAGGCGATCGGCGGCATCCCCGACACCGCCGTGTGGGAGCTGCGCAGGGAACTGCGCGAGCAGCTCGTCGAGGACGTGCGCCGCCGGCTGCGGGCCTCCTGGCGGCAGCGCGGGGCAGGCGAGGCCGAACTCGGCTGGACCGACCACGTCCTCGACCCCGACATCCTCACCATCGGCTTCGCCCGCCGGGTCCCCTCCTACAAGCGGCTCACCCTGATGCTGCGCGACCAGGACCGGCTGATGGAGCTGCTGCTGCACCCCGACCGGCCGATCCAGATCGTCGTCGCCGGCAAGGCGCACCCCGCGGACGACAGCGGCAAGCGGCTGGTGCAGGAGCTGGTCCGCTTCACCGACGACCCCCGGGTACGGCACCGCATCGTCTTCCTGCCCGACTACGACATGCGCATGGCGCGGCTGCTCTACCCCGGCTGCGACGTCTGGCTCAACAACCCGCTGCGCCCGCTGGAGGCGTGCGGCACCTCAGGCATGAAGGCCGCGCTCAACGGCTGCCTGAACCTGTCGGTGCTGGACGGCTGGTGGGACGAGTGGTTCGACGGTGACAACGGCTGGGCGATCCCCACGGCCGACGGCATCACCGACGAGGACCGGCGCGACGAGCTGGAGGCAGCGGCGCTCTACGACCTGCTGGAGAACCAGGTCGCCCCGCGCTTCTACGACCACGGCTCGCGCGGGCTGCCGCAGCGCTGGATCGAGATGGTCCGGCACACCCTGGCCACCCTGGGACCCAAGGTGCTGGCCGGACGCATGGTGCGGGACTACGTCACCCGGCTGTACGCGCCCGCCGCGCGCTCGCACCGGGCCATACAGGGGCCCGCCGCGGTCGAGCTGGCGGAGTGGAAGAGCCGGGTACGCCGCCAGTGGCCGCAGGTGTCGGTGGACCATGTGGAGACCGACTCCGTCGAGGGCACCCCGGAGCTGGGCTCCACCCTCACCCTGCGCACCCAGATCAGCCTGGGCGGCCTCGACCCCGCCGACGTCGACGTGCAGTTGCTGTCCGGCCGCGTCGACACGGCGGACCGGCTGGCCTCGCCCACCGTCCAGTCACTCAAGCCGACCGGCCGCGCGGACATCTCGGGCCGCCACTCCTACGAGGGCCCCCTCACCCTCGACCGCACCGGCTCCTTCGGCTACACCGTCCGGGTCCTCCCGGCCCACCCCCTGCTCGCCACCCCGGCGGAACAGGGCCTGGTGGCCGTCCCACCCGAGGCCACCGGCATGACCGCCGGCATCCTCCGGTAGCCCGGCGCGAGGAGGCGGGGCCGGGCCGCGGACGGCCGGGCCCCGCGTCCGGACGGTCAGGCGGCGCGGCGGCCGCCGGTACCGCGGGCGCGGCGTCCCGCGGCACCGCCGCGGCCCGCGGCGGCACCGGGGCCGGTGCGGCGCCCGGCCGGGTTGGTCCCCGGCCGGCGTCGCGGCTGGGCGGCCGGCGCGGGCGCCGGCTGCTCGGGAGCCGCGGGAAGGGAGACGGGCGTGCCGGACGGCTTGCGGGCGCCGGTGATACGGACCAGGTCCGGGTCACCGGGGCGGACCCGGGCGGTCGCGGGGCGGATCCCGGCCTGGGCCATCAGCCGCGCGTTCTCCCGGCGCTGCTCGGGCAGCACCAGGGTGATCACGGTCCCGGACTCGCCGGCGCGGGCGGTCCGCCCGCCGCGGTGCAGGTAGTCCTTGGCCTCGGTCGGCGGGTCGACGTTGACGACCATGTCCAGGCCCTCGATGTGGATGCCGCGTGCGGCGACGTTCGTCGCGATGAGGGCGTCGGCGGTGCCGGTACGGAACTGGTCGAGTGCGCGGTTGCGCTGCGGCTGCGACTTGCCGCCGTGCAGGGCCACCGCGCGTACGCCCTGGCCGAGCAGGTGCTTGGTGAGCCGGTCGGCGCCCCGCTTGGTGCCGACGAACATGATCACCCCGCCCTTGCGGGCGGCGATCTCCGCGGTGACCGCCCGCTTGGTGGCCTCGTCGACATGCAGCACGTGGTGCTCCATGGTGGTGACGGTCGCCGACGAGGGGTCCACGGAGTGGGTCACGGGGGCGTCGAGGAACCGCTTGACGAGCTTGTCGACATTGCGGTCGAGGGTGGCCGAGAACAGCATCCGCTGCCCGTCCGGCCGCACCTGTTCGAGCAGCCGGGTGACCTGCGGCAGGAAGCCCATGTCGGCCATCTGGTCGGCCTCGTCCAGTACGGTCACCGCGACCCGGTCCAGCGCGCAGGCCCGCCGCTCGATGAGGTCCGCGAGCCGCCCGGGCGTCGCGACCAGCACCTCGGCGCCGGCCTTGAGCGCGGCGGTCTGCTTGTTGATCGACGAGCCGCCGACGACCGCGGTGATCCGCAGGCCCAGCACCTTCGCGTACGGGTCGAGCGCCTCGGTGACCTGCCCGGCCAGCTCACGGGTGGGCACCAGCACCAGCGCCAGCGGACGCCTGGCCTCGGCCCGCCGCCCGGCGGCCTTCGTCCTGGTCAGCAGGGGCAGCCCGAACGCCAGGGTCTTGCCGGAGCCGGTCCTGCCGCGGCCCAGCACGTCCCGCCCGGCCAGCGAGTCCGGCAGCGTGGCGGCCTGGATCGGGAAAGGCTCGGTCACCCCGTTGGCTGCCAGGGCGGCGACGAGCGCCGGGTCCAGCGGCAGCTGGGAGAAGAGCGTGACGGGTGACACAGGTGACACGGGCGTTTCCTTCCTCGGGCCGCCGGTGCGGCGGCAGCATGCGAGAGGCCCGCACCGTGCGGTGCGGGCCTCCCAAGACCGGGCACAGCGGCCCGGTGACGCCGGTCAGAGCGCCCGGATCTTCTCCGCCTGCGGACCCTTCTGGCCCTGGGTGACCTCGAACTCGACCTTCTGGCCTTCGAGCAGCTCGCGGTAACCCTGCGACTCGATGTTCGAGTAGTGGGCGAAGACGTCGGAGCCGCCGCCGTCCTGCTCGATGAAGCCGAAGCCCTTTTCCGAGTTGAACCACTTCACGGTTCCGGTAGCCATATCCATCTCCTACTGGGGGGGCAGTTTCCAGATCCGCACTGTACGGATCCGGGTCGCTGTAGATGATCACCCCACACCGGAGAACTCCGGTAAAAACAAAAGTGCGCCCGGGGATCGCAATCATCCAGGCGCACGCAAAGTTCTGGGTACCACAACTGCAACAGGCCCCACCCTACCAGATCGGCACCGGGGTCGCCCGGACCGGCCGTGCAGGGCCGGTCCGGGCGTGTTCCCCCCTCTCGGGCGGAACAGCGGGTGTGCGCCGGTGTCGGTTCAGCTGACGTTGACGGCGGTGTCGTCGATCAGGAAGGAGGTGGCGAGTGAGGTGTCCTCGGTGCCGGTGAACTTCAGGGCGATGGTCTGGCCGATGTAGGGGGTGAGGC
>NZ_JBICTO010000023.1:0-46371 GCF_043197715.1 Streptomyces sp. NPDC049040
GGGGGGGGCGCGCGCCCCCCGGGCGCGCCCCGGCCCCCCCCCCGCGGGGGGGGGGGGCCCCGGGGCCCCGCCCCCCCCCCCCCCCCCCCGCGGCCCGTCCCGCCCGTGCTGTCAGTCGTCGAGGGCGCCCATGGTCAGGTTGACCACGGTGCCGGTCAGCCCGCGCGCCCGGTCTGAGGCCAGGAAGACCGCCGCGTCCGCCACCTCGCCGAGTGTCATGACCCGTCGCGGGTGGGTGGTGCCCGCCAGATACGCCCTGAACCGCTCGTAGTCGACGCCCGCCGCCTTGAGCCCCGCGACCTCCCGCATCGAGGACGTCTCGGGAATGCCGTGCGGGCGCAGGGCGAGCACGCGGATGCCGTGCGGCGCGAGCTCCGCCGACAGGCCCCGGGTGAGCGCGTCCTTGGCGGCCTGCGCCGGGCCGTAACCGCCGATCAGGGTGGTGCCCGTCCGCGCGGGAAGCGCGCTGACCGTCATGATCACGCCGGAGCCGTTCTGCACCATCCGCCGGGCCGCCAGCCGCGCGGTCAGGAAGTACGACCTCGTGTACCGGGCGATCGGCAGCGAGAACCGGTCGACGTCAAGGTCGGCCAGCGGTACCCCCACGACGCCGGTGTCCGGTACCCCGACCGCGTTGAACGACACGTCGACCCGGCCTGCCCTGCCGACCACGTACCCCAGATGCGCCTCCACCGCCCGCTCGTCCAGCGCGTCGACCGTCGCCGCCTCCGCGGAGCCGCCCGCCGCCGTGATCTCCTCGGCGACCGCGTCGACCGGCTCCCTGAGCCGCCCGGTGACGAAGAGTCTCGCCCCCTCGCTCGCGAAGGCGCGGGAGACCGCCCCGCCGATCGCGCCTCCTGCGCCGTAGACCACGACCACTTTGTCGTCGAGCATCATTGCCGACATCCCTCTCCTCCGGTTCACTGCGGCGACCCGCTCGCGCGGCCCGCCGGAGCCTGCTGTGGGGTGGACACCGCCGGGCACGGCGACCGGGCGGCGGTCGACCGCCCACTTCAGGCCCCCGCCGGTGTCTGAAGGGATGGCAGGGCAAGAGGACGCGGGAAGGGCGGACAGGGTGCGGAACGACGGCGACCCGACGGCGGTTGCGGGGGATCAGGTGGCGGCGGCAGACCTGCTCGGCAGGGCGCGGGCCGGGGACGGCGAGGCTTTCAGGCAACTGGTCGAGCGGCACCGCAGGGAGTTGCAGGTGCACTGCTACCGGATGCTCGGCTCCTTCCAGGACGCGGAGGACGCGCTCCAGGACACGCTGCTGGCCGCCTGGCAGGGGCTCGGCGCTTTCGAGGGGCGCGCCTCGCTGCGCACCTGGCTCTACCGGATCGCCACCAACCGCTGCCTCAACGCCCGGCGCGCCGCGGCCCGGCGGCCGGCCAAGCAGTGGAACGTCCCGGGCGTGGAACCGCCGGAGCCGACCCGGCTCGGCGAGGTCGTCTGGCTCGAGCCGTTCCCCGACGCCCTGCTGGAGGGGGTGGCCGACGTGCCGCCGGGACCCGAGGCGCGCTACGAGCAGGCCGAGTCGGTCTCACTGGCCTTCGTCACCGCCCTGCAGGTGCTGCCGCCGCGCCAGGTCGCCGTCCTGCTGCTGCGCGACGTCCTCGGATTCCCCGCCGCGGACGTGGCGGGCATGCTCGACTCGACCCTCGACTCGGTGAACAGCGCGCTCAAGCGGGCCCGCGCCGCCCTGCACCGAGGCCTGCCGCCGCGCCCGGGACGGGAGGCCGCCCCGGCCGCCGGCTCTCCGGCCGAACAGGCGCTCGTCGCGAGATTCGTCAGCGCGTACGAGTCCGCCGACCTCGACGCGCTGATCGCGCTGCTGACCGACGACGTCTTCATGTCGATGCCGCCGATGCCGCTCGAGTACGAGGGCCGCGAGGTCGTGGCCCGCTTCTGCGCGGGGCTGTTCGGCGCGGGCCGGAGGTTCGATCTCGTCCCGACCCGCGCCAACGGGCAGCCGGCCTTCGGCGCCTACCTGCACGCCGCCACCGGCGACCGCCATGGAACCGGCCTCATCGTCGTCTCGCTGTCCGGCGACCGGATCGGCGCCATGACCCGCTTCGAGAGCGGCGCGCTGCCGTGGTTCGGGCTGCCCCGCTCGCTGCCGGGCCGCCAGGACCTCCCGTAGGGACGGCCGGTGCCGGTCCAGCCCGTGCCGGTCAGCCGGTGCCGTCAGCCGGTCAGCTCGGCGGATGAGCGGACCGCGGCGCCCAGCAGGGCAGGACCCGGCAGGGCGGCGCCCGGTGCGACGGTGATCGCCTGCCCGTCCCTGCGGGTGATCCGGAAGGTGTGCCGCTCCCCCGGCAGCAGCGTGACCAGGGCCTCGTCCACAACCAGTTCGTGCGGCTCGACGCCGAGCGGCCCGGCGAGCCGGTCGGCGAAGACGCACACGTCGCGCAGCACGGTCACCGCGGTGACCGTCACCCGCAGCTCGCCGGCGGCGAGTTCGAGGCCGACCGTCCGCTCGGGCAGCGGCCCTGTCAGCTCGCGGTCCTGGCGGTAGGCCCAGGTGGTGCGCACCCCGTCGGCGTCGACGACGAGCAGCTCGGCGTGCGGGTCGGCCGGGCGGCCGACCTCGGGGTCGAGCGGCAGGTGCAGCAGGCCGCCGGCCGGGCAGGTGGGCCGCAGCCGGGCTCTGGCGTACTCTCGGCCGTCGAGCCCGATCCGCAGGACGGTGACCTCGGGCCGCCAGTCGTCGCCGGTGTCGTCGACGAGCGCGAGCACCAGGCCGCCGTCGCCCGCGGGGTCGTGGGTGGGCCCCGGGCGCAGCGGCTGGACGGTGGCCAGCCGGGGGGCGAACGCGTGCCGCAGGGCGTACCACAGGGGCTTCTCGATGCCGGAGCTGTCGACGGCAGACCAGCTGATCGCGGGCCAGCAGTCATTGAGCTGCCAGACGACGACCCCGCCGCAGCGCTCGCGGGAGCGCAGCCACTCCACGCCCGCGGCGACGGCGCGGGCCTGGACGAGCTGGGTCGCGAAGTGCCAGTCGGCGCCGCCGGCCGGGGCCGGCAGATGCGGCTGGAGTCCGCGGGTGAGCTTGTGCATTCCGTCGATCGCGCGCAGGTGGTGGCGGGTCAGCGGCGAGTCGGGGCCCGGCGTCTCACCGTCGAGGACCCGTTCGAGGGTGGTCCAGGCGGCGGGGCCGCACCAGCCCATCTCCGCCACGAACGCCGGGTCGTGGTCGCGGTAGTGCGCGTAGTCGCCCTCGTTCCAGGCGTCCCACAGGTGGCTGGGGCCGTGGGTGTCCGCCAGCGGGTCGCGCTCCAGGGTGCCGGACCAGGGCGAGTTCGGCAGGTACGGGCGGGTCGGATCGAGGCGGGCCAGGATCCGGGGCAGCAGGTCGAGGTAGTAGGCGGCGCCCCAGCCGCGGGTGCCGAGCTGGTCGGCCCAGCCCCAGTGGTGCCGGCCGAGCACGGTCTCGTTGCCGCCGCACCAGAGCACCAGGCTGGGGTGTGCCGACATCCGCGCGACGGCCTGCTCCGCCTCGGCGGTGACCAGTGCGGTCATCTCGTCGTCCTCGCAGTAGGCGGCGCAGGCGAAGAGGAAGTCGTGCCAGACCAGGACGCCGCGCTCGTCGCAGGCGTCGAGGAAGTCCTCGGTCGCGAAGTGGCCGCCGCCCCAGACCCGCAGCAGGTTGGCGTTCCCCGCCACGGCCTGGTCGATCCGCCGCCTGACGCGGTCCGGGGTGACGCGGCCGGCGAGGGTGTCGTCGGGGATCCAGTTGTAGCCGCGTACCCGTACGGTCCTGCCGTTGACGACCAGTGCCCAGCGGGTGCCGGCCGCGTCCGGGGTCTCGTCCACCGCCACGCTGCGCAGGCCGACGCGGACCGTGGCGGCGTCGAGGACGGTGCCGCCGTGGTCGAGTTCTGCCCGCAGCAGGTAGCGGGGCTGCGCCCCGAGGCCGACCGGCCACCACAGTTCCGGGTCGTCGAGGGTCAGGGTGACCGCGGCCTCGTCGCCCACGACCGTGGCCGCCGCCGACGCGGCGGGGCGGCCTGCCGGGTCGCTCAGCTCGACCCGGACCCTGGAGCCCGCGGGCGCTTCGACCCGGACGTGGGCCGTGACGTGGGCGGCGCCGTGGTCGGGGGCCAGCGCGACGAGCGGGCGGACGTGGTCGATCCGGCCGAGGTGGGTCTCCAGCCGGATGCCGCGCCAGATGCCCGCGGTGACGAAGTGCGGTCCCCAGTCCCAGCCGAAGTTCGCCGCGGCCTTGCGCACGTGCGCGTACGGCTCGTCGTAGGGGCTGGGCAGCGGGCCGTGCGCGCGTTCGTGCGCGCGGGCGGCCTCCCATGCGGAGGCGAAGCGGATCTCGATGAGGTTGTCACCGGGCCGCAGGACGTCGTCGACCTGCCAGCGGTGGGCGATGTGCTGGTCGCGTGCGGCTCCGACGCGGCGCCCGTTGACGTGGACCTCGGCGATGGTGTCGAGGCCGTCCGCCACGAGGTCGGTACGGGCGCCGGGAGTCGGTGACCACGGGAAGTGGCGGCGATAGGTCCACTGGGAGTGGCCGACCCAGAGCTGTGCCTGCTCGCCCCACCCGGCGTCGGGATCGGCGAGGAGTCCCGCGGCGAGCAGCGCGGTGTGCACATCGCCTGGCACCTGCGCGCTCACGGCCGCGGTGCGGACGGCGCCGGGGACCTCGTGCGGTCCCGCCGCCCAGGTCAGTTCCCATTCGCCGCCGAGGTCGAACCGGGTGGCGGTGGGAGTCGCGGTCTGCGTGGTGAGTGTCATCCTTTGACCGCCCCTGCGGTGAGAGCTTCCTGCATGCGGCGGCTGGAGAGCGAGTAGGCGACGTACACCGGCAGGAGGGTCAGCACGGTGCCCGCGGTGAGCACGCCGAAGTTCGTCGCGTCGGAGACGAGCGTCGGCAGGGCGACCTGGGCGGTACGCACGTCGGGCCCGGTGCCGGTGATGGTCAGTGAGAACAGGTACTCGTTCCAGAACGTGAGCAGCTGGAGGATCGTCACGCTGACGACGCCGGGCATCGCGATGGGGATGAACACGTTGACCAGCAGCCGCCAGTTGCCGGCGCCGTCGAGCGCGGCGGACTCCACCAGGGCCTGCGGGACGGTGCGCATGAACTGGGTGAGCAGCAGGACCGACAGCGGCAGCGCGCTGGCCGGCAGGAAGAGCATCTGGAACTCGCGGGTGTAGAAGAGGTCCGTCTTGATCGCCAGGATGACCGTGGGGATCAGCGCGGCGAAGGGCGGGATGAGGAAGCCGACGGAGAACGTGCCGGTGATCATCCGGGAGAGCCGGGTGTCCAGGCGTGCGAGGGCGTAGGCGGCCGGCAGCGCCAGGCCGAGCGTCAGCACGATGGCGACCGCGGAGATGAGCAGCGAGTTGGCCAGGGCACGGCCCAGGTCGGCGGTGCGCCAGGCGGTGGAGAAGTTCTCCCACAGCCAGTGCTTCGGCAGCGCGAACGGGTGGGTGAATATCTCGATGTTCGTCTTGAGGGCGCTGACGGCCAGGTAGTAGAGCGGCGCGGCGAGCAGCAGCGCGTAGAGCCAGGACAGTACGGCCGCGAGCGGTCCGCGGGTGCGCCGGGACCGGCGGGCGGCGGCCGGGCGGCGGGCGGCGGCGGGCCGCGGCGGGGCCTGCCGCGTGGGCGCGGCGTGCGGGCGGGGCAGCCGGGTGGCGTGCGGGGCGGTCATCGGATCTTCTCCAGGGGGCTGCGCAGCAGCGCGCGGATGAGGAGCATCCCGGCGATGCCGAGGAGGAGCAGGACGACACCGACCACCTGGCTGTATCCGAGGTCGCTCTGGGCGAAGGCCTTCTGGTAGACCAGGTAGGACAAGGTCGTGGACGAGGTGCCGGGTCCGCCCTTGGTGAGGAGCAGGATCAGCGCGGCCGAGGTGAACAGGGTCCACAGGAACTGGAGCATCGCCAGGGTGCGGACGTAGTCCTTGACCATCGGGAAGGTGATCTGCCACATGATGCGCAAGCGGCCCGCGCCGTCGATCCTGGCCGCCTCGACGACCTCGGCGGGAACGCTGGAGAGCCGGGCGGCGAACAGCACCGCGGTCCATCCGATGCCGCGCCACAGGTCGATGGCGATGAGGCTGGGCAGCGCGGTGCCGGGGTCGGCGAGCCAGGAGTCGGCGAGCGAGTCGAGGCCGACCGCCCGCAGCGCCCCGTTGGCACCGCCGTCGGGCGACAGCACCCCGTAGAAGATCATCCCGGTGATGGAGATCGAGATCAGGCCGGGCGAGAAGTAGAGCACCGACAGCACGCGGTAGCCGCGGGGCTTGGTGCTCAGGTGGTAGCCCAGCATGAACGCCAGCGGGATCATCACCGGGATGACGACGGCGACCTGCACCGCGCTGTTGCGTACCGCGTCGTGGAAGACCGGGTCGGCGAAGACGGTCCTGATGTTCTCCGCCCCGATGTACGTCGGGTCGTACAGCAGCCCCTTCCAGCGCAGGGTGGCGATGACGAACATCGCGACGAGCGGGCCCACGGAGAAGACGGCGAACCACACCAGGGACGGGACCGTCAGCCACAGCAGGCGCGGCGAGTTCAGCCCGCCGCCGCGCCGGCGTCCGCGGGCGGCGGTCGGTGGCGCGGCGCGACCGCCGGCCAGGATGCTGCTCGATGACATGTGCGTTTCCTATCGCGAGGGCGGGGGCCGCCCGGTGCTGCCGCGGCCCCCGCTCGGGAAGCGGGTGTCAGCCCTTGGTGGCGCTGTCGAGGCCGGAGCAGATCTTGTCCGGCGTCGACTTCCCGTACGCGCCGGTCAGGACCTGGATGATCCGGTCCGACGCGGAGCCGATCCAGACGTCGGGCACCACGGCGTAGTCCACCGCGGCGTCCAGGTGCAGTGACTGGGAGAGCAGCGGGTCCTTCGCGTAGGTGCCGAAGTCACCGCTGGTCGGGGGCAGGATGCCGGCGTCCTTGACGAAGTCCCCGACGGTCGCGTCGGCGTAGAACTTGGTGATCAGCTTGCGGACGTTGTCGATCCGGTCGGGCTGGGCACCCCGTTTGGTGATCATGAATCCGACGCCGGTGAAGCCCTGGAAGGCGGTCGGCTTCTTGAAGGTCGAGTCGCCGGGGACGGGGAGTCCGGCGAGCGCGGTGTGCTTCTCGATCCCGGTGCCGGAGGCGGTGGCCTCGGTGTACGCCCATGAACCGGCCGACATGATCGCGGACTTGCCGGCGTAGAAGGAGGCGTACATGCCGTCGGCTATCAGGCCCGCGGCATTGTCGACGAAGACGCCGGCGTCGCGCAGCCGGGTGAACAGCTTGATGCCCTGGAGCACCGAAGGCGTGGCGCAGTAGCCGCCGTTCTTCATGACCTTCTCCATGGTCGCGGCGTCGGTGTACGACTCGGCGATCTGGTAGAAGAGCTTCTGCCCCGTCCAGTCGTTCCCGCCGACGGTGAGCGGCTGGATGCCCGCGGCGCGCAGCTTCCCCGCCGCGTCGATCAACTCGTCGGTGGTGGCCGGGATCTGGGCCACACCGGCCTTCTTGAGCAGGTCGGTGTTGTACCACATCGGCCAGCTGAAGCCGGAGAACGGCAGGCCCTGCAGCGCGCCGCCCGGCTTGCCGCCGACCCGCCACTCGTCCAGCGCCGCGGGCTTGATCTTGTCCGCCAGCCCCCATTCCTTCAGGTACTTGTCGACCGGGACGGTGACGCCGGCGTCCTGCCAGCCCAGCGTCTTGTCGAAGAGGTTGACGATCACCAGGTCGGGGGACTTGCCTGCCGCGACGGCGTTCTCGACCTGGTCGTCGATGGTCTCCAGGCCGTCGGTGGCGTTGACCTTGATGCCGGTCTCGTCGGTGAACGCCTTGAAGACGCGGCCCTGGGCCGCGGCCGCCGAGTTGCCCGCCGACCAGCGGGTGACGACGTCGATCGCATTGCCGCCGCCCCCCTGACCGCTGGAGCCGCAGGCGGCGAGGGTGAAGGCGAGGGCGCTGGCGACGGCGGCGGCCACGGCGCGCACGGCCCGTGGCCTGGTGCGGTGGTCCATAGTCTTTCCTTTGCTGTGCGTGCAGGGGTGGAGGAGCACGTCGATCTCGACGATCGGCCGATGGCGCGTGGGGAACGACGGGCTGGAACGCGCCGGGGTACAGGTGTCCCAGGCGGTCACCGAGAGTGCACCGGCCTGTTCTGCGGGTGCTCGCGAGACAGCGTCCACGACGGCAACCCATGGAGTCAAGTACTAAGATTAGTAATCTATGAAAGCCCAGGGTGACGGACAGGGCAGGCGGCGACTCAGTCGGTCAGAGGGTTCCGCGGGTGACGAGCCGGGCAGGCGCGGCCTTGACGACACGCGCCCCGCCCACGGGCACGTCCTGCGCCAAGGCCTCCACCAGGGCGTTGCCGACCAGCTCGCCCAGCTCTTGGACGTCGTGGCTGACCGCGCTGAGCGGCGGCACCGCCAGCTGGCACAGCGCCGAGTCGTCCCAGGCCACCAGCGAGAGGTCGGCCGGGACCGCGGGACCGCGGCGACCCGCCTCGTGCAGCGCGCCCAGCGCCATCACATCGTTGTCGAAGACCAGCGCGGTGGGGCGGTCCGCGAGCGCGCCCAGCGCGGTGACGGCGCGTACGCCCGCCGCCTCCGAGTAGTCGCCGTCGAACACCGTGGTGCGCACCCCGTACTCCGCCGCGACCGACTCGAAGGTCCTGCGCCTGATGATGGTGTGCGCCATCTGGGCCGGGCCGCCGACGTGGCCGAGATGCCTGTGGCCCGCGGCGACCAGGGCGGCGACCACGTCCCGCATCGCCACGTCGTCCTGCGTCCACACCGCGGGCAGCCCGCCGGCGGTGACCGGGTCCCCGATGACGACCGCGGGCATGCCCAACTGCTCGACCAGCGCGACGCGTTCGTCCCCGGGCAGCAGATCGATGAGGATCATGCCCTGCACCTGGCCGTACCGCGCCCAGGCGCGCATGCGCTCGCTCGCCTGCCGCACCGTGGCCACCACCTGGAGCAGCACCGGCACGCCGAGCGGCACCAGGACGCGCTCCATTCCCGCGATGAACTCGTGGAAGAACGGCTCGGCGCCCAGCACCTCCGCGTCCCGTACCAGGGCGAGACCGACCGGAGTGCCCTGCCGCAGGCGTGCCGTCCGGCCGCCCGGTGACGCAGCCATGGTTCCTCCTGGTCGATCGAGCTCGTCCGGCCTTCGTCTAACCTCGTCCACACAACGTGGTCGTGCGACAGCGTACGGCGGGACGAGAGGTGGTCGAGGGTGGCCCGACGGGAGTCAGCGGCTGCGGGACCCGGTAGCCGCGCGCTCGTCGTGGACCTCATCCGCTCCTCGGGGCCGATCAGCCGGGTGGAGCTGGTCAAGGTCACCGGGCTGACGCAGCCGACGATCTCCAACATCGTCCGCCGGCTGATCGACGACGGCGTCGTGCGCGAGACCGGCGACACCGTCGCGACCCGCGGCAAGCCCCGCGCCATGCTGGTCATCAACTCCCGCGCGGCCTACGGCGTCGGCATCCACATGGGCGCCGACACCCTGACCTGCGTGGTGACCGACACGCGGGGCGGCACCGTGGGCCGCCAGCTGGTCGCGGGACCCGCCGACAGCCGGCCGGCCGAGGTGGCCGCCCGGCTCGCCGCGCTCTACCGCGATGTCACCGACGGCCTCGGCCTGCCGCCGCAGAGCGTGGCAGGGCTCGCCGTCGTCGGCCCCGGCCCTGTCGATGTCGCACGCGGCGGATTCCTGGCGCCGCCCGGCCCGCGGCAGCGCGGCGGGCTCGACCTCGCCCAGGCGCTGAGCGGCCGGCTGGACGTGCCCGTGCTGGTCGACAGCGACGCGGCCGCGGCCGCGGTCGGCGAGTTCTGGGGGCGGCAGGTCTCCAGGGAGCGCACCTTCGGCTGCCTCTACATGAACTCCGGCATCGGCTCCGGCGTCGTGCTGGACGGCGCGCTGCACCGCGGTGCCAGCTCCAACGCCGGGAAGATCGGCCACATCTCGGTGGTCCGCGACGGCGAGCCCTGCCCCTGTGGGAACCGCGGCTGCCTCGAGCAGTACGCGGCCCCGCACGCGGTGGTCGCCCGCGCCCTGACGGTGCCGGGCCTGGCGGACCGGCTGCGCATCCGCTCCGACGACCCGGACGCACGCGCCTTCGACGTGCTGGCCCGGGCGGCCGTCTACGGCGACGGCGAGGCCCGCGCGCTGGTCGAGGAGTCGGCGGCGCTGCTCGCCGAGGGCGCCGTGACCCTCGCCAACCTGTGGGACCTGGACACGCTCGTGCTCGCGGGCCCCGGCTTCGCCGTCGCCGGGTCCCTCTACGTCACCGAGATCCGCCGCCGGCTGGCAGAACAGGCCTTCACCCGGGAGGTGCACGGCGTGCGGGTCGACCTGTCGAGCAATCCGCGGGACTCCGCCGCGATCGGCGGGGCGGCCCTGGTGCTGCAGGGCTCGGTCGCACCCGGGCACGGGCCGCAGGTCGCGGCACGGGCGTAGCGGATAGGCCGCCGGCGCCGGCCGGGAGGCGGCCGAACGGATGGTTCCGTCCGACGTCTTGATGCCGGTGCGGCGCGCCGGTACGGTGCTCGAACTGCCGGGCCGTTTCCGGGCGATGACGGGGAAGACTTGCATAGATTAATAATGAAACTTATCGTCAGCGCCCCTGCCGTACGGCAGCCCCCCACCCAGAACCACCGCTTCCGCCCCCTGCCTGCCCCGGCTCCGGCCGCCCGGCGCGGCCGGGGCCGGTTGCGGCAAAGGAGCCCCCATGAGACACCGCAGGACCCCCGCGTCCTGGCGCCCGGGCGCCAGGACCAGAGCGCTGTGCGCCCTCGTCGGCGCCCTCGCGCTCTTCTCCGTGGCCATGCCCGGGATCGCGGCGCACGCCGCCGCCCCACGCGTGATCCACGTCGCCAAGAACGGCAGCGACAGCAATGCCGGCACCCAGGCCGCCCCGTACCTCACCATCAACCACGCGGCACAGGAGGCCCAGCCCGGTGACACGGTGCTGGTGCACGCCGGGCTCTACCGGGAGACGGTCAAGCCCGCACGCGGCGGGACCGACGAGGCGCACCGCATCACGTATGCGGACGCCGGTGACGGCGAGGTGGTCGTCAAGGGCTCGGAGGAAGTCGACTCCTGGGTTCGGGCCGGCGGCAACGTCTGGAGCGTCACCCTGCCCGCCGGCTACTTCGGCGACTACAACCCCTACGCGACGGGCCAGCCGCAGGGCGGCGGCGGCGACGTCTTCCCCGGCTACACCGCGGGCGACGTCTACCTGGACGAGCAGGCGTACTCCGAGAAGCCGGCCCTGGGCGACGTGCAGGGCACGGCGGGCACCTGGTACTCGCAGGTGTCCGGCGGCAGCACCACGATCTGGGCGAACTTCAACGGCGCCGACCCGAACTCCAGGCTCGCCGAGATCAACGTACGCAGGCAGGTGTTCGCCCCCGACGCCTGGGGGCTGGGCTACATCACCGTGGACGGCTTCACGGTGAAGCAGGCGGCCAACACCTACTCGGACTTCCCGAGCAGCCCGTCGCGGCGGCAGGCAGGCGCGATCAGCGTCAACGGCGGCCTGAAGTGGATCATCGAGAACAACATCGTCGTCAACGCCCGCACCATCGGCATCGACATCGGCCTCGGAAACGACGAGTGGGCGGGCAACCGGCCCGGCACGACCAGGACGAACTTCCACGACACCGCCAAGTACGGCTCGCACATCGTCCGCAACAACTACATCGCGAAGTGCGGCCAGTCCGGCATCGCCGGAGTCTTCTCCTGGAATTCCGACATTCTGTACAACAGGATCGAGGACACCGACTACCGCAACGAGTTCAGCGGCGCGGAGACCGCCCCGATCAAGGTCCACTACATGAACGAGGGACTGATCAAGGGCAATTACATCAAGAACTCGAAGGGCGGCAACTCCGCGGGCATCTGGACCGACTGGGGCAACCAGAACGTCCGGATCACCGGCAACATCGTGATGAACAGCCCCTGGGGCTATTACGCGGAGGCCGTCTTCGGCCCGATCCTGGTGGACGACAACGTCTTCATCGGCAACAGCGACATCAGGACGCTGGACGCCACCGGCATCGTCTTCGCCAACAACCTGTTCGTCGACAACGGCAGCATCCACAACGACGGCAGCGGCAGGGACGCCTACTACTTCCAGCCGGGCACGATGAACGAGACCACGGCGCTCACCTCACCGGAGAAGTTCTTCTGGTACAACAACCTGGTCCAGGGCTCCACGCTGCCCGACAGCGCCACCGACAAGACGCAGGTGAAGGAAGGCAACTTCACCAACGTCATCTCCAACGTCCACTACACCGCGACCACTTCGCAGCTGTCGCTGAACTTCGACCTCAACGCCTCGGGCATCAGCGGCCTCACCCCGGTCACCCAGTCCCGGGTCGGCGTCATCCCGCACGCGAACCAGAGCATCGCCGCCGACGTCGACACCGACTTCTTCGGCTCCCCGATCAACAGCGGCAACGTCATGGCGGGCCCGTTCGCGGCCGCGCACAACGGCGCCAACTCCTTCACCCTGTGGCCGCCGGCCGGCCAGACCGTGCCTGCGCCGCCTGCCCCGCCGAGCGGTGTGCCGGTGAACCTGTCGCTGAACCCGGGCGCCAAGGCCACCGCCTCCTACCAGGACGGCACGTACACCGCCGCCAACGCCATCGACGGCAACCCGTCCTCGCGCTGGTCCAGCGACCACAGCAACGACAACAGCGCCTGGATCCAGGTCGACCTCGGCGGACAGTACAACGTCACCACCGCGGTACTGACCTGGGAGGCCGCCTACGCCAAGGCCTACAAAGTCCAGGTGTCAGACGACGGAAGCCACTGGACCGACACCTACTCCACCACCACAGGCCAAGGCGGCACCGAGACCGTCGACGTCGGCAAGTCCGCACGATACGTGCGCATGCAGGGCGTCACCCCCAACACCCCGTACGGCTACTCCCTCTACGAGTTCGAGGTGGACGGCACGCCAGCGGGCGGCGGTGGCGGCGCGCCCAGCGTCTACGGTGACGCCGGCTACTCCGGCCCGTCGGCCACGCTCGCCACGGGCAGCTACGACCTGCCGCAACTCCAGGCCGCGGGCATCGCCAACGACAGCATCTCCTCCCTGCGGGTCCCGGCCGGCTACACGGTGACCGCCTACGCCGACGCGGGCTTCACCGGCACCCAGTGGACCTTCACCTCCGACAACGCCAACCTCACCGGCACCGGGAACAACGACGCGATCTCCTCGCTGCGCGTCACGAGGGCACAGTGACCACCGCCCAGCGGTCCGACCTGGACCCTCTCGACCCTGACAACGTTGCCATCGGCCCGTACGTGAACGAAGGAGCCCCATGAGACAGGGCATGTTCCGCCCGGTACCCCGCGCCGCACTCGGCAGACGGCTGCTCGCCGTCGCCCTCCCCTTGCTGCTGCTGTTCGCGGCGGCGATCCAGTCCGGCACCGCGCGGGCGGCGGTCGCGCCGGTGAACCTGTCGCGCGATCCGGGCGCCAAGGCCACCGCCTCCTACCAGGACGGCACGTACACCGCCGCCAACGCCATCGACGGCAACGCCTCGTCGCGCTGGTCGAGCGACCACAGCAACGACAACAGCGCCTGGATCCAGGTCGACCTCGGCGGACAGTACAACGTCACCACCGCGGTACTGACCTGGGAGGCCGCCTACGCCAAGGCCTACAAAGTCCAGGTGTCAGACGACGGAAGCCACTGGACCGACACCTACTCCACCACCACAGGCCAAGGCGGCACCGAGACCGTCGACGTCGGCAAGTCCGCACGATACGTGCGCATGCAGGGCGTCACCCCCAACACCCCGTACGGCTACTCCCTCTACGCCTTCGACGTCTACGGGACCGCGGGCAGCGGCGGCACCGGCACGGCCGGCTCCGCGACGACGGCGCCGTCGACCAGCTACCCGCAGACGTACAGCGACTGGCAGGACGGCCTGCTGGCCGGCAACGGCAAGCAGGGCATCATCGTCTTCGGCAACCCGCGCAACGACACCGTCGTCTTCGACGACAAGGACTTCTTCATGGCCAGGACGGAGGCCCATCCACACCGGACCTTCAACACGGTCAGCGCCGGCGACATCAACCGCATCCGCGACCTGCTGATCTCCGACGACTACCAGGACGCCAACCAGCTGGCGGCCGACGTGCAGGGCTACCAGGGCGGCGGCGAGGGCAGCAAGCACCCGGGCTACAAGATGACGGTGCAGATGCCGGACAGCGGCCCGATCACCGACTACGTCCGCTCCACCGACTACTCGGCGGGCGTCGTCAAGGTCAACTGGACCGACGACAAGGGCCGTTGGGAACGCGACTCCTTCGTCTCCCGCACCGACGGCGCCACCGTCCAGTACCTGCCCGCACCGGCGGGTCAGAAGCTGAACGTCACCCTGGGCCTGTCCATCGACCCGGGGATGAACCTGCTCAGCAAGGGCGTCACCGCCACCGACAACTCGACCGCCGACTACCTCGACCTGCGGGCGAAGTATCCCGGCGGGAGCTACAACGCGGGCTACGAGGGCGTCACCCGGATCGTGACGGACGGCACCAAGACGCTGTCCGGCGGCAAGGTGACGGTCTCCAATGCGACCTACGTCACCCTGCTCTCACTCACCCAGCGCTACAACGGCACCTACAACGGCGGCGTCCCGGCAGAACAGGAGTGGAGCAGGAACCCGCTGCAGTCGAAGCTGGCCGCGATGACCACCGACTACCAGACGCTGCTGTCCCGGCACACCGCCGCCCACAGCGCCATCTTCAACCGGGTCTCCTACGATCTGGGCGCCTCCCCCCAGGACCGAGCCAAGTCCACCGAGCAGCTGATCGCCGAGCAGAAGCAGACGTCGACGCCGATCCCCGCGCTGTACGAGCGGATGTTCTACGCCGGCCGCTACCACCTGCTCGGGTCGAGCGGCCCGACGGCCGCACCCGACCTGCTGGGGAACTGGACGGGCGACAGCAATGTCGGCTGGGACGGCTACTACCACCTGGACGCCAACCTCAACCTGCAGATCTCCAGCGGCAACATCGGCAACATGCCGGAGGCCATGGCCGGCTACTTCTGGCTCAACAAGCAGTGGCAGAAGGACTTCGAGACCAACGCGAAGAAGCTGCTCGGCACCCGGGGCATGCTCACCGGCGGCAACACGCCCAACGGCGAAGGACTCATCTCCAACATCAACCACGACTACCCCTACCAGTACGTCACCGGCGGGGAGTCGTGGCTGCTCGAACCGTTCTGGGAGCACTACCAGGTCACCGGGGACAAGACCTTCCTCGCCGACCAGTACTACCCGCTGATCCGCGACATGGGCGACTTCTACGAGGACTTCCTGGTCAAGAAGGACAGCCACGGCAAGTACATCTTCGCCGGCTCCATCTCACCGGAGAACACACCGCCGGGTGAGATGCCGCTTGCGGTCAACTCGGTCTACGACATCTCCGGCGCCCGGTTCGCGCTGTCGACGCTGATCCAGACGGCGAAGGCGCTCGGCCGGGACAGCGACAAGATCGCCGTCTGGCAGGAGAAGCTCGACAACCTGCCCCCGTACCTGGTCAACAACGACGGGGCACTGGCCGAGTGGGCGTGGCCCGACCTGGCGGACAAGAACAACTACCAGCACCGGCACTCCAGCGGCCTGATGCCCGTCTGGCCCTACCGCGAGATCACCCCCGAGACCGATCCGGCCGGCTACAACGCCGCCAGGGTCTTCCTCCAGAAGAAGGACACCGGCTCCTACGAGAACGCCGGCCACGGCCTGCTGCACGCGGCACTCATCGCCGCCGACCTGAACCAGCCCGACTCCGTCGCCGCGAAGCTGCTGCGGTTCGTCCAGGACGACTACTACTACAGCAGCATGGCCACCTCCCACTACAACGGCCACAACACGTTCGCGACGGATGTGGTCAACTCGGTGCCCACGATCATGATGGAGATGCTGGCCTCCAGCCGGCCGGGAACGCTGGAGCTGCTCCCCGCGGTGCCGAAGGGCCTGAAGAAGGGCTCCGTGTCCGGCATGCTCGGCAAGAGCCAGTTCACCATCGACAACCTGACCTGGGACACCGACAACCACAAGGTCAAGGTGACGCTCACCTCGGCCATCGACCAGAACCTGACGCTGATCCAGCGCTCCGGCATCCAGTCGGTCACCGCCGACGGCGTCACGGTCCAGAGCTCCCCGCTCGGCGGCATCGCCCGCGTCCTGCCGCTCCAGAAGGGCAGGACGGTCACCCTCGACCTGACGCTCAGCGCGCCGAGGACCGATCTGGCCCAGGGCAGGACCGCCACCGCGTCCTCGGCGTCCAACAGCGACCAGACCGCGGCGAAGGCCGTCGACGGGGACCTGTCCACCCGCTGGAGCGCGGGACCCGACGCGAACAGCTGGCTCCAGGTCGACCTCGGCGGCACGTACAACCTGAGCGAGATCGACCTGCTGTGGGAGGAGTCCTACGCCAAGGGCTACAAGCTCCAGGCATCCACCGACGGCTCCACCTGGCGGGACATGTACACCCAGACCGCCTCGACGGGCGGCACCGAGAAGGTCCCCGTCAGCGGTCCGGCCAGATACGTGCGCATGCAGGGCACGGCGAAGTCCGGGCAATGGGGCTACTCGCTCTGGGAGATGGAGGTCTTCGCCTGACAGGGAAGACGCGCCGGGCCGGCCCGCCCTCCTCGGGCGGGCCGGCCCGGCCGCGTCACGACAGCAGTTCCGCCAGCCGGTCGCGCACGCCGTCCTTGCCCTCCAGCGGGGTCGGCACCAGCGTGTCCGGCTGCTGCGGGTCGCGGGAGAAGACGTGCAGCTTCCCGTCGTGCCGGGCGAGGACCAGGTCGGTGCTGTCGCCCGCGATCTCCGCGGAGCCCTCAGCCGTGTAGTGGGTGACGGTGACCAGCGCGGAGCGCTCAGACGCGGCCAGCAGCGCGTCGACGTCCCGCCCGGCATCGTGGTCCGCCTCGCCGCCGCGCGGCAGCCACTCGGCGAGGGTGCGCAGCGCCTCGTCGAGCACGTACAGGCCGATCTGGTGGACGCCGAGCGCGTCGATGCGGACCATCTGGCAGATCCGTTCCGGCTGCGGCAGCAGCAGGATCCGCCACGGCTCGCCGGGGCCGGTGCCGCTGACCCGGGCGTCGAGCACCATCCGGGCCCGCTGCTGGAAGGCCACCGCGATGCCCAGGTCCCCGCGTACCTGCACCTGCTCGCCGCCGGAACCCGCGAGCAGCAGCTCGCGCGCCGCAAGCGACCTGACGGCCTCGGTGAGCTCGTCCTCCGAGGGCCGCGCTTCGAGGAAGTCCACGATCGCGTCCACCGCGGTGAGCTCGGCGATGGTGTAGGCGCCGAGGAGCACCGGTCCTGTGTGCACCAGGTCCACCACGGCGGTGACGAGGCCTTCGGGGACGGACGCCTCACCCGGGCCCTGGTGCCCGGGACCTCCGCCGCCGTGGCCCTGGCCGCCGTCGTGCCGCTCGTCGTCCCGCTGCCGGTCGCTCATCGCCGTCCCTCCGTCCACCACAGGCCCGCCGCGGGCACCTCCTCGTGCCTCGCGCGCAGGACCGCGGAGGCACTGCGCGACGGCGTCTGGGTGACCCATACCTCGGAATTCCCGAACAGCCCCCTGCCGCCCCTGCCGGTCAGCGCCTGGCCGAGCTCACCGGCCAGGTCCGCCCGGTCCGGCGGCGGGAAACGGGCCGCGAGCCGCTCGGACACGGCGGTCACGTCATCGGCCTTCTCGATGCGGTGCAGCGCCCGGGTCAGCGACCTGGCCACGGGGGGTGTCAGGGACGTGGGCATGGCCACGACCGGCGACAGGTACATCGGGCGCCGCTCGGTCATCCGTGACAGCCCCCAGGGGCCGACGTTGCTGCCGGTGAAGCGGTACACCACGTAGTCCATCAGATGGCGCAAATCGTCCACGCTGGGCATCTTGCTCCCGCCGAACGCGGCGGGAGTCTTCTCCAGCTGGACCCAGGTGCCGGTCGCCGTACGACCGTGCAGCTTCTCCCGCACCACGTGCCCGCGCATGCCGATGTCCGGGTAGCGCGTCTTGTCGATGTCGCGGTGGTGGCTGGACAGCCGGGGGTGGCTGCCCTTCGCCGACCGCCACTTCTCGTACAGCGCGGGGTCGTCCACCAGGACGTGGCCGCCGCACAGCACGTCGTGCAGCTGCGGCACCTGCAATCCGCGCTGCTCCAGGTCGGCGAGGACCGCCGCCTCCTCCGGGCTGAGCCGCCCGACGGCCGCGACCAGGCCCCTGCGGTACTCCCCCGCCCGGGCGGTGATCTCGATCGTGAGCCTGACCCGGTCGCGGAGTACCTCGGTCCGCCGGGCTTCCGGGCTGTCTGACGCGGCCGCGCCCGAGTGAGCGGACCGCTTGGTGAAGGGCAGTGGGTGCTTGCGCTCCATTTCGCCAGTACAACACGACCCGCGGGGTCCCGCAGCGGCTCGCCCCGCCGCTGCGGCCGCGGTCCCGTCAGGCCCGGCTGCGGGCCGTCCGGTCAGCCCTTGGTGCGGGCGGGCAGTCGCCAGCCCGGCCGGGGGAAGTGGCAGGTGTATCCGTCGGGATACCGCTCCAGGTAGTCCTGGTGCTCCGGCTCGGCCTCCCAGAACGGACCCTCGGGCTCGACCTCGGTGACGACCTTGCCGGGCCACAGGCCCGAGGCGTCCACGTCGGCGATGGTGTCCTCGGCGACCCGCTTCTGCTCGTCGTCGACGTAGTAGATCGCCGAGCGGTAGCTGAGGCCGATGTCGTTGCCCTGCCGGTTCTTCGTGCTCGGGTCGTGGATCTGGAAGAAGGTCTCCAGGATCGTGCGGTAGTCGGTCCTGTCGGGGTCGAAGGTGATCTCGATGGCCTCCGCGTGGGTCCCGTGGTTGCGGTAGGTGGCGTTCTGCACATCGCCGCCCGTGTAGCCGACCCGGGTCCCGGTGACTCCCGGCAGCCGCCGGAGCAGGTCCTGCATGCCCCAGAAGCAGCCGCCCGCGAGGACCGCCTTCTGCATCTGCGTGGCCATCTCGTTCCTTCCCACAGTCATCACGTCGTGGACAGCCTTCATGGCGGGCCGCCGCTCGTCGTTCCCGGCCGACCCACCGGCTCCACCCAGGTGAACGCGCCGGGGGCCGGCACGATTCCATGCCGCGGCGATGCCGGTGCGGAAGGAGGGCCGCCGGGTCCGGCCGGCGCCCGGCGGTGCGGCGCCTCGCGGGATCGGCGATGCCGGGCAGCCGTGCCGCGCCCGCTGTTAAGCTGACGTGGACGTTGATCGTTTTGTTGAGGAGTCCGGACATGTCGGCGGACGACGACATCTCGGGGTGACACCCGCCCCGACCGGCCACCGGCCGGCGCCCAGGAGCGCCGCCCGCCGTGGCCATGTCGTCGTTCCCGCTTCCCGTATGTCCGGCACCGGGGCAGAGCTCTGCCACCGCCCCCTTCCCGCAAGGTCACCTCCATGCCCGACGCATCCGTCATCTGCTCGAACCTGTCCTTTTCCTGGCCCGACGACACCCCGGTCTTCCGGGACCTTTCCTTCACCGTCGGCGCCGGCCGTACCGGCCTGGTCGCGCCCAACGGCTCAGGCAAGAGCACGCTGCTCAAGCTGATCGCCGGTGAGCTGCGGCCCGGCGCCGGGTCGGTGTCGGCCGCCGGCACGCTCGGCTACCTCCCGCAGACCCTTCCGCTGACCGGCGACCTCACGGTCGCCGAGGTGCTCGGCGTCGCGGAGGTTATCCGCGCCATCGACGCCGTGGAGTCCGGCGACGTCGGCGAGGAGCACTTCACCGCCATCGGCGACGACTGGGACATCGAGGAGCGCACCCGCGCCCAGCTGGACCGGCTCGGCCTTGCAGGTCTCACCCTCGACCGGAGGTTGAGCACGCTCAGCGGCGGCCAGGTCGTCTCGCTGGGCCTGGCGGCCCAGCTGCTGCGGCGACCCGACGTGCTGCTGCTCGACGAGCCGACGAACAACCTCGACCGCGACGCCCGGCACAAGCTCTACGACGCGCTGTCCGACTTCACCGGCTGCCTGCTCCTGGTCAGCCACGACCGGGCGCTGCTCGACCGGATGGACCGGATCGCCGAGCTCGGCAGCGGCGAGGTGCGCTTCCACGGCGGCAACTTCACCGCCTACGAGGCGGCCGTGCGGTCCGAGCAGGAGATCGCCGAGAAGAACGTCCGCAATGCCGAGCAGGAGCTGAAGCGGGAGAAGCGGGAGATGCAGCAGGCGCGCGAGCGCGCCGATCGGCGGGCGAGCAATGCCGCCCGCAACCTCAAGAGCGCCGGCCTGCCGCGGATCTTCGCCGGGAACATGAAGCGCGGCGCGCAGGAGTCGGCGGGCCGCGCGGGCCAGACCCACTCCGACCGGGTCGACGAGGCCAGAGCCAGGCTGGACGAGGCGGGGCGCTCGCTGCGCGACGAGCAGCGGATCGCGCTGGAACTGCCGGAGACCGACGTGCCTGCCGGGCGCGGCGTCTTCCTGGGCGAACGGCTGCGGGTGCGGCTCGGCGACCGGCAGGTCTTCGCGGGTGAGGGCGTCGACCTGGCGATCCGGGGCCCGGAGCGAATCGCCCTGACCGGCCCCAACGGCGCCGGCAAGAGCACGCTGCTGCGGCTGATCGAGGGCGGCCTGGAGCCGGCGGACGGTGTGGCCAGGCGGGCCGACGGGCGTATCGCCTACCTGTCGCAGCGGCTGGACCTGCTCGACCAGGACCGCACGGTCGCCGAGAACTTCGCCGGGTACGCCCCCGGCCGCCCCGAGGCCGAGCGGATGAACCTGCTCGCCCGCTTCCTCTTCCGCGGCGCCCGGGCCCACCTCCCGGTGGGGGTGCTTTCCGGCGGCGAGCGGCTGCGCGCCACCCTGGCCTGCGTCCTGTGCGCCGAACCCGCCCCGCACCTGCTGCTCCTCGACGAGCCGACGAACAACCTGGACCTGCTCAGCACGGGCCAGCTGGAGAGCGCGCTGAACTCCTACCGGGGCGCCTTCGTGGTGGTGAGCCACGACGACCGCTTCCTGCGCGGCATCGGGGTGAACCGGTGGTTGCGGCTGGCCGGCGGTGAGCTGCGGGAGACCGGGGCGCCCGAAGGGTGAGCCGGACCTTGCAGGGCCAAATGTCACCTGTCAAAGTGGTGATATGAACCTCGACCATGTCTTCGTCTGCGGAGACCCGGTGCTCGACTTCGCCGCGACCCTGCGCGCACGCAGGTCGCGGCGGTTCGAGATGTTCGCGACGCCCGACCGGCTGGACGCCTGGTACCTGGAGTCCGGGGTCGTCGACGCGGTGGTCCCTGCCCGGCGGGACGACGTCGAGCGGGCCACGGCCGTACGCGAGTCGGTCTACCGGCTGATCACCGCACGCCGCCTGGAAGAGGAGTACGACCCAGGGGCGCTGGCGCTGCTCAACAGCGCGGCGCGCACCCCGTCCGCGGTGCCGCAGCTCACTGCGGCGGGGCGCCGCATCGAGGCGACGCAGGCCGAGGCGCTGTCCGCGGTCGCACGGCGTGCCGTCGAGTTGCTGGGCGGCCCGGACGTGCCGCTGCTCAAGGAGTGCGGCAACCCCGAGTGCACCCGTGTCTACATCGACCGGTCCCGGGGCATGCGGCGGCAGTGGTGCGGCATGGAGTCCTGCGGCAACAAGATCAAGGCGGCCGCCTACCGTGCCCGCAGGAAGGGCGCAGCCCCCGCCTGACGCGGTGGGCCGCCGGGCGGGTACACCGACCCGCCCGGCGGCACCGCCCTGTCACGCCCGGGGCCGCCAGAGCGGGTCGCGCCCTGCCATCGCCAGCAGCCTGGCGGCCGGCCCCGCGCCGTCCGCGACCGGGACCTCGGGGGCGAACTTGCCGAAGGAGTCGCGGACGAAGGTGATGACGTGGCCCGTCGTCGCCGCGACACCCGCCGCCAGCCCGTCGTCCATCGGCAGGTCCTGGCCTGTGCCCCGGGCGATGTCCCAGGCGTGGACCGCGGCGTCCAGCGCCGCGACGGCCGCGCCCGCTTCGGCCGGCATCGGACCCATCGGGGTCAGCACGCTCTGCGCGGACCGCCCCGACTCCCATGCGGCCGCCGCCTGCTTCAGCACCGCCTCCAGATCCGCCACCGGGTCGGCGCCGACGGCCGCCTCCGGCGCGAACGGGTCGCCGGGCGGCGGCACATCGACGATCTTCATGATCAGCGCCAGCTGGTCGAGACGCGCGTGGTTGAACACCTGCCCGGCGGTCCACTCGCTGCACGGCGTGGCACTCCCCCAGCCGTCCGCGGGCACCCCCTTCGCGGCGGCCAGCAGATAGGCGTGCGCCCCGGCCAGCAGCTCGAATCCGTCAGCCATCTTCTCTTCCTCCCCTGGGTCCCGGGGCCGCCCCCGGGCGCCGACCGGCCGCGGGTGCGGCGTCACAGCGATGTCGGCCCCGGCCTGCGCGGCCGGGGTGTGCCCCTCACAGGCCGATGGTGAAGTCGTCCTCCACCGGCGGGTCCTCCTCGTGCTCGCGCAGCCCCGTCGCGGCGAAGCACCGCACACGTATCGTGTCGGCCCCCACGTCCAGCCGCAGGAAGCTCTTGAAGAACGGCGGGCTGTACGTCGCCCCGCCGGGCGACAGCACCCGGGTGAGCACCCGCCGGACCGGCAGCCTGATGCGGCGCCCGGTGTGGGGGCGCGGCGCGACGCCGAGGAGCGAGGCGACGAACCGGGTCCGCCGGGTGACCAGGGCCGGCCCCGCGGCCGTGCGCACCGGGGACATCCCCAGCCGCTGCGCGATCACCGCGGCCGCCTCGTCGGGGTCGAGGGTGAACAGCCGCCGCAGGTGCAGCTTGCGTCCGTAGAAGCGGCTGTAGAAGGCCAGCGAGTCGCCGCGCATCGGGTAGCAGCGGAAGTCCTCCTCGACGACGCCGCCCACGGCGACCCGCGGGATGGTGTGCGTGGCGTGCATGAAGGCGCCGCCGCCACCCGAGACGACGTACTCGATCCGCCGCCCGTCCACGTCCACCGGGTAGTGCTGGTAGTTGTGGATGTCACCGCCGATCGCGGCGACGAAGTGGTGGGCGGGGTCGCGCACGATCTCGTCGACCGTGCCGCCGCCCTCGATCGTGCAGGGGTGGTGCTCGCCGTCGACGTATATCGGCGAGCCCGTCACCAGGATCTTCGGCCGCGGGCCGCGCGCCACCCGCCGCAGCCACTCGCCCTGTTCGCGGTCGATGTCCCCGAGCAGCCCGGTGTCGATGCCGATGATCCGCACCGGCCCGGTGTCCAGTGCCCAGTACGGTCCTGGCAGTGCGGCCTGCTGTTCGGGGGCGGCGCGCAGTTCGCGCACCTGGTCGAGCAGTGCGTCGTCGGGCGTGTCGGAGGGGCGCCAGAGCAGGCCGCGCCACCAGGCCGCCGACAGCGGCCGCGGGCGGGGCGCGGGCGGCAGCGCGGGCGCCCGGCAGAAGACCCGCATGAAGCCGGTCAGGCCGTCGTACCAGTCGTGGTTGCCCGGTATCGGGTAGATCGGCGCCGGATAGTCGCGGTAGGGGCGGAAGAACTTCGTGCCGTACTCGTTCGCGCTGCCGACCGGGTAGAGGACGTCGCTGCACACCACGGCGAAGCGCGTACCGGCGCCGGCCTTCAGCATGCCGGGCACCACCGCGTACTGCGGGTCGTCGCCCTCGCCGGTGTCGCCGAGCAGCAGGAAGGAGAAGTCACCCGGCGGGTCGTCCCTGGTGATGACGAGGTCACCGGTGCCCGCGCCGGTGGCGGCCTGCGCGCGTACCCACCGCTGCCGGTCGGCGCCGGTCGGGTCGCCGAACAGCGAGGCCAACGGGCCGTTTCTGGCCTTCCACAGGGTGGAGGGGTTCAGCCACGACAGCTTCACCGCCTTGGGCGGCATCAACTCCCGGTACGTGCCGGGTTCGTGGCCTTCCCAGCCGGCGCCGGTCAGTGAGTCGCGAGAGGAGGAGGCGGGCATGGGCGGACTGTAGCAACGCCTCTTGTGTGCCTGTCGGTTCGGCCCCTCCCGTGCTCATCGGGCCGCACACGGCGGTGCCGCCCCCCTCCGGTGGCGGCCGGCACCGCCGCTTCGATCGGACCCCCGCCACCGGCGGTACCGGCGGCCCCCGCCACCGCCGGCACGCGTCGGCATCACGCGCCGGCAGGGGGCGGGGCGATCAGGTCGAGCAGCGCGCCCACCCCGCCGTCCGCCACCGCGCGGCGCTGGCGGGCCGCGCCCGTGCCGCCGTCAAGCAGCCGGGCAAGACCTTCCGACACCAGGCGCGTGTCGCCGTGGCTCTCCAGCGCGCCGGCCGCGTACTCCAGCAGCGCTCCGACCACGTCGGCGGCCTTCGCGGGCCTGCCGTGCAGCGGATCGACCAGGTCGGCCGCGACACCGTGCCGGGCGGCGTGCCAGCCCGCCGCGTGCAGCACGCTCCCCGGCGGGTCGAGGGCGGGCACCCCGCGGGCGGCCTCCCGCAGCCCGGTCGCGACCAGGGCGCGCGCCAGGCCCGCGAGGGTGACGGCGCTGCCGACGTCGAGCTGCACATCGGTCGCGCGCACCTCGAGCGTCGGGTAGCGCTCGGACAGCCGGGCGTGCCAGTAGACCTCCCGCCGGCCGCGGATCACACCTGTCTCCACCAGCGCGCCGACCCGCTGCTCGTAGGTCGCGGCGTCGGCGGTGTACGGGGGCGAGCCGCTCACCGGCCAGCGGCCGAAGACCACCGTGCGCCAGCTGGCGAACCCGGTGTCGCGGCCGTCCCAGAACGGCGAGTTCCCGCCGAGCGCGACCAGCACCGGCAGCCACGGGCGCAGCCGGCCGAGCGCGGCGGCGCCCGCGTGCCGGTCGGGTACCGCCACATGGATGTGCATACCGTTGATGAGCTGCTCGTCGACCAGCCGGGCGGCGTCCGTGCGCATGTCCAGGTAGCGCTGCTTCTCGGTCACCGGCGTGGTGGCACCCGACCACAGCGGCGCGCACCCGGTCGCCGCCAGCCGGCACCCCGCCCGCAGGGCCGCGGCGCCGACCGCCCCGCGCATCCGCCCCAGGTGCGCGGCGACCTCCGTGAGGCCGGTGCAGATCGGGGTGGCCACCTCCACCTGCGCCTGCAGCAGCTCGTTGTCGACCTCGCCAGCGCCGAGCACCGGCTCCAGGTCGGCGGCCGCCCGCACCTGGGAGGCCCGCGGCGAGGGCAGCCCCGTCCGCGCGTCGAGCAGCAGGAACTCCTCCTCGACCCCCAGGGTGACGGTGGACGCCCCGCGATGGTCCATGTACTGATGCCTACCCGGTCGGTCCGGCTCAATCGGCCCGGGCGCGTACGGGACCGCACCGCGGGTAACCGAGCGGTGGACCACATGAAGGACAGCCGCCGACGGCGGCCAGGAGGTGATCGGAGCCTGCCATGACCACCGCAAGCGACACCGACAAAGACGCAGGCAAAGCCGAGGACACCGGCAAGGGGACCGGCCCCGGACACGGTGGCGCGGGAGCCGGGAAGGACGACGACGAGACCAGGGGAACGGTCCTGGTCGCGCTGCTGGCGAACGTGGCGATCGCCATCGCCAAGGCCGTCGTCGGCGCCATCAGCGGCTCCCCCGCCCTGCTCGCCGAGGCGGCGCACTCGGTCGCCGACACCCTCAACGAGGTCTTCCTGCTGGCCTCGGTGCGGCTCAGCCGCCGCAAGCCCGACGCGCAGCACCCCTTCGGCTACGGCAAGGAGCGCTTCTTCTGGGCGCTCCTCGCGGCGGTCGGCATCTTCGTGACCGGCGGCTGCTTCTCCTTCTACCAGGGCCTGCACGGCTGGCTGTCGCCGGAGTCGGGCTCGGGCGGCTTCCTGGCGACCTACATCGTCCTGGCCGTCGCCCTCGTCGCCGAGGGCGCCTCGCTGCTGCGGGCGGTCGTCCAGCTGCACGGCAGGGCCCGCTCCCACGGGCGCTCGCTGGCCAGGGAGATCAGCCAGAGCACCGACCCCACCGTGCGTACCGTCTTCGCGGAGGACGCCACGGCGGTGCTCGGTGTGCTGCTGGCCGCCGGCGGAGTGCTCGGGCACCAGCTCACCGGCTCGCCGCGGTGGGAAGCCGCCGCGGCGCTGGCCATCGCCCTCCTGCTGGTACTCGTCGCCTGCATGCTCGGCCGCTCGGCCCGCGACCTGCTGGTCGGGCAGGCCGTCGACCCCCGGCTGCAGCAGGAGGCGTACGAGCTGCTGGCCGAGCAGGAGGAGATCGACGCCGTGGCCGTCCTCCAGACGATGCGCCTGGGGGTGGACTCGGCGCTGCTCGCGGCCCGGGTGGACCTGCGGGAGGGCATCGACAGCGAGGACGTCGAGGAGGTCAGCGAGCGGATCAGGCGCGAGCTGCGGGAGAGGTGCCCGACCTTCGAGGAGGTGTTCCTCGACATCGTCGACGCCGACCACCAGGAGCGGGCGCGGGCGCGGGCCCGCAAGGAGGAGGTCGACCGGGCGGTCGAGGACCAGGCAGCCAAGGACAGACCGCGCCAGGGGTGAGCGGCCCCGGTGGCGATGCGGCCGGACGGCCCGGCAGGTCCCGGTCGGCGCGACCGGCGTGGACCTGCCGGGCCGCGGCGGGTCGCGGCGTGCACCGGCCGCCGGCCCAGGATCCGAGGGTTTGGCGGGCCGGTGCGGCCGTCAGGCGGGGTGGGCCTGCTCCACCGCCGGCCGGACGGCTGCGGCGCGGGGCGCGACGGCGGCCGAGGGGAACACCGCCCAGGTCCTGGTGAGGTCCAGGACGCGCGCCACCGCCGCGGACACCGAGGTGACGGTCATCCCGGCACTGCCGGGAGCGGCCGTCGCGGCGGCCCGCAGCAGCGAGTTGAGCCCGGCGCAGTCGAAGAAGCGGACCCCGCTCAGATCGACCCGGAGCCCGCCGGGTGCGGAGTGCAGGGCGTGGGTCAGCACCTGTTCGAGCAGGTCGGCGCAGTCGAGGTCGACCTCGCCGCGGACCGCGGCCAGCGTGCGGCCGTCCTCCTCGGTCAGCCGGATGACGAGTCCTGACCGCAGATGCCTGACCACGCGGGCGTCCCGCGCCGCGGCCGGGGTCGCGGGGGCGGCAGGTTTCGCACCCGGCCGCTGGGGCGGCGTCGAGTGGTGCGTCGCACCGGCCACGGCTGGGACCTCCTCGGGGTTCGGGACTCGGCGCGTCCAGAGTGCGGGTCGCGCCTATCCCTGTCAAGCGATACGCGAAACGCCTTTCACGTTTTGCTTGGCCTGAATCGCGCGTCGTACGATGTCGCCATGGATGACGCCGCCACCCCCAGGACCGGATGGACATTCCTGACGAACCACGCGCGCGTCCTGGCCGCCATCGCCCGCAATCCGGACATCCGCGTCCGTGACATCGCCGCGCAGTGCATGCTGACGGAGCGCGCCGTGCAGAAGATCATCGCCGACCTGGAGTCCGACGGTTATCTCTCCCACACCCGCAACGGACGCACCAACACCTACGAGATCCCCGGCGGGACTTCGCTGCGCCACCCCGCGGACGCGGGCCCCACGGTGGCCGCCCTCCTCGCCCTGCTCTCGCTCGAACCGGGCAGCTCGCCGTCCCCCTGACGGGACGCCGTCGGGCAGCCGTCAGCGCCGGGCCCGGCGGTTCGCGGCGGCGGCGGAACCCGCCGCGGTCAGCAGCCAGGCGGCAACCGCGACCCACAGCAGGACGGTGCCGATCCCGTGCGGCCACCGGGCGCCGGTCACGTCGCTGGTGGACAGCGCGGCGACCGCGGTCATGCCCAGCGGGAAGACGGTGGACCAGCGGCGCAGGTCGTAGCGCGGCCGGGGGCGGGCGACCTCCGCGGCGGCGAGGACGGCGCACCAGGCCAGGTCCAGGGCCAGCAGCACGAAGGTGCCGGTGCGCAGGGCGGAGTGCGCGCCGCCCGTCCACACCGGGGACGCGGCGAGTTTGGACGCGGTCAGCGCCGTGATGGCCAGTGCGCCGCCGGCGATCCACTGGTCCCCCGCGCCGGCGGTGATCTCCCGGAAGTCGAAGCGGCACAGCGCCTGCGCGTAGAGCGGGATGCCGGCCGCGCAGCAGACCAGCGCGGCCCACGCCAGCCAGTCGGAATCCTCTGCGAGGGCGATGGTGATCGCGAGCACCGCCAGACTCTCCGCAGCGACGCAGACCAGGAAGACCACGCCGGGCGCCGGCCCCTTCCAGTGCCGCAGCACCGAGACCAGCAGCCAGGGGCACACGACCGCGGACAGCGCCAGCAGGATCCCGGCGACGGTCTGCCAGCCGAGCAGCGACAGCCGGGTGCCCAGCACGCAGCTCGCCGCGATCGCGGTCAGCCCCGGCGGGCTCGCGGCCACCATCTGCCAGCCGGCCCGGTCCAGCCCGAGCCGTACCGCGAAGGCCGCGGCGAGCACCGCCCACACCACGGCCGCGAGGACCAGCGTGATGCCGGAGAGCACCGGGTGGCCCAGCCTGCGCATGCCCACCGAGATGATCCCGGTCGCCATGACCACGGCCCCCGCGCCGGGCGGCGCCGACCGCAGTCCGTCCAGCACCCGGGCGGCGGACGGGCGGCCCGGAGGTGTGTTCACCCGCCCATCGCACAGCAGGGGCCGCCGGGCCGCCACCGCTCCGGAGCCAAAGGAACGACCCTGGCGCGCCCTCCCGTCCCTCCCGCCCATGGCCGCGGAGCCGGCGGGGCAGCGGCCGTCGGGTCCGCGGTCTGAGTACGGATGCTCATGTGCCGTCCCCGGCGCGGCGGCATAGTGCGGTCAGGACGCGTTGTCCGACACGTCGACGAGCGCCGGGAGGCGGCATGACCGACCATCTGACGCCGGGGAACCTCGACCCCCGGCAGGCCCGCGGGCAGGCCGGTGGCCGGCGCGAGCCGCAGCGGTCGGTGTGGTCCGTGCTCGGCATCGTGCTCGCCGTGCTGCTGGCCGTGGCGGGGCTGGTGGTCGTCGGGACGGTGGTGCTGCTCTTCGTGGCCATGAGCAACTTCGGATCGAACAAATGAGGCGCCCCGCCCGGCAGCCGAAGGGCGCGCCCCGGCCGGTCACGCCCGCGACCCGGCTGCGGCTGCTGGTCGCGGTGGCCAGGCCGCCGGTCTTCGTGCTCCTCGCCGTCCACACCGCGCTCGGGTCGGCGAGCGCCGGCCACGCGGACGACCGCCTGCTGCTTGCCCGCGCACTCGTTCCGGTCGCCGCCTTCCTGATGTTCTCTGTCGCGGTCAACGACCTCGCCGACGAGAGGATCGACCGGGTCAACCTGCCGGGCGACCCGAGCCGGCCGCTGGTCGCGATGGGGGCCCTCCGCGGCGAGATGACGGTGGTCGCGGTGGTCTGCGCGATGATCGCCGCGGCCGGCGGCTTCCTGCTCGGGCCCGTACCCGGAATCGTCGTCACCGCGGGCCTGTGCCTCAGCGCCGGATACTCGCTGCGGCCGCTCCGGCTGGCCGACCGCGGCGCGGTGGCGGCGCTCGCGCTGCCCGCCGCCTACGTGGCGGTTCCCTACCTGCTGGGCAGGCCGGCCGCGGCACCGCTCCCGCACGGACACGCGCTGCTGCTGCCGCTCGGGCTCTACGTCGGCTTCATCGGGCGGATCCTGCTCAAGGACTTCAGGGACGTGCGCGGTGACGCGCTGTTCGGCAAGCGCACCTTCCTGGTGCGCCACGGCAGGGTCTGGACCTGCCGTTTCAGCGCGGCCGGCTGGACGGCGGGCGGCGCCCTGCTGCTCGCTGGGGTGCCCTCGCCGACGCCGGCCCTGGTGGTGGCGCTGGCCGGACAGCTCGCGACGGTCCTCTGGCTGCTCCGCCGGCTGGCCGCGGAGACCCATCCGCGCCGTGAGGCCCTGCTGATCACCTCGGTGGCGATCCTCGGGCGCGGTGTGCTGCTCTGCCTGCTGGCGCACGAGTCGATGCTCTCGGCGCACTGGGCACCGCTCGCGCGTGGCGGGGTGCTCTGCGCCCTGCTCGTGCTGACGCTCGGGCAGGTGCGGGTGATGCTCAGGCACGGGCCCAGGCCGCGGCTGTCGCTCCCCGCGCCGGCGGCGGAACCGGTGCCGGAGCCGCTCCTGGACCGGGCCGCCGGAATCTGACCCGGGCGGCGCGGCCCGGGGCGGATCCCGGCGGCGCGGCCGGTCCTTGCGCGGGACGGGCGGGTGCCGCGCTCGGCGGGGGCTCGTCCCGCACCTCGGCCGGCGTGCGACCCGGCACGTCGTGGTCCGGGCCTGCGGGCGTGCCGTCCGAGCGCCCACCGCCACGCTGCCGCGCTGTCAGGTCTGCCAGATCTGCATCTCGGAGAGCTGTCCGGCCGGCCAGCCCGAGTTGGCCGTGACGATGACCCGGACGTAGCGCTGGGTGGTGGCGGGGAAGGTGACCGTGACGGTGTTGTCGGCGGCCGGGTCGAACGTGTAGGTCGCCGCCGCCTTGACGACGGTGAAGGCTGAGCCGTCCGTGCTCGCCTGCAGGGACAGGGTCTGGGTGCGGGCGCCCCAGCCGGCCGGCAGCCGCAGCACGGCCCGGGACACGCTCCTGGCCGAGCCGAGGTCGACCTGGACCCACTGCGGGAAGGCGTTGTTGGGGCTCTCCCAGTAGCTGGACCGGTCGGCGTCGGTCACGTTCGAGGAGGCGTAGGCCTGGGTGTGGCCGGACTCCGCGGTCGGCCTGCCCGCGGCCAGGTCGGTGGCGGGGGTGGTGCCGTTCGACGCGGCGAAGGCGAGGTGGTTGAGATTCCAGCCGCCGTTGTCCTGGTGGACCGTCAGGACCTGGCGGCCCGCGGGCAGGGTGACGCTGGTGGTGGCCGTGGTCCAGGTCTGCCAGCCGCCGGTGGCCGGGAGGGCGACCGGCCCGCTGAGGTCGGCGCCCGAGGCGTCGGACAGGTGCAGCGCGCCGCTCACCGCGGCGGGAGCGGCCACGCGCAGGCCGACGGTGTAGGTGCCGGCCGAGGCGACGTCCACGGTGTAGCGGAACCACTGGCCGCCGGTGGTCCAGCCCAGGTTGTACCCGCCGCCGGTGTCCGAGGTGGCCTCCAGGTCGATGCCGTCGGCGCGGTAGGCGGTTCCGTTGCCGTTGACCGAGGCGGCGTTGTACGCGGTGCCTTGGCCGCCGGTGTCGTAGTTCTCCGCCTGTACGGTGCCGGGCACCGGAGCCGGTGTTCCCCCGTAGGGGCCGGCGGCGGGTGCGGAACCCTGCCAGCTGTTGCCGCTCAGGGTGGCGGTGAAGCCGGCGGAGTTGTCGGCGTAGGCGGAGTTCCCCGGCCGCAGGCCGGTCAGTGTGTTGCCGGTGATGGTGGCGGACCCGCTGGGCGCCGGGTAGAAGGGTGGCGCCACCACGACCCCGTTGCGCCCGGGGCCGGTGATGGCGTTGTCCTGCAGCAGCGTGTCGGTCGAGGCGGAGAAGCCGACGGCGTCGTACAGCGAGTCCGCGACGGTGTTCCCGGTCACGGTGACATGGTCGACGGTGCCGGTGTTCTGGCCGTCGCCGCCGTTTCCGATGTGCAGTGCGGGCTGTCCCTGGCTGTAGGCGTTGCCGCCGGACCTCACCACGACGTTGCCCGAGACCGTCGCGGACAGCAGGTCGCTGCCGTTGACGCCGAAGCGCCCGGCGCCCAGGCCGATGTAGCGGGCGGTGTCGCTGATGTAGTTGCCGCTGACCAGATGGCCGCTGCCGCCGTAGATCCCGATGCCCTTGCCGCCCCAGGGCGCGATCGCCGTGTTGCCGGTGAGGACGATGTGGGACATCGGGTTGTAGTGGGTGGTGGTGCCGCCGCCGGTGTTGTAGGCCACCGAGTTGATGGCCATCGCGTCGTCGCCGGTGCCGCGCACGAAGTTGCCTGTCGCCGTCAGGTCGTTCCCGCTGCTCGCGTCAAGCGAGACGTTGTTCAGGTTGATCCCGTCGGCCCAGATCGAGGTCAGGCGGCTGTTCTGCACCTTTCCGCCGGTGCCGGACGCCCAGAAGCCGGACATGGTGTGCTGGGCCCAGATGCCGTCGGCGGTCCAGCCGGTGCCGGTGGTGTCCATGGCGCCGCCGTCCCCGCCGATCGTGCTGCGGCTGACGGCGTTGGCGTCGATGTGGAAATCGCGCACCGCGCACGAGGTGACCGAGAACAGTGCGGCCAGCGGGGTGTTGTTGGGGACCGGTACGTCGCGGTAGAAGGTGCTGTACCACATGCCGGCGCCGGCGATCGTGATCCCGCTGGCGTGCAGCCCCGCGGTGCCCTTCACGTAGAAGGTGCCCGGCGGGATCCAGAGGGTCCTGGACTGTGACTGCGCCTGGTCGATGCACTTCTGGATGGCGGCGGTGCTGTCCACCGCCTGGCTGTCGGCGGAGCCGTTGGTCGGGTTGCCGTCCGAGATCGCCCCGCAGTCGGTCAGGGAGATCGAGCCGGCGGGCTGGGTGAGGGGGGCGGGGGGATTCTCGACGTCGATGGAGTCGACGTCGTAGAACGCCGCACCGTTCGCGGAGTCCTTCTTCAGCGAGAAGGTGCTGCCGGGGGCGATCGGCGCACCGGTGACGAAGGTGTGCGACTCGTCGAAGAACACCCGCGGGGAGCCGTCCGCCGGATTCTGGTTGTCGCTGGTGTTGTAATTGTTGTTGCCCTCGTAGACCCAGGTCTGCTTGGAGTTGAGGTTCAGCGCCTGCCTGAAGGTCCCGTCGACGTACAGGTCGAGCGTGCCGGTGATACCGCCGCCCGACGCCGAATCGGGAATGGCCGCCCGGATGTTGACGAAGCTGATCGGCCGGCCCGTGGTGTTCGTCCACTGGACCGACTGCCCGGTGCCGCCCAGGTGGACGTAGGCGTGACCGGAGGCCTCGAGTGACGCGCTGGAGTACTGCGTCGTCGGCGCCGAGGTCAGGGCGACGACGCTCGCGCCGCCGCCGAGCGCGCCCGCCTCGCCCTCGTAGATGCTGAACGGGGTGGCCGCGCCTGCCGTCGCGGCGGCGACTGCCGCCCGGCCGGCGGCTGTCGGCGCGGTCGCGGCAGCCTGGGCGTGCGCTGCCGCACCCGCGGGAGCGGCGGACATCCAGAGCACGCCGACCACGGCGGTGACGGCCGCGGACATACGGGAGCGGGCCCGCGTCTTCCGCGAAGGCCTCGGGACATGACGCATCGGATGCTCCTGACGGCGGGGGGAGGGGCGTCCGTACCGTACTGAGCACTCCACCGCTCCGCAAGGTTTCGCGCAATCATAGAAAAAACCGCACAACATCGCGGAAGCAACGGGCTGTCCGCCAGCGGCCGCCGACTCCGGCCGCATTGCCCGAAATTTGCGGGCGCTTGAACCTCGCACACTGCACTTTCCGCTGTTTCGGCTTCCCGCCGATCCCGCCCGCCCGGGAAGCACACTCGAACCACGGGAGGACCATGCGTATCAGGGAGACGAATTGAACCCATGCGGTGCAGGCGCGTCCAATGTGCTTACAGCACGGGTGACCTGCCGCTAGTCTCAGCCCCCGAGTGTTTGTCGAACGACTTCAGCAGGGAGAAACACCACCATGTCGCACGATGTGCCGCCGCCGCCCCACGCGCCGGCCCCGCCGCCGAACACCGGCGGTCCTTCAGGGAATTCCTTCGACCCGGCATCGGTCAACCGCCTCGACTGGGCGATTCTCGGTATCGGGTTCATCGTGTTCATCTTCTCGTTCTTCGGCTACTACTCCTGGGAATTCAAGGCCGCGGGAATGACGCTCGGCAGTGTGAACTGGAGTGCCTGGCACTTCGAACACGGCCTGTTCATAGCCTGGTTCGCGATGGTCATCACCGTGCTCGGCGCCGTCGTACTGGCGGTCAGCCTCTTCGCGCCCGCCGTGACCCTGCCCGCACCGGCCCGGGTGCTGAGCTTCCTCGCCTTCGCGGTCGGCTTCGTGCTCTACCTCATCGCGATCTTCGCCCACTCCGACTTCGGCCCTGACGGCGGACACGCCTTCAGCTTCTGGATCAGCCTGATCCTCGCCGGCGCCGGCGCGGTCGTCGCCCTGATGCGGGCCCAGCAGACCAACACGGCGCTGCCGGGCCAGCTCAACAGCCTCCCGCGCATCGGCAAGTAGCGCGCGGGGAACACATCCGCTGCGCCATCGGCCCCGCCCCCCACCCTCCCGGTGGGGCGGCGGGGCCCGCCCGTCGTCGGCCTTCGCCCGCCTCGGCAAAGGCAGTTGGAAGGCGGGGCCGCCGCTGGTAACGTACGCGGAGCCGTGACACTGACCGAGGAGGTGGGACCCATGAACGCTGTTGACACGCGGGTGCTCCCCCCTTCCGCACGGCCGGGCGACTGACACAGGTCTCGCCGGGAGCGCCGACAACGAGGCACTCCCGAAAGGCACCACCTGTGTACACACCGCATTTCACCGCCGAGACGTCTTCCGGCGACATGGTCGAACGCGAGTTCACCGTTGCCGGGGTCCCCGGTGTCCTCTGGTCGCCGGCCGCCGGCTCCGACCGCGCTCCCCTGGTGCTGATGGGCCACGGCGGCGGGAACCACAAGAAGGCCCCGGCGATGACGGGCCGCGCTCGCCACCTCGTGACCGGCTGCGGCTTCCATGTGGCCGTGATCGACGCCCCCGGTCACGGCGACCGGCCCCGTACGGCGCACGACGAGCAGGAGATCGCCGAGCTCTACCGGGCGAGGGCGGCGGGTGAGCCCGAAGGCCCCGTCGTCGTCCGCTACAACGCCCATCTGGCGGAGATCGCCGTGCCCGAGTGGACGGCGACCCTGGACGCCCTCCAAGGGCTCCCGGAGATCGGCGCCGAGGGGCCCGTCGGCTACTTCGGCATCAACATGGGCACCGCGATCGGGATACCGTTCGTGGCGGGCGAACCCCGGATCACGGCGGCGGTCTTCGGCCAGCACTGGCCCGATGTGCTGGCCGAGCAGGCGAAGCGGATCACCATACCGATCGAGTTCGACCTGCAGTGGGACGACGAGCACATCCCCCGCGCGGCCGGGCTCGCCCTCTTCGACGCCTTCGCCTCGAAGGAGAAGACGCTGCACGCCAACGCGGGCAGGCACAAGGAGCTGCCCAGGTTCGAGTTCGACAGCGCGGTCCGCTTCTTCGCCCGCCACCTCGGCGGGGCCGCCGTGACGGCGGCGTGACCAGGCGGGTGGCGGCGCCCGGCCGGCCGGGCGCCGCCACCCGGCTACCCGAGCTGCCCCACCCGGTAGTCGCCGCCGCGCTGCCGGATGATGACGTTCAGCCGGTTGAAGGCGTTGATGACGGAGATCTGGCAGACCAGGGCCATGAGCTGCTCCTGGTCGTAGTGCTCGGCCGCCCTCGCCCACACCTCGTCGGTGACGTCACCTCCGTCGGCCAACCGGGTGCCCTGCTCGGTGAGTTCAAGGGCGGCACGCTCCGCTTCCGTGAAGACCGTGGTCTCCCGCCAGGCCGCGACCAGGGCCAGCCGCAGCGGGGTCTCCCCCGCGTGCGCGGCCTCCTTGACGTGCATGTCCAGGCATCCTCCGCAGCCGTTGATCTGGCTGGCGCGGATGTTCACCAGCTCCCTGGTCGCCTCCGGCAGCGTCGAGCCGGACACGGCCCTGCTCGCGGAGACGATGTACTTCGCGAATTTCGGTCCGAGGTCGGTGCCGAGGGCGTCGAGTCGAGCGTTCATGGCGGTCTCCGTCGTTGTCGGTGGGCTTCCACCCCCTTCGACGGGACGCCCTCCCGAGAGGTAACAGGCCCGGTGGACGGCGGGCACGGGCGCGCTACTCGGGCCGGGCCCGCAGGCCCATGTCCGCGAGGCGTTCAGGATCGCTCACGGACAGGATGTCGACGATCCGGCCCCCGGCGACGGTGCACGCCATCACGCCCAGCAGCCTGCCCTTGGCCCCCCACACCACGACTCCGGCCTCGCCGTTGACCAGGGCGGGGCGCGCGGTGACCGCGGCACGGGCGCCGCGCTGCGCCTTGGCGGCCGCCTCGGCCGCGCCCTGCCGGACGACCAGGCCGCGGGCGCTGTAGGAGCGCCACGTCACGTCCGGGTCGAGCACCCGCAGCAGCCCCTCGAAATCCCCGCCGCGCGCCGCCGCGAGGAAGGCGTCGACCACCGCGCGCCGGCGGGCGGGCTCGTCGCTCGGGCGGTGCGTCTCCTGCACCTTCCTTCTTGCGCGGCTGGCGAGCATCTTCGTCGCGTCCGTCGACCTGCCGATGATCCGGCCGATCTCGGCGAAGGGCACCGCGAACATGTCGTGCAGCACGAAGGCCAGCCGCTCGGCAGGGCGCAGGGAGTCGAGCACCACCAGCAGTGCAAGGCCCACCGACTCGGCGAGCACCGCGTCGTCCTCGGGAGCGGATCCGCTGTCCTCGGCCACCACGAACTCGGGCAGCCGGTCGTCGTAGGGCGCCTCGGGGCGGGTCCTGCGGGCGCGCAGCACGTCGAGGCAGACCCGGCCGACGACGGTGGTGAGCCAGCCGGCGAGGTTGTCGATCGCGGCCGCGTCCTGGCGTGCCAGGCGCAGCCATGCCTCCTGCACCGCGTCCTCGGCGTCCGCGCGCGACCCGAGCATGCGGTAGGCCACTGCCAGGAGGCGCCCGCGCTGCTGCTCGAAGGTTCCCGCCAGGGCTTCTTCAGGGCCGGGTCCTGTCATGTGGCCGCCTTCCTCGATGTCGGTCCGTCGTGGTGTGACGGGCCCGGAAGGTCCGAGGTAACCGGTGACAGATGTCCTCATGGAAGCAGGTGGCCGGACGGCCGTGGCCGGGCGGGTCCGCCGACCCGCCCGGCCACGTCACAGCCGCGGGCGGTCAGGCGCTCGCGACGCCGTTCGTGTAGCCCTTCATGTTGTAGACGCCGAATCCGTTCTGCACGGGATCACCGCTGTTGTTGATGCAGTGCAGGAGGCCGCCGCCGCCGGGGCCGTTGAGGCAGACGGTCATCAGGTCGGTGAAGACCACACCAGGGGTGTCGGGGACCTCGTAGGCCCGGTCGTTGTAGATGTCGGCGTTGAGGTTGAAGAAGCAGTAGCTGCCCAGGCCCCAGGCCAGGTGGTCCCTGACGTGGTCGCCGACCTTGTAGGCCGCGTAGCCCTTGGTGGAGCCGTGCACCCAGGCCGACTGCGTGGGGACGTCGTACGGGTTCTCGTTCTGGAAGAAGTACGTGCGGCCGTGCTCGCCGTTCCAGAGCACTTCGTACTTCTGGTAGTGCTCGACGAACAGCCCGTAGGTGGTGACGTGGTCGCCGTTCACCACGATGCCGGTGTCGGCCGGGTTCACCGACCAGCCCACCGTGTCGTCCAGGCCGTGGTCGGCCCGCCACAGCCACAGGTGGTCGCAGATCACGTCGTTGCTGTCGATCTGGACGCTGATGCCGGCGCCGCCCGCGATGGCGCCGCCGATCCGGGCGAAGACGTCGAAGAGCACGGTGGGGTCGTCGTCGTGGCGGCGCCGGCTGCGGCCCTCGCCGACCCGGAGCAGGACGGGGGTGTGCTTCGAGGCCGCCTCGATGAGCACGCCCGCGACGGTGACGCCGCTGACGTCGGCGACGTCGATCAGGGTGTTGCCGTGCGTGGAGCGCAGCGTCGTGTAGCCGAGGCCCAGCACGACGGTGCCGGGGCGGGTGACCCGGATCGTCGAGGACAGGTCGTAGATGCCGGGGGTGAACAGCAGGTGCTGACCGCGGGCCAGTGCCCGGTTGATCTCGGTGGCGGAGTCGCCGGGGCGGGCCACGAAGAAGCGGGACAGCGGGATGGACCGGCCGCCGGCGCGGCCGCGGGCCCAGGTGGTGCCGGTGCTGTTGCGCCGCAGCGAGGGCACGAAGACCTGGTACGAGCCGTGCCGGTCCACGGTAAGGAACGGCTTCTCGCGGACGACGGGGGTGCGGTCGACCGTCGTGTAGGGGGGCGTGGGGAAGGACTGGGCGGGGGCGCCCTGGGTACCGACGAAGACCATGTTCCAGTTGGCGCCGGTCCAGCTGCCGAAGGTGTCGTTGCGCGAGATCCACTGCTGCTGCGAGCCGGACTCCACGTAGCCGTCCACCACGCTGTCGACCAGGAAGCCGCCGCTGGACCACTGGTTGCCGGGCGGGCTCGGCCACAGCGTCATGTTGCCCTTGACGTGGACCCGGCGCATCGGCCCGGCCTGCGCGACGGCCCAGCGGTTGAGGCCGTCCGGCGGCACGATGCACACGTTCTCCGCGGCCCGCCAGAAGTTCTGCGTGCCGTTGCCGTCGAACCACTGGGCGTCGACGGTGACATGACCGTTGATCACCACGTCGTCGGGCGCGGCGCCGAGCCCGAGCACGTGGGTGTAGAAGCCGACGTTGATGTCGACGTTGTAGGTGCCCGGCATGAAGGCCAGGGCGTACCGCTCGTCGCCGAACTGGTTGGACTCCTGGATGGCGAAGACGGCGTCGACCTGCGCCTGGATCGCCGCGTCGCCCATGGACGGGTCGAAGACGAGGACGTTGTGGCCCAGGCCCTCGGGCTTGTGCCCGTGCGACGAGGCCGACGCGGTCGCGGCGGAGATGCCGCCGGCCAGCGGCACGGTGGCGGCGACTGCCGCCCCGCGGAGCACGGTACGGCGGGTGGGGATGACGGACACGGCTCTCCCTGGAGTGGTGGATGGGGAGGTGACTGCGGTTGGTCCCGAACCGCGAGAGAGCGCTCTCAGAGACGAAGTGAATCATCGTGTCCATACAGCGTCAATAATGAGGACTGCCGTAACTCGGCTCATCGGGCGGCTCGTCCGGGCCTTCCCCTGGCCTACCGGCTCCCCACTCCGGGACTGGTGGGACTGGTGTTTCCCGATGGACGCGCCGCACACGCGGCGGCGGCCCCCGCTCCCTCCGGGCCGGAGGATGCAGGGGCCGCCGCGACGCGATCCGGGTCAGACCCCGGCCAGCTCACGGGAGTTGTCGGCGGGCGCGTCGGCCTTCGCGGACGGCTCGTCGGTGTCCTCCAGGTCACGCGGCGAGTTGAACGCGTCCAGGTCGAGGATCTTCTCTCGCGAGGCGACCAGGACCGGTGTCAGCACCTGCCCGGCGACGTTGGTCGCGGTACGCATCATGTCCAGGATCGGGTCGATCGCCAGCAGTAGCCCGACGCCCTCCAGCGGCAGACCGACCGTGCTGAGGGTCAGCGTCAGCATCACGATGGCGCCGGTCAGGCCGGCTGTCGCGGCCGAGCCGATCACCGAGACGAAGGCGATCAGCAGGTAGTCGCCGATCCCCAGGTGCACGTGGTAGACCTCCGCCACGAAGATCGCGGCCAGTGCCGGGTAGACGGCGGCGCAGCCGTCCATCTTCGTGGTGGCGCCGAAGGGCACCGCGAAGGAGGCGTAGTCGCGCGGGACGCCGAGCCGCTCGGTCACCCGCTGGGTGACCGGCATGGTGCCCACCGAGGAGCGGGAGACGAAGCCGAGCTGGATGGCGGGCCAGGCGCCCTTGAAGAAGTTGACCGGGTTGACCCTGCCGACCAGCGCGAGCAGCAGCGGGTAGACCACGAACATCACCAGCGCGCAGCCCACGTAGACGTCGACGGTGAAGGTGCCCAGCGGCCGGACCAGGTCCCAGCCGTAGGTGGCCACCGACTTGCCGATCAGGCCGAGCGTGCCCAGCGGCGCGAGCCGGATGACCCACCACAGCGCCTTCTGCACGACCTCGAGCACGACCCGGGAGAAGTCGATCAGCGGATCCGCCTTCTCCCCGACCGACAGGCTGGCAGCGCCGACGATCACGGCGAGGAAGACGATCTGCAGCACGTTCGGCTCGCTGAACGCGTCCACGACGTTGGTGGGGATGATCCCGGTGATGAAGTCGACCCAGCTGCCCTTGTGCAGCTCGTCGGGCAGCGCGGCGGCCTTCAGGTGGACGCCGTCGCCGGGCTTGGTGGCCAGGCCGAGCAGCATGCCGATGCTCACCGCTATCAGCGACGTGATGCAGAACCACATCAGCGTGCGCAGCGCCAGCCGCGCCGCGTTGGTGACGTTGCGCAGGTTGGCGACGCTGACCAGCACCGCGGTGAAGACCAGCGGCGGGACGGCGAGCTTGAGCAGCTGGACGAAGATGTTGCCGATACGGGTGAGCGTCTCGGTGAGCCAGTTCACATCGCCGTTGCGGGCGATCAGGCCGAGGACCACACCGATGACCAGACCACCGAGGATCTGGACCCAGAACGGGGTTCTCTTGAGCAAGGCAGGCAAGGGGGACTCCTGGAACGGCGCCGGACGCGGCCGGGCACGGCGAAGGGGTGGACCGGCATAGGGCAGCGGACGCCGCGTGCTGCGACAGCAGAACGGGGGCGGCGGGCAGCGGACCCTGGCCGGGGCAGACATGGGCGCGAAGCGCCGGACGTCGCAGCGACGTCGGAGGGCGTCAGGGACGGACGCGCGTCAGGGCGTACACAGATCGCCGTTGCAGTGGCACAGGTCGACATGCAGGCGTGTCACCAGCAGGGGCTCCCCCGCCGGCCGCGCCTTGAAGACCTTGCGTGCACTGGACATGGGACTGGAAGTTAATGCATTCACGTTACAACGACAAGCCCGTCCCAGAATGTGAGCAGGCGAGCCCACGAAGTGGACCGCCCCGCACGGCCGCGGGGGCCGTACGGGGCGGTCGACGGAATCAGCGCGTTGGCGTTTCCGCTGGTCAGCGCTTTGATATGGCAGCCGGCACGTCAGGAGAACGTGCAGGTGATGGATCCGTTGGGGAGGGTGATTCCGGACGAGGTGTTGGCGGTGAAACCGAACGTGGTGTTCCCGTCAGGGGCGATCGTGCCGTTGTAGGCGGCGTTGGCCACGTTCACATTGCCGCCGCTGTTGCTCACGACGCCGTTCCACAGACTGTTGATCGTCGTGCCGTCACCTGGTTTCCACGTCACCTTCCAGTGGCTCGAAGGCGAGGTGCCGTGGTTCATGACCTCGACGGAGGCCTGGAAACCGCCGCTCCAGGAGTTGGTCACCGAGTACATGGCCATGCAGGCACCGTCGACAGGCGGCATCGAGGTGGGCGGCGTGGACGTCGGCGGGGTGGAGGTGGGGGGCGTCGAGGTGGGCGGGGTGGAGGTGGGCGGGGTGGACGTCGGCGGCTGCGAGGTCGGCGACGACGTGGCACCGCCGCGTATACCGGTGACCTCGCCGTGGCCGCCGTCGAAGGCGATGTCGGAGCAGGAGAAGAAGTTCTCGTTGCTGTCCGAGCGGACCCACTGGATGAAGATCAGGGCGTTGCCGCTGCGGCCCGAGGGCAGCGCCTGGTCCCAGTAGTAGTGGCCGCCGTCGGTGCCCGGCGAGCCCACCGCGGGCGGGTTGGTGCTGGTCCCGATCGCCTCGAGGTCGGCCCAGGCCAGCGGTGTGGTCGGGGACCAGCCCTGCTTGGTCACGTACACGTGGAAGGTGCCCGGGTGCGCGGCCCAGTTGCTGTACTGCAGCTGGATCGAGGAGCCCGACGTCAGGTGCGTCCTGGGCCAGTCGGACCGGGCGGCGTTGTAGGAGGAGAAGTCGTACGGCGACTTGTTGCCCGCACTGCACAGCGTCCCGTCGGGCACGTACCCCGAGGTGCGGCCACCCGCGTTGGAGTCGAGCACCGCGAACCAGTTGTAGAGGGGCGTCGTACCGCTCTGGGCGACCGCGTCGGCACAGGCCGGGTTGGTGGGCGTGAGCGCGCCCGTCGAGGTCTTGGCGTCCTGGTAGCACAGGTAGGTGCGGGAGCCGGGCGACATCGCGACGCCGTGCGCCTGGGCGGAGCCCTGGCCGAGCAGGACGAAACCGACAGCCGAGAGCAGCGTGGCGAGGGCGGCTGTTAAGGAGATCTTCCAGTTCTTCTTCAAGGAGGTGACCTTTCGGGAGCGTCCCCGGGGGCGTGGTCCACCAAAGCCGGGTCCCCGGGGGTGGGGGGTAGTGGGAGACTCCATGGGAGCGCTCCCATTCGTGAAGCTAACAGCAGATCAAGGGCGTGTAAACAGCTCCTTCGCAGGTACGTGCCAAAGTCGCCGCACACCCGGACCGCTGGGCCCTTTCCGGAGCGGCGCACCCCGGTTGCGATACTGCGGCCATGGATACGGAACCACCGGAGAGCGGGGGGCGGCCGGACGCGGCGGCACCGGAACGGGCCGCGGGGGCGCGCACGGCGTGCTGGGTGCTGCGGCCGGCACTGCCGGCCGACGTCGAGGCGATCGTGGAGATACGGGCCGTGGTCATGCGCCCAGATCTGGAGCGCCTCGGGCGCTACGACGAGCACCGGGTGCGGCAGCGGCTGCGGGACTCCTTCTCCCCCCTGTACACCTCGGTCATCATGATCGACGACGACCTCGCGGGCTGCGTCACGCTCCGGCCGGCCGACGGCAGGCAGTGGCTCGAGCACTTCTACCTCGCCCCGCACCACCAGGGCCGCGGGCTGGGGTCGGCGATCCTGCGCGCATTGCTGGCGCGCATCGACGCGCGGGGCTCGACCGTGGGCCTGAACGTCCTCCAGGGCAGCGCCGCCCGCCGGCTCTACGAGCGCCACGGATTCGCGGTGGAGGCCCAGGACGCGATCGACGTCCACATGGCGCGCCGCCCGGCGCGGGCGGCCGCCTGAGCGGTGGCGCGCCCCAGCGGGGAACCCGCGCCGCGACGCCGCCCCGACCGCCATGGGGCCGGGGCGGCGCGGAAGTAGCGGCGGCGGAGGCCGGCTTGCCGGTGGCGCCACCGGCTGCCGGAAACCCGCGCGGCGCCGCCGGCTGAGTCCGTTTCCCCCGGCAATGGCAAAGCGCGCGTATGCGCTCTGCCAAGTTTCACCTTGACGCGCTCACGTCAGATTACGGTTCACCCACCACTCCGCTCACATCAGACAGCGCAGTGATCACGCGACACGCAAGCCCTCTCTGCCCCACCCCGACAGGAGGCACAAGTTGCGCAACCCCCTCGCTCCTCGCACCCCCCACACCGGCACGGCGGCGTCGATCCGGCGCGCCGGCCCGGCACTTGCCGCGGTCACCGGTCTGGTGCTGTCAGGCGCCGCCCTGGCCGCACCCTCGGCGGGTGCGGCCACGACCGCGTCCGCACACCGTCTGACCACCATGCGTTCCTGTGCGGTCAGCACCAGCCCGGACGTGATGGCCTGTGCGGCGCTGAAGGTCACCAGCGGCGCCGACACCCTCGCCCCGTCGGCCCGTTCGTCCTCGGGCGCCGCCAACCCGGCCGCCACGCCCTCGGGTTACGGCCCCGCCGACCTGCGCAGCGCCTACGCCCTTCCCACCAGCGGCGGTTCCGGCGCGACGGTGGCCATCGTCGACGCCTACGACGACCCGAACGCCGAGGCGAACCTGGCGACGTACCGCTCCACGTACGGGCTGGCCGCCTGCACCACCGCCAACGGGTGCTTCAAGAAGGTCGGCCAGACCGGCACGAGCGCGCTGCCGAGCCCGAACGCGGGCTGGGCCGAGGAGATCTCGCTCGATCTCGACATGGCCAGCGCGATCTGCCCGCAGTGCCACATCCTGCTGGTGGAGGCGACGTCCGCGTCCATGGCGAACCTCGGCAAGTCCGTGAACACCGCGGTCTCGCTCGGGGCGAAGTACGTGTCCAACAGCTACGGCGGCGCGGAGTCTTCCTCCGACACCTCCTACGACAGCTCGTACTTCAACCACCCGGGTGTGGCGATCACGGTCAGCTCGGGTGACGCGAGCTACGGCGTCGAATACCCGGCGGCCTCGCGCTACGTCACCGCCGTCGGCGGCACCGCCCTGAAGAGGTCGAGCACGACGCGCGGTTGGACCGAGACCGCGTGGACCGGCGCGGGCTCCGGCTGCTCGCGCTACGACGCCAAGCCCTCCTGGCAGAAGGACACCGGCTGCACCCGCCGTACGGTCGCGGACGTCTCCGCGGTCGCCGACCCCGCCACCGGTGTCGCGGTCTACGACACCTACGGCGGCGACCCGGGCTGGGAGGTGTTCGGCGGCACCAGCGTCTCCTCGCCGATCATCGCCGCGGTCTACGCGCTCGCGGGCACGCCGTCCGCCGGTTCGTACCCCTCGTCGTTCCCGTACGCCCACACCACGGCGCTCAACGACGTCACGAGCGGCTCCAACGGCTCGTGCGGCGGTTCCTACCTGTGCACGGCGGGCCCCGGCTACGACGGTCCGACCGGTCTCGGCACACCGAACGGCGTGACGGCCTTCAAGGGCTGACACGTGCAACCCCGGCCCGGGCCGCCGTTCCCACGGCGACCCGGGCCGTCGGCGTGCCGGGCCCGCCCGCCGGCCGCTGAGCCGACGCCCCCTCAGCCGGGTCTTACAACGATGTACGAAAGTCGCGGAGTCGGGCGGCCCGCCCGCGGCCATGGCGGAAACCGGCGGCGCCGCAGGGGTGGACACGCCCCGGCTCCCGTGCTGTCATCTTGCTTGCCCGTCTTTACATCGTTGTACGTCGCGGCCCCGCGCTCCCTCCGTACGATCCCCGTCCGGTGGCGCGCGGATTGCCGTGGGGACACAGCACGGCTCCCGACCCCCATAGCTAGGAGCATGTCATGTACAGGCAAAGAAGGACGCCCGCGGCCGCCGCCTCCGCGCCGCCAGGACCGGTCCGCCGGGCGCTGAGGGCACTGCTCTGCGTCGTCGGCACCCTCGCGGTGGTGGTGGCCGCGCTCGCCGCGCTGCCCGGCACCTCCCAGGCCGCGGGCTCGCTGCCCTGCGACATCTACGGGGCCGCGGGCACACCGTGCGTCGCCGCCCACAGCACCACGCGCGCGCTGTACTCCTCCTACGGCGGGCCGCTCTACCAGGTCACCCGGGCCTCGGACGGTGCGGCCACCGACATCGGGCTGCTCGCCGCCGGCGGATACGCCAACGCGGCGGCGCAGGACACCTTCTGTGCGAACACCACCTGTCGCATCAGCAAGGTCTACGACCAGTCGCCCCGGCACAACAACCTGACGCCGGGACCCGCCGGCACGGCCGGCGGCGTCGACCGCGGGGCGGACGCGAGCGAGATCGCCGTCACCGCCGGCGGCCACAAGGTGTACGGCATCTGGATATCGCCGGGCGTCGGCTACCGCTACACCGGCGTCGCGTCGGGCGTGGCGGTCAACGGCCAGCCGGAGGGCGCCTACATGGTGGCCAGCGGCACCCACGTGGGCTCCGACTGCTGCTTCGACTACGGAAACGCGGAGAGCACGCCTGCCGACACCGGCAACGGCCACATGGACGCGGTGAGCATCGCGACCACCTGCTACTTCCAGCCGTGCTCCGGCTCCGGCCCCTGGATCGAGGCCGACATGGAGAACGGCATGTTCCAGGGCGACAACGGGTCCAACACCGCGAACAAGGGGAACAACAGCCCGTTCGTCACCGCCGTCCTGAAGAACAACGGGCAGACCACGTACGCCCTCAAGGGCGGCAACTCGCAGACCGGCGGGCTGACGACCTGGTGGAACGGCGGGCTGCCGACCAGAGGCGGCTACCGTCCGATGCAGCAGGAGGGCGGCATCATCCTGGGCACCGGCGGTGACAACAGCAACCGCAACATGGGCACCTTCTTCGAGGGCGTCATGGTCGCCGGCTACCCGACCGACGCGGCGGAGAACGCGGTCCAGGCGAACGTCGTCTCGGCCGGCTACGCGGGCCAGACCAACGTGCCCAACGGCCCGCAGGGCACCATCACGGGCCCCGGCGGCAAGTGCGTCGACGTCGCCGCCGACGACACCGGCAGCAACGGCACCGGCGTCCAGCTGTGGGACTGCCAGACCTACGCCGAGGACCAGCACTGGACGCACAATGCCAACGGCTCGCTGAGCACCATCGGCCGCTGCCTGGACATCGTCGGCAACGGCACCGCCGCAGGCGCCCAGGTCGAGCTGTGGGACTGCAACGGCATCGGCGGCCAGAAGTGGGTGCAGCAAGCCGACGGCTCGCTCCGCAACCCGCAGTCCGGCCGCTGCCTCGACTCCCCCAACGGGAACACCGGCAACGGCACCCGGCTGCAGATCTGGGACTGCAACGGCTCCGCCGCACAGAAGTTCAGCGTCAACGCAGGGGCGCCGATCGGCGCTCCCGGCGGGAAGTGCGCCGACGTCGCCGCCGACGACAGCGGGACCAACGGCTCCGCCGTCCAGCTGTGGGACTGCCAGAGCTGGGCGGTCGACCAGCACTGGTACCACACCGCCAACGGCTCGCTGGCGACGCTGGGCCGCTGCCTGGACATCGTCGGCAACGGCACCGCCGCAGGCGCCCAGGTCGAGCTGTGGGACTGCAACGGCATCGGCGGCCAGAAGTGGGTGCAGCAAGCCGACGGCTCACTGCTCAACCCGCAGTCCGGCCGCTGCCTCGACTCCCCGAGCGGCAACACCGGCAACGGCACCCGGCTGCAGATCTGGGACTGCAACGGCTCCACGGCACAGAAGTTCGCCCTGATCTGAGCCCGGACGGCCCAGCCGTCCCGGCTCCGGCGTCCGATCCGCGACGCGCCCTCCCCGGCGTGCGGATCCGCGTCACCGGCGTGGGGGGGGGGGGGGGGGGGGGGGGGGGGGGGGGGGCGGGGGGGGGGGGGGGGGCGGGGGGGGGGGGGGGGGGGGGGGGGCGGCCCCGCGCG
>NZ_JBICTO010000023.1:46380-67555 GCF_043197715.1 Streptomyces sp. NPDC049040
GCCGCCCCCGCCGCCCCCCCCCCCCCGCCCCCCGCCCCGCCCCCGCCCCCCCCCCCCGCGCCGGGGCCCCCCCCCCCCCCCCCCGCGCCCCCCCCCCCCCCCCCCCCCCCCCCCCCCCCCCCCCCCCCGGTTCTCATGTCCGGGGCGAACGGCGCCGGTCCCGGGCGGCGTACCGGCCGCTCCCCCGCTGCCGCCTCGGCTCCTCGCCGCAGGGGCGGGACCGCGGTCCGCGCCCGGCCGTCAGCCGGCGCAGTGGTAGCGGAAGGTCGTGGCTGCCGAGCGCTGCTGCGGGCCCAGCACGTCGAGCGTCGCGGTCGCGGTGAGCGAGCCGGGGCCGTCGAAGGTCCACAGCAAGGTCACCGCGGTGCTGCGGCCGCCCCTGCCCACGTGCTGGCGCAACTCGTCCGACACCGTCCCGTCGCTGCGGCGCCAGCGGTAGCGGACCGTGCCGGGGCCCCCGCTGGTCCGCAGGGTCCCGACGACCCTGACCGTACTGTGGCACCCCTGCACACCCGGGATCTGCCGGACCGTCACGGCGTCGACCCTCACCGCGGCGGGGAAGCGCTGCCAGAGCAGATAGGCCAGCACGCCGAGCAGCACCGCGGCGGGCAGCAGCCAGCCGCGCAGCGCCCGGCGCCGCCCGCGCCCGCCGGTGGGGGGCATCCCGTCGCCGGGCCGCAGGGTGCCGTGCCAGGCGGCGGTGGTGTCGGACCCCGGCACCCCGGGTCCGAACCGGCGCAGCCCGGAACCGGGTCCGGGCGGGGGCGCGGTCAGATCGCCGGCCGTACCGGTGGCGGCCGCGGCCTGGGTGGGATCGGTGGCCCCCAGCGGGACGGTGCTCTCGGACGGCGTGCCCGAGAAGTCCAGGCGGGGGTCGTGGGGCTTGGGCATGGGCGCCTTCCCTGGTGGGGTGCCGCGGGGGCGGGAGGTCAGGAGATGACGGCGCGGTCGCAGGCGGGGACCGTCAGGAAAGAGCCGTCGCCGGTGTCGGCGGCCGGGTCCGTACTCACGGCGAGGCCCCAGTAGGCGGAGCGGTCGGCGCCGAAGTCGTGCGGATAGGTGCCGGTGAAGGAGGTCTTGCCCGCGGGCAGCCTTGCCGTCCCGGTCGCCACCGTCACCGCGCCCCGCCGGCTCGCGGTACGGCTGTCGAACCAGGTCAGGGTCAGGGTTCCGTCCGCGGTCCCGTTGCTCCGCACGGTGACCGCCGCGACGACACCGGCCGTACCGTCGCAGTCGAGCCGCGCCACGGCAACGGACGTCACGTGCAGCGGCTGCGGCGGCGCGGATGTCGTCGGGCTCGTGGTCGCCGTCGTGGCGGTGGCAGTGGCGGTGGCGCCGGTGGCCGTGGCGGAGGGGGACGGGGGCGTGGTGGACGGGGCGGTGGTGGCGGTGGCCGTGGCCGTGGCCGTGCCGGTGGCGGTCGGCGGCGTGCCGGAGAGGGACGGGGACGCCGAGGGCGACGCCGGTGCCGGGGTCGCGCTCGCGGGCGCGGGGGGCGGCCCCGACGTCAGCGATGTCAGCGCCGAGGGCACGGTGGCCGCGTCGTCCGCGGACGGCCCACCGCCGCCGGTCGCCACCGCCGTCACCGCGAGTCCCGCGGAGACCGCCGCGACGACGGCGGCGCCCAGCAGCAGCCTGGCGCGCCGGCCGGTGCGGGGCCGCCGTGCGGCGCCGGCCGCGTAGCGCCGCAGGGCGCCCGCGGCCGTGCCCGCCACGGCGGCGCCCGGCCCCCATTCGGTGCGCGCCAGCGCCGTGGTGCCGGACGCAGGGGCGCCGGCGGAGGGCAACAGCAACGGCAGCAGGGCCACCAGGGCGGCGAGTTTGCGCTGCCCGCGCTCCTCCCAGCCGGCCCCGTATCCGGCGGTCGCGGCCGCCTCCAGCTCCGCCACGAACTCGGTGGCGCTCTGCGGGCGTTCCTGCGGGGTCTTGGCCAACCCGCGCCGGATCAGCGGGCGTACGGGCTCGGGCACCTGCTCGTTCGGGATGGGCGCCTCGGCGTGCTGGACGGCCAGCTCGATGGCGGTCGCACCGCGGTAGGGCTTGCTGCCGGTGAGGCACTCGTAGAAGGTGGCCGTCGCCGCGTAGACGTCGGTGGCCGGGGTCGCGGGACCGCCCGCCCACTGCTCGGGCGCCATGTACGACGGTGTGCCCGCGACGCCGCCCGCCTCACCGCTGCGTACCGCGACGCCGAAGTCCACCAGTTTGGACCGGCCTTCGGTGGTGACGATGACGTTCGCCGGCTTGTAGTCGCGGTGCACGACACCCGCCTCGTGGGCGGCCGCCAGCCCCAGCAGCGAGCCCTTCAGCACGGCGAGAGCGGGTTCCGGGTCCGTCGCGCCCTCCTGGCGCAGCAGCGTGCGCAGCGCGATGCCGTCGACCGGCTCCATCACGATCGCCGCGTCCGGGCCGTCCTCGACGTACTCGTAGAACCGGGCGACCCAGGGCGAGTCGAGCCCGCCCAGCAGCCGGGCCTCGCCGCGGAAGGCCTCCCGGAAGCCCTCTTCCCTGCCGACGCCGCCCGAGAGGTATTTGACGGCGACCGCGGTCCCCGTCGCGTCGTGGCGGGCCAATACCACCCGGCCGGACGCGCCCGCGCCGAGTTCGCGCTCCTCCGTGTAACCCGGTACCCGCCACGGTGCTTCGTGCCCGGGTCTGCCGGGGCCGCCGTTGCCGTCCATCGTGTGCCGTCCCCCGTCGCCGCACATCCGTACCTTCACGGACGTCGACGCACATTACTGCGGGGCGGGTTCCACGGCACGGGTGCGTGCGGGGGCCAACCGGTGCGCAACCTCTTGACCACCCACCCGGGGGCGTCTACGGTCTGCGCACATCATATATCAGATGCCATGCATGATGCGGCATGGCCAGGTCCGTCTTGGGAGCGGCACGGCGTGTCCGACACGCAGCCGCGGCCCAGGGCATCCAGCCGCAGGGGAGCCGACATGCCGTCACCACAGCGCCCGCACGGCCCGTACCTCGCCGGAGGACCGGGCCTGAGCACGCCCTGACGAGCGGTCGCCGCCGCCTCCCCCACCGCCCACGTCCACCTCCCTGCGACCGAAGGGCCACATCAGCCATGTCCCGCACCGGCTCCGCCCCGACAGGAACTCCCCGCAGCGCACCGGGGAACCCGACCCGCCGCCGGATACTCGGCACCCTCGCCACCGCCGCCGCCGCAGGACCCGTGCTCGCCGCCTGCGGCGCGCCCGGCGACGGCGGCGGCTCCTCCCCCACCAAGGCGGCCGCCGGCTCGCTGGCCACCGCCCCGTCCAAGCCGGTCACGCTGAACATCCTGGACGTCGCGGGGAATCTCGCCCTCACCCAGCCGATCATCGACGCCTTCAAGGCCAAGCACCCCGAGATCGTCTCCAAGGTCACCACCTCCACCGGCACCGCGCCCGAGCTCGCGCCGAAGGTGCAGGCGCAGCAGCAGGGCGGGAACGTCCAGATCCAGCTGGTGCTCAGCGGCACCGACGGGCTGTCGGCGGGGATCCAGAAGGGGCTGTGGTACAACCTCAAGCCGTACTACGACAGCTTCCTGCCCGGTCTGATGGCCAACTACCAGCAGCCCGCTGCCTCCATGGCCGCGCTCGCCCAGGACCAGGCGGTGGAGCTGGTCTGGTACCCCTCGGGGCCGCTGCTCGAATACGACCCGGCCAAGCTGCCCGCGCCGCCCACCACCACGGACGCGCTGCTGGACTGGGCCAAGGCCAACCCGGGGAGGTTCCAGTACGCGCAGCCGCGCAACTCCGGTCCCGGCCGCACGTTCCTGATGGGCCTGCCGTACCTGCTGGGCGACTCCGACCCGACCGACCCGACCGACGGCTGGTCCAAGACGTGGGCCTACCTGACGGAGCTCAACAAGTACGCCGCGGACTACCCGACCAAGACCTCCGCCACCATGACCGCCCTGGCACAGGGCACCGTCCACATGATCGCCAGCACCACCGGCTGGTACATCAACCCGCGCGCGCTCGGCACCGTGCCGAAGTCCATGAAGGTCGCCAAATTCGACAACCTCACCTGGGTCAGCGACGCGCAGTTCGGCATCATCCCCAAGGGCGTGTCGGACGACGAGCTGATCGCCGCCCTGCGGCTGATCGCCTTCATGCTCACACCGGAGCAGCAGGCAGTGACCTACGACCAGGGCTACTTCTACCCGGGCCCTGCGGTCAAGGACGTCACCCTGGGCCAGGCGCCCGACAGCTCCCGGAAGGCCATCGCCACCTACGGCGACCCGCAGTTCGACGGCTGGATCTCCGGCAATCCGATCAAGAACTCGCTGCCGGCCACCGCCCAGGTCACCGCATTCGACCTGTGGGACAAGAAGATCGGCTCCACCAAGTGAGCACCGTGCCCGACACGGCGGGCGGTGCGAAGGCGCCCGCGTCGACGGCCGCCGGGGACCGCCCCGCCTCCCAGCTGGTCGAGTTGCGGCTGCGGGGGGTGAGCCGGGCGTACGGCTCGTACACCGCGCTGCACCCCCTCGACCTGACCATCAGGGGCGGCGAGTTCGTCGCCCTGCTCGGCCCCTCAGGCTGCGGCAAGACCACCGCCCTGAACTGCCTCGCGGGCCTGCTGCCGCTGACCTCGGGCGAGATCGAGCTGGACGGCAAGCGGGTGGACACCGTGCCGCCGGAGAAGCGCGGCTTCGGCATGGTCTTCCAGAACTACGCGCTCTTCCCGCATCTGACGGTGCGGGCGAACGTGGCCTTCGGGCTGAAGATGCGCGGTGTCGCCAAGGCGGAGGCCGACCGGCGGGTCGACGAGGTGCTGCGCCTGGTGCGGCTGGCCGAGCAGGGGCGCAAGCATCCCGGGCAGCTGTCGGGCGGCCAGCAGCAGCGCGTGGCCATCGCCCGTGCGATCGTCATGGAACCGCCGCTGGTGCTGATGGACGAGCCGCTGTCCAACCTGGACGCCGCGCTGCGTCTCGAGATGCGCAGCGAGATCCGGCGCATCCACCAGGAGTTCGGGCTCACCACCGTCTATGTGACGCACGACCAGGAGGAGGCGCTGTCCCTGGCGGACCGTCTGGTGGTCCTCGATGCCGGCCGGGTCAGCCAGATCGGCACCCCGGCCGAGCTCTACGAGCACCCGGCCGACCCGCACGTCGCCGCCTTCATGGGCTACCGGAATCTGCTCACGCTCGACGTGGTCTCGGCTCAGGGGTCGCAGGCGCTGGTGCGCCGCGGCGGCCTGCGGCTCACCGGGACCGTGGTCGGGGATGCGCAGGTGAGGGAGGGCGAGGCGGTCACCGTCGCGGTCCGGCCCGAGGACGTGCGGATCGCCGGACAGGGAGATCAGCCGGTCGCAGAAGCCACCGCCGAAGTGGTCGAGTACCACGGCCGGGTGCTGCACGTGGAGGCGGTCACCCGCGAAGGGGACCGTATCCACCTCCGCGCCCGCGGCGAGGTGCGGCCGGGCGACGCCTTCACCGTCGCCGTGGACGCCGACCGCGCGCTGGTCTTCCCGCCGCGCGGCGGGACGGGCGCTCCCGGTACGGAGGTGCCGCGATGAGCGGTGTCCCGATGAGCACCTCCGCAGCGACCGGCCCGCCGGCCGGGGCGGCGCTGCGCCACCGGCTGGCCGAGCGCGGTGTGGACCGGACGCTGCTGCTGGCGCTGCCGGCCGCACTCGCGGTGATCGCGCTGTTCTGCTATCCCTTCCTCTACGGGCTCCAGCTGTCCTTCCAGCCGGCCAAGGGCGGGGTGTTCGGGGCCTACCGGCAGTTCTTCGCCGATCCGTTCTCCCGCAAATCAGTGTGGGCGACCTTCTCGCTCGCCATTCCGGCATCGCTGATCAACGTGGGCGTCTCGGTGCCGATCTCCTACCGGATGCGCCGGGACTTCCGCGGCAAGCGACTGCTGCTGGCGCTGCTGGTGGTGCCGATCACGCTGGGCACGGTCCTCACCGCCGAGGGCATCCTGGAGTTCTACGGACCGGCGGGCTGGTTCAACCGCACCCTGCACCTGCTGGGGCTGGCCGACTCGCCGGTGCAGCTCACCATGAACTACACCGGTGTGCTGCTGTCGCTGATCATCAGCGGCTTCCCGTTCGCCTACCTGCTGACCCACTCCTACCTCTCCGGCATCCACCCCAGTCTGGAGAAGGCCGCCTCGACCCTGGGCGCCGGCTGGTGGCAGCGCTTCCGGTACGTCACCTTCCCGCTGCTGCTGCCGGGGCTGATGACGACCTTCTGCCTCAGCTTCGTGATGGCATTCGCCGTCTTCCCCTCGGCGATGATGGTCGGCAATCCGAACGGCAGCACCCATGTCATCTCCATCGAGGCCTACCAGGCCGCCCTGGAGCGTTTCGACTACGCGCAGGGCAGTGCCGACGCGATGATCATGACCGCGCTGATGCTGGTCGTCCTCGTCGCCGTCACCGTGCTGCGCTCCCGGCTCTACCGCGGATCCACCGGAGGCAAGGGATGAGTGCGCAGACGATCGGTGCCCCGGCCGGAGGGCGCCGCGGGCTCACGCTGAAGCCGGGCGCCTGGCTGACCTGGGCGGCGCTGGTGTTCTTCTTCGTCAACCTGCTCGGCGTCATCGCCACGGTGCTGGTCGACTCGCTGGGCCGCAGCTGGTTCGCCGGCTGGCTGCCGACCGGCTGGACGGGGCACTGGTACAGCGACGCCTGGAAGGAGTTCGGCCTCGGCGAGGTACTGGGGACCACCGTCGAGGTGACCTTCCTCGTGGTGCTGGTGTCGCTGGTCCTGGCCGTGCCGGCCTCCTACGCCCTGGCCCGCCGGGACTTCCCCGGGAAGCACCTGCTGACCACCCTGTTCGTCCTGCCCATCCTGGTGCCGCCGATCGCCTACGGCATCCCCATGGCGACCGTGCTGTACAAATTCCACCTGGCCGGGTCCGTCACCGGTGTGGTGCTCGCCAACCTGGTGCCGTCCATCCCCTTCGTGATCTTCACGATGACGCCGTTCATCGAGCAGATCGACCCGAAGATCGAGTCGGCGGCCCGGATGTGCGGGGCCTCCACCTGGACCGTACTGACCCGCATCCTGGCGCCGTTGATGCTGCCCGGCATCCTGGCCGCCGGAATCCTGGTGCTGGTGCGCACCTTCGGCATGTTCGAACTCACCTTCCTGACCGCGGGCCCCGGCAGCCAGACACTCATCGTGGCGCTGTTCTCCGCGGTGAATTCGGCCGGAATCCGCAGCACCCAGTCCATCGACGCGATGGCGGTGATCTACACCGGCACGATGGCCGTCCTGCTGCTCGTCGCGCTGCGCTTCGTCAACCCCACCCAGCTGGTGGCTCGCTCGTCCGACTGACCGGCGGACTTGCGCCCCGGTTGGGCTCCGGTGGTCCTCACGCCCGACAGGTAAGGCCGTGCTGTCCGAAATCCGCTGTGTCGCGGGGCAGTTGAGTGTTCGTCGTCGATGCGCTTCGACTGCGTTTCGGCACCGGAGATCTTCCCCGCCGGCACCCGGTGACGATGCGATTGACGACACGACAAGCAGGTGGATGAGGTGGCGGCCGCCGGGTGGCGCGATTCTTGCGGGAAGGGTTGCCGGGGCCGCGGTGGTGGCCTACGGTCTTGGCACCGTAGCGCTTCGACAGCGCTGTGACAGTGCATCAGAGCAAGCGCTTTCTAAGCCTCGGTCCCCAAGATTCCCCCCACCGAGTCCCCCCACGAAGGAAGAACGCCATGCCCCTGCGCAGCACATCGCACGAGGAAGACCGCCATGTCAGGCGGCGGCCCGCACGCCGCCGCCTGCTGACCGGTCTGAGCGCGGCCACCGCGGTCGCGACCACCGCCGTCGTCACCGGGACGATGCTGCCGTCGGCAGCCGCCGCCACCTGGCCGACGGCTAGTGGCACCACCGCGGTCGGCTCCACCATCCAGGTCTCCGGCAGCTACGACGGCGCCATGAAGCGCTACTACGGCACCGGCGACCTCGGCACCAGCGGCCAGGACGAGGACCAGGGCCCGATCTTCGACCTGGCGCCCGGCGCCACCCTCAAGAACGTCATCATCGGCTCCCCCGCGGCCGACGGCGTCCACTGCGCGGGCAGTTGCACACTGCAGAACGTCTGGTGGGAGGACGTCGGCGAGGACGCCGCCACCTTCCGCGGCTCCTCGTCGTCGAACGTCTACACGGTCACCGGCGGCGGCGCCAGGAAGGCATCGGACAAGGTCCTCCAGTTCAACGGCGCCGGCAAGCTGGTCGTCAGCAACTTCGCCGTCCAGGACTTCGGCAAGCTCGTGCGGTCGTGCGGCAACTGCTCGACGCAGTACAAGCGCACGATCGAGCTGAACGGCATCGAGGCCACCTACAAGGGCAGCGCGATCGCCGGCATCAACACCAACTACGGCGACACCGTCTCGCTGCGCAACATCACCATCGTCGGCGACTCGGGCAAGAAGATCGTCCCCTGCCAGAAGTACATCGGGAACAACACCGGAGCCGAGCCGCCGAAGAACGGCAGTGACGCCGACGGGCACTACTGCAACTACAAGGCGTCGGACATCACGTACCGGTAGCCCGACCCTCCCCCCGGACGCGCGGTCGGCGCGCGTCCACACCCCTGCTGCGGGCCGAGCGGTCGCTTCGGCCCGCAGCAGCGGCATGCCGGGGCGAATGTCGGAACGCGTCCGGCACAACAGCCAGTCGGTGCCCCGGGTGGCCGAACTGACCGCCGCGGGCGCGCCCGTCCGCCGGGCCGTCGTACTCGGCGCGGGCCAGAGCGCCGCCGAGGCCGTCGGCCGCGACCACCGGGTGGCGGTGGGCCCCGATGTCGCGGCGGGCATCCACCTCCAAGGCGGCACGGAGCACACCCACGGGCTGACCTCGACCCTGCTGTCGACGACGGCCGTCCGCGCCGGTGAGATCCGCGACTCCCTGGTGGCGCGCCTGACCCACCGCTGAGCCCGCGACGGGCCGACGTCCGGCGTCACGCTGATCGTTGACGATCGGTACACGGCGGGTCCTCATCCGGTGGGCCGGTCAGGCGCGGCGTCAGATCCGGTACGGGTCGCCCTCGGGCAGCCAGACGTCCGGGTCGTGGACTCCCGGGTCGGCGGCGGCGCCGCACAGCGCCTCGACGGCGGCCAGCACCGCGGGGCGGTCCTCGTCGCGGCGCCGGACCAGGGACCAGGTCCACAGGAGCCGCGGCGCGACGACGGGGCGCTGGACGAGGTCGGACGGCAGCGGGTCGGTCTGGCCCTTGGGCGAGTTGACGACCGGCCGGCCGCAGCGGCGGACGTGGTCGAAGAACGCGGGGCCGGTGACGCCGCCGCCGGAGACGCGCAGCGCGCGGGCACCGGTGCTGCGGGCCATCTCCGCCGCGTAGGCGTTCCACGACGACCATGACGTGGTGTCGTCGTCCAGCAGGACCGCGGTGTCCCCGGCGGCCACCTCGCCGGTGTCCTTGCCGGTGGACACGGCGTACAGCCGGTCGGCGCCGAGCAGCCGCGCGCTCAGGCCGAGCCGGTCCAGGTCCTCGGTCCGCACCCAGCAGACCGCGAGGTCGAGGCTGCCTTCCGCGACCCTGGCGGCCTGGGTGTGCGAGGGGGCGGCCCACGCGTCGACGTGGACCTCGGCGACGGCGGACGTGCCGGCGACCAGGTTCGCGGGGGGCCGGCTCACGTAGCCGAGCCTGACCGGTTCCGATCCGGACAGACGAAGGGCGCGCCGCTGCAGGCCGTCGGCCTCCTCCAGCAGCGCGCGGGTGTACGGGAGCAGGTCGGCGCCGGCCGGTGTGAGGGCCACGGAACGGCGGTCCCGGTCGAACAGCCGCACGCCCAGATCGCGTTCGAGCGCCTTGATCTGCTGGGAGAGCGACGGTCCCGCGATCAGGAGCCGCGCGGCGGCCCGGCCGAAGTTCAGCTCCTCGGCCACCGCGACGAAATAGCGTAGTTGGCGCAGCTCCACACCCGCATGCTACGTCGCTGGGAGGCGGAACCTCCCACGAGGGAGGAAGCCGGTCGTGGCGTGAGGGCCGGCGGCGGGCGGACCATGACAGCGCCCCTGTACCCGCATGAGCTGCAAGGACTCCGTCTTGAGCGTGCAGACACCGCGCACCGCACCGCCCCCGGCCGGCGCCGCGTCCCGGTCCGCCTGGGTGCACGTCGCACGGACCGCGGCGGCCCTTGCCGCCGGTATGGGGGTCGGCCGCTTCGTCTTCACCCCCATCCTCCCGCTGATGCACGCGCAGGCGGGGCTGTCCGCGAGCGACGGCGCGCACCTGGCCACCGCCAACTACACCGGCTACCTGCTCGGCGCGCTGGCCGGCATCGTGGCACCCGCCGCGGTCCGCTCGCCAGCCCTGCTGCGCGGCTGCCTGGTCGTGCTGAGCTGCACGCTGGCCGCGATGCCTGCCACGCACAGCACACCGGTGTGGATCGCCCTGCGGCTCCTGGCCGGCGTCGCCAGCGCCCTGATCTTCGTCAGCGCCGTGGGAGCCCTGCACAGCCGGATCCGCGCCCACCCCGCGCACCTGGCCGGCTGGGCCTTCGGCGGGGTGGGCGCCGGCATCGCCCTGTCGGGCCTGCTGGTGCTCGCGCTGCGGTCGGCCGCAGACTGGCGCGCCGCCTGGTGGGCGTCGGCCGCCCTCGCCGCTGTCCTCACCCTTGCCGCGTGGCACCTGCGGACCGAGCCGGCTCCCCCGTCGGCCGCGGAGACCTCCGGCCCGGTGGCGGGCGGTCCTGGCATCGGCGGTCCGGGCGGACGCGGTCCGGGCGGACGCGGTTCGGGCCGACGCGGTTCGGGCCGACGCGATCCGGGGGCAGGTGATCCGCCACCGGCGCCCGACCTGCGCAGGTTCGGCGTCCTGACCCTCTCCTACACCCTGGAGGGCGTCGGCTACATCGTGGCCGGCACCTTCCTCGTCGCCGCGATCGAGCAGAGCTCCCCGGGGTGGATCGGCGGCGGCGCCTGGGTGCTGGTCGGCCTGGCGGCCGTACCCTCCTCGGCGCTGTGGGCCCGGCTCGGGCAGCGCCGGTCCGCTCCCGGCCTGCTGTGCGCCGCGCTCGTCGTCCAGGCGGCCGGCATCGCCCTGCCCGCCCTGGCCGGCGGCACCGCGGCCGCCCTCGCCTCCGCTGTGCTCTTCGGCGGCACCTTCATCGGCGTCAGCACCCTGGCCCTCACCGCGGGAACCCGGCTGCGGGTCCCCCGCTCGGTCGCGCTGCTGACCGCCGGGTACTCCGTCGGCCAGATCCTCGGCCCGCTGGCCGTCGCACCGCTGCTCCACCACGGCTACCACCGGGCCCTGCTGCTGGCCGCGATCGTGGTCCTGGCCGCAGCGGCGGCCGCCGCGGTACTGCGCGCCGGTTTCCCGCACGGCGCGGCGGCGCCCCCGCGGGCACCGCAGGCACCACCGCGCCCACAGCCGGACGCACGGCCGCGGGCACAGGGGAACGCGCGGCCGGGCCGGCCGGGGCACGGGATCGTCAGGTGATCCCCGGACCCGCGCGAAGGGGACCGCTCGATGTGACGGTCCTCCTCCATCCCGGTGTGCGGCTGCTGGACGTGACCGGGCCCATCGAGGTCTTCACCTCGGCGAACGACTTCGGCGGACGCTACCGGCTGCGGCTGGTCTCGCCGGACGGCGGCGAGGTGACGGCCGCCGGGGGCGTCCGGCTGGGCGCGGACCTGGCCGCCGCGGACCTCGAAGGGACCAGCGACGTGGTGGTGATCCCCGGCGGCCCCGGGTGGGAGGCCATGGTCAAGGACGACGGGCTGCTGGCAGCGGTGCGCGGCCTCGACCGCCGGGCCCGCCGCACCGCCTCGGTCTGCACCGGTGCCTTCCTGCTCGCCGCCGCGGGACTCCTGGACGGCCATCGGGCGACGACGCACTGGCGCTTCACCGGGCAGCTGGCCCTGCGGTATCCCGCGGTGCGGGTCGAACCGGAGGCGCTGTTCGTGCGGGATCGCCGGATGATGACCTCCGCGGGCGTGAGTTCCGGGATCGACCTCGCGCTGGCCCTCGTCGAGGAACACCACGGGTCCGGCGTCGCCCGCGCCGTCGCCAAGGACATGGTCGTCTTCATGCAGCGCCCCGGCGGGCAGTCGCAGTTCAGCGTCCGCGGCAGCGCGCCCCACACCCGGCAGGAGATGCTGCGCCGGGTACTGGACGCCGTCGTGGAGGATCCGGGCGGCAACCACACGGTGGCGGCCATGGCCCGCAGGGCCGGTGTCAGTACGCGGCAGGTGACCCGGCTCTTCCGCGACGAGCTGGCGACCACGCCGGCCCGCTACGTGGAGCGTGCCCGGCTGGAGGCCGCCCAGGCCGTGCTGGAGACGGGGGACGATCCGCTCGCGGTGGTCGCGCGCCGTACCGGGTTCGGCTCGGCCGAGTCGCTGCGCAGGGTCTTCGTGCGGCACGTGGGTGCCACCCCGGGAGCCTTCCGCGCGGGCCTGCGCGCCGCCGGTGCGGCGGATACGGCGGATACGGCGGATACGGCGGATACGGCGGATACGGCAGAAGGTGCCACGGACACCGGCTCCATGTCCTGATGTGAGGGTGTTGCGGCCCATCTCCCCGTGCCGCAGGACCGCGCAGCCCGCCTAGCCTCGAAACGCCGTCGGCCGGGAACCGGCCGGCCCCGCCCGCGACCAGCGATCCGCCGCGTCAGGCCGCGCGCCCTGTCGCGCGCCGGACCTGCCGGCGGCCGGTTCCCTGCGGTCCATCCAGGACGACGAGAGTAGGCGTTCCACCCCGTGACACCCGACCTGACCAGCAGCCGCACCCTGCCCGCCGGTGACGGTCCAGGCCCCGGGCCCACCGGCGCCGGCGGTCCCCGGCCGGCGACCGCCGCGAGACGGGCGGGGCGGGCGCGGATGGGGCCCAGCTGGTTCGCCGCCGTCATGGGAACAGGCATCGTCGCCAACGCCGCCGTCACCTTGCCGCACGGCTTCCCCGGCCTGCGGGACGCCGCCACGGTCGTCTGGGCGGGTGCCGCGCTGCTGCTGCTCGTCCTGGCCGCCGGGTACCTGCGGCAGCGGGGGCTGCGGCTGCACGCCGCCGACCCCGCGCTCGCACAGTTCCTCGGGGCGCCGCCGATGGCGCTGCTCACGGTGGGCGCCGGGACGCTGCTGCTGGGCCGGCGGGTGATCGGGGCGCGGGCGGCGCTGGACGTGGACTGGGCGCTGTGGTCGGTCGGTACCCTGCTCGGCCTCTGCACGGCGTGCGCGGTGCCGTACCTCATGGTCACCCGGCACCGCTTCGGACCGGACGCCGCCTTCGGCGGCTGGCTGATGCCGGTGGTGCCGCCGCTGGTCTCGGCCGCCACGGGCGCGCTGCTCGTCCCGCACGCGGCCGCCGGCCAGCCGCGGCAGGCGCTGCTGCTGGGCTGCTACGCGATGCTCGGCCTCGGCATGGTGGCGGTGCTGCTGGTGCTGGCCATGGTCTACAGCCGCCTGGTGCACCATGACGCGCCCAGCGGCGCCGTGGTGCCCACGGTGTGGATCGGGCTCGGGGCGCTGGGCCAGGCGGTGACGGCGCTCGGCGTGCTCGCCACCGCGGCGCCGGGCGCGCTGCCCGCGACCTACGCGCACGGCGCGTCGGCCCTCGCGCTGCTCGGCGGGGTCGGGGTGTGGGGGTTCGCCATGCTGTGGCTGGTGCTGGCCGCGGCGCTGACCGTAAGGGAGTTCAGGACGGGGCTGCCCTTCGCACCCACCTGGTGGTCCTTCATCTTCCCGCTCGGCGCGTGCGTCACCGGCACCTCCGCCCTCGCCTCCCGCACCGGCTCGCAGCTCTTCGGCTGGCCCGCCGTCGTCCTCTACGGGGTGCTCGCCGCCGCCTGGGCGGTGGTGGCCTGGCGGTCGCTGCGCCACGCCGCCGGGCACGCGGGCGGCCCGGCCGCGCGGAAGTGACCGCCCCTTCCGGGCCGGCCTGGACGGGCCGAACGGAACGGGCCGACCGGAACGGGCCGGCTCAGGAGGGCAGTTCGGCGCCGCTCTGCTCGCTGACCATGTACCGCGCGTACCAGGAGGGCCAGTCCGGGTCGGCCGCGCCGGTGCGCGCCTCGTGCTCGCCGTGCGCCGCCTCGGCGCGCCGCATCGCGGCCGCCAGATCGTCGGCCGAGGCGAAGGTGGTGGCCGAGGAGTCGATACGGCCGGGCAGCCGGGCGGTGATCTCCTGCAGGAGCCACCCGTTGCCGTCCGGGTCCTCGAACGACAGGAACGAACCGTAACTGGTGTTCTGCGGGTCGGGCCCCGTCACCCGGGCGTCGGTCCCGGCGTGGTGGAAGACGCCGCCGGAGTCATGGAAGACCTCGCTCGGCTCCGCGCCGAGCCGCTCCAGCTCCGCGCGGGCGGCGCCGATGTCATCGACGATCAGATGCAGGCCCTGGGCCGAACCGGGCTTCTGCGCCGTCACCGACGTGCCGATGATGATCGACGCGGGCGAGCCCGGCGGGGTCAGCTGCACGACGCGGAAGTCGTCGCCGGAGGCGACGTCCGCGTCGAGGCGCCAGCCGAGCGCCGTGTAGAAGCCCTTTGCCCGGTCGACGTCGGACACCGGCACCACGACGACCTCGAGTTTCATGTCCATGGTTCGCGTCTCCCGTGCTCGACGGCTCGCTCCCCCCGCCCAACCCTAGGCACACGTCAGGGAGGCCGCACTCGGACGGCCGCTCCGGCACGCCGTACGCGGTCAGTGGCCCGCGCTCTGGCCGCCGTCGACGTGGGAGATCTCGCCGGTGACGAAGGGGGCCTGCTCCAGGTAGCGGACGGCCCTGACGACGTCCTCGACCTCGCCCATCCGGTGGACCGGGTGGAGCGCGGCCTGGACGCCGCCGGGATCGGTCGGGTGCATCGGGGTCCTGATGACGCCGAGCGCGACGGTGTTCACCCGGATGCCGCGGGTGGCGTACTCGATCGCCAGCGATCTGGTGACCGCCTCGAGGCCGCCCTTGGTCATGGACGCGAGCGCCGCGTGCACCCGCGCGTCGGCGTGGCCGGCCATGCTGGTGGAGATGTTCACGACGTGGCCGCCGCCGTCCCGGGAGAGCATCGCGGTGATCGCGGCGCGCGAGACCTCGAAGAAGCCGCGCAGGTTCACCCCGGTCATCGCGGTGAAGTCGGCGTCCGTGTAGTCGGTGAACGGCTTGGAGACGAAGATCCCGGCGCCGTTGACCAGGGTGTCGATACGCCCGAAGCGTTCCATGGCCGCCTCGATCACCCGCGCGCCGACGCCGGGTTCCGCCACGTCGCCCGGCACGGCCAGCACCCCGGGGTCGGGGGACGCCTCGATGGAGCGGGCGGTCGCGGTGACGGCGTACCCGAGTTCGCGGTAGGCGGTGACCAGGGCCGCACCGATGCCCCGCGAACCGCCGGTGACGACGGCGACTTTCTGCGTGGTGTCCATCAGCGGATTCTCACCCGGCGCCCGCCCGGGGCAGGCGCGCCGGGCCCGCATGCCCTCGGATGGCCCACGCCGGGTTGCCGGTCGCCGACCCCGCTCCCGGTGCGGGCGACGCGGAGCCACTGCCTTTCCGCGGCCCGGACGCCGGTGCGCGGGATCCTTGACGTCGCCGTCGGGACGCCGGGGTGTCGGGACGTCGGGCCGGTTTCTCCCCGCGGTCCTGCGCGGGGACCGGGGGCGGCCGGTGGCTACACGGAGGACAGGCCGGGCGCCTCGGCGCGCGATTCCGCCTCGGCCGCTGCCGCGAGCGTCGCCACCCGGCGGTTGACCACGACGGTGGCCGCCGCGGCGCTGACGGCGAAGGCCAGCAGCACGGTGCCCGGGCGGTTGAGGCAGTTCCCGGTGAGCCGGTCGACCGAGTAGTGGCCAGGGCCCGCCAGGCCGAGCGCGGCCGCGACGAAGCCGAGGAAGGCCGGGTACTCGATGCCGCCCGCGTGCGCGAAGAACCCGGCGGGCGCGTGCACCGCCACCGCGCCCGCCATGGCGCCCGCGGCCGCCGCACCCGCCACCGGGGTGGCGAGCCCCAGCGCCAGCAGCGCGCCGCCGCCGGTCTCGCCGGCCGCGGCGGCGATGGCGCTCTCGCGGCCCGGGGTGAAGCCCATGCTCTCCATGGACGCGGCGGTGCCTTCCAGGCCTCCCCCGCCGAACCAGCCGAGGAGCTTCTGCGAACCGTGGGTGAGCAGCACCCCGGCGGTCCCCAGGCGCAGTACGAGCAGGCCGAGGTCCTTGCGATGGCTGAAGGGCATGGGGGCAGGCCTTCCGGACGTGGGCAGTGGACTCCGCTGCCCATCCTGCCGCGAGGGGACGGCTCCCGCACCCGGGCCGGAGCGGGTCCGCCCGGCACCCGGCCGTACCCTGGCAGTGTGGCGGGTCACCCGGAGATACCAGGCCTCGGCGCCCTGCGGCGCCGGGTGGGAGCGGAGCTGTTCGCGCGGGTGGCCGGGCCGGACGGCCCGGCGGCCAGGGCCCGCATCCACGGCGCGGCCGGGCCCCGCTGGTTCGGGCCCGACCGGCCGATCCGCGCGGTGCACGGCGACGCCTCGATGTTCGTGGGCGGCCTGCGGGCGCTGCTGCTGCAGTCGCTGCACCCGCTCGCCATGGCGGCCGTCGCCGCCCACTCCGGCTACCGCGGCGACCCCTGGGGCCGGCTGCAGCGGACCAGCACCTTCCTCGCCGTGACGACGTTCGGGACCGCGGGAGACGCGGAGCGGGCTGTCATGCACGTGCGGGAGATCCACGCCCGGGTGTCGGGCACCACTCCGGACGGCGAGCCGTACCGCGCCTCGGATCCGCGTCTGCTGGGCTGGGTGCACGCGGCCGAGGTGGACAGTTTCCTGCGGGCGCACCGGCGGTACGGCGCCCGGCCGCTGGACGACGACGGATACGACGGGTACGTCGCCGACACCGCCCGGGTGGCGACCGCGCTCGGCGTCAAAAACCCGCCGCGCGACCAGGCGGAACTCGCCGCGCTGCTCGACGCCTACCGCCCGGAGCTGCGGCCGACCCCGCAGGCCCGCGACGCCGCCCGCTTCCTGCTGCTCGACCCGCCGCTGCCGTGGACGGCCAGGCCCGCGTACGCGGTGCTCGCCGCCAACGCGGTCGCCCTGCTCCCGCTGTGGACCCGGGTGCCGCTGGGCGTGCCCTACCTGCCCCTGGTGGAGGAGACCGGCGTGCGGCTGGCCGGCCGCGGGCTGACCCGGGCGATCCGCTGGGCGATGAGATAGGCCGGTCCGGTCCTGCGTCCGGCGCATGTGGCGGGGCCGGGGGGCCAGTCCGATGGTGGAGGGGTCGGGGGGCCAGTGCCGCGTGACCCGGAGGCGCCGATGGACTGCTGTGACCCGGAGGGGCCGTGCGGCGCGTACGGCTGCTTCCGCGACCGCGGCCCCGGCGGGGTCCTGTGACCGCCGTGCCCGCGGTCGTGGTCCTGATGGGCGTCTCGGGGTCGGGGAAGTCGACCGTGGGGAGGCTGCTCGCCGGGCGGCTCGGGGTGCCCTTCGTGGAGGCGGACGATCTGCACCCGGCCGGGAACAGGTCCAAGATGGCCGCCGGCCGGCCGCTCGACGAGAAGGACCGCGCCCCCTGGCTGCTGTCCCTTGTCGGCTGGATCCGGCAGGCGACGGAGTCCGGCACCGGCGGGGTGCTGGCCTGCTCGGCGCTGCGGTACGAATACCGCGAGCGGTTCCGCCGCGCGGGGCGGGGGGTGTGGATGCTCCACCTGGCGATCGGCGAGGCCGCGGCTCGCCGGCGGGTGGCGGAGCGCCGGGGCCACTTCATGCCCGCGGCGCTGGTGGAGTCCCAGTACACCGCGCTCGAGCCGCTGCGGCCCGACGAGCCCGGCCTCACCGTCGACGCCGAGCTCCCCGCGCCTGCGATCGTCGACCTGGTGTTCGCCGCCCTGCGCGCCGGCGGCTGACGGCCGGCCCGCCGCTTCCGGTCACCCGCCGGCCTCCGGCGGCGGCATCCGGGCCTGCGCGAAGGGCGAGGTGAAGGCGCGCTCGCGGCGCGCGCCGGAGGCGAAGACGACGGCCCAGCTGAGCACCGCGCCCAGCCTGCTGCGGAATCCGGTCAGGAAGGCGACGTGGATGAAAAGCCAGGTGAGCCAGCCGGGCACGCCCGACAGGTGCAGGCGGCCCGCCCTGACGACCGCCCGGCCGCGGCAGATGTAGGCGGCGCTGCCCATGTCGAAGTACCTGAAGGGCTTGGCGGGTGCGGTCCTGCCCGCCGCGGAGTGCCGCAGCGCCCGCCCCGCGTAGGCACCGGTCTGCATCGCCACCTCGGCCAGCCCCGGCAGCCGGTCGAGGCCCATCACGTCGCCCACCACCCGGATCTCCGGATGGCCGCGCAGGGTCAGGTCGGGTTCCACGGCGATGCGACCGGCCCGGTCCTGGGCGGCGCCGGTCGCGCGGGCCAGCGCGGCGGCGAGGGGCGGCGCCTCGACCCCCGCCGTCCACAGCACGGTGCGCGCGTCGAAGCGGGTGGTCACGCCCTCCCGGTCCCGTACGGCCAGACCCCTGGCGTCGACGTCGGTGACCCGCGTGCCGAGGTGCAGTTCCACGCCGAGGCCGCGCAGGGTCCTGGCCGCGCGTGCGGCCAGGGAGGCGCCGAAGGTACCCAGCACCTCGTCGGACCCCTCGAAGAGCAGCACCCTTGCCGTGCCGGGGTCGATGGTGCTGAACTCCCGCTCCAGCGTGCGGCGCGCGATCTCCCTGATCTGCCCGGCCAGTTCCACACCTGTCGGGCCACCGCCGACCAGGGCGAAGGTGAGCCACTGCCGCTTCTCCTCGGGGTCTCGCGCGGTCTCCGCCATCTCGAAGGCCCGGTAGAGCCGGTGGCGGATCTCCAGCGCGTCGTCGAGGGTCTTCATCCCCGGGGCGTGGGCGGCGAACTCGTCGTGCCCGAAGTAGGACTGGCGCATGCCGACGGCGACGATCAGGTCGTCGTAGGGCAGTTCGAGTTCGCTGCCTTCCGGCCTTCGGGCGCGCACGATCCGGGCCGCGACGTCCACGTCGGTCGCCTCGGCGAGCACGCACCGCACATTGCGGTGGCGGCGCAGCACGACCCGCAGCGGTCGGGCGATCTGGCCCTCGGACAGGATGCCCGCGGCGCATTGGTAGAGCAGCGGCTGGAAGAGGTGGTGGGCGCAGCGGTCGACCACCGTCACGGTGACGGGCGACCGGCGCAGCGCGCGGGCGGCGAAGAGCCCGGCGAACCCGCCGCCCACGATCACCACCCGGCGGGGGGCGGCGGGTTCGTCCATCGGCGCTCAGCCCCCGGTGGCGAAGCCGGGGAAGAGCGTCATCCCGCCGTCGACGTAGAGGGTGCAGCCGATGACGTAGTCGAGGAGGTCGGAGGCCATCGCCACCACGGCGTCGGCGACGTCCTCCGGGTCGCCCACCCGGCCGTAGGGGATCAGTTCGAGGAGTTCGGCCTCGGCCTGCGGGGTGTCCCAGGCAGACCTGTTGATGGGGGTGCGGATCGCACCGGGGCCGATGGCGTTCACCCGGATCCGGTGCGGGGCGAGTTCCTGGGCGAGGGTCTGCATCAGCATGCCGACACCGCCCTTGGAGGAGGCGTAGTTGACGTGGCCCGCCCAGGGGACGATCTGGTGGACCGAGCTCATGCAGATGATCTTTCCGGCCGACCGGGAGACCTCGGGCACCACTCCGCGGCGCACGAATTCCTTGGCGGCCTCGCGCGCGCACAGGAACTGGCCGGTGAGGTTCACGTCGATGACCTTCTGCCACTGCGCGAGCGTCATCTCGGTCACGGCGGCGTCCCGCTGGAGGCCCGCATTGGCCACCATGATGTCGATGGTGCCGAATTCCTCCACCATCCGCGCCACCATCGCGACGACCTGGTCCTCGTCGGACACATCGGCCTCGTGCGCGTACGCGCGGACTCCGAAGCCGGTGATCCGGGCGACGACTTCCTCGGCCTCCTGCGCGCCCGCGACGTAGTTGACCACGACGTCGGCCCCGGCCCGGCCCAGCGCGATCGCGGTCGCCTTGCCGATACCGGAGTTCGCACCGGTCACCAGGGCCTTCTGCCCCTCGAGCAGTCGTACGTCCAGCGGTGCGCGACGCTGCTCGGCGCTTCCTGCCACACGTTCCTCCCTGGGTGTTCCGGACAGCCAGACGAAAGCACCCCGCCGGGGGGCGGAGGTACCGGCACGCCCGCCTACCCGCACTTCGGCCACCCATGCCACCCGGGCGGACTACGCGCCGCGCCCGCCGCGACCGCGCGTTCCCGCGGATCAGGCGGGGCGTCAGCACCGGTGCGGGGTGCGTCATCAGCGCTCCCGGGGGCAGTCGAGACCGTGTGAAGACCCAAACAGCGCAATCGACAGGGCGACGCACCGCCGGACGCGTGGCCGACAGCAAAGTGGTCGAGGTCTGCGGTCGCGCCGGCTTCGTGGCCCGCGGGGTGATCTACGTCCTGATCGGCGTGCTGGCGATCCGCATCGCGTTCGCCGACAGCGGCGGCCAGCAGGCCGACCGGGGCGGCGCCCTGGCGGAGATCGCGCACAAGCCGTTCGGCGGCGCCATGCTGTGGCTGCTGGGCATCGCCCTGGCCGGCATGGCGGTGTGGCGGTTGTCGCAGGCGATCATCGGGCAGGCGGGGCCCGACGGCGACAAGCCGGGCAAGCGCGCCATATCCGCCGGGCGCTTCGTGTTCTACGGGTTCGTGTCGTACTCGGCGCTCGCCTACGCGGCCGGCGACAAGGGCAGCGGCAGCGGCTCGACCGACAAGAAGACCGACGACGTGACGGCGAAAGTGCTGGACTGGCCGGGTGGCCAGTGGATCGTCGCGATCGCCGGCGTCGCGGTGGTGTGCGCGGGCCTGTGGATCGCCGCACGCGCCATCATGCACAAATTCCGCAAGCACCTGAAGATGTCCGAGATGTCGCCGCGGGTGCGCCAGGCGGTCGACGCCCTCGGCGTGTTCGGCGGGACGGCGCGGGGCATCGTCTTCGCCACAGCAGGCGGGTTCGCCGTCGCGGCGGCCGTACAACACACGCCCGGCAAGTCCAAGGGCATGGACGACACGCTCCGCTCCTTCACGGGCACGCCGGTCGGGCCCTGGCTGCTGGTCCTCATCGCCATCGGCCTGATCGCCTTCGGCGTCTTCTCCTTCGCGAACGCCCGGTGGCGCAAGGTCTGACGCGCTGAGCCCCGACCCGGGCGGGGGGGCCCAAACGCGGCCCCCGCCGCCCCCGGGCGGGGGGGGGGGCCGGGCCCCCCCCGCGCGGGGGGAGCCCGCCGCAGGGCGGGCGGGGGTGCCCCAGGGGC
>NZ_JBICTO010000023.1:67565-99597 GCF_043197715.1 Streptomyces sp. NPDC049040
CCTCGCGCCGCCCCCCCCCCCGCCCCGCCCGCCCCCCCCCCCCCCCCCCCCCCCCCCCCCCCCCCCCCCCCCCCCCCCCCCCCCCCCCCCCGCCGCACGTCAGGGGGGCGTCAAGGACCCGGCCGTCAGGCGTCAAGCACGCGTCAGGGAGGGCGGGGTTCCCCATGGTGCCGGGGATAGCGTCGTGAGTGCCGCGGGTCCTGAACCCCCGCGGCAACCGACGTCACAAGGAGTCCGCCATGCCGGCATCCACCACCCCGGAGGAATCAGAGCCCCTTGAACGGGGCCCGGCCGGGCACGCGCTTTTCGTTCCCGTCCGGCCGGGACCCGCGGGCTGCATCACCCGCTTCTTCCGCGACGCCCTCGGCGCTCGTACCGCGGTCGCCTTCACCAGCGAGCAGGCGCTGATCCTTGCGCTCGGACCGGCCCAGGGCTGGATGCGCCTGTCGGAGCCTGCGCTGCGCGCGCTGGCCGGCCCCCTCGGCATTGAAGAGGTGCGCATCGATCCCCGCCTGTCGGCTCCCGCGCCCGGGCCGGGACCCGCCGTCCCGGCGGCTCCGCAACACCTGCCGGTCGGCTAGGAGGCAACCCGTGTCCACATCACTGACCACGATCGCGCTGCCCACGGCGGAACCGGACTCCCTGTCGGTGTGGCCGGCCTCGACCAGGCGCGCCCCCCAGGGCGATCTGACGGTCGCCGGCGTCTCGCTGACCGAGGCGGCCGACCGTTTCGGCACCCCGCTGTACATCCTGGACGAGGCCGAACTGCGAGGCCGCTGCCGTACCTACACCGCCGCCTTCCCCGAGGCCGACGTCGTCTACGCGGCCAAGGCCTTCCTGTGCCGGGCGGTCGCCACCTGGGTGCGCGAAGAAGGCCTCGGCCTCGACGTGTGCTCGGCCGGCGAGCTGGAACTGGCGGTCGCCACCGGCTTCCCCCCTGACCGCATCGTGCTGCACGGCAACGCCAAGACCCCGGAGGACCTGCGCACGGCGGTCCGGCTCGGCGTCGGGCGGATCGTGATCGACAACGCCGCCGAGATCGCCAGGGTGGCCACCCTCGTCGCACCGCACGACCGGCAGAAGGTCATGCTGCGGGTGGTGCCGGGGGTAGTCGCCGGCGGCCACAAGTCGATCCGTACCGGCACCGACGACCAGAAGTTCGGCGTGTCCATAGCCGACGGCTCCGCGATGCACACCGTGGAGCGGATCCTCGGCCAGCCGGGGCTGGAACTGGTCGGCCTGCACTGCCACATCGGCTCGCAGGTGACGGAGGTCAGGCCGTATCTGGCCGCGCTGCGGCGGCTGATCGGGCTGATGGTGCGCATCCGCGACCAGTACGGCGTCACCCTGCCGGAGCTCGATCTGGGCGGCGGCCACGCCGTGGCCTACCGGCCAGGTGACAGGGCCCTCGACGTCACGGCGCTGGCCGCCCGCACCAGGGCGGAGATCGCCGACGGCTGCCGCGGCGGCGGCCTGCCCGTCCCGCGCCTGACCATCGAGCCGGGCCGGGCGATCGTCGGCCCCGCCGCGGTGGCCCTCTACCGGGTGCTGGCGGTCAAGCACACCGGCGGCCGCGTCCTGGTCGCCGTGGACGGCGGCCTGGGCGACAACCCGCGGCCCGCGCTGTACGGGGTCCGCTACGCCCCCCGGCTCCTCGGGCGCTCCCCGACCGCCGACCTGACCCGGGTCACGGTGGTCGGCCGGTACTGCGAGGCCGGTGACGTCATCGCCGAGGACGTGCTCCTCCCCCATGACGTACGTCCCGGCGATCTGCTGGCGGTGCCGGTCGCCGGGGCGTACCAGCTCTCCATGGCGTCCGGCTACAACATGGTCGGCCGCCCCCCGCTGGTCGCCGTCACGGACGGCCGGGCCCGGGTCCTGGTCCGCCGGGAGTCCCCGGCCGACCTGCGGGTGCGGGACGTCGGGATCTGAGCACCCCGGCAGCACATCGGCACCACTCCGGCCGGGCGGCCCCTCGCGGGGGACCGCCCGGCCGGTTTCCGTATCTCGGCACACCGCGGAGGCCCGCCGTCGGGGCACACCGCCGGGGCACACCGTATGGGCCCGCTGTCGGGGCCCGCTTTCGGGGCCGGAAAGCGGTGGCGGAGGACCGCACCGCCACCGGCCTCCCTTCGCTCACCCGGCCGGTGCGCCGACGACCGGACAGGCGGCGCCTTGACGCGTCCCTTGCGTGGCCCGGCCCGACTTTGACGCGGCCTTGCCGGCGCCCGTACGGGCTCCCCCGAGCCCCACAGCCCTGTCGCCCGTAGGGCATCGGGAGCCCCGGGCCCGCCTCCGCCGACGCCTGGCGGGGCCGCTGTGTCAAAGCCGCGTCAAGACAGCGGGCGGCGGCGTCAGGGGAACGCCAACGTGGCGCTGATCGGGCCTGACGAGGGGCTTTCCTGTCGGAGCACCGGTCTTTCGCCGGGGCCGCTTCACGCGCTTCCTCTCCACGACCTCCGGAGTGTTCCGTCCATGTCCGATCTCGTATTCGTCGTCGTGTCGATCGCGGTGTTCGCCGTGCTCGCGCTTGTGGTCAAGGGGGTCGAGAAGCTGTGAGCGCGGAGAACATCGTCGGCCTGATCGTCGCCTGCTGTCTGCTCGGCTATCTCGTGGTGGCCCTGATCAACCCGGAGAAGTTCTAGTGAACGGCACTCTCGCGGGCTGGCTCCAGATCACCGCGCTTCTCGCGGCCCTGGCACTGACCTACCGCCCGCTGGGCGACTACATGGCCCGCATCCTCACCACGGGCAAGCACCTGGTGGTCGAGAAGGGCATCTACCGCCTCGTCGGTGTCAACGGCGACGCCGATCAGCGCTGGCCGGTCTACCTGCGCAGCGTCCTGGCCTTCTCCGCGGTCTCGATGGTCTTCCTCTACGCCTTCCAGCGGCTCCAGAACCACCTGCTGCTCTCGCTGGGCTTCCCTCCGGTCAAGGCGGACCAGGCCTTCAACACCGCCGCGTCGTTCGTGGCCAACACCAACTGGCAGTCGTACTCGGGTGAGACCACGATGGGCCACCTGGTGCAGATGGCCGGGCTCGCGGTGCAGAACTTCGTGTCCGCCGCGGTGGGCATCGCGGTGCTGGCGGCGCTGATCCGCGGGTTCACCCGCAAGCGCACCGACCGCGTCGGCAACTTCTGGGTCGACCTGACCCGTGTCACCGTGCGCCTGCTGGTCCCGATGGCCTTCGTCTTCGCGATCGTGCTGGTCGCCGCGGGCGCGATCCAGAACTTCCACGGTGTGCACGAGATCAGCACCCTGCTGGGCGACAAGCAGTCGCTGACCGGCGGCCCGGTCGCCTCGCAGGAGGTCATCAAGGAGCTGGGCACCAACGGCGGCGGCTTCTACAACGCCAACTCCGCCCACCCCTTCGAGAACCCCAACGGCGTCTCCAACATCCTGGAGATCTACCTGCTGCTGGTGATCTCCTTCTCGCTGCCGCGGACCTTCGGCAAGATGGTCGGCGACCACCGCCAGGGCTACGCGATCCTGGCCGTGATGGGCCTGATCTGGGCGGCCTCCGTCGCGGTGATCACCGTCAACGAGCTGCACTCCGTCAGCAGCACCGCCGGTCACGCGGCCGGCGGGATGCTGGAGGGCAAGGAGCAGCGCTTCGGGATCTGGGCGTCGACGCTGTTCGCCGCGTCGACGACGCTGACCTCGACCGGTGCGGTGAACTCCTTCCACGACTCGTTCTCGCCCGGCGGCGGCGGGATGACGATCTTCAACATGATGCTCGGCGAGATCGCCCCCGGCGGCACCGGATCCGGCCTCTACGGCATCCTGATCCTGGCCGTCATCACGGTCTTCGTCGCCGGCCTGATGGTCGGGCGCACCCCCGAGTACCTGGGCAAGAAGCTCGGGGCACGGGAGATGAAATTCGCCTCCCTCTACATCCTGGCCACCCCCGCGATCGTGCTGATCGGCACGGGCACCGCGATGTCCCTCAAGGGCGAGCGCGCCTCGATGCTCAACTCGGGCCCGCACGGCTTCTCCGAGGTCCTCTACGCCTTCACCTCGGCGGCCAACAACAACGGCTCGGCCTTCGCGGGCATCGGCGTCAACACCCACTGGTACAACACCGCCCTGGGTCTGGCGATGCTCTTCGGCCGCTTCCTGCCGATGATCTTCGTCCTCGCGCTGGCCGGCTCCCTGGCCAAGCAGCAGCCTGCCCCCGTCACCGTGGGCACCCTGCCCACCCACCGGCCGCAGTTCGTCGGCCTGCTCGCCGGCGTCATCCTCATCGTCGTCGGCCTCACCTACTTCCCCGCCCTCGCGCTGGGTCCGCTCGCGGAAGGTCTGCACTGATGTCCCTGACCACACAACGCCCCCCGGCGTCGACCGGGCCCGGCGCCCCCGCACCGGGGCCGCACCGGGTCTCCGGCGGGCTGCTCGACCCGAAGATGCTCCTCGGCGCGCTTCCGGACGCCACCAGGAAGCTCGACCCGCGGGTCATGGTCCGCAACCCGGTGATGTTCGTCGTCGAGGTCGGGGCCGTCCTCACCACCGTCTTCGCGATCAAGGACCCCAGCGTCTTCGCCTGGGTGATCACCGCGTGGCTCTGGCTGACCGTGGTCTTCGCCAACCTGGCGGAAGCCGTCGCCGAAGGCCGCGGCAAAGCACAGGCCGAGACGCTGCGGCGCACCAAGACCGAGACCGTCGCACGCCGGCTGGTCGACTGGCGGCCCGGCAGCACCGGCTCCGCCGAGGAGTCGGTGCCGGCAGCGGGCCTGCGGCTGGGCGACCACGTCGTGGTCGAGGCCGGGCAGATCATCCCCGGCGACGGCGACGTCGTCGAGGGCATCGCCTCGGTCGACGAGTCCGCCATCACCGGCGAGTCCGCACCGGTCATCCGCGAGTCCGGCGGCGACCGCTCGGCGGTCACCGGCGGCACCAGGGTCCTGTCCGACCGCATCGTCGTCAAGATCACCTCCAAGCCGGGCGAGACGTTCATCGACCGCATGATCGCCCTGGTCGAGGGCGCCTCCCGGCAGAAGACGCCCAACGAGATCGCGCTCAACATCCTGCTCGCCTCGCTGACCATCGTCTTCCTGATCGCCGTCGTCACCCTGCAGCCGCTGGCGATCTACGCGGGCGCCGAGCAGTCGGTGGTGGTCCTGGCGGCCCTGGTGGTCGCCCTGATCCCGACCACCATCGGCGCCCTGCTGTCCGCCATCGGCATCGCCGGCATGGACCGCCTCGTGCAACGCAACGTCCTGGCCATGTCGGGCCGCGCCGTCGAAGCCGCGGGCGACGTCAACACCCTGCTGCTCGACAAGACCGGCACCATCACCCTCGGCAACCGCCAGGCCGCCGAATTCCTCCCCGTCGGCGGGATCCCCCTGGACGAGCTGGCCGACGCCGCGCAGCTCTCCTCACTGTCCGACGAGACACCGGAAGGTCGCTCCATCGTGGTGCTGGCCAAGGAGAAGTACGGGCTGCGCGGTCGGGAGCTGGGCAGCCAGGCCGAGTTCGTGCCCTTCACCGCGCAGACCCGCATGAGCGGCGTCAACCTCGCCGAGGACGGCGACCGGCGCGAGCTGCGCAAGGGCGCCGCCACCGCGGTCATGCACTGGATACGGGACAACGGCGGCCACCCGACGGAAGAGGTCGGCCCGATGGTCGACGCCATCGCCTCCAGCGGTGGCACCCCGCTGGTGGTCGGTGAGGTGGTCACGCGCGGCGGCAGGACCGACGCCACCGTCCTGGGGGTGATCAACCTCAAGGACGTGGTCAAGGAGGGGATGCGCGAGCGGTTCGACGAGCTGCGCCGGATGGGCATCCGCACCGTCATGATCACCGGCGACAACCCGATGACCGCCAAAGCCATCGCCGACGAAGCAGGCGTCGACGACTTCCTCGCCGAAGCCACCCCCGAGGACAAGATGGCCCTCATCAAGCGGGAGCAGGCCGGCGGGAAACTCGTCGCCATGACCGGCGACGGCACCAACGACGCACCCGCACTCGCCCAGGCCGACGTCGGCGTCGCCATGAACACCGGCACCTCGGCCGCCAAAGAGGCCGGAAACATGGTCGACCTCGACTCCAACCCCACCAAACTCATCGAGATCGTCGAGATCGGCAAACAACTCCTCATCACCCGAGGAGCCCTCACCACCTTCTCCATCGCCAACGACGTCGCGAAATACTTCGCGATCATCCCCGCGATGTTCACCGCCGCCTACCCCGGCCTCGACAAGCTCAACATCATGGGCCTGCACAGCCCCACCTCGGCCATCGCCTCCGCGATCATCTTCAACGCCCTCATCATCATCGCGCTCATCCCACTGGCCCTGCGCGGAGTCCGCTACAAACCCACCTCCGCCGCCGCACTCCTCAACCGCAACATCTGGGTCTACGGCCTCGGCGGCCTCATCCTCCCCTTCGCCGGCATCAAACTCATCGACCTCGTCATCCAATTCATCCCCGGCCTGCGCTGAGAAAAGAAGAAGGCAATCATCATGCTCGGCTCACTCCCCGCGGCGATACGCAATCATCTGGCCGCCTTCCGGATGCTGCTGGTCCTCACCGTGATCACCGGCATCATCTATCCGCTGGCCGTCACCGGTGTCGCGCAGGCCGCCTTCAGCCACCAGGCCAACGGCTCGCTCGTCCACCAGAACGGCAAGGTCGTCGGCTCCAGCCTCATCGGCCAGAACTTCGACCTGCCCAAGAAGAACCCGGACGACCCCGACGAGGCACCCCGCCCCGACCCGAAGTTCTTCCAGCCCCGGCCCTCCGCGGGCGGCTACGACCCGCTGGCCTCGGGAGCCTCCAACCTCGGGCCCAACAACCCCGACCTGGTCAAGGCCATCAAGGACCGCAGGGCCGCGGTCGCCGCCTTCGACGGCGTCGACCCGAAGGACGTCCCCGCCGACGCCCTGACCGCCTCGGGATCAGGACTCGACCCCGACATCTCCAAGGCCTACGCCGCCGAGCAGATCGACCGCGTCGCCAAGGCCCGCGGCCTCGACCCGGCCACCGTCCGCCACCTCGTCGCCGACAACACCCACAGCAGGGCGCTCGGCTTCCTCGGTGAGGAGTACGTCAACGTCATCGATCTCAACAACGCCCTCGGCAGGACAGCGTAGGACCACGGGGGGAGCCGCCGACTACGGCTCGCACGGGCCGGCCGCCTCCTGCGCCGAAGCGGCGTCAGGAGGCGGCCCCCGCCGTCGGACATCACGTCAGGACACGTCGCGGACAGGCACGTCGCGGACGAAGGCCGCGCGAGGAAGGAAGCGGAGCGCCATGGCACAAGGCACGCGGGTCGTCGTCGGGGTCAGCGGATCGCTGCGGAGCCTGGGCGCCCTGCACCGGGCGGTGGAAGAGGCCCGACGGCGCGGCGGCGAACTCGTGGCCGTGCTCGCGTGGATCCCGGTCGGAGGCGAGGCGTCCTACCGCCGGGCACCCTGCACCCCGCTGCTCGCCGCCTGGGAGAACGCCGCGGCGGCCCGCCTGGAGCAGGCCTTCCTCGACGCCTTCGGCGGGCGCCCGGAGGGCGTCCCGGTGCGGCTGGTCACGGTGCGCGGTGAGGCCGGCACCGCCCTCACGGAACTCGCCGACCGGCCGGACGACCTGCTGGTGGTCAGCACGGGCCGGCAGGGCGGCCTCATGCGGCTCTTCCACGGCGGGGTGAGCCGGCACTGCCTGGCGCACGCGCACTGCGACGTACTCGCCGTCCCGACGTCCGAGTTGCTGCGCGACCTGGACCGCAGCCTGCGGCACCGCACGGCGGTGTGAGGGCGGCCGGCCGATGAGCCGGCGCGCCCGGCCCTGACGGCAGGCCCCGCAAGCGACCTGTCCGGACGACGGGCCGGTGGCGCTACGGGATGTTTCGCCCTCCATGTGCTGGTCTGTAAGCGCACACTTCGGTGCGTTTCCTCCCCACATGGTTCGAGGTGTCCCGTGTATGGCTGATCTCGCCTTCCTCGCCGTCATCGTCGTCGCGTTCACCCTCATCGGGCTGGTGGCCAAGGGGGTGGGCCGGCTGTGAGCGCGGACAACATCGTGGGGCTGATCGTGGCCGGCGGTCTGCTGGTCTACCTGGTGCTGGCGCTGGTCTTCCCGGAGAAGTTCTAGTGGGCGACACCCTCGCGGGCTGGCTGCAGATCCTCGCGCTGGTGGCCGCGCTGGCGCTGTCGTACCGCCCGCTGGGCGACTACACGGCGCATGTGCTCACCTCCGCCCGGCACCTTCGCGCCGAGCGTGTCGTCTACCGGCTCGGCGGTGTCAACGGTGACGCCGAGCAGCGCTGGCCGGTCTATCTGCGCGGGGTGCTGGCCTTCTCCGCCATGTCCGTGCTGTTCCTCTACGCCTTCCAGCGACTGCAGAACCACCTGCTGCTCTCGGTCGGCATGAAGGCGGTGCCCGCCGGTACCGCCTTCAACACCGCCGTCTCCTTCGTCACCAACACCAACTGGCAGTCGTACTCGGGTGAGACCACGATGGGCCTGCTGGTGCAGATGGCCGGGCTCGCGGTGCAGAACTTCGTGTCCGCCGCGGTCGGCATCGCGGTGGTGGCGGCCCTGATCCGCGGCTTCACCCGCAAGCACACCGACCAGGTGGGCAACTTCTGGGTCGACCTGACGCGGGTGGTCGTGCGGGTGCTGCTCCCGATGGCGTTCGTCTTCGCGATCGTGCTGGTCGCCGCCGGCGCGGTGCAGAACCTGCACGGAGTCCATGAGATCCGCACCCTGACCGGCGGTAGCCAGTCGCTGACCGGCGGCCCGGTCGCCTCGCAGGAGGTCATCAAGGAGCTGGGCACCAACGGCGGCGGCTTCTACAACGCCAACTCGGCCCACCCCTTCGAGAATCCCAACGCGTTCACCGACATCCTGGAGATCTACCTGCTGCTGGTGCTCTCGGTCAGCATGCCGCGGACCTTCGGCACCATGGTCGGCGACCGGCGGCAGGGCTACGCGATCCTGGCCGTGATGGCCCTGATCTGGGCCGTGTCGCTCGCCGTGACCACCGCCAACGAGCTGCACAGCGTCAGCAGCACCGCGGGCCACACGGCCAGCGGGATGCTGGAGGGCAAGGAGCAGCGCTTCGGGATCTGGGCGTCCGCGCTGTTCGCGGTGTCCACCACCTTGACCTCGACCGGTGCGGTGAACTCCTTCCACGACTCGTTCTCGCCCGGCGGCGGCGGGATGACGATCTTCAACATGATGCTCGGCGAGATCGCCCCCGGCGGCACCGGATCCGGCCTCTACGGCATCCTGATCCTGGCCGTCATCACGGTCTTCGTCGCCGGCCTGATGGTCGGGCGCACCCCCGAGTACCTGGGCAAGAAGCTCGGGGCACGGGAGATGAAGTTCGCCTCCCTCTACATCCTGGCCACCCCGACGGTGGTCCTCGCGGGTGCGGGAGCGGCCATGTCGCTGCCGGGTGAGCGGGCGGACATGCTCAACCCGGGTCCGCACGGCTTCTCCGAGGTGCTGTACGCCTTCACCTCGGCGGCCAACAACAACGGCTCGGCCTTCGCGGGCCTGACCGTGACCTCCGACTGGTGGAACAGCGCGCTGGGCCTGGCGATGCTGTTCGGCCGCTTCCTGCCGATGGTGTTCGTGCTGGCACTGGCGGGCTCGCTGGCCAGGCAGCAGCCCGCACCCGTCACCGTGGGCACCCTGCCCACGCACCGGCCGCAGTTCGTCGGCCTGCTCGCCGCCGTGGTCCTCATCGTCGTCGGCCTCACCTACTTCCCCGCCCTCGCGCTGGGTCCGCTCGCGGAAGGTCTGCACTGATGTCCCCGACCGGTCCTGAAACCGGGGCCTCCCCCGGAGGCGACGCGCCGTCCCAGCCCTCGCAGCGCCGGATCCCCGGCGGCCTGCTCCAGCCCAGGCAGCTGGTGACCTCCCTGCCCGACGCCGCGAGGAAGCTCGACCCGCGGGTGATGGTCCGCAACCCGGTGATGTTCGTGGTCGAGGTCGGCGCGGTGCTGACCACGGCCTTCGCGATCAAGGACCCCAGCGTCTTCGCCTGGGTGATCACCGCGTGGCTCTGGCTGACGGTCGTCTTCGCCAACCTGGCGGAAGCCGTCGCCGAAGGCCGCGGCAAAGCGCAGGCCGAGACGCTGCGGCGTACCAAGACCGAGACGGCGGCCCGACGGCTCATCGACTGGCGGCGGGACGGCGGGTCGGTGGAGGAGGAGTCCGTGCCCTCGGTCGGCTTGCGGCTGGGCGATCACGTCGTGGTCGAGGCCGGGCAGATCATCCCCGGCGACGGCGACGTCGTCGAGGGCATCGCCTCGGTCGACGAGTCCGCCATCACCGGCGAGTCCGCACCGGTCATCCGCGAGTCCGGCGGCGACCGCTCGGCGGTCACCGGCGGCACCAGGGTCCTGTCCGACCGCATCGTCGTGCGGATCACGTCCAAACCCGGCGAGACGTTCATCGACCGCATGATCGCCCTGGTCGAGGGCGCCTCCCGGCAGAAGACGCCCAACGAGATCGCGCTGAACATCCTGCTCGCCTCGCTGACCGTCGTCTTCCTGGTCGCGGTGGTGTCGCTTCAACCGTTCGCCGTGTTCGCGGGCGCCGAGCAGTCGGTGGTGGTCCTGGCGGCCCTGGTGGTCGCCCTGATCCCCACCACCATCGGCGCCCTGCTGTCCGCCATCGGCATCGCCGGCATGGACCGCCTCGTCCAGCGCAACGTCCTGGCCATGTCGGGCCGCGCCGTCGAAGCCGCGGGCGACGTCAACACCCTGCTGCTCGACAAGACCGGCACCATCACCCTCGGCAACCGCCAGGCCGCCGAATTCCTCCCCGTGACCGGCGTCCCGATCGACGAACTCGCCGACGCCGCGCAGCTCTCCTCACTGTCCGACGAGACACCGGAAGGCCGCTCCATCGTGGTGCTCGCGAAAGAGCGCCATGGGCTGCGGGCGCGCACCGAGGGCCAGTTGCCGCAGGCGGAGTTCGTGCCCTTCACCGCGCAGACCCGTATGAGCGGCGTCAACCTCACCGAGGACGGCGACCGGCGCGAGCTGCGCAAGGGCGCCACCACGGCGGTCATGCACTGGATACGGGACAACGGCGGCCACCCCATGGAGGAGGCGGGTCCGATGGCCGACGCGATCGCGGCGAGCGGTGGCACCCCGCTGGTCGTCGGCGAGGTCGTGCACCGCGGGGGTGCCACCACTGCGACGGTTCTGGGGGTGATCAACCTCAAGGACGTGGTCAAGGAGGGGATGCGCGAGCGGTTCGACGAGCTGCGCCGGATGGGCATCCGCACCGTCATGATCACCGGCGACAACCCGATGACCGCCAAAGCCATCGCCGACGAAGCAGGCGTCGACGACTTCCTCGCCGAAGCCACCCCCGAGGACAAGATGGCCCTCATCAAGCGGGAGCAGGCCGGCGGGAAACTCGTCGCCATGACCGGCGACGGCACCAACGACGCACCCGCACTCGCCCAGGCCGACGTCGGCGTCGCCATGAACACCGGCACCTCGGCCGCCAAAGAGGCCGGGAACATGGTCGACCTCGACTCCAACCCCACCAAACTCATCGAGATCGTCGAGATCGGCAAACAACTCCTCATCACCCGAGGAGCCCTCACCACCTTCTCCATCGCCAACGACGTCGCGAAATACTTCGCGATCATCCCCGCGATGTTCACCGCCGCCTACCCCGGCCTCGACAAGCTCAACATCATGGGCCTGCACAGCCCCACCTCGGCCATCGCCTCCGCGATCATCTTCAACGCCCTCATCATCATCGCGCTCATCCCACTGGCCCTGCGCGGAGTCCGCTACAAACCCACCTCCGCCGCCGCACTCCTCAACCGCAACATCTGGGTCTACGGCCTCGGCGGCCTCATCCTCCCCTTCGCCGGCATCAAACTCATCGACCTCGTCATCCAATTCATCCCCGGCCTGCGCTGAGAAGACAGGCGCCGAGACAAGGAGGAGGCGACCGCCATGTCCAAGCACCTGCCCCGGGTGGTCCGCAACCATCTGGCCGCCCTGCGGATGCTGCTGGTGTTCACCGTGATCACCGGGATCGCCTATCCGCTGGCCGTCACCGGCATCGCGCAAGCCGCCTTCAGCCGCCAGGCCAACGGCTCGCTGGTCCACCGCGACGGTGCCGTCGTCGGCTCGGGACTGCTCGGCCAGAACTTCGACCTCGTCAGGAAAGGGAAGGCCACCGGTACTCCCGACCCCAGGTATTTCCAACCGCGCTTCTCGGCCGGCGGCTACGACCCGCTGGCCTCCGGCGCGTCCAACCTCGGGCCCAACAACCCCGACCTGATCGCCTCCGTCAAGCAGCGCCGCGCCGCGATCGCCGCCTTCGACGGAGTCCGCCCTGACGACGTGCCCGCCGACGCCGTCACCGCCTCGGGGTCGGGGCTCGACCCCGACATCTCCACCGCCTACGCCGCCGAGCAGATCGGCCGCGTCGCACGGGCGCGCGGCCTGAGTACGGCCGCCGTCCGGGCGCTCGTCTCCGCCGACACCCACGGCCGGGTGCTGGGTTTCCTCGGCGAGCGCCATGTGAACGTCGTCCGGCTCAACCGGTCGCTCGACGAGGCCGGTTGAGACCTCAGCTCTGCCCTCCTCAGGCCTCCTGGACCCGGGCACGTCAATAACTCACCAGCCTTGCGTAAACAGTTGACAAAGCCACGACGGGATTGCAACCTTTGACTCGCAAAAACATGGCCAAGGTCGCCATATTTACCCGCCGATCTTTGCAACTTCGCGGCATACGCCGCTGTCCTGCCATGCCCGGCGCCGCGCGCGCCGCTGCCCGCGCGGCCCGGAGCCCTCCCCCCACCCGCTCTCTCGTTCCGGACAGAACAGAGGAGACCATGAAGCGCAAGCAGCTCAGACGGCTGATCACCGGCCTGCTCGCAGCCGGGCTGATAGCCCTCGGCCTCTCGCCGCTCGCCACCCCCGCAGGGGCGGCAGAGCGCCCCAACCTGGCGCTCGGCAAGGCCGCTTCCGCGGGCGGGGCCACCGGGGGCTACCCGGCCGTCAACGTCACCGACGGGAACCAGGGTTCGTACTGGGAAGGCCCGACGAACGTCTTCCCGCAGGGACTTCAGGTCGACCTCGGGCACAGCGCAACCGTCGACCGGGTGGTGCTCAAGCTGCCGGCCTCGTGGGAGGCCAGGACCGAGACGCTGAGCGTGCGGGGCAGCACCGACGGGAGCGGCTTCAGCACGCTGGCCGCCGCCCAGGGGCGGGCCTTCGCGCCGGGCACGGCGAACACGGTGACCATCGACTTCACCGCCGCCACCGCCCGCTACCTGCGGGTGGACATCACAGCCAACACCGGCTGGCCGGCCGCGCAGATCTCCGAGTTCGAGGTGTACGGCACCGACACGACGGACCCGGGCGACCCCGGAGGCGACCCGGGCGACGGCGACGGTTCCGACCTCGCGCACGGCAAGCCGATCGAGGCGTCCTCGACCACCCAGAACTTCGTCGCGGCCAACGCGGACGACGGGCAGGTCGGCACCTACTGGGAGTCCGGCGGCTTCCCTTCGACCCTCACCGTGAAGCTCGGCGCCGACGCCGACCTCACCTCCGTCGTGGTCAAGCTCAACCCGGACGGCGCCTGGGGCACCAGGACGCAGACCATCCAGGTGCTCGGCCGGGGCCAGAACGGCGGCAGCTTCGGCTCACTCGCTGCCGCGGCCACCTACACCTTCAGCCCGTCCGCCAACCAGAACTCGGTCCGTATCCCGGTCAGCGGCAGGGCAGCGGACGTGCAGCTGGCGATCTCGGGCAACTCCGGTGCGCCCGGCGGCCAGGTCGCGGAGCTGCAGGTCATCGGAAAACCGGCACCCAATCCCGACCTGACGGTCACCGCTTTGTCCTGGTCCCCCGCCGCTCCGGTGGAGACCGACAGCACCACGGTGAGCGCGACGGTGCGCAACATCGGATCGGCCGCCTCCGCCGCCACCACGGTGAACGTCAGCGTGGGCGGCGTCGTCGCGGGCAGCGCCACGGTCGGCGCCCTGGCGGCGGGCGCCTCCACCACGGTGTCGGTCGCCGTCGGAAAGCGGCCCATGGGGAGCTACACCGTCACTGCCGCGGTGGACCCGTCCGACACGGTCATCGAGCAGAACAACGCCAACAACAGCCTCACCGCGCCCACCGCCCTGGTGGTCGCCCAGAGCCCCGGCCCCGACCTCCAGGTGCTCGGCGTCACCTCCAGCCCGTCGAACCCGGCGGTCGGTGCGGCCGTCTCCTTCACCGTCGCGGTGCACAACCGCGGCACCACCGCCTCGGGTGCCACGACGGTCACCCGGCTGACGGTGGCGGGCACCACGCTCGACACCAGCACGCCCTCGACAGCGGCGGGCGCGACCACGAACGTGAGCGTCAGCGGGACCTGGACCGCCACCAACGGCGGCGCCACCATCGTGGCCACGGCGGACGCGACCGGCCTGGTCACCGAGACCGACGAGACCAACAACACCTTCTCGCAGGCGATCGTGGTCGGCCGCGGCGCGGCGGTGCCCTTCACCGAGTACGAGGCGGAAGCCGGGACCTACCAGGGCACGCTGCTGACCACCGACCAGAAGCGCACCTTCGGCCACACCAACTTCGCGACCGAGTCGTCGGGCCGCAAGTCGGTCCGGCTCGACAGCACGGGCCAGTTCGTGCAGTTCACCTCGACCACCCCGACCAACTCCCTCGTGGTGCGCAACTCCATCCCCGACGCGGCGGCCGGCGGCGGCATCGACGCCACGATCAGCCTCTACGTCAACAACAGCTTCGTCCGCAAGCTCACCCTCTCCTCGAAGCACAGCTGGCTGTACGGCACCTCCGACGACCCCGAGGGGCTGACGAACACCCCCCAGAGCAACGCCAGGCGGCTGTTCGACGAGTCCAACGCGCTGCTGACCACGACGTATCCGGCGGGCACCACCTTCCGGTTGCAGCGCGACGCCACCGACACCGCGTCCTTCTACATCATCGACCTGATCGACCTGGAGCAGGTGGCGCCTCCGGCGGCCAAACCCGCCGAGTGCACCTCGATCACCGCGTACGGCGCGGTGCCTGACGACGGGATCGACGACACGGCGGCCATCCAGCGGGCGGTGACGGCCGACCAGACCGGCGCCATCAGCTGCGTGTGGATCCCGCCGGGCCAGTGGCGGCAGGAGCAGAAGATCCTGACCGACGACCCGCTGAACCGGGGCCAGTACAACCAGGTGGGCATCAGCAACGTCACGATCCGCGGCGCGGGCATGTGGTACTCCCAGCTGTACACCCTGACAGAGCCGCAGGACGCCGGCGGCATCAACCACCCGCACGAGGGCAATTTCGGCTTCGACATCGACGACAACACGCAGATCTCCGACATCGCCATCTTCGGCTCCGGCCGTATCAGGGGCGGTGACGGCAACGACGAGGGCGGCGTGGGCCTCAACGGCCGGTTCGGCCGGAACACCAAGATCAGCAATGTGTGGATCGAGCACGCCAACGTGGGCGTCTGGGTCGGCCGCGACTACGACAACATCCCCGCCCTGTGGGGTCCGGCGGACGGGCTCCAGTTCAGCGGCATGCGCATCCGCGACACCTACGCCGACGGCATCAACTTCACCAACGGCACCCGGAACTCGCGGGTCTTCAACTCCTCCTTCCGCACCACGGGCGACGACTCCCTCGCGGTCTGGGCCAGCCGGTACGTCAAGGACCCCTCGGTCGACATCGGGCACGACAACCACTTCGTGAACAACACGATCCAGCTGCCCTGGCGGGCCAACGGCATCGCGATCTACGGCGGTTACGGCAACACGGTCGAGAACAACCTGATCTACGACACGATGAACTACCCGGGCATCATGCTGGCGACCGACCACGACCCGCTGCCCTTCTCCGGGCAGACGCTCGTCGACAACAACGCCCTTTACCGCACGGGCGGCGCGTTCTGGGGCGAGGCCCAGGAGTTCGGCGCCATCACGCTCTTCGCGTCGACCCGCGACATCACCGGCGTCACCATCCGGAACACCGAGATCCACGACTCGACGTACGACGGCATCCAGTTCAAGACCGGCGGCGGCAGCATGCCGGGCGTCGTGGTCAGCAACGTGAAGATCGACAAGTCCGTCAACGGCGCCGGCGTCAGAGCCCAGGGCGGCGCCCGAGGCAGCGCGGCGCTGACGAACGTGAGCATCACCGGGTCGGCCGACGGCGACATCGTGGTCGAACCGGGGTCCCAGTTCGTGATCACGGGAGGTGGTACCTCCTGACCGCGTCCACGACGGTCTGAGGGCACCCGCCCGATCCCGGCAGCGGCCCAGGACTCCGGTCCTGGGCCGCTGCCCCGCTCCCGGCCGCGCGCTATTCCTTCAGGAACGCCAGGAGGTCGGGATTGAGGGTGTCGGGTTCCGTCGACAGCATTCCGTGCGGGAAACCGTCGTAGCTCTTGAATGTGCTGTGCGCCAGGATTTCGGCCGACAAGGGCCCCGCGTCCGCGTACGGCACGATCTGGTCGTCGGTCCCGTGTGCCACGAGGACCGGTACATCGATCTTCTTCAGGTCCTCGGTGAAATCGGTCTCGGAGAATGCCTTGATGCATTCGTAGTGCGCGTTGGCCGCACCCATCATCCCCTGACGCCACCAGTTGTCGATGAGCGCCTGCGAGACTTTCGCGCCGGGCCGGTTGAATCCGTAGAACGGGCCGGTCGGCAGATCGACGTAGAACTGCGAACGGTTGGCGGCCAGGGAGGCGCGCAGCTCGTCGAAGACCCCGATCGGGGTGCCGCCGGGGTTCGCATCCGACTTGACCATGACCGGCGGGACCGAGCTCACCAGCACCGCCTTGGCCACCCGGCCCGGCTTGGCGCGCGCCACGTACCGCGTGACCTCTCCCCCGCCGGTCGAGTGCCCGATGTGGAAGGCTCCTCGCAGGTCGAGCGCGTCGGTGAGCTCCGCCACGTCGGCGGCGTAGGTGTCCATCTCGTGGCCGGTCGGGGTCTGGGTGGAGCGGCCGTGCCCGCGCCGGTCGTGGGCGATCACCCGATAGCCGTGCGCGAGGAAGAACAGCATCTGGTTGTCCCAGTCGTCAGCGCTGAGCGGCCAGCCGTGATGGAAGACGATCGGCTGTCCGTCGCGCGGACCCCAGTCCTTGTAGAAGATGGTCGTGCCGTCTTTGGTGGTGACCGTGCCCATATGCTGAATCCTTCCGCGTGAAACGGCTGAATCGTGGGAAACGCCTGAAGGACGATGGATTCCCGGCCGCGGAAATGCGGGCACCACTCACCGCAATCGCCCGCGTCCCTCAGGCCGCGGCTCGGTCCAATGCCAGCCACGATACGCCGATGTCCCGCCCGGCTCATCCGCTGGCCGGGGCACGGATCCGCTGCGCTATTCCCGCCGCCGGCGAAAGGGCGCGGGAAGGGCGGTCGGGGTCCCGGGCGGTCGGGGTCCCCGGGCGGTCGGCGTCCCGGGCGGCCACGGGAACGGGCAGCCTCCGGAACGGGCGCGGAGACCGGGACGGGCTCGGGGGACGCGGTGGAGCCGGGCAGGTCGTGGACTTCCGCCCGCCCGTCCCGCGGTCCTCTGCTTCCGCTGACGGCGCCGCTCGGTCCGGGTCGCCGACGCGGCATCGGCCCCGCGGACAGAACTGATGAGACGTCAATTCGTCCCGGCAGCAGTGAAAACCCCGGAGGGGGGCACACGGAGTCCCAAAGCCATGGGAGGCCGATATGCCAATGACATTCCGCAAGTCGTTCCACATCCTGCCAGGGGTGCGGATCAACGTGAACCGCAAGTCACTGTCCATCACCGTCGGACGCAAGGGCGCCCACCGCACCTGGTCCACCACCGGGCGCCGCACCACCTCGGCGGACCTGCCCGGGCCCTTCGGGTACCGGCACACCGACCGGCGGAGGTGACGGCACGGCTGCGGATCGCACGGGCGTGCGGCCGGGCGCCGGGGGCAGACGGACGGCATGGGCATCATCGGATGGATCGTTCTGGGACTTCTCGCCGGCGCCATAGCCAAGGTCATCCTGCCGGGGCGCGACCCCGGCGGTCTGGTCGGCACGACGCTGATCGGCTTCGTCGGCGCACTGCTGGGCGGCTGGCTGTCCGCGAAACTGCTGGACAAGCCGATTCCGCACCACTTCTTCGACGGCAAGACCTGGCTGGCCGCCATCGCGGGCTCGCTGGTGCTGCTGATCGCCTACCGGGTCCTCTTCGGCGACTCACGGTCGCCGCGGTCCCGACGCTGACCGCGGCCACCACCGGTGGCGCGGTCGGCGGGGCAGTTCGCCGCGGCCGGCCAGGTACACCTCGAACCCCTCGGCGTCGGCGTGGCCGGTGCGCCCCGCCCGCAGCGGGTGCGCACCGGCGTAGCGGGCGAAGGCGGCCGCATAGCGCGGGCCGAGGGCGGTGGCGAGCCACGGGTGGTGGTGGGCGGCGACGCGCATCCGCTTGACCCGCAGCGCCTCGGCCTGCACCCGCACCCTGCCGGGGTCGAACCCGGCGGGTGCCTCGGCCCCGGCGACCAGGGCGGCGAGCAGCGCTTCCTGGTCCGCGGCGAGGCGGGCTCTGGCGTCCGCGGGGTCAGCGGGCACGGGGTCAGCGGGCACGGGTGCCTCGGGCGACGGCCGCGCGGATCGCGGCCAGTTCGCCCGCGAGGTCGGCGTCGGACGGGTAGTCGCCGTCGCGTTCGAGCAGTACCCCCGGCACCCGGGTGTGCCCGGCCAACTCGGCCAGCAGGTCGAGGACGGGTTCGCCGACCGGGTGGGTGTGGGTGTCGTGCCAGACGCCGTCGACCTCGATGCCGCCCGCGACATGGACGTACGCCAGCTGCTCCAGGGGCAGTTCGGCGAGGACGTCGTGCGGGTCCGCCCCGAGGTTGATGTGCGCCGTGTGCAGGTTGGCGACGTCCACCAGGAGCAGGGCGCCGGTGCGCTCGGCCAGTTCGCTGAGGAACTGCCCTTCCGTCAGCTCCTCCGCGGGCCACCGCAGCAGCGGTGCGATGTTCTCCAGAGCCAGCGGCACCGGAAGGTGCTCCTGGGCGATGCGGACGTTCTCCGCGACCACCGCCAGAGCGTCCCGGGTCCGGGGGACGGGGAGCAGGTGCCCCGCTTCGAGGTCGCCTGCCCGGGTGAAGGCGATGTGCTCGCTGACCAGTGGTGAGCCCAGCGCCTCGGCGCAGGCGGCGAGATGCGCCAGCCGCCCCGGGGCGGGTCGTTCGGCCCCGCCGAGCGACAGGGACACGCCGTGCGGGACCACCGGGACGCCGCGGGCGCGCAGTGCCCGCAGCGAGTCGGGCAGCCGCTCGGGCGTGATGCCCTCGGCGACGGCCTCGACGAAGTCGACACCCGGCAGCCCTTCCACCGTCAGGTCGATGGCCGGCCGCCAGCCGATGCCGTAGCCGAGCCGGGGTACGGCGCGGTCCGCCGGGAGCGGTCTGTCCCGGCTCATCCTCCGCACCCTCCCCCGCAGCCCCCACCGCAGCCGCTTCCGCCGCCGCAGCCGCCGCCGTCCCCACCCCCGCCACCGCAGCCGCCGCCGGAGGACCCGCCGCCCGAGGAGGACGCCAGGCCGCCGTACAGCGCGCCGCGCAGGTCCATGTCCGCCACCCCGTCGGGGCCCAGCGCGGCCACCCCGAGCACCTCTGCGGGTACGAGCAGGGCCGCGGCGGCGTAGGCGCCGTAGCCCGCGGGCGCGCCATGCGCGGCGAGGACGGTGGATCCCGAGGCGTGCGCGAGCCGTGCCCCGGCCGCCAGCTCGGCGCCGGCGCGGCTGACCCGGGGGGCGGCGACGGCGAGGACGACCGCCACGACGATGCTCACCGCGAGTGCCGGCACCAGCAGCATGACCGGCCGTCCGAGGCGTACTCCGTTGACCAGCCGCGCCACTCCGACGCCGATGACGGCCGCGGGCACCAGAACCGCGGCGCGGGCCTTCCTGCGGCGCTCCGCGGTCAGCAGCAGGCCGTGTTCCACGGCGGTCCGCTCCACCCTCAGCACCGGCTCCGCCGTGCGGGCGTGCGCGCGCACCCCGCCCAGATCCGTCAGCGGCAGCCGCTCGACGCAGGCCAGTACTGCCTGCTGCACCGGGTCGCCGGGTGCGGGCGGCCCGCAGACGGCGATCGTGTGGTCCCTGCTGACGCGCAGCTGCCCGCCCGCGACGAGGGCCCGCACCGCCACGTCGACCACGCGGTCACGTCCGCCGTTCACCACCGCGAGCGCGTAGACGTCCGGCGCGGGACCACTCGCCCGGCCTCCGCGCTGCACCGCCCGCACCACCGCGACCACCAGCAGCGCCACCGCGAACGCGGCGGCGTACACGCCCAGGAACTGCGGTCCGCTCATCCCCCAAGGCTGGTTCACGACGCCCCCCGTGTCACCCTGTCGGCCGGCCCCCCGGCCGGCCCACCCCCTGAGACTGCGGGCGTGCCCCCGGCGGTTCCGCGCGGGGGTCAGCCCTTGACCGCGCCGGAGAGCATGCCGCGGATGAACTCCCGCTGGAGGAAGACGTAGAGGCACACCACCGGCAGGGAGATGAGCTGCGGCGGCTGCCGCGAGCAGGTTGGTGTGCACCATGGAGCGGCCGGAGAAGGCGCCGAGGCCGAGGGTGAGGGGCTGGTGGGCCGGGTCGGACACCAGGATCAGCGACAGGAAGTAGTCGTTCCACGTCCACATGAAGCTCAGCAGGATCAGTGTCATGACGGCCGAGCCCTCCGGCCGGAGTTGCGGCCCGCCGCCGGGGCCTCGACGCCCCGCGCACCCGGTCGCCGGCAGGCAGAAAGCGGAATCGACCCGGCACCGCGCTCGGCGCCACCGCTCGGCATCGCGGAGCAGGCGGCAGAGGCGGCGGACCGGGGATCGCGGTGCTACCGCCGGTGGTTGCGGCGTGCGAGGTGGACGGTGATGTCGGCGAGGATCTCCACCGTTTCGGGGAGGGCCCGCACGATCCGCTCCAGCACCTGCCGCCGGTCCGCCGCGGGCAGCAGGAGATACGCCGACACGGTCGAGAGGTATCCGGCGTAGTCGCGCGCCGGCATGGACAGTCGCCGCTCGACCAGCGACTGCCGGACATCGGTGAACCAGTCGCAGCGCCGCAGTTCGGTACCGGGCCACTGCATGGCCTCCCCCTCGGGCGTGCCGTCAGGTGACGCCACCTCGTCGCTGCCGAGGAAAGGTGCCCTGGCCGCGCGGACGGCCTCCGTCACGGCCGGGTCGACGGGCCGGACCGGCCCGCCGAACGAGGCGAACACGCCGCCGGGTTCGATCAGCGCGGCCAGCCGCGCCGAGCGGCCCTCCGCGCGCGTCCAGTGCAGCGCCGCCGCCGCGTAGACCAGCCCGTACCTCTCGCCCGTCCGCAGGTCCTCGAACGCGGCCCGCACCGTCCTGACGTCCGCGGGCACCTGCCCGCGGAGCACGCCGAGCATGGCGGCGTCGGGCTCGGTCGCGGTGACCGCGACCCCCCGCGCGGCCAGCACCCGGGTCGCCTTGCCGGTCCCCGCGCCGATCTCCAGGGCCGTCGCGAGCGGCTGCCCCGCGTACTCCTCCACCAGGTCGAAGAGCTCCGCGGGATACCCCGGTCGGAAGCGTTCGTACGCCTCCGCCACGCTTCCGAAGCTCAGCGCGCGTTCGGACGCGCCGGTCATCCCCGCACCCGCCGGGCGGTCTTCCCGAAGGACGTCGGGTGGGCCACCCGGTGGGCGGCGGCGTACGAGATGCCGCGGGCCGCGGCCGGGGGAAGTGTGGACAGCCGGCCTGCGCTGCCCGGATTGCGCGGAGCGAGGCGCCGCACGGACACGGCGAAAAAGCGCTCGCGGTCCCGCTCGACGTAGGGGTGTTCGGTCGGGCCAAGGGCTTCGGTCGGCATCGTCCCTTGCTATCAGCCCGCCGGGTCGATCCGCGAGGGCATTTGCGCGCCGTGCGCCCAGGACAGGCGGTTCGTCAGCCGGGAGGCCGCCCAAGGACCGTCCGCAGCCAGGCCGCCGTGCACGCGAGGGAGGCAGGATCGTCGAACTGCGGGTCCTCGTGGCCGGCGCCGGCCAGGACCTCCAGGCGGCTCCGCGCGCCGGCGCGGCCGAGCGCCTGGTGCAGCGCGAAGCCCTCGGAGGGCGGGACGATCCGGTCGCGGTCGCCGTGGGCGATCAGGAAGGGCGGCGCCTGCGGCGAGACCCGCGACAGCAGGCTGAGCCCCCGGGCGCGGTCCGCCAACTCCACCGGGTCGGTGACACCGAGCAGGTCCGCTTCGAAACGGAAGGGCAGCAGCCGTGCCTCCACCTCGCTGCGCCCCGCCGAGGCCGCCAGGTCCGCCTGGCCGAACCAGTGCACCACTGCCTGCACGGCGCTGGAGTGCCCGAGGTTGCCGCCGACCGAACCCTCCAGCGCGCTGTCGCCCTCCGACAGGGCCAGCAGCGATCCCAGATACGCCCCCGCGGAGGCGCCCCAGATGCCGAGGTTCCCGGTGGCGAGGCCCAGGCGTGGCCCGTGCGCGCGCAGCCAGCGCACCGCTGCCTTGAGGTCGTGGAGCGGCTGGGGGAAGACCGCGCGCGGTGCCAGGCGGTAGTCGACCGCGACCACGGTCACGCCGAACGCGGCGAGCGGGGCCACCCGTCCCGCGGCATCGGTCCGCCGGTCGCCGCGGCTCCACCCGCCGCCGTGCGCGTAGACGACGACCGGGGCGCCCTCCCCGGCAGGACGGTGGATGTCGAGGCGCAGCTCCGCCCCGTCGACGGTCGCGTAGACCAGGTCCCTGTCGACCGTGACCGCGTGCCGGCCGCCGCTCATGCCGCGCGGAACTCCTCGAACTCCGACCGCGGGCGCAGCCCGGAGACCAGCCGGCTGCCCACGAGCCACGCGGGGGTGCCGGTGACGCCGAACCGCTCGGCGAATCCGCCGGACCGCTGGACGTCCCGCGCCGGCCCTGATGTGCTCATCGCCGCCCGCATGGCCTGCTTGTCCACGCCGCTGGCCACCGCGTGGCCCTCCACCACCGCCTGGTCGCCGAGGTCCTCGCCGCGGACGAAGTGGGCGTCGAACAGTCCCGCGTGCAGCGAGGGGAAGGCGCCCGGCTCGTGGCGGCGCACCCATTCCGCGGCGGTGAGCGCGTACAGCGAGTTCGGCAGCCGGGCCGGCCAGTGCAGCGGAAGCCCGGCGGCCCGCGCCTCCCTCTCCAGGAACTCGTACATCGGGCCCTCCCGCGGGCCCGCCGCGGCGCCCTCCAGCGGGATCTCCATGTGGATGGGCAACGGGATGGTCAGCAGGGTGAAACCGCGCTCGGCGAGGATGCGTGACCGGTCCTGCCCGATGTAGCAGAAGGGACAGACGAAGTCGTACCAGTGCGGGACCGGCGCTGTGACCTCGGACCCGTCCGGTGAAAAGTCGTCGAAGGGCATGTCTCCACGATCGCGCACGTCGCTGCGCGCAGCGACCCGGCCGCCCGCGGACAGCGCCGGGGGCGCGGAATCCCCGATGGTGGCACGGCCGGACCCGACGTAGGTTCGGAGGCGGGACGGGTGCGCCGGCGGTCGCCTGACGGCGGCCAGGGCCGGCGCCGGAAGGGATGGCGCAGATGACCGGGCCGGTCGCCAGGGAGCGCGTGATCCGCCTGCTGCAGGCCCACGCCGTGAACCCCGTCGTCATGCTCGCGCACAACCTGGGCATGCCGCCGCCGGGCGACGCCCTGCTGGAGACGACCGGGCGGCGCACCGGACTGCCGCGGCACACTCCGGTGTGCGACGGCCTGGCAGGGGACGTCTTCTGGCTGGTGGCCCAGAGCGGATACCGCGCCGACTGGGTCAGGAACATCCAGGCCGATCCCCGGGTCCGGGTCAAGATGCGCACCGGCTCTGGCGTCGCCTGGCGGGCGGGCACCGCGCACATCGTGGACGACGACGATCCGCGCGAGCGGCGGCGGCTGATCGGCCGGGACGGCCCGGCGCGACGGATGTGCATGGGCGCCGCGGCCCTGGCCGACACCGACGCGCTGACGGTGCGCGTCGACCTCGACGCCCGTGCCTCGGGGCAGCCCTGACCGCACGCGGTCAGGGCCTCAGGGACGGTGGGTGGCGGCACCGGTCAGGTGTGGTGCTCAGGGAAGCGCCTCGCCTGCACCGTCCCGCCACGCGGTATCCGCGACCGCGGTATCCGCGACGCGGCCGGGGTGACCCTGCGGGTCCTCCCCGGCCGCGTCGGGCACGAGCGGATCGTGGCCTGTCCCGTCCCGTACGAGCTCACGCCGGACGGGATCGCGGACCGGACGGGAGGCTCGGCCGGAGCCGCGTGATCGCCCGTCCGACGGTCCGGTCACCGGGACGGGGTGGCGGAAGCGGACGCGGAGGGTGAGGGCTGTGCGGCCGGGCCGAAGCTGATGGTGACCGTGGTGAAGCCCAGCGAGGTGAGCATGCCCTGCAGCATCGTGCGGGTGTTGGTCTCGGCGCGCGCGGTGAGTTCGGTCTGCTTGGCCGCGTCCTGGATCTTCTGCGCGGCCAGGATGCTGAGCTTCTGCGCGTTCCCGGTGTCGCTGCCGAAGAAGTCGCCGACCCGGTCGAAGAAGCCCCGCTGCTGGGAGACGATGTAGGAGTTCTTGGGGTCGAGCGACGTGCGCTCCAGCGCCGCGTGCGGCAGCCGGATCGTGGCGGTCTTGCGGTCGTCGGTCACCTTGACGGCGTCCGCGCCCACCGAGCCGAGGTCCACGTAGGCGTCGACACTGCCCGCACCCACGTACAGGGTCCGCTCGCCGTGCACGACGTCCGGCAGGTACTTGGCGTCCTTCTGGAGGTCGACCACCACCTCGAAGTTGCCGCTCGCGCCCTCGTAGCGGCTCATGTCCTGAATCGACTTCAGCAGGACGGGCCCGCTGCGGTCGTTGGTCCGTTCGGCGAACGGATTGGGCAGTCCGGGCAGCAGGTGGAGTCTCCCGAAGACCAGGGCGAGCACCACCAGGCCCACCAGCCCGATGGCCACGCGCGCCCACCAGGGCGTGCGGCTCATCGCAAGTTGCGCGTTCATGGCGTACCTCCTCACCCCTGCGCCTGCCCGCTGAACGCCGCAAGATGGCGGGCCTGCGGCTCGAAATGTGCCGAACAATCCTTTCGAGCCAGATGAGTTGGCGAAGCCGAAGACGGGGCAGACGGACCCCGTCTGGTGTGTCGGTGGGGCGGGGTCGAGGAGGCAGCGTTGGCAACGGGAAGAGTGTCCACGGTATTCGGAGTGCTCCGAATGCTGGTCCGGGCCGTGGCGGCGGCCTGGGACAAGGACGCGACGGAGCGGGCCGCCGCGCTCACCTACTACGCGGTGCTGGCGCTCTTCCCTGCGCTGCTGATGACGCTGTCCCTGGTCGGGCTGACCGGCAGCCCCGACGCCAGCGGGGTGCCGGGCGGCCTGGAGGTGCTGATGCCAGGACAGTCCCGGCCGCTGGTGGCCGACGCGCTGCGGCACATGGCGCAGGATGCCTCCGCCACCACCTCGCTGGCCGCGGTCAGCGGGGCGGGGGCCGCTTGGGCGGCGTGCAGCTATGCCGCGGTCTTCCGGCGGGCCCTGCACCACATCCACGGCGTGGAGGACCACAGGCCGGCCTGGCGCGCCCTGCCGCGCGTCGTGCTCACCGCGCTCATGCTGCTGGTCCTGCTGGCGTGCAGCACCATCTGCGTCGTCGTCAGCGGCGAACTCGCCCACCGGGCCGGGGACATGCTGCACCTGGGCACCCCGCTGGTGTCGGCGTGGCGCGCGCTGCGCTGGCCGGTACTGGTCACCGTGGCGGCGGCCACGGTGCTGATCCTCTTCCGCTCCGGGCCGCCGGTGGCACGGAGCCTGCGGACGACCGCGCCCGGCGGTGGCGTCGCGGTCATCCTGTGGCTGCTCACATCGGCCGGGTTCGCGACGTACACCGCGCGCCTTGGCACCTACAACCGGCTCTACGGCCAGCTGTCCGGCGCGGTCGCCTTCCTGGTGTGGCTGTGGTTCACCAATCTCGCGCTCCTGGTCGGCGCCCACTACAACGCCGAGCGGGCGATCCGGGTCGCCGCCGCGGCGGAAGGCCGCACCGCGTCGCGGCGCACCCGCGACGTGGCCAAGGGCAGGGCCCCGGACGCGGCCTAGACTCCTACGGCCTGCCCCCGGGGGCGTCCGCCGGGTCGGGGTCGCCTGCCCGGTCCCCCGGCGGCGGCCCCGGGGCGACCCCGGCGGCGGGCGATTGGGCCCCCTCGGGAAGCACCCCGCTGTGCAGCTGCCGCCCGACCAGCGCGCCGCCGAAGATGACGAAGCCCACCCCGATCAGCCAGCTCTGGACCATCAGCACCGTGCCGACCGGGCCGTACGTCACCGCGCTCGTCAACGTCAGCGGCGACAGTACGAGCACCGAGAAGATCCGCAGGCCGACCAGGCCGACCATGGTGAACACCGCACCGGTGAGGGCGGGGCGGGCCGGGACGCGGTTGCCGAGCAGGAAGAGCTGGCCCCACCAGAAGAAGAGCACGCCGCAGGCGAGGGTGAAGGCGATCCGCAGCGCGGTCGGCAGCGCCCCGCCGTCGAGCACCGTGCCGCTCTGCGCCTCCACGAAAAGGTAGGCGGTCAGCACCGCAAGCCAGACCGCCCGGCGCCACACGGCGTGCCAGGCGTTCGCCGGCAGGTCCCAGATCCGCTCGTACGCGGTCGCCACGCTCGCCGCGAAGGACAGTCCGAAGACCGCGAGCGCCGCCAGGCTCAGCGCGCTCGTGGTGCTCAGCACCTTGCCCGGGGTCGAGAACAGGCGCCGCACGGTCGCCGCGGGACCGGCCGACAGGCCCATGCCGTCCACGATCCACTGCGCGAAGCCCGCACGGTGGTAGGGCACTGCCGCGGCCACCACGATGAGCAGCGGCATCAGCGTCACCAGGCCGAGCGCGGCGAAGCCCATCGACCGGTGCATCAGCTCCAGGGCCGTGCCCTGGCGCCATATCCGGCCCGGCGCGGATCGCCGCCAGGCCTCCCGCACCCGACCCGCGGTTCCGGCCATCCGTGCCACCTCCGCCCCCGGGTCACCGGCTGTACCCGGGTATGCCGCACGGGTACCACCCCTGCGGATACCCCCCGGATTCCTCCGTACGCGGCCGGTTCCGGCCGCCGCACCCGCCGCAGGCCGCTTGGCGGATGCCGCGCGGCGGCATACATGAGGTGCCCGGCACTGGGCAGCCGTGTCCCGAGAGCGAGAGGAGCCAGGCCATGAGCGACAGTGACAAGACCAGGGCGAAGACCGAGCAGGCGACCGGCAAGATCAAGGAGACGGTCGGCCACGTGGCGGGGAACGAGGACCTCGAGGCCGAGGGCCGCGGCGACCAGGCCAAGGGCGACGTGCGGCAGGCCGGCGAGAAGATCAAGGACGCCGTGAAGCACCTGCGCGACAAGGACTGACACCACCGCCGCACCCCCGTACCCGCACTCCCCGCGCCTTCCGGGCGCGGGGAGTCGGCGTATCCGGGTGCGGCGGCCTGTCTCGGGCCGGGGCGGCGGGCGCCACGGGCCCCGGCGGCGGTGCGATGTCCGGTAAACGCGGTTGTCCGGCTGCTTTCCCTCGTATAGCAATGCCCTGTGATAAACGGCGAGAGGATCGGGCTGCGCGCCCGGCACCAGAGCGATGTCGCGGTACTCCATGCCGAGCTGTACGACGACGTGGCGACCAGGGCGCGCGCCGACTCCCGCCCGTGGCGGCCACTCCCGCCGGGTTCCGGGCAGTCCCCCTACGCGGTGTCGGAACCGTCGGACGAGGCGGCCTGCTTCTCGGTGGTGGAGCTGGACTCGCGGGACCTGGTCGGCGAGGCCCTGCTGTGGGGCATCGACACGCACAGCAGGACGGCGCACATCGGGATCTCCCTGCGCCCCGCTTTCCGCGGCCGCGGGCTGGGCCTCGACGTCGTCCTGACCCTGTGCGAGTACGGATTCGCCGTGCGCGGACTCCAGCGCCTCCAGATCGAGACGCTCGCGGACAACGCCCCGATGATCGCGGCGGCGACCAGGGCGGGCTTCACCCGGGAGGGAACCCTGCGGCACTCCGCGTGGGTGTACGGCGGCTACGCGGACGAGGCGGTCTTCGGCCTCCTCGCGACCGAATGGACGGCGCGGGGCTGAGGAACCGCGCGGCACCGGAGCAGGTCCCGCCCGGGACCCGGATGCGTCAAGAGGTGCGGCCGCCCCTCTTCCGGCCGGGCCGCCGGAGCCCCGCACTGCGATCCGCGCCGCCTAAAATCCCAGTCACGGCCATGAACGGCCCAACGGTGCGCATAAGGGGCGAGCAGCAAGTGGACAGCAGCGGTGCAGCCAGAAAAGGGGACGCCGGCACGTCCACGGTCCGGCGCCGGCGAGGTGCGTCGATGGCGGACGTCGCCCGGCTGGCCGGTGTGTCCGCGCAGACGGTCTCGCGGGTGTCCAACGGCTACCCCGGGGTGGTGGAGTCCACCCGGCTCCAGGTGCTCGCCGCCATGAAGGAGCTGGGCTACCGGCCCAACAGCGCCGCCCGCGCGCTGAAGAGCGGCGAATTCCACACCATCGGCGTCATCACGTTCAACCTCTCCACCACCGGCAACACCCGTACCGTCGAGGCCATCGCCACCTCGGCCGCGGTCGAGGGGTACGCGACGACGCTGCTTCCTGTCGCGCTCCCCACCCAGGACAGCGTGCGCGGGGCCTTCACCCGGCTTGGCGAGCTGGCCGTGGACGGCATCGTCATCCTCATGGAGGTGCATCTGCTGGACGCCGCGACGGTGGCCCTGCCGCCCAACGCCCATGTGGTGGTGGCCGACTCCAACGCCGGGGACCGCTACTGCGTCGTCGACACCGACCAGGTCGGCGGCGCCCGCGCGGCGGTGGAGCACCTGCTGGACATCGGCCACCGCACGGTGTGGCATGTGGGGGGCCCGGCCGACTCGTTCTCCTCGGAAGGCCGGGTGGCCGCCTGGCGCGCGGTGCTGGAGGAGGCCGGACGGCCGGTGCCGGCGCCGCTGCGCGGCGACTGGTCCGCGGAGTCCGGCTACGAGTCCGGGCTGCGGCTGGCCGAGGAGGCGGAGTGCACCGCGGTCTTCGTCGCCAACGACCAGATGGCGCTGGGGGTGTTGCGGGCGCTGCACGAGCGGGGGCGGCGGGTGCCGCAGGACGTCAGCGTGGTCGGGTTCGACGACATCCCGGAGGCGTCGTCCTTCCTGCCGCCGCTGACGACCGTGCACCAGGACTTCTCGGAGGTCGGCCGCCGCTGCGTGGACGGCCTGCTCCAGCAGATCCGCAACGACCGGGAGGAGATCGGCACCACGCTGGTCCCCACCCGGCTGGTGATCCGCGCCAGCACCGCGCCGCCTCGCGCAGCCGTGTGACATGCGGCGACGCGCTCGCGCGGGCGCCGCCGCACGGCGGCGCGCATCCTTGACACCCGGTGTGCGACTGACCAGACTCGCACCGGATGGTTACGCAAACATCCGGTCATCCCTCGCGAGAACAGGCATCTCACCATGTCGGAACTACAGATGGGCACCGACGGCTTCTCCCTCGACGGCGAGCCGTTCAGGATCATCTCCGGTGCGCTGCACTACTTCCGCGTCCATCCGGACCAGTGGCAGGACCGGCTGGCCAAGGCGCGGGACATGGGCCTCAACGCGATCGACACCTACATCCCGTGGAACCTGCACGAGTCCGCCCGCGGCAGCCTGCGCATGGACGGCGGCGTCGACCTGCCGCGCTTCCTCGACCTGGCGGCGGCCTGCGGCCTGCACGTGCTGCTGCGCCCTGGGCCGTACATCTGCGCGGAATGGGAGGGCGGGGGGCTGCCGTCGTGGCTGCTGGCCGAGCCCGACATGCGGCTGCGCACCACCGACCCCCGCTATCTCGACGCGGTCGACGCCTACTTCGGGATGCTGCTGCCACCTCTGGCGCCCTACCTGTCCACCCGCGGCGGGCCGGTGATCGCGGTCCAGGTCGAGAACGAGTACGGCGCCTTCGGTGAGGACCGCGCCTACCTCGAGCACATCGCGGTGCTGCTGCGCCGCCACGGTGTCGACGTACCGCTGTTCACCTGCGACCAGCCGGGAGACCTGGCCCGCGGCAGCCTGCCCGGGATCCTGGCGACCGCCAACTTCGGCAGCGGCGCGGCCCGCAACCTGGCCACGCTGCGGGAACACCAGCCGCAGGGACCGCTGATGGTCACCGAGTTCTGGAACGGCTGGTTCGACCGCTGGGGCGGCATCCACAACCTGCGCCCCGCCGCCGTCGCCGCCGCAGAACTCGACACCGCGCTGGCCGCGGGCGCCGCCGTCAGCCTCTACATGTTCCACGGCGGCACCAACTTCGGCTTCACCAACGGCGCCAACGACAAGCACACCTACCGGCCGACCGTCACCTCCTACGACTACGACGCCCCGCTGGACGAGGCGGGCGACCCCACGCCGAAGTACGCCGCCTTCCGCGAGGTGATCGCCCGGTACGCACCGGTGCCGGATGTGCCGCTGCCCTCGCCGTCCAAGAAGCTCAACGTGCTGGACATCCGCCTGCCCGACAGCGTGCCGCTGCTGGAGGCGGCCGCGGTGCTCGGCACCGCGGCGACCGCGCAGCGGCCGCTCACCATGGAGGAGTTGGGCCAGGACTTCGGCTTCGTCCTCTACACGACCCGGCTGCCGGCGGCCGGCCCGGTGACCCTGCGGGTCGAAGGAGTCGCCGACCGGGCGCAGGTGTTCGTCGACGGGCATCCGGTCGGCGTGCTGGAACGCGAGAGCCACCACCGCGCGCTGGCCTTCTACGCCCCCCGCGCGGGTGCACGCCTGGACCTGCTGGTCGAGAACCAGGGCCGGGTCAACTACGGCCAGGGCATCCACGACCGCAAGGGCATCCTCGGTGACGTGCTCGTCGACGAGCACCGCCTCGATCACTGGACCAGCCGCCCGCTCGACCTGGCCGACCTGGGGCCGCTGGCCTTCCGCCCCACCGCCGCGCCCGCCCTCGGACCGGCCTTCCACCGCGGGGAGTTCGCCCTGGAGGAGGCCGCGGACACCTATCTCGACCTGACCGGCTGGACCAAGGGCAACGCCTGGATCAACGGCTTCCACCTCGGCCGTCACTGGTCACGCGGCCCCCAGCGGCGGCTGTACGTCCCCGGACCGGTGCTGCGGGCCGGCGGCAACGAGGTCGTCGTCCTGGAACTGCACGCCACCGCCCGCACGGCGGTGGACCTTTGCGACACGCCCGACCTCGGCCCCGTCGAGGAGTGAGCCCGGCGCCGGTCCGGCCGGTCTGGCCGGTTCTGGCCGGTCTGCGCGTCGGAGATATGACCAGGCCGTAGGATCATCCGCGTGAATACGGACTCCGCAGCGGACATCGAAGCCGTCAAGCAGGTCGTTGCCATCGTCGAGCACTCCCAGCAGCACAAGGACCCCGACGAGTTCCTCGCTCTCTTCCACGCCGACGCGATCTGGACGACCGCCCACGGCAAGGTCCTCATCGGCATCGAAGCGATCTCGGAGTTCACCCGGAAGGTGCTCCCCGCGTCCGACTGGGACGGCAAGGTCAGCTACGAGGTGGTCCACGTGCTCTTCGTCCGCCCCGATGTCGCGGCCGTCAAGGTGCGCCAGCGCTACCTGTCCCCTGGCGACGAGAGCGAGGGCGCTCCGCTGTACGTCATGGCCAAGCAGGATGACGGGCGCTGGCTGCTGACCGCGTGCCAGAACACAGGGGTCGTCACCGGCTGATCCGGCCATCCCCCCACGGTGGGCTCCGAGCCGGGGCTCAGCGCGGCGCGCCCGGCGCCGGCGCGCCCGCCCGGCCCCGGCACCCCCGTGGGCGCCGCGGAGCCCAGGGCAGCCTCGACCGCGAGGTGTGCGGCGAGTCCGCCGGGGCGCCGGAGGACTCGCCGCGGCGATCGTCGAAAAGGCACCGGGCGGCAGCGCTCCGTGGCCGGACGGCGCCAGGACGACACTTCGGGCAGACGGGTTCCGCGGAGCCATGGCCGAAGCCTGTTAGCGCTCACAGTCGAGTGTGGGAGGCTCCGCTGCCGTCGGGGTCACAGGCCGCGTGCGAGGTGGTAGTAGGCCTGGTTCCAGCGGATCTCCTGGGTGAAGCGGCGGATGTCGGTGTCATGGTCGATCA
>NZ_JBICTO010000024.1:0-99230 GCF_043197715.1 Streptomyces sp. NPDC049040
CCACACAACCCATCCATCCCTCGCGCCCCCCCCCCCCCCCCCCCCCCCCCCCCCCCCCCCCCCCCCCCCCCCCCCCCCCCCCCCCCCCCGCTTTCCGTGCCGTCCGCGGGTCAGGCCAGACTGAGCACCTGGCACAGCACCGCGGTCAGTTCGGCCTCCGGGTCCGCGCAGGCACCGGTGGCGCGCCAGGCCACGAAGCCGTCCGGGCGCACCAGCAGCGCGCCGTCCCGGCCGGTGCCGTGCGCCTCCGCCCAGTCCGCGCCGGGCTCGGTCACCAGGTCGGCGCCCGCATCCGCACCGACCCGGTAGCGGTCGAGCGGCACGCCGAGGTCGTCCGCGACGCGGGCGGCGGCGGTGTGCCAGGCCTCGCCTGCCGCGCTTCCCGCGCCGGTGAGCAGCACCGGCGCCCGCTCGTACAGGTCGAGCGTGGAGAGCTGTTCGCCCTTCCTGGTCACCCACAGGTGCGGTGCCCTGGTGCCCGGATCGCCCAGCCACAGCCGCGGCCCGCCGCCACCGGCGGCTGCCGGGCCGCCGGAGCGGCCGTTCCCCCGCGCACCGCCCGCCGCGGGACGGCCGGATGCCCGGCCGTCGGCGGGTCCCGCGGGGCGGCCCCCGGCGGCCGGGACGGCCGGGCCGCCGGGGGGACGCTCCGCGGTCCCGGCGTCGTCTGGCATGTCCGGCGAGGTCGGCACGGTCGGGACCACCGGGCCGCCGGTGCCGCCGGGGCCCGCGGGGGGAGCCGGCGGGCCCTCGGGGACGACCGGGCGCCGCGGATCGACACCGACGACGGCCCCCGTCTGGTAGCGGTAGCCGAGCGCGACGGTCAGGACGCCGCTCTGGCGGTTGCCGCCGGCCGGCGTGGCGTCGTAGCCGGGGTGGCTGTGCTCGGCCGAGCGCTCCGAGGCGCGGGCACTGGTGGCGACGGCGACCGGGCGGCGCTCGGCGCCGTAGGTCTCCAGCAGGCCGGGACCGGCCCAGCCGTCGAGGACGGCGGCGAGCTTCCAGGCCAGGTTGTGGCCGTCCTGGATACCGGTGTTGGAGCCGAACGCCCCGGTCGGCGACATCTCGTGGGCGGCGTCGCCCGCCAGCAGCACCCGGCCGTCGCAGTAGCGCTCCGCCACCCGCTCCGCGGCGTGCCACGGGGCCTTCCCTGTGATCTCGATCTCGAGCCCCGGCACCCCGACTGCGGTGCGGATGTGCGCGGCGCACCGCTCGTCGGTGAACGCCTCGAGGGGCTCGCCGCGCTCCGGGTGCCAGGGCAGGTGGAAGACCCACTCGGCCTCGTTGTCGACGGGCAGCAGCGCCCCGTCGGCGTCCGGGTTGGTCAGGTAGCAGGCGATGAAGTGGCGGTCGCCGACGACCTCGGCGAGCCGCTTGGCGCGGAAGGTGACGCTGACGTTGTGGAACAGCTCGCCCGCGCCGGTCTGGCCGATGCCCAGCGCGGTGCGCACCGGGCTGCGCGGGCCGTCGGCGGCGACCAGGTAGTCGGCCCGTACGGTACGGGTCCTGCCGGTGTCGCGTTCCAGGACCTCCGCGGTCACCCCGCCCTCGTCCTGCTCGAAGGAACGCAGTTCGACGCCGAAGCGGATGTCGCCGCCGAGCCTGCGGGCCTCTTCGAGCAGCACGGGCTCCAGGTCGTTCTGGCTGCACAGGCACCACCCGGACGGGCTGAACCTGGCAAGGCCGCCGCCCGGGTCGATCTCCCGGAACAGCCACTGCTGGTTGTCGCCGGTCAGTGATTCGGCCTGCAGGATGCCGTGGTTGGGGGCCAGGACGGACGCGGCCCGGCGGATCGCGGGCTCGATGCCCGCGGTCCTGAACAGCTCCATCGTGCGCACGTTGTTGCCGCGGCCGCGCGGGTGGTGCGAGGTCGCGGCGTGCTTCTCGACCAGCAGGTGGTCCACGCCGAGCCGGCCGAGGAAAAGCGAGGTGGCCAGCCCCACCAGGGACCCGCCGGTGATGAGGACCGGTACTCGGTCGTCGGATGTCGGTTGCATCTGTTGCTCCAGCCTGTACGGGCACGGCGCGGCGGCGGTCGGCCGCCGGTGCGGCTGGGGCCTGCCGTCGGATGCGACACGGCCCAGGGGCCCGGCACACCGTCGTCCGGTCCCGCTCTCTCCTTGCCCGGTCGGGGCCGCACGGCGGTGTCCTGGCGGCGCATTCGCCCGCATGGACCGCAGATCTCGCGGCGTTGGTGGGATCGAAGCACGATCAGAACTCAGGGCCGCGGGAAACGCACACCGGTGCGGATCCGGTGTCCCCGCGTCCCGCGGCCGCGAGCAGCGCGCGGACCGCTGGTGATCGACATCGCATATCGGCAGTCGAAGGAGAAGTGGAAGATGACGACCCTGTCCGAACAGCCGGGGACGGCGGGCGCGGCGGCGGGCGCACAGAAGACCGAGGCCGCACGGCTTCGTGTGGTGCTGCTGCTTGACATCCAGAAGGGCGCGCAGGAGCGCTTCCTCGACGCTTACGAACTGCTGCGCAGCCAGGTCGCCTCGGTGCCCGGGCACGTCAGCGACCAGCTGTGCCAGTCCATCGAGGACCCCTCGCAGTGGCTGATCACCAGCGAGTGGGAGAGCTCCGAGCCGTTCCTGGCTTGGGTGGACAGCCCGGAGCACCGCGAGATGGTCAAGCCCATGCACTCGTGCGTCAACGACACCCGCTCGCTGCGCTTCGACATCCTGCGCGAGACCTCGGATGCCGGGCACACCGGCGACCGGGCGCCGCGGCCTGAGCGGGCCGGCGACGGGCGGATCCGGCACGCGATCACCTTCACGGTGAAGCCGGGCAGCGAGGCGAAGGTCGCCAAGCTGCTCGCCGACTACGCCTCCCCCTCCGCCCGTGTCGACTCGGCCACCCGGCTGTGCAGGACGACGCTGTTCATGCACGGCAACCGGGTGGTCCGCGCGGTCGAGGTGAGCGGCAACCTGGTCGCCGCGCTGCGGCACGTGGCGCAGCAGCCCGAGGTGCGGGCGGTCGAGGAGGCCATCAACCCGTACCTGGAGGAGGAGCGCGACCTGGCCGACCCGGAGGCGGCCCGCGCGTTCTTCACCAGGGCCGGGCTTCCCGCGGTGCACGAGGCGGTGGCCGAGGCCGACCGTACCGGCCAGGTCCGGCGGTATGCGCTGCACTACCCGGTACGAGGCGGCAGCGGCGCCGCGGCGGCCCGGGTGCTGGCCAGGTCCGACGAGCTGGCGGCTGCCGACCCGACGGGCTCGCTGGTGCGCAGCACGATCTTCCAGCGCGACGACGTCGTCGTGCGCGTGATCGACCTGGCCGCCGCCCACGACGAGGACCTGGCGCTGACCACCGGCACCGCCGACCGCGACCTGGCCGCCGAGCTGGGCCGGCTGCTCGAACTTCCCGGCGCCGTCCGCGACCTCGGTGAGGACAGCGGCCGCAGGGAACTGCTCGCGCACCTCGAGATGACCCTCGTCACCGACCGCCACGCACAGGACTCGTGACCACTCTTCCGCTTTTCCCGCACGCGCGGGCCGGCCGCAGGTCCCCCTCCGGCCGGTGCGACTTCACCAGGAGGCACCCGTCATGACCGCTCAGCCCCCTCGAATCGTGCACGTGGACGAGATCGAGCCCAACCGGCGCCGCGGCGGTGATCTGCGCGCCATGCTCACCCCGACCCTCAGCGGATCGACCAGCGGTTTCATGGGCCTGGCGATCCTGCAGCGCGGCGAGCGCATCGCCGAGCACTACCACCCCTACTCGGAGGAGTTCGTCTTCGTCGTCAAGGGCGACCTCGAAGTCGACCTCGACGGTGAGGCGTACGAGCTGAAAGCCGACCACGGGCTGCTGATCCCCAAGGACGTACGGCACCGCTTCCGCAACGTGGGCGGCGGCCAGGCGCGGATGGTCTTCCACCTCGGCCCGCTCGCACCGCGCCCGGAACTGGGCCACGTCGACACCGAGGACGCGGCCGGCAATCCGCTGGTCGCGGACGGCGCCCGGCCGAGCGCGAGCCGGCCGCCGGAAGCGGCGGGGGCGGTCTCATGACCAGGCGGGTGGCGGTGACCGGGGTCGGCGTCGTCGCCCCCGGCGGGGTGGGCGTTCCCGCCTTCTGGGACCTGCTCACGTCCGGACGGACGGCGACCCGGGGCATCACCCGCTTCGACGCCTCCGCCTTCCGGTCGCGAATAGCTGCCGAGTGCGACTTCGACCCCGCCGCCTGCGGCCTCGACCCCGTCCGGCTGTCCCGCGCCGACCGCTACGTGCAGTTCGCGATGGCGGCGACCGACGAGGCACTGCACGACGCGGGGCTCGACCCGCGGGTCGAGGACCCCTGGCGGATCGGGGTGTCGCTGGGCACCGCGGTCGGCGGCACCACCCGGCTGGAGCAGGACTACGCCCTGGTCAGCTCGGGCGGCGACCGCTGGGACGTCGACCACCGGCCTGCCGCACCGCATCTGCACCGGGCGTTCACCCCCAGCGCGCTGTCCGCGGAGGTCGCGGAGCAGGTCGGCGCGCACGGGCCCGTGCAGACGGTCTCCACCGGCTGCACCTCAGGGCTCGACGCGGTCGGTTACGCCTTCCAGAGCATCGAGGAGGGCCGGGCCGACATCTGCATCGCCGGCGCGTCCGACTCGCCGATCTCGCCGATCACGGTGGCCTGCTTCGACGCCATCAAGGCGACCTCGCCGAACAACGACGACCCGGAGCACGCCTCCCGCCCCTTCGACGCCGACCGGGACGGCTTCGTCCTCGGCGAGGGCGGAGCGGTGCTGATCCTGGAGGAGCTGGAGCACGCCAGGGCCCGTGGCGCCCGGGTCTACTGCGAGGTCAAGGGCTACGCCTCGTTCGGCAACGCCCACCACATGACAGGTCTGACCCGGGAGGGTCTGGAGATGTCGCGGGCCATCGACCGTGCACTGGCGCACGGCCGCATCGACCGCACCGCCGTGGACTACGTCAATGCCCACGGCTCCGGCACCAAGCAGAACGACAGGCACGAGACCGCGGCGGTGAAGCGCTCGCTGGGCGAGCACGCCCGCAGGACCCCGATGAGTTCGATCAAGTCCATGGTCGGCCACTCCCTCGGCGCGATCGGGGCCATCGAACTGGCCGCCTGCGCACTGGCGATGGAGCACGGTGTGGTGCCCCCCACCGCCAACTACGAGACGCCGGACCCCGAGTGCGACCTCGACTACGTGCCGAGGACCGCACGCGAGATGCCGCTGCACACCGTGCTGTCCGTCGGCAGCGGATTCGGCGGCTTCCAGTCCGCCGTGGTCCTCGACCGGGAGGAGGCGAGGCGATGAACGCCAAGCCGAGGAAGCAGGACGAGCGCCGTACGGTGATCACCGGAATGGGGGTGATCGCGCCCACAGGGATCGGCGCCGACGCCTACTGGAAGGCGACCAGGGAGGGTGTCAGCGCGCTGGGCCCCGTCACCCGGGAGGGCTGCGGCGACCTGCCGCTGGCCGTTGCGGGCGAGGTGCACGGCTTCGACCCGTCGACGGTGGTCGAGGAGCGCTTCCTGGTGCAGACCGACCGGTTCAGCCACTTCGCGATGGCCGCCGCCGACATGGCGCTGCGCGACGCGGCACTGGACGCGGCCGGCGCCGGCGAGTTCGCCATCGGCGTGGTGACCGCGGCGGGTTCAGGCGGCGGCGAGTTCGGCCAGCGCGAACTCCAGCAGCTGTGGGGCCGCGGACCGCGGTTCGTCGGCCCCTACCAGTCCATCGCCTGGTTCTACGCGGCCAGCACCGGCCAGATATCCATCCGCGGCGGCTTCAAGGGCCCCTGCGGCGTGGTCGCGGGCGACGAGCCCGGCGGACTCGACGCCTTCGCCCACGCGGCCCGCAACATCCGCCGGGGCACCGACGCCATGGTGGTGGGCGCCACCGAGGCACCGCTCGCGCCGTACTCGATCGTGTGCCAGCTGGGGTACCCGGAGCTGAGCACGGCCGCCGACCCGCAGCGGGCGTATCTGCCGTTCACCGACCGCGCCTGCGGTTTCGTCCCCGCCGAGGGCGGTGCGATGTTCGTCGCCGAAGAGGCCGTGGCGGCACGCGAACGCGGGGTCACCGCGCGGGCGGTGATCGCCGGGCACGCCGCGACCTTCACCGGGTCGGCGGACTGGGCGGCGTCGCGGGAAGGCCTGGCGCACGCGATCCGCGGCGCGCTGGACGAGGCCGGCGCCGCACCCGAGGAGATCGACGTGGTCTTCGCGGACGCGCTCGGCGTGCCCGCGGCCGACCGCGCCGAGGCGCTGGCCCTCGCCGACGTGCTCGGCCGGCACGCGGCCAGGGTCCCGGTCACCGCGCCCAAGACCGGTATCGGGCGCGCCTACTGCGGTGCCTCGGCGCTCGACACCGCGACCGCCGTGCTCGCCATGGAGCACGGCGCCGTACCGCCCACCCCGAACGTCACGGACGTGAGCCACGGCCTCGACCTGGTCACCGGCCACGCCAGGCCGGCCGACCTGCGCACCGCACTGGTGCTCAGCCGCGGGCTGCTCGGCTCGAACTCGGCACTGGTGCTGCGGCACGGCGCCGACGCCCGTCCCTGACCGCCCCACCGCAGGTCCCCCACCCGCACCACTCCACCTCCTCGTAAGGAGCCGCTCATGCACACCGAACTCACCTACGCGGAACTGGCCTCGCTGATGGAGCGCAGGGCCGGTGTCATCGTCGGCCCTGCCGACCTGGAGCTCCAGTCCGACACGCCTTTTGCCGACTTCGGCCTCGACTCGCTGGGCCTGCTCGGCATCGTCGGGGCGCTGGAGAACGAGCACGGCGCCACCATCCCCGCCGACGCCGACGCCTGCCGGACCCCCCGGGAGCTGCTCGACGTCGTCAACGACGTGCTGAAGGCGAGGGCCTGAGCCATGGCCGCGCACACCGAGAACGAGATCACCGTCAACGCCCCGCTCGACCTCGTCTGGGACATGACGAACGACCTGGAGCACTGGCCGCAGCTGTTCAGCGAGTACGCGTCGGTGGAGATCCTGGAGCGCCAGGGCCGCAAGACCACCTTCCGGCTGACGATGCACCCGGACGAGAACGGCACCGTGTGGAGCTGGGTGTCCGAGCGGGAGCCGGTCCCGGAGACCCGTACCGTCACCGCCCGGCGGGTGGAGACCGGGCCGTTCGACTTCATGGAGATCTTCTGGAGCTACCACGAGGTCCCCGGCGGCACCCGGATGCGATGGGTCCAGGACTTCGCGATGAAGCCGGAGGCCCCGGTGGACGACGCCGGGATGACCGCCAGGATCAACGCGAACTCCGCGGTCCAGCTGGAGCTGATCAGGGACAAGATCGAGCAGCGCGCCCGCGAGCAGGTCTCCGTCCCCAACTGATGCCGCGCCCGGGCGGGCACTCACCTGCCCGGGCCTCCCCCCGTTGCGCAAGCAGGAGAGGACGTGACAACCGTGCACCGCGCTCTGATCGTCGCCCGTATGGCACCCGGTTCTGCGGACGACATCGCCGAGGTCTTCACCGACTCCGACCGCGGCGAGCTGCCGCGTCTGATCGGGGTGAGCAGCCGCAGCCTGTTCCAGTTCGGCGACCTCTACTTCCATCTGATCGAGGCCGACGGGCCGCCCGGGCCCGCGGTGGCCGAGCACGCCTCGCACCCGGAGTTCAAGGACATCAGCGAGCGGCTGTCGTCGCACGTCAGCGCCTATGACCCGGCGACCTGGCGGTCCCCGAAGGACGCCATGGCCCGGGAGTTCTACCGCTGGGAGCGCAGCAGCCGCTGACGGCCGGCCGGGCATCGCAGTCCCCCGTGCGGAGCAGCCGGCCACCCGGAGGGCGCAAGGGACGCCCCCTTGCGGCCCTCTCCGGTGGCGCCCCCCTCGCACATGACTGACGGTGAGAACGTCGCTACTGCGATTCCTTCGGCTGATTGCCTGTCAGCCGACGCACGCGCGGCGGAAGGAAACCCTCACCATGCGCACTGCCCGCACCCTCTTCGCCGGAGCTGCTCTCTCCGCAGTCCTCGCCATCGCCGCCCCGGCCGCCCACGCGACGGGTGCCGTCAACGCGTACGACCCGAGCAGCCACGGTTCGTCGCACTCCTCCTCCGACCACTCGTCCTCCACCGGTGCCGCCGACAGCAGCGCCGACAGCTCCGCCACCGCGCACGAAGGCGGTTCCTGGCACGACAGCAGCGCCTCGCAGGACAGCACCTCCTCCGACGACGCCACCGCCCAGCAGGAGGGTGGCAATTCGTGGCACGGCAAGCAGCCGCACGGCGGCGTGCACACCGGTGGCGGCGGCATGGCGCTGTCCGGTGGCGGCATGGCGGCCGGCTCCGTCCTGCTGCTCGGCGGCCTCGGCGCCGGTGCGGTGGCGATGCGCCGTCGCCGCACCCCGGCCGGCGGCCTCGCGGTCTGACACCGATCCGCTCGGTGAACGGCTGAAAGCCCGCTGAACCTGTTCCACGCTGTCTCCTGCCGTGGCCACCGCCGCTTCCCGCGGCGGTGGCCACGGCGGATTCGGCTTCCGTGCCGCCCCGCATTGTCCGCGAGCCGATGAAAGGCATCGCCCCATGTCGCAGCAGTACCCGCCGCCTCCCGCCGGCGCGGCGGAGGCCAGGTCCGACCCGCGCACGCGCGTGCTGCGCTGGGCGGTCGCCTCCGCGGCCCTCGGCGCCCTGATGATCTACAACTCGGTCGACTCCTCGGGTACGGGCCTGCCAGGTCCGCCGCCCTCCGCGGCCGCGCCGCCGAGCGCCATCGCGACCGGCACCGTACCGGGCAACCCGCCGAACAGAGCGGCGGTCGCGCCGTCCGTGAGGCCGGCGCCCGCGAGCACCGCCCCGGTCGGCCTGCCGCACTCCAACCCCACCCGGCTGACCATCAAGAGCCTCGCCGTGGACGCCCCCTTCACTCCGCTGCACCTGGACGCCGCGGGCAATCTCAACGCGCCTCCCGCCGCGGACACCAACCTCGTGGGCTGGTACGCCGAGGGCCCGACGCCCGGCGAGCGCGGCCCGGCGATCGTGGCGGGACATGTCGACACCAAGACGGGCCCCGCGGTCTTCCTGCTGCTGCGCCTGCTGAAGCCGGGTGCCACCGCGGACATCGCCCGAGCGGACGGCACGGTGGCGACCTTCACCGTCGACTCGGTGGAGATGTTCTCCAAGGGCAAGTTCCCCGACCAGCGGGTCTACGGCCCCACCCCCGACCCCCAGTTGCGGATCATCACCTGCGGCGGCAGCTACGACAGGTCCAAGAAGGACTACACCGACAACGTGGTGGTCTTCGCCCATCTGACCTCCTCCCGACGCGCCTGAGGGTGCGCCGGGCACCTCGCACGCACGGCGACGGCCGGCCCGGATGACCGGGCCGGCCGTCGGCTGCGTACCGCAGTCGCGGCGTCAGGTGCCGCGGACGGTGCTGTCGAAAGCGTGCAGGTACGGATTGACCGGGCGCACCTCGCCGACCGAGAGGCCCGCCTCGGTCATCCGGGCGACCAGGCTCTCCCTGGTGTGCTTCTGCCCGCCGACGTTGAGGAGCAGCAGCAGGTCCATGGCGGTGGTGAACCTCATCGACACGCTGTCGTCCACCAGGTTCTCGATGACCAGCACCCGGGCGCCGGGTCGGGCCGCCGAGACCACGTTGCGCAGCGTCCTGCGGGTGCTGTCGTCGTCCCATTCGAGGATGTTCTTGATGATGTAGAGGTCAGCGTCGACCGGGATCTCCCGCCGGCAGTCGCCCGGCAGCAGGGTGGCGCGCTCGGCAAGCGCACCGCCCTCACGCAGCCGCGGGTCGGCGTTCGCGACGACCTTGGGCAGGTCGAGCAGCGTGCCGCGGAGCGCCGGGTGCCTGTCCAGCAGGCCGGCCAGCACGTGGCCCTGGCCGCCTCCGATGTCGGCGACGGTGGCGATGCCGGTCATGTCCAGGCTGTCCACCACATCGCGGGCGGACTGCATGCTGGAGCGGGTCATCGCCTTGTCGAAGACCGCGGCCGATTCGGGCGCGTCGTCGTGCAGGTAGTCGAAGAAGCGCTTGCCGTGCAGGTCGGCGAAGACGTCCTGACCGGTGCGGACGGCGTCGTCGAGCCGCGGCCAGGCCTCCCAGGTCCACGGCTCCGTGCACCACAGGGCGATGTTGCGCAGCGAGTCGGGTGCGTCCTCGCGCAGCATCCGGGACATGCCGGTGTGCACGAAGCGGCCGTCGGCCTGCTCGGCGAAGACGCCGTAGCAGGTCAGGGCCCGCATCAGCCGGTCGAGCGGCCGGGGCTCCGCGCGGACCGCGGCGGACAGCTCCTCCGCCGTGGCGGGCTCCTCGCCGAGCGCGTCGGCGACGCCGAGCCGGGTGGCGGCACGGATCGCGGCCGCGCAGGCCGCGCCGAACACCAGCTCGCGCATCCGCATGGCGGACTGGTCGGGAGCGTGGGGCGGCGGCGCGGGGGCTGCCGCGGGCATGGTGGCCGCGGGCGCCGCGGCCGGTTGGGTCATGGTCATGCTCGGCCCTTCTGGTCATGCCGGGTCGGGGGCGGGATCGGACGGGGCCGGGGTGCGCGCGGCGGGCCGGCGTACCGTCCGGTCAGCACCGGCCGGCCGGCTCGGAGACGCTGCAGGAGTTCGCGCTGAAGGTGTTGCCCGACCCCTTGGTGTCGCGGTCGGCCAGGTCGGCGGGGCTGTTGCCCGACAGGGTGTTGCCGCTGACCTGGTCGCGCTGGTTGGCCACGCCGACCTCGCTCGGGAAGAGCACGACTCCACCGGACATCGGCGAGGTGCCGGAGTTGCCGGTGATGGTGTTGCCGGTGATCCGGGTGTCCTCGGCGCCGGTGAGCAGCACGCCGGTGCCCTGGATGGCCGGCAGCCGGCCGTTCGAGGCGCAGAACTTGTTGTTGTCGGTGATCCGGTTCTGCCTGATGTCCAGGTCGCCGGCCTTCGGGCTGTTCTCGTCGCCGACGACGAAGACGCCGCCGCAGTTGCCGGTGACGGTGTTGTTCTCGACGGTCAGCACGCGCGCCCGGCGGATCGTCACGCCGATGCGGTTGCCGGTCAGGGTGTTGCCGGCGACCACCGTCCCGCGGGTGTCGAGGGCGCCGCCCTCCGCGTTGACGAAGTTGGCGACGAAGATGCCGGACTGGCCGTTGCCGACCGCCTCGTTGTCCCGCAGCACGGCACGGGTGGACTTCTCCTGGCTGATGCCCTGCTCGCCGTTGTTCTTGACCTCCACCCGGCGGACGACCATGCGGTCGGTCCCCGACACGTCGATGCCGTTCTTGCGGAAGCCGACGACGGAGATCGACTCGATGCGGACCGCGGTCAGCGGGTGGCCGTCGGCGCCGGTGACGCAGATGCCGTGCCCGGCCGCCGCGCACGCCGCCTGGGTCATGGTGGCGGTGGTGGCCGTTCCGGTGTCGGCGTTCGCGGCCGCCTGCGTGGTGGCCGTACCGGTCTGGGCCGGCATGGCCGTCGTGCCCGTCTCGGCCTGCGCGGCGGCCGGCGCCGTGCCGTCCGGCGTGGCGGCGGGGGCCGCGGGCCTGCCTGCCTCGGGGGCGGCGGGCGCGCTGCCCTGCGGGGCCATCGGCCTGCCGGCCGCAGGGGCGGAGGGGTCCGGTGCGGCGGGCGCCGCGGCCGGTGCGGTGCCGGGGGCGGCCGGGGCCGCCTGCGCGCCCTGGCCGGCCGGGGCGGTGATCGTGACCCGGCCGGCGCCCATGCCGCGCAGGGTCACGTTCCTGGTGATCTGCACGCTCTCCCGGTAGGTGCCGGGCATGACCAGGACCGTGCCGCCCTCGGCGGCCGCGTCGACCGCCGCCTGGATCGACTCACCCTCGCGTACCGGCTGCACACCCTGCTGCGCGTGGGCCGCGGGAGCCATCACGGCCCCCGTTCCGAGCGCAGCGACCGTCATGACTCCCGCGATGTACCTGCTGTGACGAACGAGCATCGCCCTGACCTGCCTTTCTCGACCCGCAGAGCGACAGCGCCGTTGACGGGTCCCGGTACCTGATTCGGATTGCGCCGGCCAACGCCCCTTCCCCGAGGGGGCGGTGCACGCGCGATTCGAAGCTATGGTCGGCCTGGGCAGCCCGCCATTTCTGCTCCGTCATCCGTGGACGCCCTCGACCGGCCGGCCACCGATCGCCCGGTCGTGAACGGAGGTCGCGGCCCGGGTAGGGCGGGGCGCGGGAGCACGGGCGCACGCCGGACGGCCGTCCCGTACGCAGCGCCGGGACGGCCGTCCGGCGTCACCTGTCGTGACGATCACGGAAGGTGATCGCACGGGGCGCGCCGAAGAGGTACCGCGGTTCACACCGGTCCGTGGACCGTCACCCTGACGCGGTGCAGGCCGGGGTCCCGAGATTCTGGTCGGAACCGCTGAGCGTCATGCCCCACGAGGTGCTTGCCGACGGGGCGAGCGTGCCGTTGTAGGCGACGTTGCGCAGCGTGGTGGCGGGTGCCGAGGAGTCGACCGCCGCGTTCCACACATTGCTGATCCGCACACCCGACGGAAGGGTCAGCTTGACGGCCCAGCCGGTGGTCTGCCGGGTGCCGGTGTTGCGTACCGTCACATCGGCCTGGTAGCCGCCCGACCAGGAGCTGGTGACGTGCACGGCCGCGGTGCAGCCGCCGGTGCCGGAGGTCGGCGGGGTGGTCGGGGGTGTCGTCGGCGGGGTGGTGGGAGGCGTCGTGGGCGGGGTCGTCGGGGGCGTGGTCGGCGTCGTCGTACCGCCGCCCGACGTCGTGTAGGTGACGCCGGTGTACGGCTGCGAGCAGGTGCCCGAGCAGGCGGAGGGCAGCGAGAAGTCGTACGTGCGGCCGCCGAAGACGTAGCTGTCGTTCACGTCCCGCACCCGGATGCGGAAGTCCGTGCCGCCCTCGGTGGTCGGGACCAGGATGAAGGACTGGCCCATGTCGCTGTTCATCTGGGCCTCGTGCCAGGCGCCGGCGGAGTAGTACTCCACGCCGTGCACACCGTCGGGCAGGTGGGAGACCGAGATGGCGCCCCAGTAGCGCTGGGCGCCCTGGAGGAATCCGATCTTGATGTCACCGGTGTAGCCGGGGGCGGGCACGTAGCTCCAGGACACGTGCCGGTTGTTCCAGTGGTCCGCGAGCCCGGTCACCGCGGTGCCGTTGCGGGTGAAGTGGCCGAGCGAGGCGGTGTCGAGGTCGAGGTGGTTCGGGTCGTCCCTGCACCAGGCGTTGGCGTCCGCGCAGCTGTCGGCGACCAGCATGGTGAGGGTGGCGCCGTTGTAGGAGTCCTGGGTCCATCCGCCGTTGCGGCAGAAGGCCTGGCCGGGGGCGCCGTCGTTGGTGCCGTTGCAGTAGTCGCCGATGGTCACCTGCACCCAGCGCCCGCAGTTGTGGCCGTTGTCCCACGCGCCGATGATCGAGCTCTGCGCGGGGGGCACGGGACGCGAGTGGGCGGCGTAGTCGCCCGGGGTGTCGAAGACGTTGAGCGCGACGAAGTCCGGTGAGTCCAGCTCGGACTGCGGCATGCCGCAGCCGCCGTAGGGCTGGCCGAGGCCGTCGAAGTGGGTGGCATTGCCGACGACGTCGGCCTGGGCCGCGTTCGGGGTGGCCGCGGGTGCGGGAAGCATCGTCAGCACTCCGACGAGCAGCGCGGCGACGGCGGTGGCGAGAGCCGCGAGCAGTCTGCGCGGCGGTCGTGGGGAGTGCGCGGGTCGGCGCATGGAAGGCTCCTTGACGTGGGGGGTATGGGAGCGCTCCCATACTCCCGGCGCCGAGTCGGCGGCGTCAACGGGCGGTCGCCCGCGGATATCGGGAAGCTGAACCGGGTAAGTCCCCCTGCCGCAGGGTGCGTTGCCGTCCGCCCGTCCATACGTACGGCCCCCCGCTGCCGGACGGCAGCGGGGGGCCGTGGCGCGCCGTCCGGCGCCGCCCTGGAGTCAGGACACCGTGCAGGCCTTGCCGTTGAGGGTGAAGGCGGCCGGCACCCCGTTGGTGCCGGCGGTCGAGCTCGCGCTGAATCCGAAGGAGACCGTGCCGCCGGCCGGGACGACCGCGTTGTATGGAGCGTTCGTGGCGGTGACCTGCTTGCCGCTCTGGGTCTGCACCGCGTTCCAGATGTTGGTGATCTTCTGGCCGCCGGGGAAGCCGAACACCAGGGACCATCCGTTGAGCGCGGCGCCGCCGTTGGTGATGGTGACGTTCGCGTTGAAGGCGCTGCCCCAGTCGCTGATGTCGTAGTGGACCGAGCACGCACCGGCCGGAGGGGTCGTCGGCGGGGTGGTGGGAGGCGTGGTCGGAGGGGTCGTCGGGGGCGTGGTGGGAGGCGTCGTGGGCGGGGTGGTCGGAGGCGTGGTCGGTGTCGTCGTACCGCCGCTCTTGGCCTTGTCGGCGTTGGAGTGCGCGGTGAAGTAGGTCAGCGCCGCGTCGCCGTGCATCACCCCGTAGTTGCCGTCCTTGCCGCTGTTCATGTACCACCAGAAGGCGTCGGCGTCGCCGTTGCCCGCCTCCATGGTGCTGTAGATGGCAGGCCAGTAGGTGGTGCGGGTGCCGGCGGAGGTGTTGAACTCCCCCAGGAAGAAGGGCTTTCCCGCACCGGTGTGGGCGTCGGTGATGTATTTGGCCACCAGCGCCTGGGTGGCGCTCACCGACAGGTTGGCCCAGCCCTCGGTCGGGTAGATGTGCGCGGAGCAGAAGTCGATCACCGGCGACTGGCACTCGTAGGTGTACGGGACTCCGTTGTCGCTGCCGTAGCCGTACGAACTCCCCTGGCCCTCGATGCCGTTGTCGACCATGTGGTTGGGGTCGATGTTCTTGATGTAGGCGCCGACCTTGTCCTCCCAGGCACGGAAGACGGTGCCCGCGGTGTTCTCGGCCGGGGTCTCGTCCTGGTAGCGGGGCTCGTTCATCAGCTCCCAGGAGAAGATCGACGGGTCGTTCTTGTACGCCACGCCCGTGTAGTGGTTGACCCGGTTCAGCGCGTATCCCACGTAGAACTCGTAGTCGGCCAGGCAGCCCGCGCACTTGGCGGGGTCGAAGAAGTTCCCCGGGTTGGCGGTGGAGACGCCTTCCCAGCCGAGCACGGTGTTGATGCCGCCGTAGGCGGTCCAGTAGTTCTCCATCGCGGGGACGACCCGCAGCCCGTGCTGCGCCGCCGAGTACAGGATGTAGTCGAACTCGGCCCACTCCTGCTCGTTCATGGTGTTCTTGGCGGGCTCGAAGCCGTGCCAGCTCTCGTGGTCGAACATCCAGGTGCGGACGACGGTGACGCCGTCCGATGCCATGTTCGCCATCTCGCTGTCGATGGCCGCCTTGTCCATGTACTGCGTCTCGGTGTCACCCGAGCCGCTGCCGAAGGTGAACAGGTCGTAGGAGTTGGCGCCGGCGAAGTAGGCGGTCTTGCCGCCGACGCAGAAGTGCGTGCCGCAGCGCTGGACGAAGCTTGTGCCCGCGGCCCGCGCGGGGCCGGGGGCGGCGACGACGAGCAGGGCCATCATCAGTGCCGTGGTCACCGCGGCGAGGGCCGCCAGCCATGTGCGTCGTGCTGGGAGTCTCATGCATTCTCCTCGGAATGTCCGGACGTTCCCTGACAGGAAGGCTGAGAAGGCGACAGCGGAGCCGGATGGCGACCGATCGCTGTACCGGTTAAGCACCAAGAAGCTACCGGCGGTTGACGCAAAGTCAAGAGCTGGGCCGCGACAGCCGCCAGGCCGGCCGCGTGCACCGGGCCCGGGGCGGCACCGGGCCGCCGCGGGAGACGGGCCGTACTCCTCCGTGCCGCCCTCATGCGTGTCCGTCTTGTCCCTGGGTAGCGTCACTGCGTGGACGTACTCAGCGATGTGATCGCGGCGATGCGTACCGGACGACCACGGTCGGTGCCGGTGCGCCATCACGGGTCCTGGGCGCAGGAGTTCGCACCGGCGGACGGGGCCGCCGGCATCCAGGTGGTGCTGCGCGGCGGATGCGTGCTGCGGCCGGGCGCGGATGCGCGGCAGGCCGTGGCCGTCGGTCCTGGCGACGTGGTGTTCCTGCCGCACGGCACCGGCCATGTGCTGGCCGACAGCCCCGGCACCCCGGTGACGGGGGCGCCCCGCGAGCCCGGCACACCGCCCTTCTCACGACCGCGTCCGGCCGCGCCTGGCGACGGCCCCGCGACGCTGGTCCTGTGCGGGGCCTACCGGTTCGACCCGCAGCGCGCCCACCCGCTGCTCGCGGAGCTGCCCGACCTGGTCCACCTGCGGGCGGCTCCCGCCAGACACCCGGAACCCGCCGCGGTCGTACGCCTGCTGGCCGGCGAGCTGGAGCGGACGCGGCTGGGCACGGACGCGATCGTGCCGTCGCTGCTCGACGCGCTGCTGCCCTACGTGCTGCGCGCGTGGTACGACGACGCGCCGCTGCGGGGCGACGCGGCCACCGGCTGGGCGGCAGCGCTCAACGACCCGCCCGTGACGGCCGGCCTGCGCGCGATGCACCGCACTCCCGCCGCGCCGTGGACCGTCGAGCGGCTGGCACGGGAGGCCGGCCTGTCGCGGGCCGCCTTCGCCCGCCGCTTCGCCGCACTGACCGGGCGGCCGCCGCTGGGCTATCTGACCTGGTGGCGGATGACGCTGGCGGCCAGGCTGCTGGCGAACTCCACGCTGCCGCTCGCCTCGGTCGCGGAACAGGTGGGCTACACCTCGGAATTCGCCTTCGCCCACGCCTTCAAGCGGTGGTGCGGCATGGCGCCCGGCCGCTACCGGCGGGCCCACGCGCGGCCGGTGCCCGCCGCCGGAGCCCACCTTCCGACGGTATGCAAGCAGTAGGGTGACCCGGCACCGGTTCGAAGGAGTGCATCGTGCCCCCGACTTACTCGTACGCACTGACGGTCGACGCTCCCGCCACGCGGGTGTGGCAGGTGCTCACCGACGTCGGGAAGTGGCCGGACCTGACGGCCTCCATGACGTCCGTGCGGGGCCTCGACGGCCCGCGGCCCGCGGTCGGCGCGCGTTTCGAGATCCGCCAGCCCAGGCTCCGCAAGGCGGTGTGGACGGTCACCCGGCTGGACGAGGGCGTCGCCTTCGACTGGGAGTCGCGGGCGCCCGGTGTCGTCTCCACCGGCTCGCACCTGCTGGAAGCTGACGGGGAGCGCACCAGGCTCACCCTGACGATGGAGCAGTCCGGTGTCCTCGCCTGGCCGATCGGGCTGCTGGCGGGCAGCACCATCCGCCGCTACCTCACACTGGAGGCGCAGGGCATCAAGGCGCACAGCGAGCAGCCGCCCGACCGGCCGTGAGGCTTGCCCGCCCGGAGGGCGGGTGATCGCCGCCCGGAGGGGTCCGCGCGGCCCGGGTCCCCCGGTGGATCGCGCCCGGCGGGTCAGGCCGTTCCCCGCGGGTTGCACGAGGCCGCCCGGTCCCTGACCGCCGCGGCGGGGACCGCTGCCCGACCGCGCGGACGACACCGCCGCCCGAAGGACACCGACCCCACCACGGGCCACCCGGCCACCACCGCGCGGACGACACCGCCGCCCGAAGGACACCGACCCCACCACGGGCCACCCGGCCACCACCGCGCGGACGACGCCGCCGCCCGGAGGACACCGACCCCACCACGGGCCACCCGGCCACCACCCGTGGCGCGCCGCCGCGGCGCCCCGCCCGCCGGAGGCCGCGGGGCGCTGACGGCCCGCCGCCGGAATCGGCCGCCGCCTACCGGAAGTAGTGACCCTTCTCGAGGTCCTCGATGAGTCCCGGCTGCGTCGGCTGCCACCCCAGCAGCTCGCGGGTGTGCGCGCTCGACGCAGGGCTGTCGAGGGAGACGAAGTGTGCCAGCCAGGCGAAGTGCGCGGCCGCGTCCTCGGGCGCGACGGAGGCGGCGGGGACGCCGAGGTGGCGGCCGATCACCTCGGCGATCGCGCGCATCGGCACCCCCTCGTCCGCGACCCCGTGCAGGGCCGATCCCGCGGGTGCCGCCTCGATCGCCAGGCGGAACAGCCGTGCGGCATCGAGCCGGTGGGCCGCGGGCCAGCGCTGGGAGCCGTCGCCGACGTAGCCGGCGACGCCCTTGTCGCGGGCGATGGCGACGAGGGCCGCCACGAAGCCGTGGTCACCCTCGCCGTGGATCGACGGCGCGAGGCCCACGACGGAGGAGCGGACCCCGCGAGCCGCGAGGGCGACGGTCGCCCGCGCGGTGGCCAGCCGGAGGCCGGGGCCGCCGGCCACCTCCGGCGCCTCTGCGCCGAGCCCTTCGCCTTCGACCAGCACCCGGCCGGGTGCGAGCCCGAGCGTCCCCGAGGCGATGGCCAGCGGCCGGCCGGAGCCCGCGAGCACCTCTCCGAAGGCCTCGACGGCCAGCCGGTTCGTCTCGGCCGCGGCCTCGAAGCCCCCGGAGAAGGCGATGTCGTGCTGGAACGCGAGGTGGATCACGCCGTCGCAGGCGTCCGCCGCACGCCGCAGCGTGTCGAGGTCGTCGATGGTGCCGCGCCGCACCTCGGCCCCTGCCGCGGCGACGGTGTCGGCCGCGGCGTCCGAGCGGGCAAGGCCGACGACCTGGTGGCCGGCGCTGATGAGTTCGGGTACGACGGCGGAGCCGATCCAGCCGGACGCGCCGGTGACGAGAACACGCATGGGAAGAGACCTCCGGTTGCGGGCAATGGGTGAGCCGGCCGCCCGGGCCGCGGTTCTGCCGCACGGACGGTTGATGTCAGCTACTGACATCAACCGTAGCAGGCGATGTCAGCCACTGCCATCACGTAGAATCGGCGCCATGGGTCGATGGGAGCCGAACGCGCGGGGCCGCCTCGAGCAGGCCGCACTGGAGCTCTACCTGGAGCGGGGCTTCGCGCCGACCACGGTGACGGAGATCGCCAAACGCGCGGGGCTCACCGAGCGGACCTTCTTCCGGCACTTCGCCGACAAGCGCGAAGTGCTGTTCTCCGGCTCGGAAATGCTCCAGCAGGCCCTGGTCGACGCGGTCGCCGGCGCCCCCGGCGAGGCGGCACCGATCGACGCGGTCGCCGCCGGCCTCGACACCGTCGGCGACCTCTTCCGCGACCGTCGCCCGCACTCGCTGCGGCGCCAGTCCGTGATCGCGGCCAACCCCGAACTCCAGGAGCGCGAGCTGATCAAACTCGCCAGGCTCTCCGCCGCGACGGCCGGCGCGCTCCGCGCGCGGGGGGTGCCGGAGCCGGCCGCGAGCCTGGCCGCGGAGGCCGGGACCGCGGTCTTCAGGATCGCCTTCGAGCGCTGGGTCGACGGCCCGCAGGACGAGGACCTGACGCAGCTCATCCGCGGGTCGCTCGCCGAGCTCAAGGCCGTCACCGCGGGCGCCTGAAGGCAGCCGCGCGACTCCCCCGCCGCACGCCGCGACCTGACGCACACGCAACAGTTACGACACCGTAATCGCGCGCCGCCCACCCGCCGCGCGCCCTTCCTGCGGCGCTCGCCGCGCTCGCGCCGCCGGTCCCTGCCGTCGCATCGCCGCAGTTCACAGCCTCGCGAAGCCTTCACCGCGGGCTCCGGGGCGAGTGCGCGGCAGGCTCGGCGGGAGAGTCGCGGACAGGCCGCGCCGTGGCGGATGTTGCGACTGGGAGGGGCGTGGCCAGCACCGGAAGAGAGCGCTCTCACAGATATTGACACGACGCCACGGACAGCCTCAGGGTACGTCTGCGAGAGAGCGCTCTCACGTCGCCCACAAACCGTAGGGCTACCGGCTTCAGGTGGTAGAAGGTGGTCATCGCTCATGTCTTCGTTCAGGGCCGCAGGCAGTGAACTCCCCGACCAGGAAACGCAAGCCGCTCCCGCGGACAGCGCACTGAGCCGGCGTTCGTTCATCGCCACGGCCGCCCTGGCGTCAGCGGTACCGCTCGCGGCGGCAGCGAGCCCCGCGGCCGCGAGCGGCGGGCCGGGGCGCGCGCACGCCCCCGCGGAGCCGGACTTCGGGCCCAACGTCCGGGTCTTCGACCCCACCACCCCGGCCGAGGACATCCAGGCCGCGCTGGACGCCGCCGCCCAGCAGCAGGTCACGAGCGAATTCGGCACCGGTCGCTTCGCGTTCCTCTTCAAGCCGGGCAGCTACGACGTCGACGCGCAGCTCGGCTACTACACCTCGATCGCCGGCCTCGGCCTGTCGCCCGACGACGTGACCGTCAGGGGCGCCGTCCGCGTCGAGGGCCAGCCGCAGCCGGGCGGCGGCGACAGCGCGCTGACCAACTTCTGGCGCTCGGCGGAGAACCTCGCGGTCGAACCGACCGACGGCATCAGCTGGTGGGCGGTGTCCCAGGCGGCGCCGCTGCGCCGGGTGCACATCCGCGGGCAGCTCTTCCTCTTCCCCCGGCAGGGCGGCTTCTCCAGCGGCGGCTTCATCGCCGACTCGATGGTCGACGGCCAGGTCGTCAACGCCTCCCAGCAGCAGTGGCTGACCCGCGACAGCTCGGTGGGCGGCTGGTCCAACGGCGTGTGGAACCAGGTCTTCTCCGGGGTGACCGGCGCCCCCGAGCAGTCCTTCCCCGACCCGCCGTACACCACGCTGCCGACCACTCCGGTCAGCCGTGAGAAGCCCTTCCTCTACGTCGACGCGACCGGCCGCTACCGGGTCTTCCTGCCGGCGCTGCGGCACGACAGCGCGGGCACGACCTGGGGCGCGGGCCACACGCCCGGCAGCTCGATCCCGATCGAGCAGTTCTTCGTCGCCAAGCCGTCCGACTCGGTGCGCACCATCAACAAGGCGCTGGCGCAGGGCAAGCACCTGCTGCTGACACCGGGCATCTACAAGCTGACCGGCACCATCAAGGTCAAGTGGGCCGGCACCGTGGTGCTCGGCCTGGGCTTCGCCACCCTCACCCCGGTCGGCGGCGCGGTGGCCATGCGGGTGGACGACGTGCGCGGGGTGCGGATCGCCGGCCTGCTCTTCGACGCGGGCGAGACCGAGTCGCGGTCGCTGCTGGAGATCGGCAGCGGCCGCGGGCGGCGCAGCGACCCGCAGGACCCGACGTCGGTGCAGGACGTCTTCTTCCGGATCGGCGGCGCGGGCCCCGGCCGCACCGGCACCGCGCTGGTGGTCGACAGCGACGACGTCCTGCTCGACCACATCTGGGCGTGGCGGGCCGACCATGGCAGCGGGGTGGGCTGGACGGTGAACACCGCCGAGTCCGGCGTCGTGGTCAACGGGGAAAACGTGCTGGCCACCGGCCTGTTCGTGGAGCACTTCCAGAAGTACAACGTGGTCTGGAACGGCGACCGCGGCCGGACGATCATGTTCCAGAACGAGCTGCCGTACGACCCGCCGAACCAGGCGGCCTACCGCCACCACGGTGTCGACGGCTACGCGGCGTACAAGGTCGCGGACTCGGTCCGGCACCACGAGGGCTGGGGTCTCGGCAGCTACTGCTTCTTCAACGTCGACCCGACGATCCACGTGTCGCACAGCTTCGAGGCGCCGGTCAGGAAGGGCGTGCTCTTCCACGACCTGCTGACGGTGTCGCTGAACGGCGCCGGCGTGATCGACCATGTGATCAACGACCATGGTGCGGCGGCGCAGGGCACCGCCACGGTGCCGGTGGACGTGGTGAGCTACCCGGTCGGCTGACCGGGAGGCCCACCCGCGGTGGGGGTCGGCGGCGGCGGCCGTCGGCCCCCGTCGTCATGTCCGTGTCGGACCGGTCACGGACCGGGGTAAATTCACCTGATCGGCTTGAACTGTCGCGCGTGGCAGAGCAGACTGCGCGTTGGCAACGTTGTCAATACGATGTGGCAACGTTGTCAGACTCCGCCCGCGCCCATCCCCCGGGGCGGGCGGAGTCCAGCACATTCCGTGTCATCCCCCCTTGTCACAGCCGTCCCTGCCCGTCGTCCCGTCCCCTTCACCACCCTCATTCTCATTTCCGAACGGAGCGGTGCACATGCCGAAGAACCCGACGTCCCTCAGCAGACCCGGTTCCGCGGCGGTCCCGGTGCGTACAGCCCGGGTCAGTCCGCGCAGCGGCAGGTCGGGCGGGCTGGGCGGCACGGGCGGACGGCACGGCGACACCTACCACAGGGCGGTCGGCGACCGCCTCGGCACCTCGGCGTCGGCGGAGGAACTGTGCCGCAAGGGGCAGTTCGTCGACTACGAGAGCATGCGCGCGATGTTCGAGGCCTGGAACAACCGGATGTGGCGCGGCGCGGGCGCCCTGCCCCCCGCGCTGCCGCATCCCGCGCTGCACACCGCGGTGTGGCCCGTCTGCGGGCACGGCCTCGACATGAGCGGGGCCTACTACGGCGCCCGCAAGGGCTGCGAACCGGTGCACGTCCAGGCGGACCCGGCGGACGGCACGGTGCTGGCAGCGAACCACACCGGGGCGGCGCTGCGCGGCGCGACGGTCGCCGCGCAGCTGTACGACCTCGGCGGGCGGCCGATCGGCGGCCCCTCCCTGAGCGCCGCCGACCTGGCGGCCGGCAGCGTCACCGACGCCTTCGCCGTACCCTTCACCCGCGCCCTGCCCGCCACCCACCTGCTGCGCCTGCGGCTGACCGGGGCCGACGGGGCCCTGCTGTCGGCCAACGACTACTGGCGCTACCGCACACCGACGGACATGCGCTCGCTCAACGGCCTGCCGAACGTACGGCTGTCGGTGGACTCCCGCCCGGCGGGACCCGCGGCGGTCGCCGCGACGGTGGCGAACACCGGCACATCGCCGGCCGCGATGGTAGGGCTGTCGCTCGCCGCACCGCGGTCCGGCGGACCGGCCCTCCCCGCACTGGCCGACGACAACTGCCTGTGGCTGCTGCCGGGCGAGTCGCGCGAGGTGACCCTGCGGTGGCCTGCCGGAGCCCGTGCGGCGCAGGCGCCTGCGGTGGTGGCGCGGGCGTACAACGCGCTGCCGGTCACCGGCTGAGCCCTGGCGGGCATCGCACGATCGCCACCGGTGCGGCCGCTGTCCGGCTTCCCGTTGCCGCCCGTATGCCGCGGTGCCGGGAATCCCGCACCGGCGGAATCCGTGCTTATGCTGCCGTAAGGGGCCGTACGGGATGCCTGCCCGCCCTGTTGCGGCGGGCCCCCGCCCTGCCCGTCGAGGCCGTGACCGACGCGGCCGGTACGGCGAGAGGAGCCGGGACTGTGCGAGTGGCTGTGGCGGGCGGAACGGGGCTGACCGGGCGGCACGTGGTGGACGAGCTGGTCGCCGCAGGGCACGAGCCGGTGGTGCTGGCCCGCTCCCGCGGTGTCGACCTGGCCACCGCGACCGACCTCGACGGCGCCCTGGTGTCGGTGGACGCGCTGATCGACGTGACCAATGTGCAGACCGCCAGGCGCAAGGCCTCGTTCAGGTTCTTCGACGCGGTCGGCCGCCACCTGCTGGCCGCCGAGGAGCGGGCCGGGGTGCGCCACCACGTGGCACTGTCCATCGTCGGCGTCGACCGGGTGGACCTCGGCTACTACGAGGGCAAGCGCCGCCAGGAGGAGCTGCTCGCGACGAGCCGGGTGCCGTGGACGGTGCTGCGGTGCACGCAGTTCCACGAGTTCGCCGGGCAGGTGCTCGCACTGGCGCCAGGGCCCGTCGCGGTGGTGCCGAGGATGCTCACCCGGCCCGTCGCGGTGGCGGAGGTGGCGGCGGAGCTGGTCCGGCTTGCGGTGGCGCCGCCGCAGGGCATGGCCCCGGAACTCGCGGGGCCGCGCGAGGAGCAGATGGCCGATATGGCGCGGCAGCTGCTGAAGGCGAGGGGCAGCCGCCGGCTGGTGCTGCCACTGCGGATGCCGGGCGCGACCGGGCGGGCGATGGCGGGCGGCGGGCTGCTGCCCACCGCGGACGGGCCGCGCGGCACGACCACCTTCGAGGGGTGGCTGGCCGCCGGGCGCTGACCGGCGCCTATCCGGCGGCGGGGCGGCTGGGGCCGGTGTTGCCGGTCGCGGTCTCGACCGTGACCCTCGGGGTGCCTAGGATGGAGTGCTCCAGATCACTCCCAACTCGCCTGAGCCTGGCCGACGATGCCGTGAGGAACCCGATGGACGACGGGGACGCACCACTGACGGACAAGATCGACGTGACGGTGCCGAGCGTGGCCCGCATGTACGACTTCCTGATGGACGGGAAGGACAACTACCCCGCGGACCGCGCGGCCACGGAAGAACTGCTCAAGCAGGTTCCGAGCACGAAGATCCTCGCCCTGAACAACCGGTCGTTCCTGCGCCGGGTGGTACGCCGCCTCGCCGAGGACTACGGGATACGGCAGTTCGTGGACCACGGGTCCGGCCTGCCGACACAGGACAACGTCCACGAGGTGGCCCAGCGGATCGACCCCGCCTCCCGGGTGGTCTACATCGACAACGACCCGATAGTGCTGGCGCACGGCCGGGCGCTGCTGGAGCAGAACGAGAACACCGCGGTGATCCAGGCGGACATGCGCGACACCGAGACGATCTGGGCGCACCCCGAGGTCAAGCGGCTGATCGACACCGACGAGCCGGTCGCGGTGCTCTTCGTCTCGGTGCTGCACTGCATCCCGGACAGGGACGACCCGGCGGACGTGGTGCGGCGGGCGGCGGCCAAGGTGCCGCCCGGCAGCTTCCTCGTGGTGTGCCAGCTGGTCAGCGAGGACGAGGAGACCCGGCGGGGCGTCACCGAGTTCATGGACCGCAGCACCGGCGGGAATTGGGGCGAGGTCCGCCGCGAGCAGGACGTCGCCCGCTTCCTCGACGGCACCGAGATCCTGGAGCCCGGCCTGGTGGAGGTCTCCACCTGGCGCCCGGACACGGACCTGGTGCCGAAGCAGCCGAGCATGGAGTGGATCGAGTTCGGCGGCGTCGGCCGCATCGTCGGCTGACCACCTGCCGCCGCCCCGGCGGGCGCCACGCCGGCCGGGGCTCCGCCCGCGCGCGTGTCACTGGTAGCGGCGCAGGGCGTCTTCCAGAAGTGACCGGCTCTCGGCGGGAGTCGCCGCCAGCGCGCTGAGCTCGTCGAGTGCGGCGCGGTAGCGGTCGACGTCGTCGAGGCGATCGAGGTAGACCGCGCTCGTCATGTGCTCCAGGTACACCACGTCGGGCAGGAAGCCCTGAGCGAATCGCAGATAGGTCACGGCGGCCCCCGGGGTGGCGGCGGCGCTCGCGGAGTACGAGGCGATCTGGAGCCGGATGCCGGGCCGGCGCAGGACGTCGAGCAGGTGCTGCAATTGCTCGCGCATCACGGCCTTGCCACCGACCGGGCGGTGCAGCACTCCTTCGTCGATCAGTGCCCACAGCACGGGCGCGCCGGGTTCGGCCATCCGGCGCTGCCGCTCCAGCCGCAGCTCGACCCGCCGCGCGTTCTCCTCGGCGGGGGCGAGCCGGTGCCCGCTCTGCACCACCGCCCGCGCGTAGGCGACCGTCTGGAGCAGGCCGGGTACGAACTGGGTCTCGTAGGTGCGCACCAGGTGCGCGTCCCGCTCAAGACCGATGAGCGCCTGGAACCAGTCGGGGACGATCTCGCCGTAGGGCTGCCACCAGTCGGGGCCCGCGGCGCGCTGCACCAGGCCGGCGATCTCGGCGCGCTCGACCTCGGAGACACCGTAGAGCTGCAGCAGTTCGTCGACGTCGCGTGCCTTGAGGGAGACGTGGGCGGTCTCCATCCGGCTGATCTTCGAGGCGTGGGCACGGATGTGGCTGCCCGCGGTGGCCGGGCTGCACCCGCGGCTCTCGCGCAGGGCCCGCAGGTAGTTGCCGAGCACCCGGGACATGGCCCGCGCTCCCATGTCGGGGCGGCGTTCGAACAGTGGTAACGGCGATACGGGCTGCGCTTGAGCGGACATGCGGGCTCCCGAGTCATACTGGCCGGGCCAGTATTGCACCGCGAAGCCCGCACTTCGCCCCTTGGACGTCAAACGGCGGGCTTCACACCGTGAAAGCGTCGAAGTCGCCGTCCTTGGCGCCCTCGACGAATGCGGTCATCTCTGCTTGCGTGTATACCAGAGCCGGGCCCTCGGGGTGGCGGGAATTGCGGAAGGCCACGCCCCCGCCGGGCAGTCGGGCCACCTCGACGCAGTTGCCGCTCTGGTTGCTGCGGCCACTCTTGATCCATTCCACCCCTGAAATACTGCTGGCCTGCACTCCATTGACGATCCGCTGCTCCACGGGGCATCGCCTCTTCCTGAGCCACCCGGCACATCAGTCGCTTCGGCACCGCGGATCGCGGCGCTCACACACCCCTCTACCCGGCAACTGCGGCTGCAATTCCCGATGCAATTGCATTCGTTGCGTGCACGGGCAGGTGGCAATTGCAGAGCGTGCGACAAATCCGCACAACGGGAGGAAAAGCATGGAAAGCGGCCGCCGGACGGAGGGTCCGCCCCCGCCGGATCACCGGCCGCTCACCGCGGGCCGGCCGCCGCGCGGAAAGCCGTGGCGTATTCGCGGAGGAAGGCCGCCTCGGCGATCACCGCGCCGCGCAACTCCGAGAACAGCACCCGCTCGTTGGGGGCGTGCAGGTTGCACATGCTGTCCTGCGCGCCGAAGAGCAGCACCTCCGCCCGCGGCGCGGCCTTGGCGAGCCCGTTGACCAGCGGGATGGAGCCGCCGCTCGCCGCGAACTGCGGCTCGCTGCCCCAGCCTTCACGCAGCGCGATACGGGCCGCGCGGTAGGCGGGACCCTCGACGGCCGCTTCGAAGCCTGGGCCGGCGTCGATCGGCGTGACCGTCAACTCGATCCCGTACGACCGGTGTTCACGCAAATGCCGGACCAGCGCGTCGGTGGCCTGCCGCGGGTCCTGCCGCGGGTGCACGCGCAGGTTGAGCTTGGCGCGTGCGTAGGGGACCACCGCGGAGGCGGCACCGTCCACGGCCGGGGCGTCGAGGCCGATCACCGTGATCGCCGGCCCGCTCCAGAGCCGCTCCCCCAGACCGCCGCTGCCGATGAGCGGCATCCCGTCGGCCACTCCTGCCAGTTCGCGGAATTCCTGCTCGGTGTACGAGACCCCGCCCCACTCGTCGCGGCGCAGACCCGCCACCGCCACGTCGCCGTGCTCGTCGTGCAACCCGGCCAGCGCGCGGACCAGGGCGAGCAGCGCGTCGGGGGCCGCGCCACCGAACCCGCCGCTGTGCCGGGCCTCGGCCAGGGTGCGTACCTCGACCACGACCTCGGCGACACCGCGCAGCCCGGTGGTGAAGGTGGGGGTGCCCGGCCGCAGGTTGCCCATGTCGGCGATCACCATGGCGTCGCAGGCGAACCGCTCGGGGTCGGTGGGCGGGTGGTCGTCGAAGGCGCTGCCGTACTCCTCCTGGCCCTCCAGCACGATCTTCAGCCCGGTGGGCGGCCGGCCGCCGTAGGCCCGCAGCACTCCCAGGTGGGCGATGACATTGGACTTGTCGTCCGCGATGCCGCGGGCCCGCAGCCCGCCCTCGACCGGGGTCGGCTCGAAGGGCGGGGACAGCCACAGCGACTCGTCGCCGGGCGGCTGGACGTCGTAGTGGCCGTAGAGCAGCACCGTCGGGGCACCGGGGTCAGGCGGCGGGACCTCGGCGTAGATGACCGGCGCGGTGTCGGGCAGGTCGAGGCTCTCGACGTGCCCGACCCCCGCGTCCCGCAGCAGTTCCACCAGCAGGTCGTGCGCCCTGACGACCTCGGAGCGCGGATGGCCGGGGAAGGCGATCGACGGGATCGAGGCCAGCCGGACGAGGTCGGCGGTGAGGCCGTCCATCAGGCTGTCCACGGTGCTGCTGAGGTCCATCGGGTGCGCTCCTGGTCCCGTCGTCCGGTCGGGACCCCCGGCACGGATCCCTGGTTCAGCACCCTGGCCAGTGCGCTGTGCCACCGCAGCCAGGGTGGGCCGAACGGACCATATACGGGACGGTGCCGGGACCCGGACCTGGCCCCCGGGCCGGGCCCGGCCGGTCCGGCCCCCGCACCCGCCCCGCCAGGTCAGGCCTCGCGCACCTCGACCAGCAGCGCGTGCCCCGGGTTCAGCGTCGGCATCGGCAGCCCCGCCCCGGCCAGCACCGCCCCGGGCAGCGGCACCCAGTCCTCGAGGGCCGCGGTGAACCACGCGGGCCCCGCGGTCTGGTGCAGTGACGGCAGTCCGAGGTCGGTACGGATCCGGACCTGGTAGCCGGTGTCGGGCGCGAGACCCGGCAGCCGCACCCGGCCCGACTGCCCCTCGGGGGAGGTGGCCACCCGCGCCCAGCAGTAGAGCGCGGCCGACGAGTCGGCGGCAACGACACCGTGGAGCAGGGTGGCGTCGCCCGGCAGGTCGGCTCGGACCTGCCTGCCGGTGTGCAGCAGCGGGCGCAGTTCGCGGTAGAGGGCGGTCCAGGCGGTGATCGCAGCCAGCTCCTGCGGGGAGCACGCGGTGAGGTCCTGCTCGATCCCGGGGTGGCAGAAAAGGCTCGTGGCCAGCCGGAAGGTGTCGGCGGTGACCCGGCCCGTGGTGTGGCTCTCGGCGGCTCCCACATGGGCGCCGATGAGTTCCGGCGGCAGCAGCTGGCCGGTCCAGCGCTGGATGGCCTGGCGTTCCACCGGGTCGTTGCAGTCGGAGGTCCAGACCCGGTCCGTCCTGGACAGCACGCCCAGGTCGATCCGGCCGCCGCCGGAGGCGCAGCTCTCGATCTCCAGTGCGGGGTGCCGCTCGCGCAGCGCGTCGAGCAGCCGGTAGAACGCCTCGACCTGGGCGTGTCCCGCGGGCCGGTCGCCGGGGGCGTGCACCGCCTCGTGCAGCTCGCGGTTGTGGTCCCACTTGAGGTACGCGATGCCGTACTCGCCGACCAGCGTGTCGAGCCGGTCCAGGAGGTGGGCGTAGGCCCCGGGGTGCGAGATGTCCAGCACGTACTGGTTGCGGGAGGAGGGGCCGAGCCCGCGGGCGGGGCCGAGTATCCAGTCCGGGTGCTCGCGGGCCAGGTCGGAGTCGGGGTTGATCATCTCCGGCTCGACCCACAGCCCGAAGTCCATGCCGAGGGCGCGGACGTGGTCGACCAGGGGGGACAGCCCTTCGGGCCACACCCGGGGGTCGACGTGCCAGTCGCCGAGCCCGGCGTCGTCGGCGCGGCGGCCGGTGAACCAGCCGTCGTCCAGCACGAAGCGTTCGACCCCGACCTCGGCGGCCCGGTCGGCGAGCCTGCGCAGCCGGTCGAGGTCGTGGTCGAAGTAGACCGCTTCCCAGCTGTTGAGCACCACGGGCCGCGGGGTGCTCGGATGGCCCGGCCGGTCCCGCAGCAGGGTGTGGAAGCGGTCGGCGAGACCGTCGAGGCCGTCCGCCGACCAGGCGAAGTGGCAGACCGGGGTGCGGTGGGTGGCGCCCGGGGCGAGGCGTATCTCGCCGGAGCGCAGCAGCTCGCCGCCGCCGAGGACCGACGCGTGGACGCCCGCGCCCTCGGGGAGCTGTTCGGCCAGGTAGCGCTGGTCGCCGCTCCAGGCGACGTGCACGCCCCACACCTCGCCGTCCCGGAAGCCGAAGCCGGGGACGCCGACGGTCAGCAGGTACGGCGAGTCCAGGCCCGGCTTGCCGCGCCGGACCTCGCGGACATGGCTGCCGTGGCCGAGCGGGCGGCGCTGCGGCTGGCGTTCCCGGCTCCACTTGCCGGTGAAGTCCAGCACCTCGGTGGCCCTGGCCGGCAGCGGCAGCAGGGTGGTGACCCGGGTCAGGTCGTACGGTTCGGGGCCGGCGTCAGGGCTGCGGGTGAGGTCCGCGGTGACGCCGAGCACGCCCGAGGGCTCCAGGCGGTAGGTGACGGTGATGTCGAGTCCTGTCGTGCCGTCCGTCATCGCGAGGACGATCTCGCCGCCGCCCGCGGCGGACTCCCGGTGGGTGCTGCCGGTGAGCACGGGGCCGGGCGCGGCGGCGCCGCCCGCGAGGTGGCCCTCCTGGGCGGGGGTGCCGGACCAGCCGTCGGCCTCGGTGGGCCACACGGTGAAGCGGCGCGGCCGGTCGATGGAGTTGTTCAGGACCGCGGCTTCCGCGGTGAGGCTGAGCGCGGCGGTGTCGGCGTCGGACAGCTCGCCGAGGTCGGCGCCCCAGTGCAGGACACGCGGCACCGGCTCCGTCAACTCGACGACCAGGGCGGTGCCCGCCGCACGCAGGGAGACGGTCCGTGCGGTGGCGTTCTGCATGGCGCAGTCCTTTCCTCGGGTTCGGCCGAATCTAGGCGGACTTTCCTTCCATGGTCAACATATGCCTGGAGGCGATCCCGCAGGTTGCGCGGCATCCGGGTCTTGCGGGCAGGCCGTGGCGGACCCTCTCGGTTTCCGGTGGAAAGGTAAGGTCGCGGGCATGACGCCCGTCGGCCGCCCGCCCGCCGCAGCCCTGGTCTTCCGGACGCTTCTGGTGCACGGCCCCCTCACCCGCGCGGAGTTGGGGCGGCGCACCGGCCTGTCCCCCGGGGCGGTCACCAAGGTCTCCGCTCCCCTGCTGGCCGACGGCTGGATCGCCGAACTGGGCCGTGCGGAGGGGGAGCGGACCAGTGGCAGGCCCGCGACGCCGATGGCCGTGCGGGCGCAACGCGCGCGCTTCGTCGGGGTCAAGGTGACCGCGGACGAGCTGATCGGTGTCCTCACCGACCTGACCGCGGCCCCCATCGCCGCCCGCCGCGCCCCGCTGACCTCGCGGGACGTCGACAGCACCGTACGGGCGGTCGCCCGGATGGTGGGCCGGCTGCGCGGGGCCGGCGGGGCGGAGGCGGCGGCAGGCGCCGAGTCGCCTGGCGGGGTGCACGGCATCGGTGTCACCCTCGCGGGCGATGTCGACCCGCGGACCGGGATCGTGCAGTATTCGCCGTTCCTGGACTGGCGGCAGGTACCGCTGGCCCGGCTGGTCGAGGCGGCCACCGGCGTGCCCGCGGTGGTGGAGAACGACGTGCGCGCGCTGACCGTGGCCGAGCAGTGGTTCGGTGCCGGCGCGGGTCTCTCGTCGTTCGCCCTGGTCACGGTGGGGGCCGGGATCGGCTGCGGCATCGCCGTCGACGGGCGGGTGCTGTCGGGGGCGTACGGCGTCTCCGGCGAGGCGGGGCATCTGCCGGTCGGCGGCGACCGGGTCTGCACCTGCGGCAACACCGGGTGCGTGGAGGCCGTCGCCGCCACCCACGCGATCACCGAGCAGGCCAGGCAGGCCACCGGCGACCCGGACCTGACCATGGCGGCGGCGGTCCGGCGCGCGCACGCCGGCGACCCGGCCGTACGCGAGGTCTTCGCACGCGCCGGGCGCGCGCTCGGCCTCGCGATGGCCTCGGTCGCCAACCTCGTCGGCCCGCAGCGCATCATCATCTCCGGTGAGGGTGTGGCCTCCTACGACCTGTTCGCCGACGCGGTCCGCGAGGCCTTCCGCGCCCAGGCCTTCGGCGCCGCCGCCGACTGCGACCTCGTCGTGCGGCCGCTGCCCTTCGAGGCGTGGGCGCGCGGCGGAGCGGCGGTGGCGGCCCGGCGGGTCTTCGCCACCGGGCACTGACCGGCGGCCGGTGGCGCCGCGGGTTGTACGGTGCCGGGCATGACATCCGCAGCTGAGCACACCCCGGGGCCCGTGACCGCCGACGACGTCGACCTGGCCGTACACCTGTCGGTGACCGCCTTGCGCGAAGTCCCCGACAGCGCCTGGGACTCGGCGGCGGGCGACCTGGAGTGGACCGGGTGGCAGACCGCGGAGCACTTGGCCGACGACCTGTTCGCGTACGCGCTCCAACTCGCCCCGCGGGTGCCCCCGCTGACCACCCATGTGCCGGTCACCTGGCGCCGGGAGACCCCGGGCGGGCCCGCGTCCACGATCTTCGTGGACCGCGGCGAGGGAGTCGCGGGCCTGATGCAGGTGCTGGACGGCTGCGGCGGACTGCTGACCGCCATGGTCCGCACCGCGTCCCCCGAGGCACGGGCGCACCACGTTTTCGGCGCATCGGACCCGGAGGGCTTCGCGGCGATGGGCGTGGTCGAGACGCTGGTCCACACCCGCGACATCACCGCGGGGCTCGGCCTGCCCTTCGAGCCGCCCGCAGGCCTGTGTGCCAGGACGCTGCACCGGCTCTTCCCCGACGCGCCCGCCGACGCCGAGCCGTGGCCCGGGCTGCTGTGGTCGACCGGGCGGACCGCCCTGCCGGGCCGCGAGCGGCTGACGGGCTGGCGCTGGTACGGGGAGCCGCGCGGGTAGCCCGGCCGTGGTGACGTCGAGTGCCGCCCGCGGCGGGTGGGTGACATGCCGTCACGGCCCGCGGCCGCCGCGGGCTCCCGCGGTGCCGGAGGGCGGCGGACGCCTCATGAGGGGAGCGGCGCCGCCGCGGACCCGGCGAGCAGGGGGGCCAGGAGGTCGCCGTGGGCGGCGATGCGCCCGGGGACGTCGGCGATGGTGAAGGCCAGGTCGGCGGGGCCGGCCGCGTCGGCCACCTCCGACCAGGCGAGCGGCGTGGAGACCGTCGGCTCCGGGCGCGCCCGCACCGTGTAGGGCGTCGCCGTGGTCTTCTTCGCCGAGTTCTGCGACCAGTCGATGAAGACCCGCCCGGCCCGGTCCTCCTTGGCCATCCGGGAGACCACCCGGTCGGGGTGCGCGCGCTCGAGTTCCTGCGCGATCCGCCGCGCGTATGCGGAGGCCTGGCGCGAGTCGGCGTCCCGCAGCGCCGCGTAGAGGTGCAGGCCCTTGGAGCCGCTGGTCTTGGCCCAGGTCTCGATGCCGTCGGCGGCCAGCCGTTCGCGCAGCAGGAGCGCCACCTGGCAGCAGTCGACGACGGTACGGTCCGGTCCTGGGTCGAGGTCGACGACCAGGCGGTCGGCGGTGCCGGGCGACGCGGCCTTCCACTGCGGGGTGTGGATCTCGACGCAGGCGAGGTTCGCGGCCCACATCAGGGTGGCGAGGTCGTCGACCCGGACCTGCGGCATGAGTTCGCCGCTGCTCCTGAGCAGTTCGGCGGTCGTCACCCAGTCGGGGGTACCTGCGGGCGGCCGTTTCTGGAAGAAGCGCTGGCCCTGCACTCCGTCAGGCGTCCTGACGAAGCTGGCGAGGCGCCCCGCGCAGTGCGGGATCAGGACCTCGGCGACGCTCGCGTAGTAGTGGAGCAGCTCGCCCTTGGTGGTGCCGGTGTCCGGCCAGAGCACCCGGTCGAGGTGGCTGAGCTTGATCTTGCGGCCCTCGATCTCGGTGATCGGCATACGATAAAGATCCCATAGCCTGACAAAAAGGACATGCTATGCGCAGCGTCTGGAGCGGGACCCTGGCCTTCGGGCTGGTCTCCATCCCGGTGAAGCTCGGATCCGCGGTGTCCAGCCACAAGATCAGCTTCCGGCAGATCCATCTGGCCGACCAGGGCCGGGTGCGCTACCAGAAGACCTGCGAACTGGACGAGGAGGTGCTGACCTCCTCCGACATCGGCCGGGCCTTCGAGACCCCGGACGACCAGCTGGTCGAGGTCACCGACGCCGACCTCCAGGCACTGCCGCTGCCGACCGCCAAGACCATCGAGGTGAGCGGCTTCGTCGAGGCGGCCTCGGTGGACGCGATGCAGTTGGACACGCCCTACTTCCTCGCGCCGTCCTCACCGACCGCGAACAAGCCGTACGTCCTCATGCGCGAGGCACTGGCCCGCTCGGGCAAGGCCGCGGTGGGCAAGTTCGCGATGCGCAATTCGGAGCACCTGGCGCTGATCACGGCACGCGACGACATCCTGCTGCTCCAGACGCTTCGCTGGCCCGACGAGCTGAACTCGGCGGCCGACGCGGTCCCGCGCGGCAAGGTCAACATCAGCGACAACGAGCTGCAACTCGCCGACACCCTGATCGACGCGCTGGGCGAGGCGGACCTGTCGGCCTATCACGACGAGTACGCGGCCGCGGTCGAGGCGCTGGTGACGGCGAAGCTGGAAGGCGCCGAGCCGCCCGCGGCGGCCGGCGAGGGCGGCGGCGGCCAGGTGGTCGACCTGATGGCGGCGCTCCAGGCCTCGGTGGACCAGGCCAAGGACAGCCGGGGCGACGAGGGGCGGCACGCGACCGTCACCGAGCTCGGCACGAAGGGCGAGCGCGGCGGCGGGAGCGGGAAGCGCCCGGCGAAGAAGGCGGCCGCGAAGAAGACCGCGGCCAAGAAGACCACCGGCGGCAGGAGCACCGCCAAGAAGACCGCGGCCAAGTCGGCGGCCAAGAAGACGGGGACGGCGGCGGCGAAGAAGGCGTCGGGGCACCGCAAGGCAAACTGAAAGCTTACTTTCATTTGACAGACGAGCACCTCCTGGGAGTTACTGTCTTTAACGAGTCGACTCTCAGGAGGCAGTCATGCCCGTCCCCGTGCCCGCCCCTCCCCCGCTCGCCCACTCCCCGCGCCGCTGGTGGGCGCTCGCCGCCCTGACGCTGAGCGTGCTGATCATCGGCCTCGACAGCACCGTCATCACCGTCGCGCTGCCCACCCTGTCCGGCGAACTGGGCGCCGACAGCGCCCAGTTGCAGTGGATCAACGGCGGCTACCTGCTGGCGCTCTCGGTGGCGATGCTGCCGGTCGGGCTGATCGGCGACCGCTACGGCCACAAGCGCGTCCTGGTCGGCGGCATCACGCTCTTCGGCCTGGCGTCACTGGCCGGCACCCAGGCGGACTCGCCGGGACAGCTGATCGCGGTGCGGACCGTGCTCGGACTGGCCGCGGCGATGATCATGCCGGTGTCGATGGCCGTCCTGCCACGGGTGTTCGGCGCCGCCGAACTCCCCAAGGCCATCGGGGTGTGGACGGCGGCCACCGCGATCGGCCTGCCGGTGGGACCGCTGGTCGGCGGCTGGCTGCTCGGCCACTTCTGGTGGGGCTCGGTGTTCCTGTTCAACGTGCCGGTGGTCGTGCTGGCGCTCGCCGCGTGCCTCTGGCTGCTGCCCTCCGACCGGACCAGGGACCGCGCCGCGGCCGTACCGTTCGACATCGGGGGGACCGTGCTCAGCGCACTCGGCATCACCGCACTCGTCTACGGCACGATCCTGGTCCCGGACGACGGCTGGGGCAGCCCGCAGGTGCTGGGCGGCGTCGGCGGCGGCGCCGTGCTGCTCACAGCCTTCGCGCTGTGGCAGCGCCGGTGCGCGCACCCCCTGGTCGACCTGCGGCTCTTCGCCGATCCGCGCTTCCGCTGGGGCACCCTGATCGCGGTGTTCGTGAACTTCGCGCTGATGGGCATCCTCTTCGTCGTCCCGCAGTACCTGCAGGCGGTGCTCGGGCACGACGCGCTCGGCACCGGACTGCGGATACTGCCGCTGATCGGCGGGCTGATGGCCGCCGCCACGCTGGGCGAGACGCTGGTGCCGCGGCTGGGCACACGGGTCGTGGTGTCGTGCGGGCTGCTGGTGTTCGCCGCGGGCACCGTGGCCGGCGCGGCCACCGGCGCAAGCGACGGGTACGGCTACGCCGCGCTGTGGCTGACCATGACGGGCTTCGGCTTCGGCCTCGCCGTGGTGCCCGCGACCAGCCTGGTGATGGCGGTACTGCCCGCCGAACGCTCGGGCCGGGGCACCAGCCTGCTGGAGACCGTGCAGCAGGTCGGCGGCGTGCTCGGGGTGGCCGGCCTCGGCAGCCTGCTGAGCGCCGGCTACCTGGCCAGGCTGGGCACGGACGGCCTGCCCCGCCCGGCCGCGGCCGAGGCACGCGACTCGGTGAGCGCCGCGGACGCGGTGGCGGCCCGGTTGCGCGACCCGGACCTGCTGGACTCGGCGCACCGGGCCTTCGTGCACGGCATGAGCCTGGCGCTGCTGGTGTGCGCGGCCATCGCGCTGGCCGCGGCCGTCCTCGCGGGGTTCTTCCTGCCCGCCAGGGCGGCGCGGACGCAGCACGGCGAGAAGGCGGCGGAGCCCGCAGGCACCGTCCCGTCCGCGCGGGAGGTCGCCACACCCACCGCCGACCACGGACAATCTCTCGCATGACCACCAAGGAGACCCCGGCCGCGCCGGAACTGAGCCTGCGGGAGCGCAAGAAGCTGCGCACCCTCCAGACCATCAGGCGCGAGGCCTACCGCCTCTTCGCCGCCCAGGGCTACGAGGCGACGACCGTCGACCAGATCGCCGACGCGGCCGAGGTCTCCCCCAGCACCTTCTTCCGCTACTTCCCCACCAAGGAGGACGTGGTCCTCAGCGACGAGTACGACCCCGCGCTCGTCGAGGCGCTGCGGGCCCGCCCGCCGGGCGAGCCGATCATCGAGTCGATCCGGCACGCGCTGACCGACTCGCTCGGGCAGCTGATCGCCGCCGACCACGACGAACTGCTGCTGCGGACCAGGCTCGGCTTCACCGACCCGGCGATCCGGGCGCGTTCCTGGGACGAGATGCAGCGCAGCCAGGACGTGGTGGCGGCGGTGATCAGCGAGCGCACCGGCCGCGACCCCGACGACCTCGACGTGCACTGCGCCGCCGCCGCACTGATCGCGGTGTCCACGGCGGTGGTACGGCACTGGGTGCAGCGGGACGGCAAGGTGGACCTGGTCGCGCTCTACGACCGGCAGTTCGCCCTGCTCGCCGAGGGCCTGCGGTTCTGACCGGCGGAAGATCGCGCGAGCGGGATTTTCCCGCGCCCCCCGCGGGTTGCCAAGGGTGGGCGCCGACACGGCCGGCGCAGAAACGGAGCAGCCTCCCGACCATGTCGACCCTTGTTGAACCTCCGCACCCGCGTCCCGGCGGGGACGCAGCCGACCCGCACGTCCTGGACAACGCCGCCTGGGCGGCACTGACCGGCCCGCACCGGCACCTCGCCGAGAGGTTCGGCTCCGCCGCCCGCTACCGGGCCGACGTGTCGCCCTTCGTGGCGATCGCGGACCCGGCGGACCCGCGGTCATGGGCCGACCTGGCCACTTTGGTGGGCCCGGGGAACCCGTTCGCGATCGCCGGGGTGCCGACCCTGCCCGCGGGCTGGGCGACCGGCCAGTCCGGGCAGGGCGTGCAGCTCGTCGCGACAGCGGTGGAAGCCGGTGACGACCCCGAGGCGGTGCGGCTCGGGCCCGCGGACGTACCCGAGATGCTGGAGCTGGTCGAGCGGGCCAAGCCGGGCCCCTTCCTGCCCGGCACGATCGGGATGGGCGCGTACTACGGCATCCGCCGCGCGGGCAGGCTGGTCGCGATGGCCGGGGAGCGGCTGCGGCCGCCCGGCTGGACCGAGATCAGCGCGGTGTGCACCGACGAGGAGCACCGCGGCCAGGGCCTGGCGACACGGCTGGTGCTGCACACCGCGGCAGGCATCGCGGCCCGCGGCGACACCGCCTTCCTGCACGCCGCCGCGGTGAACACCGGCGCGATACGGCTGTACGAGACGCTCGGCTTCACCCGCCGCCGCGACACCCTCTTCCACTTCCTCCAGGTCCCCGGCGACCGCTGACCCGCACATCCGAGGAGCACGCCATGTCCACCGCCTACGTCCACACCGCCTTCGGCGGCCCGGAGACCGAGAGCTTCGCCGACCTGCCCCGGCCGGTGCCGGGTCCAGGACAACTGCTGATCGCGGTACGGGCCGCGGGCGTCAATCCCGTCGACTGGAAGCGGCGCGACGGCTACCGGCGGGCGGGCGGTCCGCCGACCGACCTGCCGTCGGTGTTCGGCAGCGAGGCCGCGGGCGTGGTGGAGGAGGTCGGCTCAGGCGTCGAGGGCTTCGCGGTCGGCGACGAGGTCTTCGGCAGCACGGACACCGGTGGCTACGCCGAGCACACCCTGCTCCCCGCCGACGGCACCGCGCACAAGCCGGCCGCCCTGTCCTGGACGGACGCGGCCACCCTGCCGGTCGCGTCGGCCACCGCGTACGACGCGCTCGTCCAGCTCTCGCTGCCGGCCGGGGCCACGCTCCTGGTCAACGGCGTCGGCGGCGGGGTGGGCGTGGCCGCGGCCCAGATCGCCCGGCACGCGGGCCTGACCGTGATCGGTACGGCGAGCGCGGGCAAGCGTGACTTCACCGAGTCGCTGGGGGCGGTCCATGTCGCCTCGGGCGCGGGCGTGGCGGACCGGGTGCGCGCGGTGGCCCCCGCCGGTGTCGACGGTGTGCTCGACCTGGTCGGCGGCGCGTCGCTGCGCGAGGTGGCCGACCTGCTCACCGACCGCTCGCGGCTGGTCAGCGGCGCGGACAAGTCGCTGGCCGCCGACCTCGGGGGGAGCGCGATCGTCAGGGTCCGCACGGGCGAGGTGTTCGGCGCGGTGGCCGCCCTCGTCGTCGAGGGCGCCCTCGACCCGCACGTGACCCGCGTCTTCCCGCTCGCCGAGGCCCCCGCCGCCCTCCGCGCGGTCGAGGAGGGCCACACCCGCGGCAAGATCGTCCTGACCGTGGGCCCGCAGGCCTGACCGTGGGCCCGCAGGCCTGACCGTGGGCCCGCAGGCCCGCGTTTTCCTGCCGCTCCGCCGTCCGCGCCCGCCCACGACACGGGCGCGGACGCGGACGGCCGGCCCGCCGTGCGGGGCGGGCCGGCGGATCAGGCCGAGCGGCGCCGCAGCGCGGCGTCGGTGAGGGCCGGCGGGACGTAACCGGCGTCCCGGGCCGACAGGTTCACCCCCGGCGGCACGATCTCGTCGATGCGGTCCAGCACCTCCCGGTCCAGCGTGATCTTGTCGGCGCCCAGCTGGCCCTCCAGCTGATCGAAGGTGCGCGGGCCGATGATCGCCGAGGTCACGCCGGGATGCTGGAGCACGAAGGCCAGCGCGAGCTGGACCAGGGTGAGCCCGGCCTCCTCCGCCAGCGCGGCCAGCGCATCGGCCGCCGCCAGCTTGGCCGCGTTCTCGGCGGAGGCGATGTCGAAGCGGGCGGTCTGCCGCTCCGAACGGCTGGAGACCGGCTGCGCGACACCCTTGCGGTAGCGGCCGGAGAGCCACCCGCCGGCCAGCGGGCTCCAGGACAGCACGGCCAGACCGTGGCGCTGGGCCACCGGCAGCACCTCGCGCTCGATGCCGCGGGCCAGCAGCGAGTACGGCGGCTGCTCGGCCACCACCCGCTCGCGGCCCCTGCGCTCGGCGATCCACTGCCCTTCCACGATCGCCGAGGGTTCGAACGTCGAGGTGCCGATGTAGCGGATCTTGCCCTGGTGGACGAGGTCGGACAGCGCGCCGAGCGTCTCGTCGAAGTCGGTGCCGGGCTCGGGCCTGTGCACCTGGTAGAGGTCGATCCAGTCGGTGCCGAGCCTGCGCAGGCTGTTCTCCACCTCGCGGACGATCCAGCGGCGCGAGTTGCCCTGCTCGTTGGGGTCGCTGCCGAGGCTGCCGTGGAACTTCGTGGCCAGCACGACGTCGTCCCTGCGGCCGCCGGCCAGCGCCTTGCCGACGATGGTCTCCGACTCGCCCGCCGAGTAGACGTCGGCGGTGTCGACGAAGTTGATGCCGGAGTCGAGGGCGTGGTGGATGATCCGGATCGCGTCGGCGTGGTCCGGGTTGCCCCGGGGGCCGAACATCATGGTGCCCAGGCACAGCGGGCTGACCTTGACGCCGGTGCGTCCGAAGGGGCGGTACTGCGTCATCGTGCTCTCCCGTTGACGAGATGGTCGGTGATGGGGTCGGTGTGCGGTGCCGCGGCGGGCGCCAGCTCGTCGACGGTCGCCGACGCGCCGGTCTGCCGGAAGGCGTCCCAGAGCATGCGGTAGGGGCCCTGGGCGGCCAGCAGCGCGGTGTGGGTGCCGGTCTCGACGACGGTGCCGCGGTCGATGACCACGATCCGGTCGGCGCGGGCGGCGGTGGTCAGCCGGTGCGCCACGACCAGCGTCGTACGCCGCCGGGTCAGCGCCTCGGTCGCGGCGGCGACCCGGCTCTCGGTGGCCAGGTCCAGCGAGGCGGTGGCCTCGTCCAGCAGCAGGATGTCGGGGTCGACCAGTTCCGCGCGGGCCAGCGCGAGCAGTTGGCGCTGCCCGGCGGACAGGTTCCTGCCGCGCTCCCCGACCGGCTGCAGATAGCCGAGCGGCAGCGCGGCGACCATGTCGTGCGCGCCGACCGCGCGGGCCGCGGCCTCCACCTCGGCGTCGCTGGCGCCCGGCCTGCCGTAGGCGATGGCGTCCCGCACCGTGCCGCTGAACAGGTGTGCCTCCTGCGGCACCAGCCCCAGCCTGGCGCGGAATTCCGCGAGGTCGAGGACGCGCAGGTCGTGCCCGTCGACGAGCACCGCGCCCGACGTGGGGTCGTAGAAGCGGGCGATGAGCTTCATCACCGTGGACTTGCCTGCGCCGGTGGCCCCGACGAGGGCGACGGTCTCGCCGGGCGCGATGCGCAGCGAGACGCCGTGCAGGACCTCCTGGCCGCCGCCGCCCGTGTAGCCGAAGGACACCCGGTCGAAGGCGATCTCGCCGCGCAGCTCGGCGACCGGCAGCGGGGACGCGGCCGCGGGCGTGCCGGTGGGGGTCTGCATCAGCGTCCGCAGCCGGCCGAGGCCGACCACGGCCTGCTGGTAGCCGTCGAAGACCTGGGAGAGCTGCTGGATCGGGGAGAAGAACAGGTCCACGTAGAGCAGGAAGGCGATCAGGGTGCCGGCCGTCAGCGCCCCGGAGCGCACCTGCCCCGCGCCGACGGCGAGGACGGCTGCCGTCGACAGGACCCCCAGGAGCTCCACGAAGGGGAAGAAGGTGGCGATGTAGCGCTGCGCGCGCAGCCGGGAGTCGCGGAAGGCCCAGGCGAGCGCGGCGAAGTCACGGGTGTTGCGGTCCTCGCGGCGGAAGGCCTGCGTGACGCGGATGGCGGTGACGTTCTCCTGGAGGCAGGCGTTGACGGCGCTGATGCGCTCCCTGGCCTCGTGGTAGGCGGGCACGGAGTGGTGCCGGAAGAGCGCGGTGGCGCCGATCAGCAGCGGCAGTACGCACAGCAGCACCACGGCCAGTCCTGCGTCGACGACCAGCAGGGTGACCAGCACGCCGACGACGGTCAGCAGGCTGACGACCGCGGTGATCAGGCCTGTCTGGAGGAAGCCGGACAGCGCGTCCACGTCGGTGGTCATCCGCGTCATGATCCGGCCGCCGGGCTCGCGCTCGTAGTAGTCGAGGCCGAGCCGCTGGAGCTGTGCGTAGGTCTTCACCCGCAGGGTGTAGAGCAGCCGTTCGCCGGTACGTCCCGTGGTGCGCGTCTGGGTGACACCGATGAGCCAGTCGGCGCCGACGACGGCTGCGGCGGCGCCGGCCGCGGCCAGCAGGGCCGTGCCGGAGTGGCGGGCCACACCGTCGTCCACGCCGTGTCTGACCAGGATCGGCACCGCGATCTGGGCGACGGCGTCCGCGGCGACCAGCAGCAGCCCGAGCAGCAGCGGCAGCCGGAAGGGGCGGATCAGCGCCCGCAGTCCGAAGCGCGGGTCGGCGGCCCTGGTCTCCGCCGCCGGCACATCGGGGTCGCCGTCCGGCAGCGGCATCCTGGCCAGGCCGTCGAGGAGTTCGGGGGTGGGCGGCGCCGAGCTGAGCACCCCGGCGCCGGGTCCGCCGCGGCCGCGGCCCGCGGTGGCCGAGCTGAGCGCCATGGCCTGCGCGGCCTTGAGGTCGGCGTCGTCGCTGCGCAGGTCGGCGGTCGCGCCGGTACGCCGCCACAGGCCGGCGGTGACGGCGGGCGGCGCGGTGCCGTCGTCGGCCGCGGGCAGGTATTCGGCCGGGTCGCGGTCCTGGACGGCGGGCCGCTCTGCGCCGCCGGCCTGTTCGGTGACGTCGGCGGCGGACAGCAGGCTGCGGAAGAGCGCGGACCTCGACCGCAGCTCGTCCATCGTCCCGGTGTCGACCACCCGGCCGCCGTCCAGCACCGCGATGCGGTCGGCGAGTTCGAGGGTGGATCTGCGGTGCGCGACGATCAGCGTGGTGGGCCCGCGGGTCGCCGTCCGCAGCCCCGCGTGGATCTCGGACTCCACCTGGGCGTCGATCGCGGAGGTGGCGTCGTCGAGCACCAGCACGGCGGGGTCGCCGAGCAGCGCGCGGGCCAGCGCGACCCGCTGCCGCTGACCGCCGGAGAGGGTCAGGCCCTGCTCGCCGACGACGGTGTCGTAGCCGTGCGGAAGCCCCTCGACGAATTCGTCGGCGCGGGCGATGCGCGCGGCCCGTACGATCCGCTCGTCGCTGGCATCGGGGTCGCCGTAGGCGATGTTGGCCCGCACGGTGTCGGACAGCAGCAGGCTCTCCTCGAAGACATAGCCGACGGCGCCGCGCAGCGAGTCGAGCCGCAGGTCGCGTACATCGGTGCCGCCGACCCGCACCGAGCCGGACGCGACGTCGTAGAACCGCGGCAGCAGGGCGGCGGCGGTGGACTTGCCCGAGCCGGCCGGTCCGATGAGGGCCACGGTCTCGCCGGGCGCGACGTCGAGGGTGAAGCCGCGCAGCAGCGGCTCGTGCCCCTTGCCGTAGCCGAAGGTGACGTCCTGCCAGCTCAGTGCGGGCGGTCCCGCGGGCAGGTCGGCGGCGCCCGGCGCGTCGGTGATGACCGGGGCCTCGTCGATGACTTCGAGTACGCGTTCCGTGCCCGCCCTGGCCTGCTGCCAGACGGTGAGCAGGGTGGCGACCTGGCGGACCGGGGTGACGAAGGAGCCGAGGTAGCTGGTGAAGGCCAGGAAGGTGCCGAGCGAGATCCTGCCGTGCAGGGCGAGCCAGCCGCCCAGCGCCAGCACCCCGACCTGGCCGAGCGCGGGGACTGCCTGGAGCGCGGGGGTGTAGCGGCTGGTGTAGCGCACCACCCGCAGCCGGGAGGAGAACAGCCGGCGGGCCTTGCCTTCGAGGCCCGCCAGTTCACGCTGCTCCTGTCCGAAGCCCTTGACGACCCGGACCCCGGTGACGGCCGCCTCGACGGTGGAGGCGACCTCCGCGGCCTCCTGCTGGGCGTGCCAGTTCGCCGGGAAGAGGTCCTTGCGGCTGCGCATGGCGATCAGCCACAGCAGCGGGCCGACGACCAGTGCCACCACGGTCAGCAGCGGCGACAGCAGCGCCATGAAGACCAGCGAGACCAGGAACATCAGGGCGTTGCCCGTCATGTTCGGCAGGAACTGGAGCAGCGTCTGGATCAGCGTGATGTCGGAGATCGAGCGGCTGACGATCTGCCCGGTGCGCAGGTCGTCCTGCTGGGACCCGCCGAGCCGCAGGAGTGCCGCGAACGCGTCGTTGCGCAGGTCGTACTGCACCCCGAGCGACAGCCGGCCCGCCCGGTAGCGGCGGGCGTGGCCGGCAGCGAAGCGCAGCACCCCGAGCCCGGCGAGCAGGGCGATCCACCAGCCGAGCGAGCCGCCGGCGCCGCTCGCGACGGTGTCGACGACGTGCCGCAGCACCAGCGGCAGCACGGCGGTGGCGACCGCGGCGACGACCGCGCCGGTGAAGGCGGCGAGCAGGTCGCCCCGGTGCCGCAGGCAGTAGCCGCCCAGCCTGCGCACCCAGCCGGGCGGCGGCACGGCCGGGCCGGCCGCCGCGGCGGCCGGCCCGGAGGTCGTCGTTCTACAGTCCGTCACGAAACCTCCGTGAGTGCGATGCCCAGGTGGCCGGCGCCGGGGGTATCGGCGGTGTCCGCGGTGTCGAAGAGGCGGTTGGCGGGGCGCGGCAGGCCGTAGTGCTCGCGCAGGGTGCTTCCGGTGTACTCGGTGCGGAACAGGCCGCGTTCCTGGAGGATCGGCACCACCCGGTCCACGAACAGTTCGAGCCCCGAGGGCAGGACCGCGGGCATGATGTTGAAGCCGTCGGCGGCGCCCGCGTCGTACCAGTGCTCGATGGTGTCGGCGACCTGCTCCGCGGTGCCGGCGAAGGTGCGGTGGCCGCGCCCGCCGCCGAGCCGGCCGATCAGCTGCCGTACGGTCAGCCGCTCGCGCCGTGCGAGTTCCACGATGAGGGTGAAGCGGCTCTTGGCGCCCTCGATCTCGTCCTCGGTGGGGATCTCCGCCGGGAGCTCCTTGTCGAGTTCCAGCTTCGCCGGGTCGACGCGCAGCGTCTTGGACAGCTGCCGCACCGCGTACTCGGGCCTGATCAGCCGGTCGAGTTCGTCGTCAAGCGCCCGCGCCTGCTCCTCGGTGTCGCCGATGACGGGCACGATGCCGGGCAGGATCTTGATGCCCTCCGGGTCGCGGCCGAAGCCGACCGCGCGCTGCTTGACGTCCTTGTAGAAGGCGACGGCCTCCTCCAGCGTCTGCTGGGCGGTGAAGACCGCTTCGGCGTAGCGGGCGGCGAAGTCCTTGCCGTCCTCGCTGGAGCCTGCCTGTACGAGCAGCGGGTAGCCCTGCGGGGAGCGCTGCACGTTCAGCGGTCCGTCCACCCGGAAATACGTACCCCGGTGGTCGAATTTCCGCACCTTGTCGGCCAGCGCGTGGACACCGGACTCCTTGTCGGCGACGACCGCGTCGTCGGCCCAGCTGTCCCAGAGCTTGGTCGCGACGTCGACGAACTCGGCCGCCCTCAGGTAGCGGTCGCGGTGCAGCGGGGTGTCGTCGAGGCCGAAGTTGCGGGCCGCGTCGGCGCCGGCGGTGGTGACGATGTTCCAGCCGGCCCGCCCGCCGGAGACATGGTCGACGGAGGCGAACCTGCGGGCCAGGTTGTACGGCTCGTTGTAGCTGGTGGACGCGGTGGCGATCAGGCCGATGTGCTCGGTCACGCCGGCGAGCGCGGTGAGCAGCACGGTGGGTTCCAGCTTGTTGGCGGGGCGGCGGCCCGGGTCCCCCATCAGCACCGGGCTGTCGGCGAGGAAGAGGGAGTCCAGCTTGCCGCGCTCCGCGATCCGCGCGAGATTCCGGTAGTGCGCGAGGTCGGTGCCGCCCGAGGCGGGGCTCTCCGGCAGCCGCCAGGCCGCCTCGTGGTGCCCGACGGACATCAGGAACGCGTTCAGGTGCATCGGCTTGCGGTCAGTCCTGCGGGTCATGGGGGTTCTTCTCCTTGTACGGCAGGCCGGTGGGCGCGGCGGCGGGGACGGGGGCCGGTCCCGGATGCGGATGCACGGGGTCGGTGGAGGGGACCTCGCGGTGCGGCAGGGCGGAGGTGTCCTGGTGGTGCACGCCGAGCGCGGCGAGCAGCGTGTCGCGATACTCCTGGAAGCGCGGGTCGCGGCGGCTGCGCGGCGTCGGCAGGTCGATCGCCAGGTCCACCGCGATCCGGCCGTCCTCCAGGACCAGGACGCGGTCGGCCAGTTCCACGGCCTCGTCCACGTCATGGGTGACCAGCAGCACGGCGGGACGGTGCCGCTCGTACAGCTCGCGCAGGAGGTCGTGCATCCTGATCCGGGTGAGCGCGTCCAGAGCGCCGAACGGCTCGTCGGCCAGCAGCAGTTCGGGGTCGCGTACCAGGGCGCGGGCCAGTGCGGCGCGCTGCTGCTCGCCACCGGACAGCTCGTGCGGCCAGGAGCGCTCCCGACCTTCGAGGCCCACCTCGGCCAGCGCCTTCGTACCGCGCTCCTTGGCGTCCCTGCCGCGCACGCCGAGCACCACGTTGTCCAGCACCCGCAGCCAGGGCAGCAGCCGGGAGTCCTGGAAGGACAGCGACACCCGCTCGGGCACGCTCAGCTCGCCGGACCCCGCGACCCCGTGGTCGAGCCGGGCGACCGCGCGCAGCAGGGTGGACTTGCCGGACCCGCTGCGCCCCAGCAGCGCGGTGAACTCCCCCTGCCCCAGGGTCAGGTCGAGTTCCCGCAGGACGTCCCGGTCGCCGAAGGAGCGCACCAGACGGGTGGTGCGGACGGCGGCCTCGGCACGCGGCCTTGGGCGTTCCGCGATCAGTCCGCCAGCGTGCGTCGCCATGACAGCACCCTCCGTTCTGCGGCGCGCACGAGCGCGTCCGACACGAAGCCGAAGATTCCGTAGACCACCAGGCCGACGATGATCACGTCGGACTGGGCGTACAGCTGCGCCTGGAACATCATGTAGCCGAGGCCTTTGGTGGCGTTGACCTGCTCGACCACCACCAGGCCCAGCCAGGACGCGGTGACCGCGAGGCGCAGCCCCACGAAGAAGCCGGGCAGCGCGCCGGGGACCACCACCTTGCGGACGAACTGCACCCGGGTGAGGTCGAGGCTCTCGCCGAGTTCGACGTATCTGCGGTCGATACCGGTGAGCGAGGCGTAGGTGTTGATGTAGATGACGACCGCGACACCGAGGGCGATCACGGTGATCTTCATCTGCTCGCCGATGCCGAGCCAGAGGATCATCAGTGGCAGCAGCGCCAGCGACGGGATCGCCCGCTTGACCTGGAGGGTGCCGTCGAGCAGGTACTCGCCGGCGCGGCTCAGGCCCGCGGCCACCGCGAGCAGGACGCCCGCGAGCACCCCGAACAGCAGCCCGAAACCGGCGCGTTGCAGCGAGACCGCCACGTTGCTCTGCAGCCGGCCGCTCCTGATCAGGTCGACCGCCGTCGAGGCGACGGTGCCGGGTCCCGACAGGATGCGCGGGTCGAGGTAGCCGGTGGCGGAGGCCGCCCACCAGATGACCACCACCAGCACGGGGCCGGTCAGCCGGGCGAAGGGTACGGCCTTCCCCGGGCCGAGCCGGCGCCTGGTGCCGGTCGCGGCGGTCGCGACACGCCCGGCGGGTGCGGCCTTCGCGGGCAGGACGCGGTCCTTCACGGCCGGCTCGGCCGCCGGCGCCCTGGACAGGATGTCGGTCATGACGCCACCTGGTACTTCGCCGGTACCGCCTGCGACGCCAGGCCCTCGAAACGGCGGTCGAACAACGTCTCGGCCTTGATCTTCGGTACGAAGCCGCCCTCGGCCATCAGGTCGGCCGTCTCCTGCTCCCAGGCGATGGCCTTGTCCCAACTGCGCGGGAACTGCGGCTGCGAGAGCGAGGAGACGATGCGCTCACCGTCCGCCGTGGTCACGCCCTGGTCCTTGACGTAGTAGGTCTTGATCCACTGGTCGGTGTTCTCCCACGCCCACACCACGCCCTTGGCCCACAACGGGATGAAGCTGCGGATGGCGGCGACCTTCGCGTCGTCGTTGAGGACCTCGGTGGGCGCCCACAGGACAGCCAGCAGGTCCACCACGTCGGTGGTGACCGCCCTGGCGCCGTCCTTGCCGTACTGGCCGAGGTATTTGGTCAGCGACGGCTCGCCCAGCGGCGCCACGTCGACCTGCCGGGACTGGAGTGCGGTGAGGAACTGCGTGCTGGGCAGCGCGATCAGCTTGACGTCGGAGTTCTTCAGGCCCGCCTCCTTGAGGGCGCGCAGCACCACCACGCCTTGGGCCTGGCCCTGCGAGAAGGCGATCTTCTTGCCGCGGAAGTCCTTCGCCGAGGCGATGGCGTCGCCGGAGCCGGGAGCGGTCGCGAAGCTGTAGATCGGGTGGTCGCGGCTCTGGACCGCGACGATCCTGGCGCCGACCTTGATCGCCTCGGCCTGGATCGGCGGAATTCCGGCGTTGCTCGCGAGGTCGATGGAATGGGCGCGGAATCCCTGGATCACATCGGGTCCCGCGGTGAGATTCGGCCAGCTGGAGACCGTGAACGGCAGTTTTCTGTCCAGCCCTGATTCGGCCAGCTGCAGTTGCGAGGTGTGAATGGATATCGCGAGTTTCGTGCCGGGCGGTGGTGCACCCGAGGGGAGTGCGCGGGTCGGGACGCTGTCGATCGACGCACTCGAATTCCGGGAGCAGGCGGCGAGGAAAGCGGCGCCGCCCGCGAGGGCGAGAAAGGACCGGCGTGGGACCGTGCGGGCGGCTGGGCTGGTGGTCATGGTGAATTCCTGGGGAGAGGCCGGAATCGTCATCCGGTCGCTGGTCGGGTGAAGTGGTGGCGGGTGTGGACCGGTCAGAGGGAGTGGTATCCGCCGTCGTGGAAGAGCAGCGGGCTGCGGGCGCCGGCGGACCAGGACTCCTGGACCCGGCCGATCACCACCCGGTGGTCGCCGGCCGGCACGATCTGCTCGATGTCGATGCGCAGCCAGCCGGTCACCCCGTCGAGCACCGGGTCGCCCCCGGGCAGCCGGCGCCACCGGGTGGGCGCGGCGAAGCGGTCGATGCCGCTGGTCGCGAAGGTCCTGGCGAGTTCCTCCTGGTCGGCGCCCAGGAAGTTGACGACGGCGCCCGTTGCCCGTTCGACGTGCGGCCAGGACGACGCGCCGGCGCCGATGCCGAAGGAGACCAGCGGCGGTTCGAGGGAAAGCGAGGTGAGCGAGGTCGCGGTGAAGCCGGCGGGGCCGCGGCCGGCGTCCACGGTGACGACGACCACGCCCGCGGGGTGGTTGCGGAATATCTGTTTGAACCGCTCAGGGGCGATGCCCGTTGCGGGAAGCGACGGCACGGTGATGGTCAACGTCTCCCCCGATCTGCGTGGGTGGTATCCCGGCGTGCGCAGCACAAAGCACCGCGTCGACGGGCCGCACGGCATTGTGCGGCGCTCTGCGGGCGCGGCTGATCACTGTGGGAATGAGAGGTGGAACGAAGGGCCGGAGGAATCCGGCGGAAATCACAAGGCCCGGCGGGCACCCTTGCGGATTCGGCAGGGGCGACACGACTCGGAGGCGCTGCGGCAACGACAACACGCGTGCCGGGCGGTGTCGCGGGCCGGCACGGTGGGCGTGCGGAAGGAACGCGCCTGGGTCGGCGCCTGCTCCGGATTCCGCTGCTTACCGTTCATGATTCCATTCTCGCGTCCGGGTTCTGTCCGGGTCAACAATGCAACTGCCTGAATTAAGTCTGATATCGGCGCGTGGCCGCCTTTTGACGGCTCGTCAGCAGACGGCGGGCAGCGCGGGCCACGGGCCGAGCGGATCGGCGTAGAGCGCGCCCAGTGCCACCGCGGCGCCCGCGACGGGCAGCACCGAGCCGGTGAAGCTGCTCGGCACCACCGCGCGCGCCGGGTCGTCGCAGACCCAGGAGCGGGCGGCGACCTCGGCACGCAGCACGCCCAGACACTCCGTCAGCCGCCCGGCGCCCGGCTCGACGACGACCACGACCTCAGGGTCGAACATGTCGAGCAGCAGGGCGACCGCCCTGCCCACCAGCAGCGCCCGCCGCCGGAAGATCCCGACCGCACGCGGCTCGCCGGCCAGCGCCAGGTCGAGCAGGGTACGGAAGTCGGCGACCACGAGGCCGCGGGCCGCGGCCTGCCGCACCAGCGCGGGCTCCGACACCTCGGACTGCAGGCAGCCTGGCGTGCCGCAGGCGCAGGGCTCTGCGGGGCGCGCACCGCCGTCCGTGTCCGGGCCGACCGGCAGATGGGCGACGCTGCCCGCCGCAGAGCGCGGACCGCGGTGCACCCCGTCGGTGGTGGCGAACGCGGCGTCCACGACCGCCCCGACGAAGAGCAGCACGGCGCTCCCCCGGGTGGCGACCGCGCCGAACAGCTGCTCGGCCCTGGCCAGCGCCCGGGAGTGGCTGTCGACGTGCACGGGCAGCCCGGTGGCCGCGGTCAGGAACTCACGGGCCGCCACATCGCGCCAGCCGAGGCGCGGATGGTCCACGATCACCCCGGCGTCCGGGTCGACCCACTGCCCCGTCGCGACGCCGAGCCCCAGCACCGTACGGCCGCCGGCGTGCGCCGCCAGCAGCCGGGGCAGCCGGGCCGCGAGAGCGCCGAGCACCTGCTGCGGGTCGGTGCCGTGGTGCGGCCTGCGGTCGCTTGCGACGATCCGGCCGCGCAGGTCCATCAGCGCCAGGGTGGAGTGGGCGACGGCGATGTGCGCGCCGGCCACCAGGTAGCGGCCGGTCTCGATCTCCAGTGGGATGTGCGGACGGCCCAGGCCGCTCGGCCCCGCCGTCTCCCGGCTCTCGCCGATCAGCCCGCGGGCCAGGAACTGGGCGCAGTGCCCGCTGACCGCCGCGGGCGACAGGCCGGTCAGCCGGGCGACGGTGCTGCGGGCCACGGGGCCGTGGTCGAGGATGGCGCTGAGCACGGCGCCGGCCGCCGAGTGGCGGCGGGGCCGGCCGGCGGGGTGCCGGACATCGGCGCGGCGCAGCGGGGTCGGGGGCGGCGGGGCGGTGTCACGGCGGTCGGACGGTGGCAGGACTACCACGGTTGCCTTCCAGGTCTTCGACGGCGGCGGGGCCTACCGGGAGCCGCACCGGTGCTCGACCGGCGGGGCGGGCACCCCCGTTGGCGCTCCTCGCGGGAGCGGTGCTGTCAGACCTGGTGACACGCGGCGGAGCACACGCGCTTGAGGTCGACATGACCCCGCGTCGTCAGGTGTGTGGTCCGCTGCATGCCGCGCAACGTAACCGGCGCGGCCGAAGCCGGTCAAACGGCTGACCGCATGCTGGACGCCGGGTCCGCCGGGGGGGGCGTACCTTACGACCGGCTCGGGCTGGTTTCCGCCCGTTTCGCCGCCCCTCGGATCCCGCGGCCGACCCCGTCCGCGGCCCCGAGGGGAACCTCAGCCTGTGATCCCTGCCGCATCGATGAGCGCCGCGGCCGTCGTGACCGCGAGGCCCTCCAGCGTGTCGGCGCCGATTCCGCCCCTGGCGCTGGCGCCGTCGAAGACCAGCGTCAGCCGGCGGGCGAGCATGCCCGGGTCGGCGGCGCCGCCGCGGGCGGCCTCGGCGCGGAAGAAGTCGGTGAGCACCTGCTTGCCGCGGGCGGCCACCGCGCTCGCCGGGTGCTCAGGGTCCTTGAGTTCGACCTGCACGGCGAGGAACGGGCAGCCGCGGTAGTCGGGCGAGAGCGCGGCCTCCTCCAGCCGCTCGAAGACGTACAGCAGCCGGGCACGGGCCGTCACCGGGGCGTCGGGGGGCGGCAGCAGCAGCGCCTGGTAGCCGGGCGCCGCGCGGTCGAGTGCGGCGGCCAGCATGTCGTCCTTGCCTGCGAAGAGCTGGTACATCGAGCGTTTCGAGACTCCCGCCGCCTTGCACAGGGCGTCGATGCCGGTGCCGACGCCCTCCCGGTAGACGAGCGCGGACGCGGTGTCGAGCAGGCGCTCCCGCGACGACGCCTTCGCGGCGGCCGAAGGCTCCGCGCGTGGCGGTGACTGCTCCCTTGTGGTGGCCATGCGTCGAGGGTACCGCTCGGACTCGACAAAGGAAACCGATCGGTTTACGCTCGGGGAAACCGATCGGTTTCCTACCGCTCGGCCGCACGGCCACACCTCTGAAGAAGGACCTCCCCCATGAAGATCAACGGTGCAGTCGCACTCGTCACCGGCGGCAACCGCGGCCTCGGAGAGCAGCTCGTCAAGGCGCTGCTCGACGCCGGCGCGGCCAAGGTCTACGCAGCCGCGCGCAACCCCGACTCGGTACGCGTCCCCGGCGCCGTACCGATCGCCCTCGACATCACCGACCCCGGCTCGGTGCGCGCCGCGGCGGCGCGGGCCCAGGACGTCACCCTGCTGATCAACAACGCCGGCAGCTCCACGGGGGCGGCCATCCTTGACGGCGAACTGGACGCCTACCGCACGGAGTTCGAGACCCACGTGCTCGGCACCCTGGACGTCAGCCGGGCCTTCGCGCCCGCCCTGGCGCGCAACGGCGGCGGCGCGATCCTCAACGTGCTGTCCGTCCTGTCCTGGGTCACGCTGCCCGGCAGTGCCGCCTACTCCGCCGCCAAGTCGGCCGAGTGGTCGGTGACCAACGCGCTGCGGGTGGCCTTCGCAGAGCAGGGCACCCAGGTCACGTCGCTGCACGTCGGCTACATGGACACCGACATGACGGCCGCGGTCACCGCGCCGAAGCTGGACCCGGCGGATGTGGCACGCACCGCGCTCGACGGCGTCGAGGCCGGGCTGCACGAGGTGCTCGCGGACGACCTCAGCAAGCAGGTCAAGGCAGGTCTCGCCGCCGACCCGTCCGCTCTCTACCCGCAGCTCGCCGCGAGCTGACGCCGCACGTCCCGGGGCGCCGGCGGCGCCCCGGGTGCGGCACGACCGGCCCGGAACCGGCCGCCGTCCGGCGCCGGGGCCGGGGCCCTGTGGATGTGCGGGCTCAACCGGCCAGGCGGCGCTTGCTGAGCCAGGTGACCATCTCGGGGTCGTGGTGGTCGAAGAACAGCGTGGTGCCGGTGTCCAGGGCGGCGATCCGGGCCATCTGGCCGTCGGTGAGGCTGAAGTCGAAGACGTCCATGTTCTGCGCCATCCGGTCGGGGCTGACCGACTTGGGGATGGTGACGATGTCGCGCTGGATCAGCCAGCGCAGCACGACCTGGGCCGCGGACTTCCCGTGCGCCTCGCCCATCTCGGTGAGGTCGGGATGGGTGAACAGGTTGTTCCTGCCTTCGGCGAAACCGCCCCATGCCTGGTGCTGGACGCCGTGCTCGCGCATGAGGTCGTGGTCGGTGGTGCGCTGGAAGAACGGGTGGGTCTCGATCTGGTTGACCGCGGGGGTGATCTCGTTGTTGAAGACCAGGTCCAGCAGGCGGTCCGGGTGGAAGTTGGCGACACCGATCGCCTTGGCAAGACCCTCGCGGTTCGCGGCCTCCATGGCACGCCATTGGCCGTAGACGTCACCGAAGGGCTGGTGCATCAGATACAGGTCGATGTGGTCCAGGCCCAGCTTGGTCAGCGAGGTCTCCAGGGCGCGGCGGGTGTTGTCCTGCGCGGGGGCGTCCTGGACCCACAGCTTGGTGGTGACGAACAGCTCCTCGCGCGGGATCCCGCTTGCCTTGACGGCATGGCCGACGGCTTCCTCGTTCCCGTAGGAGGCGGCGGTGTCCAGGAGGCGGTAGCCGGCGGCGAGGGCGTCGGTGACGGCCTGCTCGGTCTGCTCGGGCGGGATCTGGTAGACGCCGAAGCCGAGGATCGGCATCCGGACGCCGTTGTTCAAGGTGACGTGCTGCACGGGTTCTCCCGATAGGTCGTGAGGTGCGAAAAGGCCGCAGGAGGGCCCGGTCAGCGCTCCATCATCCGCATACCGGCCTCGTTGTGGGTGTCACCGGCGGCCGGGGGCAGACCGGTGAGTTCGGCGAGCTGGTCGGCGCTGAGTTCCACCGCGTCGGCAGCGGCGTTCTCCTCGACCCGGTGCACCCGCTTGGTGCCGGGGATGGGGGCGATGTCGCCGCCCTGCGCCAGCAGCCAGGCCAGCGCGACCTGCGCGGGGGTGGCACCCACCTGGTCGGCGACGGCTGCGACCTGGTCGGCCAGCCGCAGGTTGTGCGCGAAATTCTCCTCGGCGAAGCGGGGGTTGTCGGCGCGGAAGTCGCTCGGATCGAACTGGTCCGTGGAGCGGATCGCGCCGGTGAGGAACCCGCGTCCGAGTGGCGAGAAGGGCACGAAGCCGATGTTCAGCTCACGCAGCACCGGCAGCACTCGCGCCTCGGGGTCGCGGGTGAACAGCGAGTACTCCGACTGCACCGCGGTGATCGGGTGCACGGCGTGGGCGCGGCGGATGGTGTCGGGGCCCGCCTCGGACAGGCCGATGTGGCGGACCTTGCCCTGGGCGACCAGCTCCGCCAGCGCGCCGACGGTCTCCTCGATCGGGGTGCCGGGGTCGACGCGGTGCTGGTAATACAGGTCGATGTGGTCGGTGCCCAGGCGCCGCAGGGAACCCTCGACGGCGGTACGGATGTTGGCCGGGCGGGAGTCGGCGTGGTGCGGACCGTCGCCCGCGTGGGAGACGAGGCCGAACTTGGTGGCCAGGACGACCTGGTCCCGCCGCCCCTTCAGGGCGCGGCCGACGAGTTCCTCGTTGGTGTAGGGGCCGTAGATCTCGGCGGTGTCGATGAAGGTGACGCCCAGCTCCAGGGCCCGGTGGATGGTGCGCACGGACTCCGCGTCGTCGGTGCCGGCGCCGGTGTAGGCCTGGGACATGCCCATCGCCCCCAGCCCGATACGGGAGACTTCCAGGTCACGCAGTGTGATGTGCTTCATACCTGTTGCATCCGTTCTGTTCTTTTCTGTTTGGTCATTGTCGTCCGGCGTGCGGCGCCCCGGCTCGGTGCCGTGGCCGCCGGTCGGCCCGCGGACCTCGGCCGGGCCCTCCGCGCCTCGTCCCGAAGGAAGCGGACGTCCCCTTCCTCCACCGTCCCTGATCCGCCTGCTGCCCGGCAGGGCGGGCTGTTCCGGGGAGCGGCAGCGGGGGTGTGGCAGGGCCCCTCTCGGCGCGAGCACACCGGGCGCCCCGGGGCCACACTGGTGGTCATGGCAGAGCAGCAGCGCAACGACGGTGACGGTACCGAGCTGGGCCGGTTCCTGCGCGCCCGGCGCACGCAGATCACCCCGGCCGAGGTCGGCTTCAGCCCGGGAGCCGGTGTCCGTCGCACCCCCGGCCTGCGCCGCGAGGAGGTCGCGGCGCTGGCCGGTGTGAGCATCGACTACTACACCCGCCTGGAGCGCGGCAGGGAGACCCGCCCCAGCCTCGCCGTCGTCGACGCACTGGGCCGGGCCCTGAAGCTGGACACCGACGAGCGCGACCATCTGCGGGACCTGGTGATCCGCGCCGCCCGGCACGCCCCGGAACCGCCGTCCGCCCCCAGCCGCACGGTGAGCGCCCAGGCCAGGCTGCTGCTGGAGAGCCTGCGCCCCAGCCCCGCCTACGTCACCAGCCGCACCCTGGACCTGCTCGCCCACAACCCCGGTGCGCTCGCCCTCTACGCCGGCATCGAGGACTGGCCCGCCAAGCAGCGCAACCTCGCCCGCTTCCTCTTCCTCCACCCCGCGGCCCGCGACCTCTACGCCGACTGGGACACCCAGATCGCCGGCTGCGTCGCCCGGCTGCGCGCCCTGGCCGGCACCGACCCCGACGCGCCGGACCTGGCCGGCCTCGTCGGCGAACTCCTCCTCAAGAGCCCCGACTTCGCCAAGCTCTGGGACCGCTACGAGGTCAACCGGCGCCTGCACGCCCGCAAGCCGAAGACCTTCCACCATCCCCAGGTCGGCGACATCACCCTCGACTTCCAGGGCATGCAGCTCGAAGGCAGCCCGGGGCACCGCCTCGGCGTGTACGTCACCACCCCGGGCACCCCGGAACACGACGCCGTCGTGCTGCTCGACATGACCGCGCCCCGCCAGGCCGTCACGAAGCAGCCGACCCGGCGGGAGCACTGAACTCCGCTGCCGCCGCCGGTGCCTGCGGTGCCGTCGCCCGGCCGGGTCACACGGGCGGACATCCCTCGGACGGCCACGACATCCCTCGGACGGCCACGACATCCCTCGGACGGGCCACGTCCTCGTCGCCGTCAGGGAGGTCCGGTCGATCCCTCACTGCCGGCGTCAAAGGCCTTTCAGGACACGATCGAGTGCGGACCTGCCCGCGGGCCCCCAGTTCGACTTGCCGCCGGGCAGACCGCGGTCCCCGTTCTCACCCATCGACATCAGGAACAGGCTCTTCATCGCGGCCAGTCCGCGCGCGCGTCGCACCGCCGCCCCGTCCGCCCGCGCGTAGCCGTCGAAGAACCGTGCGGCGCCGCCCGCGGGGAGCAGCAGCCAGGCGGCCGCGAGGTCCCACGCCGGGTCGCCGGCGAAGACCGCGCCGAAGTCGACGACACCTGCCAACGTCCCGTCCGCCACGACGACGTTCGCGGGATGCAGGTCGCCGTGTACCCACACCGGTGCGCCCTCCCACCCCGGGGCGGCCACCGCTTCGTCCCAGACGTCACGGATCTCGTCGGCGAGACCGGCGGGGGCCACGGCCCGGAAGAAGTGCTCGAAGCCTTCCGTGCAGTCCTTGGGGTGCTCGCCGAAGTCCGAAGCGGCCGGTGCGTCGGCGGGCGCCTCGACGTGCAGCGCCCTGAGGAAGGCCGCCAGCGTCTCGGCCGCGTGGTCGCCGCGCGTGATCGCGCCGTGGTCCAGCGGCGTGCCCCGGACCCATGTCATGACGGTCCAGATCTTGGGAAAGCGCGCGGACGGCGCACCGTCCCGGATGGGAAGAGGAATCGGCAGCGGCAGGCGGGGGGCCAGGGTCGGCAGCCACCGGCGCTCCTTGAGCTGCGGTTCGGGGCTCTTGTCCATCCGCTGCATCCGGACGGCCAGGTCGTTCCCGAGGCGCCACATCTGGTTGCCCCAGCCACCCGCCACCTCGCGGATGGGGAGTTCCGCCAGGTCCGGATGCTGTTCCCGAAGCAGGTCGCGGACCAGATCCTCGCTGATCGTGATCTCGGATTCGATCATGCCGAGTCACGGTACCCGAGGCAGCCGGTGGCCGCCCTGTGCTTCAGGGGATGCGGCTCCCCTGAAGCACAGGGTGCCCCGAGCGCTGCGAAGGCCCCGCGGAGATGCGCTGCGGGCCGCGCCCGCCCTTTGCGCTCCGCACGAGCGCGCCGTCCACCCCTACTGGCGGTACGTCTCCAGCAGCCGCAGCCAGATCTCGCTGACCGTCGGGTAGGCGGGTACCGCGTGCCACAGCCGCTCCACCGGCACCTCGCCCGCGACCGCCACCGTCGCGGAGTGCAGCAGTTCGCCGACGCCGGGGCCCACGAAGGTGACGCCCAGCAGGTGGCCGCGGTCCAGGTCGACGACCATCCTGGCCCGGCCGTTGTAGTTGTCGCCGTACAGGCTGGCACCGGCGACCTGGGCCAGGTCGTAGTCCACCACCTTGGTCCGCCGGCCGGCTTGTTCGGCCTCCGCGGCCGACACGCCGACCGCCGCCACCTCCGGGTCGGTGAAGACCACCTGCGGCACCGCCGAGTGGTCGGCGGTCGCGACGTGCGCGCCCCACGGCGCGTCGTCCACCGGCTCGCCCTTGGCCCGGGCGCCGATCACCGCGCCGGCGATACGGCCCTGGTACTTGCCCTGGTGGGTGAGCAGCGCCCGGTGGTTGACGTCGCCGGCAGCGTAGAGCCAGTCGCCGTCCACACCGGTGACCCGGCAGGTGTCGTCGACCGGCAGCCAGCTGCCCGGCTTGAGGCCGATGGTCTCCAGCCCGATGTCGTCGGTGTGCGGGGCGCGCCCGATGGCGAAGAGGACCTCGTCGGCGCTCACCCGGGCGCCGCCCTCGAGGCCGATCCTGACCTCGCCGTGGGCGCCGTCGCGCTCCACGGAGCCGACGTTGGCCCCGAATCGCAGGTCGACCCCGGCCTCCCGCAGCGCGTCTGCGACCATCTCGCCGACGAAGGGCTCCATCCTCTCCAGCAGCGAGTTGCCCCGCACCAGCAGCGTGACCTGCGAGCCGAGGGCCTGCCACGCGGTGGCCATCTCCACCGCGACGACCCCGCCGCCCACCACGGCCAGCCGCCGCGGCGCCTTCTTGGCGCTGGTGGCGTCCCTGCTGATCCACGGGTGGACGTCGGCGATCCCCGGCATCGGCGGCAGGGCCGCGGTCGTGCCGGTGCAGACCGCCACCGCGTGCCGGGCGGACAGCCGCACGATGTCGCCCTCCGGGGTGGTGACGGCCACCTGTCGGGGGCCCTCGAACCGGCCGTGGCCGCGTACGAGGTCCACGTCGACCGAGTCGAGCCAGCCGACCTGCCCGTCGTCCTTCCAGTGCGAGGTGAAGTCGTCGCGCCTGGCCAGCACCGCGGCGGTGTCCAGCGGGCCCTGCACGGCGTGGCTCAGTCCTGGCAGCCGCCGGGCGTCCGCCTGGGCGAGGACCGGGCGCAGCAGCGCCTTGCTCGGCATGCACGCCCAGTACGAACACTCGCCGCCGACAAGTTCCGCCTCCACGACCACGGTGCTCAGGCCGGCGGACCGGGTGCGCTCCGCCAGGTTCTCACCCACCGGGCCTGCACCGATGACGATCACGTCGTAGGTGCGGGGGGCGTCGTTCATGGCAGCTCCTGTTGCTGTCGGCGGACGGCGGGGTGGGCCTGACGGGCGCGGGCGCACGGCTCGCGGCACGTCTCTTCGATCACACCGACGTCACGCTGATGCCGCAACCGGAGGACGCGCGGTCATCGTAGCCACGCCGGGTGAAGGGAAGTCTTTCCCGGCGCCCGCGTGTCACACCCGACACCGCCCAGGTTGCCCGCGGGTGGCGGGCACCCGACGGGCCGATGGCGGATCCGCCGACCCCGGCGCCCCGTTCACCTGCGACGTATGATCACTGCGGGGGCGCCGAGTGGCGTCGCAGGAGGTGTACCGATGGGTGAGCTGGTCCTGATCCGACACGGTGAGACCGAGTGGAGCCTGACAGGGCGGCACACCAGTTACACCGATCTGCCGCTCACCGGGAACGGCGAGGCGCAGGCCCGCTCCCTGGCGCCGCTGCTCGCCGCCCGGCACATCTCCCTCGTCCTCACCAGCCCGATGGAGCGCGCCCGCGACACCGCGAAGCTGGCCGGGCTCGACCGCACCACGGTCGATCCCGATCTGCACGAGTGGGACTACGGCGGCTACGAGGGCGTGACCACCCAGGACATCCAGCGCGAGCGGCCCGGCTGGGATCTGTGGACCGACGGCGTCACCCCAGGTCCCCAGGGCCATCCGGGTGAGACGCCGCAGCAGATCGGGGAGCGCGCCGACCGGGTGCTGGCCCGGGTGGAGGAGGCGTTCGCGGGCGGTGACGGCGGCGATGTCGTACTGGTCGCCCACGCCCACCTGCTGCGGGTGGTGACCGCCCGCAGGCTCGGCCTGCCGCCCTCGGGCGGCGCCCTCTTCCAGCTGGCGACCGGCACCATGAGCCGGCTCGGCTCCGAGCACGGGCGCGACGTGCTGACCGCGTGGAACCAGCAGCCCTGAGCCGCGGGCGACCGCCCCCGCTCGCGGGACCGCCCGCGAGCGGCGCCCTCCCCGACACGCCGGACGCCCGGCATGTCGCCCGCAGCGTGCCAAGTGCGGGACCGAGCACACTGGTCGCTCCACGGCCCCGTGCGCGGTACGGGCGCGCGTGCGGGGACAGGTGAGGGAGCGCGTATGACGGTGACGGCCCAGGAACAGCAGTCGCGGCTCGCGTCGCCCTGGACCCGCGGCGCGGCGGCCGCCGTCGCCGGGGCACTGCCCGCGCTGGCCTTCCCCGCGCCGTCACTGTGGTGGCTGGCCTATGTGGCACTCGTACCGTGGATGCTGCTCGCGCGCTCCGCGGGCAGCCCGCGGCGGGCCGCGCTCGACGGCTGGCTGGGCGGCGCCGGCTTCATGCTGGCCGTGCACCACTGGCTGATCCCGAGCCTGAACGTCTTCATCGTGGTGCTCGCGCTGCTGCTGGGCGCGCTGTGGGCGCCCTGGGGCTGGCTGGTGCGCCGGCTGCTCGGGGCGGGCGCGGCCGGGCAGCCGCGGGTCGGGCCCGCGCTGGTGCTGCTGCCGTGCGGGTGGCTGATGGTGGAGCTGGTCCGCTCCTGGCAGTATCTCGGCGGCCCGTGGGGGCTGTTGGGGGCCAGCCAGTGGCAGGTGGCGCCCGCACTGCGGCTGGTCTCCGTCGGCGGGGTGTGGCTGGTCAGCGTGCTGGTGGTGCTGGCGAACACCGTCGTGGTCGCCCTGGTCGCCGTCCCGGGGGTGCGCAGGCAGGCCGCAGGAGCGCTGCTCGCGGCCGCGGTGCTGACCGGCGCGGTCTGGCTGTGGGTGCCGCGCGCGCACCCGGTGGGCAGCACCAGGATCGCGGTGGTGCAGCCGGGAGTTGTCGCCACCGGCGACGCGCGCCTCGACCGTGAGGCGCGGCTGACGGCCCGGCTCGCCGGTACCCGGCCCGACCTGGTGGTGTGGGGCGAGAGCAGCATCGGCGTCGACCTGACCTCGCGGCCGGACGTGGCGCGCCGGCTGGCCGCGCTGTCCCGGCAGGTCGGTGCCGACCTGCTGGTCAACGTGGACGCGGAACGGGCCGACCACAGCGGCATCTCCAAGACCACGGTGCTGATCGGACCTGACGGGGTGACCGGACCGTCCTACGACAAGATGCGGCTGGTGCCCTTCGGCGAGTACATCCCGCTGCGTTCGATGCTGGGCTGGGCCACCTCGGTGGGAAAGGCCGCGGGCGAGGACCGGCAGCCCGGCACCCGGCAGGTGGTGATGGGAACGGGCGGCCTGCGATTCGGCCCGCTGGTCTGCTTCGAGACGGCCTTCCCCGACATGAGCCGCCACCTGGCCGGCGACGGCGCCCAGGTGCTGGTCGCCCAGTCCTCCACGTCGTCCTTCCAGCACAGCTGGGCGCCCGCCCAGCACGCCTCCCTCGCGGCGCTGCGAGCGGCGGAGAGCCGGCGGCCGATGGTGCACGCCACGCTGACCGGGATCAGCGCGGTCTACGACGCCGACGGCCGCCGTGTGGGACGCAGGATCGGCACCGGCGGCAGCGCATCGGCGGTCTACGACGTGCCGCTCGCCTCCGGCCGCAGCCTCTACGTGCGGTTCGGCGACTGGGTGCCGCACCTGGCCCTGCTGCTGGTGCTCAGTGCGGCCGCCTACGAGCTGACCCGGCTGGTCAGACGGCCTGTTCCCGCACCTCGGTGACGATCCGTTCGCACAGCTCGTGGGTGGCCAGCGCGTCGCGCCCGTCCAGCGGGGTGCCGGTGCGGACCGCGTCGAGGAAGGCCAGGGTGATCTGCTCGATGCCGCGCTGCCGGGCGACCGGCACCCAGTCGCCGCGGCGGCGTACCGTCGGCTGGCCCCTGTGGTCGACGACCTCGGCGAGATTGAGCACCTGGCGCCTGGTGTCGTCGCCGCTCACGTCGAGGCTCTCCTCGACGGATCCGCTCATCCGGTTCATCGAGCCGATCGCGGTGAAGCCGTCACCCGACAGGTGCAGCACGATGTGGTGCAGCAGTCCGTCCCTGACCTTCGCCGAGACCCGGATCTGCTCGACCGGCCGCGGCGCGAGGAAGCGCAGGGTGTCCACCACATGGATGAAGTCGTCGAAGACGACCTCGCGGGGGTCCTCCGCCAGTCCGATCCGGTTCTTCTGCAGGAAGATCAGATCCCGCGGGTGGTCGAGGCACTGGAGGTAGCCGGGGGCGTGGCGGCGGTTGAAGCCGGCCATCAGCGGCACCCCGCGCTGCTCGGCGAGTTCGACGAGGTGGCGGGCGCCGTCGGCGTCGCGGGCCAGCGGCTTGTCGACGTAGACCGGCACGCCCGCCTCGACGACCCGGGCGGCGATCTCGACGTGGTGGGCGGTGGGCGCGTGCACGAAGGCGGCGTCCAGCCCCTGGCCGAGCAGGGAGTCGAGGTCGGCGTGCCGGTGCGGCAGCCGGTAGGCGTCGCCGATCCGGTCGAGCGTGGCGGGGGTGCGGGTCTGCAGGTGGATCTCCAGGCCCGGCTGGGCGGCCAGCACCGGCAGATACGCCTTCTGTGCGATGTCGCCGAGACCGATGACGCCGATCTTCAGCGGGGCGCTGCCGGATGCCATGCCGTACTCCTCTTACCGATGCCGTACTTTCCCTGGTGGGGGCGCTGCCACCGCAGCATACGGGCCGGTTTCCTGCCCTCGGTCGACCGGGGCGGTGCGGGCATCCGTCCACTCGTCCGGGTGAGAGCCGGGATTGCGGAGCTGATCTTTCACTCCTGCGGGGACTTACCGGCGGGGGGCGGTGCGGGCAGGGTTGGCGGAGTGCGCCTGCTGCCCGTTGTGGTGGTCCTGATGGCGGCCTGTGCCGCGTCCGGATGTACCACCGTCTCCGCTCCCCCGCCCGCCGCCGTCCCGGCTCCCGCCCAGGTGGCGCCGCGGTCCGCCCCGGATGCCCTACGGCTGACCCCGCCGCCCGACCATCCGGTGCTGGCGACCGCGAAACCGGGCGCCGACGCCCCGGCCGCCGGTCGCCCGGCGCCGGCCCGGGTGCCGGTGCCCCCGCACCGGCCCGCCGTGGCGGTGCCGAAGCCGGCACACCCGGCACGGCAGCGGGTGCCGCGGGTCAGGACGCCGCGGGGGACCCGGGTACCGCGAGAGGTCTGCACGCTCGGGCGGGCCTACGGCGGCTGGCCGACGGGCAGTGCCGCGTCGCAGATCTGCGGGCAGGCCTACGGCAACTGACCCGACCCGGTCAGCCGCAGCTCCAGCCGGCCCACCGCGGCCCGTACCCCGTCGCCGTAGGCGTCCTCCGCGAGTGCGTCGCACGCCTTGCGGGCAAGGCCGAGGTGGCTGCGGGCCAGCCGGTCCTCGCCGACCCGCGCGTAGGCGGCGGCCAGGTTGAGGTGCAGCGACGGGTAGAAGCCGCGCACCTGCCCGGCCCGCCCGTCGTCGGCTGCCCGCTCCCCGCGCACCGCGTCCGCTGCCCGCAGCGCCCGCAGATCCCAGGCGAGCTCGTCCTCGGGGTCCTCCTGGGTGTCCGCCAGGTAGTGGGCGACGGTGCAGCGGTGCAGGGCGTCGCCCTGGTCGCCGAGCTCGGCCCACAGCGCGGTGAAGCGGTTGCGTGCCTCCTCCCGGTCCCCGGCGTGCAGCAGCATCACCACCTGCCCGATCCTGCTCGTCATGCCGTCGTCCGCGGCCGCCGGGTCGCCCATCGGCGCCTCTTGATGTCCTCGCATCCGATGACGCTAACCGGCACGCACCCCGAGATCGGGGATGCGCCAGTCGATGGGCTCGTGCCCCTGCGCCCGGACCGCCGCGTCGATCTGCGTGAAGGGTCGGCTGCCTCGGAAGAGCTTCACGGACAGCGGCGAGGGGTGCGCGCCCTGGATCACGATGTGCCGGGAGGTGTCGATCAGCGGCAGCTTCTTCTTGGCGTGGTTGCCCCACAGCACGAAGACCGCGGGGTCGGTACGCCCTGCCACGGCCTTGATGACCGCGTCGGTGAACTTCTCCCAGCCCTTGCCCTTGTGTGAGTTGGCCGTCGCCTCGCGGACGGTCAGCACCGCGTTGAGCAGCAGCACGCCCTGCTCGGCCCAGGGCATCAGATACCCGTTGTCGGGCACGGGGTGGCCCAGCTCGTCGTGCATCTCCTTGAAGATGTTGCGCAGCGAGGGCGGGGTCTTCACGCCCGGCCGGACGGAGAAGCACAGCCCGTGTCCCTGGCCGTCTCCGTGGTAGGGGTCCTGACCGAGGATCAGCACCTTGACCTGGTCGAAGGGGGTCGCCTCCAGCGCCGCGAAGACCTCGTCGCGGGGCGGGAAGATGCGGTGCTCCTTGCGTTCGGCCTCCACGAACTCGGTGAGCTGCTCGAAGTAGGGCTTGTCCAACTCCTCGCCGAGGACGCTCTGCCAGGAGTCGGGCAGCATGCTGGGCACGTCGGGAACCTCCGGTACGCGATCCGTTACTGCGTCAGAACGTACCGGCAGGCACTGACAACGCCGTCGGCGAGGCCGCCGGTGGCGGCCCGGCCCCGGAACCCCGGGCCGCGTGCGCGCGACGGGGTGCCCGGGACCGGCGGGGGCGCCCTCAGGCGCCGCCGGCGTGCAGGAACAGCCCGCCGTCGATCACCAGGTTCTGGCCGGTGATCCAGCCGGCCTGGTCGCCGAGCAGGAAGGCCGCGGCGCCCCCGATGTCGTCGGGCACCCCGAGCCGCCCCAGCGGGTAGCCGGCGGCGGCCTCCTCCTCGCGGCCCTCGTAGAGGGCGGCGGCGAACTTCGTCTTGACCACCGCGGGGGCGATGGAGTTCACCCGCACACCGGGTGCCATCTCGGCGGCGAGCTGCACGGTGAGGTTGACCATGGCGGCCTTGCTGATGCCGTAGGCGCCTATGAAGGGCGAAGGGGCCAGGCCCGCGATCGAGGCGATGTTGAGGATCGCGCCGCCGTTGTCCTTCTGCCAGGCCTTCCAGGTCTGCTGGGCGAAACCGAGCGCGGAGATCACGTTGGTCTCGTAGACCTTGCGCGCCACGCCGAGGTCGAGGTCGGCGAGCAGGCCGTAGACGGGGTTGGTGCCGGCGTTGTTGGCGAGGTAGTCCACGCGGCCGAAGGCCTCCATGGTGCGCTCGACGGCGATGGCCTGGTGCGCCTCGTCGTGGGCCTTGCCCGCGACGCCGATCACCCTGTCGGGGCCGAGCCGCTCGACGGCTTCCTTGAGCGCGTCCTCGTTGCGTCCTGTGATGCACACGCGGTCGCCGCGGGCGACCAGCGCCTGGGCGATGCCGTAGCCGATGCCGCGGCTGGCACCGGTGACCAGGGCGACCCTGCCGGTGTCCGGGACGGGGGTGGTGGTGGGGAGCTGGGTCATGATGTCGGGCCTCCGGCCGGTCAGTTGAGGGGGCCGCCGGCGACGTAGAGCACCTGGCCCGAGACGAATCCCGCGTCGTCGCCGGTGAAGAAGGCGATGGCCCCCGCGACGTCCTCTGGCCTGCCGACCCGCTGCACCGGGATCTGGGTGGCGGCGGCGGTCTGGAACTCCTCGAAGTCCATGCCGACCCTGGCCGCGGTGGCGGCGGTCATGTCGGTGACGATGAAGCCGGGGGCGACGGCGTTGGCGGTGACGCCGAACTTGCCCAGTTCGATGGCGAGGGTCTTGGTGAAGCCCTGGAGCCCGGCCTTGGCGGCGGCGTAGTTGGCCTGGCCGCGGTTGCCCAGCGCGGAGGAGGAGGAGAGATTGACGACCCGGCCGAAGTGCGCATCCACCATGTGGCTCTGGACGGCGCGCGTCATCAGGAAGGCGCCGCGCAGGTGGACGCCCATGACGGTGTCCCAGTCGCCCGCGCTCATCTTGAACAGCAGGTTGTCGCGGAGCACGCCCGCGTTGTTCACCAGGACGGTCGGCGCGCCGAGTTCGGCGGCGACCCTGGCGACGGCGGCTTGGACCTGCGCCTCGTCCGACACGTCGGCGCCCACCGCGACGGCCCGCCCGCCGGCCGCGGTGATAGTCTCGACGGTGTCCTTGCAGGCGCTCTCGTCGAGGTCGAGTACGGCGACGGCGCGGCCCTGCTCGGCCAGCCGCACCGCGGTGGCGGCGCCGATTCCGCGGGCGGCGCCGGTCACGATCGCGACGCGCTGCTCGGTGCTGGACATCTGTTCTCCTCAACCCTGTGGTGCGGCCGGCTCGCACCCGAGGGCATGAGCGACCGCTTAGTAGGTCCTGTTGCCGAAACCGTAGGAGGACAGTGACCCAGTGTCAACGCCACCACGGGCGATGTGGCTGAGCGCACCGGCACGCGGCGGCCGGACGCGCCGGTCAGCGGACGAGCAGGGCAAGCAGCCGATCGACCTCGGCCCCTGGATCGGCGGTCAGCCCGGTGTGGATCGGCCCCGGCTGCACGATGGTGCTGCGGGGCGCGGTCAGCCAGCGGAAGCGGCGTCCCGGGTCGTCGCCGCCCGCCTGCCCCGCCTCCTCGCCGCCGGCGCAGATCTCCTGGTAGCCGCGCAGCGCGGCCCGCACCCCCGCCACGTCCGCGCCGGGGTCGAGGCAGCGCAGCCGGGTCTCGTCCAGGTGCACCCGGGCACCCACGAAGCTCCTGGCCCGGCAGTAGACGAGCACCCCGGCGTTGATCATCTCGCCGCGCTCGATCCGCGGCACCACGCGCACCAGCGCGTACTCGAACACCTCGCGCCCGCTCATCAGGCGTTCTTCCCCTCGACCCAGGTACGCAGCCACTCCGGCGGCGGCTGCCGGTCGCGCTCCACGGGCGCGAGCGTGATCCGTTCGTGGATGTCCGCCGCGCGGGCGGCCAGCAGTTCCGCGTACGCCGCGCGCACCTCGTCGGGCGTGCCGAAGCCGGGCTCGCCGGCCAGCCACTCGTCGGGGACCAGCGCGGTGACCTCGGCGAGCAGGTCCGCGGTCACCAGCGGCGCCAGTTCCGCCGCGGCCGCCGCCGGCTGCGGCGAGAAGCGGGCCAGGGCGTGGTCGGAGGCGTCGTAGGGCTTGGCCGAGGCGGTCCGCGCGCTCTTCCAGTTGTGGTGCCAGATCAGCGAGGCGCCGTGGTCGATCAGCCACACGTTGCGGTGCCAGACCAGGAGGTTGGGGTTGCGCCAGGACCGGTCGACATTGCCGATCAGCGCGTCGAACCAGACGATGCGGCCGGCCTCGGCGGGCTCCACGCCGAAGACCAGCGGGTCGAAGCCGAGGGAGCCGGGCAGGAAGTCCATGCCCAGGTTGAGCCCGCCGCTGGCCTTGAGCAGGTCCTGGATCTCCTCGTCCGGCTCGCCGAGGCCGATCACCGGGTCGAAGTCGAAGCGCACCAGCTCCGGCACCCGCAGCCCGAGCCTGCGCCCCAGTTCACCGGCGACCACCTCGGCGATCAGCGCCTTGCGGCCCTGGGCTGCGCCGCTGAACTTCACCACGTACGTGCCGAGGTCGTCGGCCTCGACCACCCCGGGCACCGAACCGCCCTCGCGCAGCGGCGTCACATAGCGGATGCCCGTCACGTCTCTCAGCATTGCCCCAGGTTATCGGGGTCGTGGCGGGGCCAGGCCGGGTGGTGGGCGAGTGGCCGCTGCGACGCCCGGGGGAATTCTTGCGCGCGCCGTTGAACGGATCGCGCGGATCGGCCGTATGAACGGACACGCGTGGCACCACACGCTGCCGGACGGCCGGTCACCGCCGCCCGGCCCCACCAGCGGACAGGATGCAGCCCCATGGCCGACACGCCCGGATCCTCCATTCCCCCGACCCGCCGCACCGTCTTCGCCGCCGCCGGCGGTGCCGGCCTCGCCGCCGTACTGACCGCCTGCGGGTCGGACTCGGACTCCGGTTCGTCCGCGGACGGCCCCTCGTCCGGGGCCCCCGCCCCGGATGCTCCCTCCCCGGCGCCCTCGGACAGCGGGGCGCCGTCCGACTCGTCCACAGGCGCCGCAGCGGGCGGGGCCCCGCTCGGGAAGACCTCGGACATCCCGGTCGGCGGCGGGAAGGTCTTCGCCGACCAGAAGGTGGTCGTCACCCAGCCGACGGCCGGCGACTTCAAGGGCTTCTCGGCGGTGTGCACCCATATGGGATGCGTGGTCGCCGACGTCTCCGACGGCATGATCAACTGCCACTGCCACGGCAGTAAATTCCACGCCGCGGACGGCTCCGTGGCCCACGGCCCTGCGACCTCGCCGCTGCCGGCCAAGTCCGTCGCCGTCTCCGGCGACAGCGTCACCCTCGCCTGAGGGACTCCCCGACCGGGCCGGGTGACCCCCGGCCGTCAGGAGTGGCCGCGCGCCGCCGTGCCGAGGGCGTCCACCGCCGCCCGGATCGCGGGGCGGCGGTCGGCGTCCTCGCGCCAGACGGCGTAGACGTGGCGGCGCATGGTGTGGCGTACGGGCACCACCCGTACGCCGCCCGGCATCGGATCGCGGCCGAGCCGGGGGATGACGGCGACCCCGAGCCCCGCCGCGACCAGCGCGAGGACGGTGGCGTGCTCCTCCGCGTGGTGCGCGACCCGCGGCTCGATCCCCTTGCCGCGCAGGGTGAACAGCAGCCACTCGTGGCAGAATCCGCCGTCAGGCCAGGCGATCCAGGAGTCCTCCGCGAGCTCGTCGAGGTCGATCTGCGCGCGATCCTCCAGCGGGTGGCCGGCCGGCAGCGCCACGTCGACGATGTCGTCGAAGAGCGGCGCCTTGGCCAGGCCGCCGGGCAGCGACAGCGGCTTGTTGTACCAGTCGAGGACGACCGCCAGGTCGATGTCGCCGCGGTTCAGCCGGGCCAGCGAGTCGTGCGGCTCCAGCTCGTGCACCATCGTCCGCAGCTGCGGGTGCTCGCGGCGCAGCTCGGTGAGCGCGGCGGGGAAGAGCCCGCGCACCGCGGTCGGGAAGGCCCCGGCGATCAGGTCGCCCAGCGCGGCCCCCCGGTGCGCCTCCAGGTCCGCGTGGGCCAGCTCGACCAGCGACAGTATCCGCTCGGCGTGTCCGGACAGCAGCCGTCCGGCGTCGGTCAGCCGCACGCCGCGGCCGCTCTTGGCCAGCAGCGACTGCCCGGTCTCCCGCTCCAGTTTGGCCATCTGCTGCGAGACCGCGGACGTGGTCACGCTGAGCACGTCGGCCGCGGCGCTCACCGAACCGTAGGTGTCGATGGCGTGCAGGATGCGCAGGCGTTCCAGACTCAACATGTTAGAAATACTACGTCGACTGTGTACGAAATCTCGCTTGTTCTACGAGGTTCCAGCCGTCATGGTGAGTGCATGACCGCACCTGCCGAGAGCCTCACCACCGCAGTCGCCCCTGCGCCCGCCCCTGCCGCCGCGCCCGGCCCCGCGACGCCCGCACGCCGGTCCGCGGTGGACTGGCGGATCCGCTTCGCCGCGCTCGGGCTGGTGTGGGGATTCAGCTTCCTGTTCATGAAGGTGGGGAACGAGGCCTTCGCCCCGCTCCAGGTGACGCTCGGCCGGATGGTCTTCGGCACCGCGGTGCTCGCCGCGGCGGTGGCGGTCAAGCGGGAGCGGCTGCCGCGCAGCCCGCGGACCTGGCTGCATCTGACGGTCGCGGCCTTCCTGCTCAATTCGCTGCCGTTCACGCTCTTCGCCACCGCCGAGCAGACCATCCCCTCCATGCTCGCCGGGATATGCAACGCGGCGACCCCGCTGTTCTCGATGCTGGTCTCGCTCGTCGCGCTGTCCGAGGACCGGCCCTCCAGGGAGCGCTTCGCGGGCGTCGGAGTCGGCTTCATCGGCGTGCTGACCGTGCTCGGCGCCTGGCAGGGCTTCTCCGGCCAGGACCCCAAGGGCACCCTGATGGCGCTGACCGCCGCCGTCAGCTACGCGGTGGGCTGGGCCTACGTCCGCCGCACGCTGACCACCACCGGCAGCTCGCACCTGGCGGTGTCCGCCAGCCAGTTGATGCTCGGCACCGTGCAACTGCTGCTCGTCACTCCGTTCTTCACCTCGGTGCCGGACAGCTGGCCGGCCAAGTCGGTGCTCTCGGTGCTGGCGCTCGGCGCACTGGGCACGGGTGTGGCGTTCCTGATCCAGTACGGCCTGGTCGCGGAGAAGGGCCCGACGATCGGCGCGATGGTGACGTATCTGATACCGATCGTCGCGACCACCGCCGGCGTGACGCTGCTCGGCGAGACGCTGCACTGGAACGAACCGGTCGGCGCGGTGGTCATCCTGGTCGGCGCCGCCCTCACCCAGCGGCGGCCCAAGGCGCGGCCGGACGCCGAGGCTCAGCCGTAGCGGCCCGCGGCCGGCCCGCGGAGCACCTCGGCGACGGCGTCGGCCAGCGGCTCGATGTCGGCCCGGGCCAGCGGTGAGACGGTCAGCCGCACCGCGGGCGCCGAGCTCACCCGGAAGCGGGCGCCCGGCGCGACCGCCCAGCCGCGCTGGAGCAGCCCGGCGACCGCCCCGGTCTCGTCGCTGACCGGCACCCATACGTTCATACCGCTGCGCCCGTGCGCCGTCACGCCCCGGGCGGCCAGCGCCCGCACCAGCGCGTCGCGACGCTCGCCGTACGACCTGGCCACCGCTTCCGGGTCGACGGCTCCGGTCTGCCACAGGTGGACCAATGTGTGCTGGAGCAGATGGCTCACCCAGCCCGCGCCCAGCCGGTGCCTGCCGCGTACCCGGTCCACCGTCGTGGCGTCGCCCGTGTAGAGCGCCAGCCGAAGATCGGGCCCGTACGCCTTCGCCATGGAACGCACCAGCGCCCAGTGGTCGGTGACGCCCGCCAGGCAGTGCAGCGGCAGGTCGACCAGGCCGTGCACATGGTCGTCGTCGACGACCAGCACCTCGCGGTGCCCGGCGAGCAGGGCGCGCAGTTCGCCCGCGCGGGCCGCCGACAGGGCGGCGCCGGTGGGATTCTGCCCGCGGTCGGTCACCACCAGGGCGCGGGCCCCGGCCCGCAGCGCACGGGCGATGTCGCCGGCCAGCGGGCCCTCGTCGTCCAGCGCCACCGGCACGGCCCGCAGCCCGAGCGCCGACACGAGATCGAGGACGCTCCCCCAGCCCGGATCCTCGACCGCCACCGCGTCTCCCGGCCGCAGATGCGCGGTGAGCACGCGCTCCATGGCGTCGAGGGACCCGGAGGCGAGTCCGACAGGCCCCGCGGGCACCCCGTCCGCGTCCAGCGCGGCCCTGGCCAGCCGGCTCAACTCGGCGTCCACCGGCGGGCCGCCGTAGAGCGCCGGTGACCGCGCGTGCCGGGCGGCGGCCGCGGCGAGCGCTTCGGCCAGCGGTGGCAGCAGCGCGGGGTCGGGATTGCCCGTGGAGATGTCGCGGGTGCCGGGCGGCACGTCGATCCGGATCTGGTCACGCGGCGCGGTGGCCGGCCGGGCCCTGATCCGGCTGCCGCGCCGGCCCGCGGTCTCGATCACCCCGCGGTCGCGCAGCAGCCGGTAGGCGGCGGCCACCGTGTTCGGGTTGACGTCCAGCTCCGCCGCCAACTCCCGCAACGGCGGCAGCGCGTCGCCCGGCCGCAGCGCGCCGCTGCCCACCGCGCTCTCGACGTCGGCGGCAATACCCGATGCGCCCCGACCAGTGATTCGATACTCTCCTAGCACAAAGGCAATTATGCACTAGTTCAAAGGATGACGCCATGGCCACCGCATCCCCAGCCGGCTACACCGCCACCGACCGCACCACGCCCACCCGTTCCAAGGAGCGCGCCGCATACGACCACGAGACCGTGCACGCGATCCTCGACCAGGGCTACGTCTGCCACCTGGGCTTCATCCGGGACGGCGCACCCGTGGTGCTGCCGACCCTCTACGCCCGCTGCGGCCGGCGGCTGTACGTACACGGGTCCACCGGGTCGCGGCCGCTGCGCGGAGCGGCGGCCGGCGGGCTCGCGGTGTGCCTGACGGTGACCCACGTGGACGGCCTGGTGCTCGCCAAGTCCGCCTTCCACCACTCGATCAACTACCGCTCCGTGGTGGTCCACGGCACCGCCCACCAGGTCACCGACCCGGCCGAGCGGTCCGCCGCGCTCGACGCGATCGTCGACCATGCGCTGCCCGGCCGTTCGGCCGACACGCGGCGGCCGAACGCGAAGGAGCTCGCGTCGACCGCCGTGATGAGCCTCGACCTGCACGAGGTGTCGGCGAAGGTGCGCACCGGAGGCCCGAACGAGGAGCCGGAGGACCTCCGGCTCCCGCACTGGTCCGGCGTGATCCCCGTCGTCACCTCCTACGGGACTCCTGAACGCGCGGAGATCCCTGGGCAGGACGTACCGCTGCCCGGCTATCTGCCACCGCGCCGGAAGTGACCACCGCCTGCCGCGGGAGGCGCCGCATGCCGCGCGCCTCGTCCGCGACCAGCAGGCCGACAGCACCCAGCAGGCACACGGTGCCCAGCACCGTGGCCCCGGTGAGGCGTTCGCCCAGCAGCGTGACGGCGAGCACGGTGGCCGACACCGGTTCGATCAGCGCGATCACCGACACCGTCGCGGAGCGCAGCACCGCCGCGCCCGCGAAGTACAGCCCGTAGGCCAGCGCGGTCGGTACCGACGCGAGGTAGCCGAGCAGCAGCACGGTCCGGCCCGACAGGGCCGCGTGCGGCAGCAGTCCCTCCGCCCAGGCGGCGGGGAGCAGCAGCACCGCACAGATGCCGAACGCCCACATCGAGGTGTCGAACGGATCGCCGGCCACGCCCTGCCGCCCCCACCAGCGGGTCAGCAGGGTGATCGCCGCGTAGCCCGCCGCGGACAGCACCGCGAGCCCCACCCCGGCCGGGTTGACGGCCGCGTCCCCGCCGGCGCTGCCGCTGCCCAGCACCAGGACGGCGAGGCCGCCGAGCGCGCCGGTCACGGCCAGGACACCGCCGCGGCCGAGCAGTTCGCCCATCGTGAGCCGGGCCGCCACAGCGATCAGCACGGGGCCCGAGCCGAGCGTCACCACGGTGGCGACCGCAAGGCCCGTGGAACGCACCGCACAGAAGTAGGCGGCCTGGAAGACGGTGAGCCCGGCACCGGTCGCCAGCACCCGGCGCACGGTCGCCCCCCTGGTCGTCCGCGCCGCCGTTCGCGCCGGGCGGCGGCGCAGCAGCCGGACGGCGAGCAGCAGGGTGAAGCCGCCCGCCGCACGCCAGAAGGTGAGGGACAGCGGGCCGAGGCCGCTGCGGCCGTACAGCGCGGCCGCCACGGCGCCGGCCGTGCCCCAGCCGGTTGCGGCGATGACGACGTAGATGAGGCCCCGGGTGGCCGGGGCATGCCTGATGGACACGGATTTCTCCCGTGGAGGAAGGGGTGGTCGGTTCGCTGGTCACCGTGTGCGGGCAGCACCGACCGTCCCGGGTCACCGACCCGGTCCGCGTCTACGTCATCCGTTCGCCGCTGAGGGCGCTGCCCGATCAGGCAGCAGGAGGCGGAAGCACCATCGAAAGCATGCCCCCACCCTATGGCCCCTGCCTACGGGCACGCCCCCTGGCACCCGCCGCTCCCCCGCCCGAGCCCCCACCGGGCGCCGCCCGATCGACGACCGCCGCCGCCCCGGGGGGCGCGGGGAGCGGGAGGTCATGCGGGACCTGCCGGCTGACGCGCGCAAGGACCGGGACGTGGTGCCGCCCCGGCCGACGCGACGCCGGCGCGGGGCGCAGGACCGGGGTGGTCAGGAGGTGCTGGGCTCGGGCTGCGGCAGGGCGTCGGGCACTGCCGCAGCGGTGTCGGCACCACCGGAACCGCCGGAGGCACCGGTGGCGGCCGCGGCCGCGGTCTGGGCGACGAGCGCGCCGGCCAGGACCAGCGCACCGCCGGTGACCTGGGCCGGGCCGAGGTGCTCGGCGAGCAGGACCCAGGCGAGCACGGTGCCGACCACCGCTTCGAGGCTGGCGACGACGCCCGCGACCTGCGGGCTGAGCGTGCGGACCGCGATCACCCCGGTGAGGTAGGCCAGGACGGTGGAGACCAGCACGATCCAGCCGATCAGCAGCACCGCGGGCACATCGCGGTCGCCGAGCGCGGCCTGGTGGCCGACCACCGACCAGTCCATGGTCCACGGGTGGGCGGCGGCGGTGAGGACGAGGGCGCCGATGACGAGTCCGTGGGCGATGACGGCGACCGGCTCCGGCGCGTCGGACGCGCCGGTGCCGTGGTCGGCGAGGACGAAGTACGCCACCTGGCAGCACGCGGCGCCGAAGGCGTAGAACAGCCCGAGCGCGTCGAAGGCGAGGCCGGACCAGACCTCGACGACGCAGGTCATCCCGGCCGTGGCCAGGACGACGCCGAGCGCGGCGGCCCGGGTGACCGGGCGCCGCTGGACGAAGCGGATCCAGCCCAGCAGCAGGGCGGGGCCGAGGAATTCGACCAGGATGGCGACGCCGACCGGGACGCGGGCGATGGCCAGGAAGTACAGCGCCTGGCATCCGGTGATCGCCAGCAGCCCGAATCCGGCGACCAGGCCCGGCCGTTGCCGGAGCAGTGCGCGGGAGCGCAGGGCGACGGGCAGCAGGATGAGGGCGGCGCCCGCCACTCGCATCCACACCACCTGGAGCGGGTCGAGGCCGAGGTCGATGAGCGGCTTGGCCGCCACTCCTGAGCCGCCGAAGGCGAAAGCCGACAGCAGCGCGAGTCCGAGTCCGCCGGTCTTGCCCCCTGATCCGTGCATCAGGTCATCATGTCAGCCGGCGACAGGACCGTCACCTTCATAATCCCTGACATCGAAGCGGACTTCGCGTGTGCCGGGCCAGGGCACGATGCCGTCGTGCAGGCCGTCGGGGTCGAGGCCGGCCGAGCGCAACACGTCGGCGGCACGGCAGTCGGGGTCGGCGGCCAGCGCGTGCAGCAGGTCGATCCCGTCGGCCTGCGCTCCGCCGCGCCGCCTGGCCAGTTCCGCCGCTGCGCGGAAGGCCGCCGCCGCGGCAGGGCTCCAGCCCGGCAGGGTCACCGTGAGGGTGGGCAGCGCCCCCGAGTCCTCCACCGAGCCGCGCCAGCGCAGCCCGTACCCGATGCTGCGCTGCACGAGGTAGCCGAGCACCCGGGCGCTGCGGCCCGGCGGGGCGTCGCACACGGCGCGGGCGTCCGGGTCGTTCTCCAGAAGCGAGTGCAGCAGGTGGGCGGTGTCGGCCTGCGGGTCGCCGTCCCTGACCGCCCGGCGGCGCGCACTGGCGGCCACGGCGCGCACCTCCGCGGTGAGGTGGGCGTCGTCCGCCGGGTGGGACTGGTCGGGCGGCGGCCAGGGGTCGCTGTACACACCGGTAATCCGACCAGACCGCCGACGCGGGCGCATCGGCTCAGCGGGGCATTTCGCCTCCGCCCCCGGAGGGGGTCGCCCGCGTGGCGCCTCCTCCGCTGGGATGAGTCATGGCCACAGCAAAGTGCGGGTCCAGCGGTCGCCTTCCCGGGTGTACCGCAGCCGCAGGTGATGGCGTGCCGGGTCGGCCTGGAAGAATTCCGCCGCGCCGGCGCGCAGCCGGTAGACGGTGTGGCCCGCGGGCACCCGGTCGGGTTCCGCGGCCACCAGCGCCTCGGCGGCCCGGTTTTCCCGCTCGTACTCCTCGGCCCCGCCGAGCGGTGTGCTGACCCGGCCGGTGAAGGCGGCGGCGCGGGATCGGGCTGAACGGCCGAGGAAGTCCTGGCGGGTGGCGTCCTCGCCGAGCACGTCGACAGGTCCTGCCATCCGGATCTGCCGGCCCTGCGCGGGCCAGTACCAGGTCAGGGCGGCGACGGGACGCGCGGCGAGGTCCCGGCCCTTGCCGCTGCCGCGGTCGCCGGCGAAGACGAACGCGCAGTCCGCGGAGTCGACGCCGCGCAGGATCAGCACCCGTGCGCTCGGGGTGCCGTCCTCCCCCGCCGTGCTCAGGGTCATGATCTGCGGTTCCCGCACCCCGTCGGTCAGCGCCCGGTCGAGCCAGCCGGCGAAGAGCGGTCCGGGGGTGTCCGGCGCGGTGTCGGGGTCGAAGCGCGGCAGCGGCCCTGCGAGCACCGGCGCGGCCCTGACCCGGGCGAGCAGTTCGCGGTCCGCGGCGGCCCGGTCGGGGGGCCCGCCGGGTGTGCCGCCGGTGTCGTCGTCCCTGCTCGGCATGTGCCCTCCCACGGCTGTACGGCTCCGGGCCCGGCGGGGCGCCGGCCGGCTGCGTGCCCCCAGCCTTCCTGCTGCGGGCGACGGGCGCACGCGGCACGGCGGGCCGCGGCCGGGGAGGAGTTCCCCGGCCGCGGCCCGCCGTGGTGGTGGTGCGGCCGGTGGGGCGGCCGCGGGTGCGGTCAGTGCAGGGTGACCGTGGTGCTCTGCGCACCGACCGTGAAGACGTAGGTGCCTGGGGCCACCTGCTGCTTGCCCGAGCCGTCGATGTCGCCCGGGGTGACGGCGAGCAGGCTCGGCGGCACCCGGAGGGTCACCGTGGTGCTCTGGCCGGCCGCCAAGTGCACCTTGGTGAAGGCGACCAGCTTGGCGGGCGGTGCCAGCACGTCGCTCGACGGCTGCGACACGTAGACCGGCACGACCAGGTCGCCCGCCCGGTCACCGGTGTCGGTGACCCCCACCTTGAGGCTGATGGTGTCGCGGGTGCGGGCCGTCGCGGAGCCGGCCTTGATCGAGTCGAAGGCGTAGCCGGTGTAGGACAGGCCGGCGCCGAAGCGGTAGGCCGGGTCGTACGTGGACTCCGGTCCGCTGTTGGTGCCGGGGAGCTGCTGGTAGTACATCGGCTCGCTGCCGATGTTCTTGGGCCAGGACACGCTCAGCCGGCCGCTGGGGTTGACCTTGCCGAAGAGCACGTCGGCGACGGCGTGGCCGCCCTCGCTGCCGGGCAGCCAGGCCATCAGCAGGCCCTGGGTGCCGTCGGCGTCGCCGAGCACCAGCGGGCGTCCGGCGACCACCACCGTGACGACAGGCTTGCCTGCCGCCTTGAGCGACTTGACCAGCGCCTGCTGGTCCGCGGACAGCTCGGGCCGCGGGGCGTCGGCCGCGCCCTCGGCAGCGGCCTTCTCACCGACCACGACGACGGTCAGGTCGGCGTCCGCGGCCTGGGCGACCGCGTCGGCCGCGGAGGTCGCGCGCACCACCGAAGTACCGGAGGGCGCCGCCTCCTTGATGCCCTGGAGCACCGTGGTGCCGGGCAGCTTGACGCCCTCGGGCACGCCCTGCCAGCCGACGGTCCAGCCGCCTGCCTGGTCGTTGATGTCGTCGGCGTAGGAGCCGGCGACGACGATCTTCTTCGCGGACGGCTTGACCGGCAGGACGTTGCCGTCGTTGCGCAGCAGCACCTGCGACTCGTCCGCGGCCTGCCGGGCGAGTGCCGTGTCGGCGCCGATCACCCGGGAGTCGGCCTTCGAGGCGTCCACGTAGGGGTGCTCGAAGAGGCCGAGCTTGAACTTCATGGTCAGGATGCGGCTCACGGACTGGTCGATCCGCTTGACGGAGACCAGGCCGCGCTGGACGGCGGTCGTGAGGCCGTCGCTCCAGCCCTGCGCGTCGTACGGCTCCATCGCCATGTCCAGGCCGGCGTTGACGGCCTTCGCGATCGCCTCGGGGTAGTCGGCGGCGACGTGGTAGGTGGTCTGGAGGGCGCGGACGTCCTGCCAGTCGCTGACCTCGACGCCCTGGAAGCCCCACCGGTCGCGCAGCACATCGGTCAGCAGGTAGTGCGAGGAGGTCGCCGGGATGCCGTTGACGGCACCGGAGTTGACCATCACCGACATGGCGCCGGCGTCCACCGCCTGCTTGTACGACGGGAGGAGGGTGTCCTGGAGGTAGCGCAGCGAGACGTCGCCGGGCACCCGGTCGTGGCCGTTGCCGGGTTCGCCGTAGCCGCCGAAGTGCTTGACGGTGGCGGCCACGTCCTTGGCGCCGTCGGCTCCCTGGATGCCCTTGACCGCGGCGGACGCCAGGGTGCCGGCGAGCAGGGGGTCCTCGCCGAACGTCTCGTAGTAGCGGCCCCAGCGCTGGTCGCGGGCGATGTCGGTGACCGGCGCGAAGTTCCAGTCGATGCCGGTGGCGGCGACCGCCTCGGCGGTGGCCTCGCCCGCGTCCTTCACCAGGTCGGGGTTCCAGCTGGAGCCCAGTCCGATCTCCTGCGGGAAGATCGTGGCGCCGAGCACGTTGTTGTGCCCGTGCACGGCGTCGACACCGTAGATGATCGGGATGTGCAGGCGGGAGTTGTCGATCGCGTACTTCTGCACGGTGTTCACCATGGTCGCCCAGTTGGTGGGCGTGTTGACCGAGGGACCCGCGCCGCCGCCGGAGATCACCGAGCCCGCGGCATTGTCCACGAGCACTGACTTCAGGCAGGATTCGGTGAAGGCACCGCCACTCCACTCGCAGTCGCCCTGCATGCGGACGACCGAGATCTGGTCCATCTGCCCGATCTTCTCCTCCAGCGTCATGCGCTTGAGGAGGTCCTTGACCCGGACGTCGATCGGGGCCTTGGGGTTGGTGTAGCTCGGGTTGTCGCCGGCCTGCGCCGGTACGGATGCCACGGCGGCCACACAGGCGGCGGCGGTGGCGAGGGTCAGGAGGCTTCTGGTGCGTAGTCGTCGAGCGTTCGTTGGCATCGCAGGCGTCCCGTTCCTGTTGGGGGTCCCCGGCGGACCGGGGCCGATTGCCGTAAACGTTTCCGATCGGCGGGAAGTCTGTCCTTGCCCCGACTGATCGTCAAGACTGTGCGCAGGAAGCTTTTTCCGGTTCCTCGTCCGGTCCTCGTCCGTCCCCCCACCGTCGCCGCCTCGTGCTCATCTCCACTCCCGCAGAACGGGTATGCCGTGAACATCCGTGAACTCGCCCGCCGCAGCGGCGTGTCGACCGCCACCGTCTCCCGGGCGCTGAACGACCGTGCCGAGGTGAGCGAGGCCACCCGGGCCAAGATCCGGCGGCTGGCGAGCGAGTTGGGCTACGCGCCCAACGAGCCCGCGCGCACGCTGGTGCGGCGCAGGTCCGACACCATCGGGCTGGTGTGGGACAGCGGGCAGGAGGCGCTGGGCCAGCACAACCCTTTTCTGCTCGGCCTGTTGAGCGCCGTGCGCACCGCGCTGTCCGACGCGGACTACCACCTGATGCTGCTGACCACACCAGGGGCCGACGACCAGGACGGCGCGCATCTGCAGGCGGTGCAGCGGCACAACCTGGAGGGGGTGATCGTGCTGACCACCCCGCCGGACGACCGCTGCCTGCGGGTGCTGGCCGACTCCACCGTGCCCTGCGCGGGGATCGACACGGCCTTCACCGGGCCGCGTACGGTCCGGGTCAGCTCGGACAACGCCGCGGGCGCCGAGGCCGCAGTGCAGCATCTGTACGAACTCGGCCACCGCAGGATCGCCACCGTCACCGGGCCGCTGCACCTGCCGCCGGCCGCCGAGCGCCTCGCGGGCTATCTGCGGGCCTGCGCCCGGCTGGGCCTGAGCGTCCCGCCGGAGTACGTGACGGAGGGGGACTTCTTCCTGGCCAGCGGTGAGAGCGCGGGCAAGCGGCTGCTCGCGCTGCCCGACCGGCCCACCGCGATCTTCGCGGCGGGTGACCAGATGGCCATAGGCGCGATGCACGCGGCGGCCGACACCGGGCTCTCGGTGCCAGGCGACCTGGCGGTGGTCGGCTTCGACGACATCGACGCGGCGGCGCTGGTACGGCCGGCGCTCAGCACCGTCGCACAGGACCAGCGCGGTCTCGGCGAGGCGGCGGTGGAGGCGCTGCGCGGACTGATCGACGCCACGGCGGTGGACACCGTGCCGGCGCAGCCGCGGATCATCCCCACCCGGCTGCTGATACGCGGATCGAGCCGGTCCGGGGTGTGAGTCCCGGACCGGCCCGATCCTGGCCGGCGGCTCGCCGGCCTTGGCGTGCGGCTGCCGGGCCGCTGTTCCGTGGTGCGGTTCAGTCCCGCTCGACGTCCTCTTCCGCGAGGATCAGGTAGAGCTTCTTGCGGGACTCGTTCACCACTGCCAGCGCCTTCTCGCGCTGCTCGGGGGTGCCCGTGGCCCACACCTGGCGGAAGGCCTCGATGAGGCCGCCGCCGGCCTTCCTTATCTCGTTCATGGCATCCCAGTCGATGCCGCGTCCCGCGTCCTCCCAGGGGGCATCGGGGCCGGCCTCGGCCTCTTCCGTGCCGGTGGCCGTGAGCGTGAACAGCTTCTTGCCGCCCTCGCTCACGCTGGTGATCAGGCCCTCGTCCTCCAGCAGCTGGAGCGTCGGGTAGACCGAGCCGGGGCTCGGCTTCCACGCGCCGCCGCTGCGCTCGGCGATCTCCTGGATCATCTCGTAGCCGTGCATCGGCCGGTCCTTGAGCAGCGCCAGGATCGACGCCCGCACATCACCCCGCCTGGCCCGGCCGCGCGGTCCCCCGCGCCCCCTGCCGCCGGGTCCGAACGGTCCGCCGCCGAAGGGCGGGCCGAACGGTCCGAAGGCGGCCCTGAGCCCCTCGTGCTCGCCCCAGCCGCGCCGGCCGGGACCGCAGGGGCCGTTCTCGTGTCCGTGTCCGTGTCCATGCATTGCGGTTCTCCTATCGTGATCGTTCGCGATGCCTCAACGATATATCGGAAGCGTTCTGCTGGCAACACCCTGGTCCGACGGCCTGCGGGCCGCGGGCCGCAGGCGGGTTGACCGGGGTGGGGCCGGAAAATTCCTCCGCCCCAGCTCGCCGCGCCCGGTACTGTCGCGGGACCGTCCGCGCCGCGGGTGCCCACAAGAGCGATGCGGCCGCCCCGGCGGTTCCCCCGTGGAAAGCAGGTTTCCGTCAATGGCATGCCGTATCGGTGAAATCGTCCTCAAGTGCCACGACCCCGAGGCGCTGGCGCGTTTCTGGTGCGAGGTCCTGGACTTCGTGGTGCTCGATCGCGCGGAGGAGGGCTGCGTGGAGATCGGGCCCCGCGAAGGGTTCGGCGGCCCGCAGCCGACGCTCTTCCTCATCCGCGACGACGGGCAGAAGAAGGAGCCCGCCCGGCTGCACATCGACGTCAACCCCACCGATCGCGATCAGGACGCCGAACTCGAACGCCTGCTGGCCGCCGGGGCGAAACCGGTCGACATCGGTCAGCCGGCGGAGGCGTCCTGGCACGTACTCGCCGATCCCGAGGGCAACGAGTTCTGCCTGCTCAAGGGCCGCATCGACCCCGTGTGACCGCCCGGTCGCGGGGCCGGCCACAGCAGCGCCGCCTCCGGCATACTGGCGGCATGGACAGAGCGGATCTGGTGAGGCTGCGGCGGGCCCGCGACCGGATGGACCGGGACTACGCCCGCCCGCTCGACGTGTCGGCGCTCGCCCGCGAGGCGCTCATGTCGCCCGGCCATTTCTCCCGAAGTTTCCGGGCGGCCTTCGACGAGACGCCGTACTCGTACCTGATGACCCGGCGCATCGAGCGGGCGAAGGCACTGCTGCGACGCGGCGACATGACGGTCACGGACGTCTGCATGGCCGTGGGGTGTACCTCGCTCGGGTCGTTCAGCTCGCGTTTCACCGAGCTGGTCGGCGAGACACCGAGCGCCTACCGGGCGCGCAACCACTCCGAGCTGTCCGCGCTGCCGGCCTGCGTCGCCAAGATCGTGACCCGGCCGGTCAAGGACAAAGAAGGGCAGGGGACCGGCCCTGTCGTAGCGTGACCTGCATGGACATCAGACTTTCCCACACCTTCCTCCCGGTCGACGACCACGACAAGGCCGTCGGCTTCTACCGCGACGTCCTCGGCCTCGAAGTCCGCAGCGACGTCGGGTACGAGAAGATGCGCTGGGTCACCGTCGGCTCCCCCTCCCAGCCGGAGGTCGACATCGTGCTCGAGCCGCCGGCCGCGAACCCGGGCATGTCCCCCGCGGACCGCGACGCCGTGGCCGACCTGATGGCCAAGGGTGTGTACGCCCGCGTCGTGTTCTGGACGGACGACTGCGACGCGACCTTCGACCGCGTCCGGGCCGCCGGGGCGGACGTCGTCCAGGAGCCGACCGACCAGCCGTACGGCGTACGCGACTGCGCCTTCCGCGACCCGGCGGGCAACGAGGTCAGGTTCAACCAGGCCAGGCACTGACTCCCGGCACGCGGCCCCGGAGCCGAGCCGTCCGAGCCCGGCGGTCCCGACACCCACCGAACTAGACTCGGCAGGGAGCAGAAGGAGGAGATGCGCCATGCGCAAGGTCGCCGACTGCCGGGAATTCCCGAGCGAGACCGATTGCACCCTCACGATCTCCGGCGAGGAGGACGAGGTGGTGCGTGCCGCGAGCGAGCACGCCGTGTCCGTACACGGCCACACCGACAGCCCCGAGCTCCGCGAACAGGTCCGCTCCACGCTCAAGGACGAGATTCCCCAGCACGCCTGATCGCCTGCCGGAATCCGGCAGCCCACGCCCCCGCCGCGATCGCCGCGCGAGGGCGTCGGCACTGGCGTCGGCGGCCCCGCGACGCGGCGCGGTACCCGCACCGCCGGGGGCTGCGGGACAGCCTTAGGCTCTCGCCATGCGCATCCGTATCGTCGACGCCTTCACCGACCGCCCCTTCTCCGGAAATCCCGCAGGAGTGCTGCTGCTGGACTCCGGCGGGTTTCCCGACGACCGCTGGCTCCAGCAGGTCGCGGCCGAGGTCAACCTCTCGGAGACGGCGTTCGCACACCCGCTGACGGGTGACGCCGACGCCGGGTGGGCGCTGCGCTGGTTCACCCCCACCACGGAGGTGGGGCTGTGCGGCCACGCCACGCTTGCCACCGCCCACGTGCTGCGCACCACCGGCGCGGCACACGGCCCGGTCGCTTTCCGCACCAGGGCAGGGGTGCTGGCCGCGGAGGCGAACGGCGACGGCACCATCACCCTGGACTTCCCGGCCGCCCCGCTGACCCCCGTCACGCCTCCCGACGGGCTTGCCGACGCGCTGGGCGCCGCCCCGCTGACCGTGCTCGACACCGGCCCCGACTGCGGCGACCTGCTGCTCGAAGTGGCCGATGAGGCGACCGTACGCGCCCTCGCGCCCGACTTCGCCGCGCTGGCGCGGCTGTCGGAACGCGGCGTGATCGCCACCGCGTCGGCCGCGGACCCGGCGGCCGGCTACGACTTCGTCTCCCGCGGCTTCTTCCCCGCGGTGGGCATCGACGAGGACCCGGTCACCGGAAGCGCGCACACCGCGCTCGGGCCCTTCTGGTCCGAGCGGCTCGGCCGTACCGGGCTGACCGGGTTCCAGGCCTCGGCGCGCGGCGGCCTGGTCGGCGTCCGGCTGGACGGCGACCGGGTGCTGCTGACCGGATCCGCGGTGACGGTCCTCGACGGCGAGCTGCACGCAGTGCCGTGACGCGGCGGTTGACCGGGGCGGGAAGCAGCCCCGGTCACCCGGTGGGCAGCCAGCCGACCTTCCCCGCGAGCAGGGCGTAGCCGACGAAGGCGACCGTGTCGATCAGGGCGTGCGCGGCGACCAGCGGGCCGACCCTGCCCCAGCGGCGGTAGAGCAGCACGAAGACGACGCCCATCGCCATGTTGCCGACGAAGCCGCCGACGCCCTGGTAGAGGTGGTATGAACCGCGCAGCACGGCGCTGGCGGCGAGCGCGGCCATCGGCGTCCAGCCGAGCCGGTCCAGCCTGCGCAGCAGGTAGCCGACCACGATCACCTCTTCGAGCACCGCGTTCTGCACGGCGGAGGCGATCAGCACCGGGATCTTCCACCAGACGTTCGGCAGCGACTCGGGCACCACCGTCAGGTTGAAGCCGGCCGCCCGCACCCCCAGGTAGAAGGCCAGGCCCGTGCCGCCGATCACCGCGGCGACCGCGGCGCCCCTGGCGACGTCGAGCCGGGGGCGGGCGAGGTCGAAGCCGATCGCCCGCATCCCTGCGCCCTCGCGGCCGAGCAGGTGCGCGACCAGCGCGACCGGGGCCAGCGCGCTGGCGATGTAGAAGATCTGCCAGGCCAGATCGAGCCACGGCCGGTTCGGTGCGTAGGAGCCGACCAGGGTCGCCGCCTGGTTCTTGAGCGCGCCGGGCCTGGTCACCGATCCGACGAAGCTGATCAGTGCCGACACCCCGCTGGCGCCCAGCGAGAGCGCCAGCACGATCAGGGTCTCGCTGCGCAGCGTCCTGTCCGGCAGCCCCGCGTCCACCTCGTACGGCTTTGTGTGCATGCGGGGTCCTCCAACGGCGCGGGTGTCTCCGGACAAGATACGAAGATCGCGCCTGCCCGTCCGGAGCCACCCCCCGTCATGGCCGCCCGTTTCACATCGCGGGCCATTCGTGCACCGGCTCGCCGTCCCGCATGTTCTCGCGGTACTGCTGGGTCATGGCTGCCAGCGCGGCCCGCCGGTCGGGGGTGCGCTCCAGCAGCCGGTGGAAGGCCGCGGCCTGCCATTCCGCGCCGTTGGTCCGCAGGCGGCAGCGTGCCTCGATGATGCCGAGGTAGCGGTCGCGGTCGGCGGGCTCGATGCCCCAGGAGTCGAGCCCGGTCGCGGCGAGCGGCAGCAGCTCGTCCCTGATCAGGTCGGCGGCGGCGACCTCGACCAGGCTGCCGCGGCCGCGCGGCCAGTGCATGACGGCGCCGATGCCGTCCCGGCAGCCGGCGTCGAAGTTGGCGGCCGCGGCCCCGAAGGGGAGCCGGTGCCAGATCGGCCGCGGCGCTTCGGCCAGCGCCCTGACCAGGCCGTAGTAGAAGGCGGCGTTGGCCAGCACGTCGGCGACGGTGGGCCCGGCGGGCAGGACCCGGTTCTCGACCCGCAGGTGCGGCACACCGTCGACGACCGCGTAGACCGGGCGGTTCCAGCGGTAGATGGTGCCGTTGTGCAGGGTCAGCTCACGCAGCTGCGGCACTCCCCCGTCGTCGAGCACCCGCAGCGGGTCCTCGTCGTCGCAGATCGGCAGCAGCGCGGGGAAGTAGCGGACGTTCTCGGCGAAGAGGTCGAGGGGCGAGTCGATCCAGCGTTCGCCGAACCAGGTCAGCGGCCGCACACCCTGGACGCGCAGCTCCTGCGGGCGGGTGTCGGTGGCCTGCTGGAAGAGCACCGGGCGGGTCTCCCGCCACAGCTCGCGGCCGAAGAGGAAGGGCGAGTTGGCACCCGCGGCGACCTGCGGCCCTGAGACCAGCTGGGCGGCGTTCCAGACGGCGGCGAAACGGCCGGGGGTGACCTGGAGGTGCATCTGCGTGGAGGTGCAGGCGGCTTCGGGCGCGATGGACGTCGAGGCGTAGACCAGGTGGTCCACGCCCTGGATGTCCAGCGAGATGTCCTCGCCGCGCATCGCCAGGATGCGGTCGTTGAGCAGCATGTAGCGATCGGCGCGCGACAGGTTGGCGGAGACCAGGTCCTGCGCCTCCAGGGTCGGCAGAATTCCGACCATCACGATGTGCGCGCCGACCTCGCCCGCCATCCGGTCGGCGTATGACAGGCCGGTCCGCAGTTCCTCGGCGAGCCGGTCGAGTACGGGCCCGGAAAGCCGGTGCGGCGCTATGTTCACTTCAATGTTGAACTGGGCGAGCTCGGTCTGGAAATCGTGGCTCGCGATGCGCTCCAGCACTTCTTCGTTCATCATGCGCGGCAGTCCCGCGGAATCCGCGAGATTCAATTCGATCTCCAGGCCCATCAGATTGCGCGGCCGGTCGAAACGCTTCGCCGCCAGCAGTCGCTCGAGCCCCAGCAGGCACTGCTGGAGCTTGTGCCGGTAGCGCCCTCGATCAGCCGGGTCGAACCCGCTGGCGACGACCTTCTCCCCCATCGACGCCTCCCTTCCCGTTCTGCCGCCCCGTCGCCGTCCAACGGAGGATGCCCACCCAAATGATCGATAACGCCACACTGCTCCACCCGTGCACGCTAGGCTTGCTGTAGCAGTCATCCGCGCACGTTCCAGCGGCACATTCCACCGCCATGGGACCGGCGGAAGTACGGGTGAAATCACCGACGGGATCCGGCCGTCCGTGGCGGGCAGAAATATGCAGCGCCTTCCCCATACGCTGCGGGAATGCCATCGACACGTCCGCCGAAGAAGGCGAATTATCGCCTTGCGCGTAATACTGGCAGCGACTAGACGAAACACGGAGCGAACACAGGTCGTATAAACTCCGCGCACAAGGCAAAGCACCCGCCGTCGCCGGACGTGCCTGAGCAGGTCTCCCGCAGAGCATCGAATCGACGTGCCGTCCGCGCCCGCCCTCCCCCCGCACCACGTGTCTCCCAGTGAGAGGCGACATCATGCCGCTGCTTGTTCCCCCAGCACCCGCCCCAGCCCTGTTGAGCGTTCTTGCCGCGCTCAGTTCGCCCACCGCGGTCCTGGAAGCCAGGACACCGGCGCTGCGCACCGCGGAAGGGCCGCTGGCCGCCGAACACCCACTGCCTGTCCATGTGTTCGAGCCGGCGACCGTTCCCGGAGCACTGCCGCAGGCGCGGCTGACCGGCTGGCGGTTCCATATCAGGGCAGGTGCCCGGGTGGCCGCGGCGGGCGAGACCGTGGTGACCCCCGACGGGTGGGTCTTCTCGCGGTTCTCCGAAGGGCCGTTCCTGGTGTCCATCGAGCGGGCGCTGCTCCAGGCGGAGACCCTGCCGGCCACCTACCAACCGCATCTGCTGTCGGTACCGGGGCTCTACATGCTGGCGCTGTGGCTGCACTGCGACGCGCGGGCGGAGGCCGCCACTGCACAGCCCGACCCGGACGACCTGCTGGTGCCGCTGGCGCCCGCGCCACCGGGCATCGCCTCGCACCGGGTGCACCGGCTGACCGAACTGGCACCGGCGCTGAGCGTACGCCTGGCGCCGCCGCCGCTGATGGGCTCGCCGGCCTGACACGCAGGGGACAGGGCGGTGCCCCGCGGCCTTACCGGGCCGCGGGGCACCGCCCTGTTGCGTGAACACGCCGCCGGTCGTGAACGTACGGTGACGGCAACCGCCCGGGTGGGTGACGCGTCCTCCTCCTTGGAGGGCCGCCTGCGCGAAATCCCTGCGGATTGACGCCAGGACGGCAACACTGGGACCGGCCGCACGCACAATCGGGGGACGGAGATGCATCAAGCAGATTGCGCGACCAACCGCACCACTCACCTCACGCAGCGAAAGACTCCATCCATGTGCCAGCACAAGCCGCAGTGCCCGACCGCAGAAGGCCCCGACCGTGAGGCTGCTTTCACCGTGGCCCACCACCCGGAGCAGGGCTGGAGCCTGCTGTGCAACGGGGTGCTGCTCTTCGAGGACACCGGGGAGCTGCTGCCGGACGGGCAGATCATCGCACCGCACCGCCCACTGGGCACCGAGCACATCACCACCGCGGCCTGACGCCCGCACCGTCGCGCCGCAGCAGACAAAGCCGGTTCCCCCGCTGTCAAGGGAACCGGCTTCGCCATGTGCGCTCCCGGCCGGCCTGCCCGGGAGCCCCGCGCGTCAGTTGTCGTACGCGTCCAGCGGCGGGCAGGAGCAGACCAGGTTGCGGTCGCCGTAAGCGCCGTCTATCCGCCGCACCGGCGGCCAGTACTTGTCGGCCGCGGACACCCCCGGGGGGAAGACGGCCTCCTGGCGGCTGTACGGGTGGTCCCACTCGCCGCCCAGCGCCGCCGCGGTGTGCGGGGCGTTGCGCAGCGGGTTGTCGTCCGCGGGCCACTCGCCCGACCCGACCCGGTCGGCCTCGCCGCGGATGGCGATCATCGCGTCGCAGAAGCGGTCGAGCTCGGCAAGATCCTCGCTCTCGGTCGGCTCGATCATCAGGGTGCCGGCCACCGGGAAGGACATGGTCGGCGCGTGGAAGCCGTAGTCGATGAGCCGCTTGGCGATGTCGTCGACGCTGACACCGGTCTCCTTGGCCAGCGGGCGCAGGTCGATGATGCACTCGTGGGCGACCAGGCCGCCGGGGCCGGTGTAGAGCACCGGGTAGTGCGGCTCCAGGCGCCTGGCGACGTAGTTGGCGCTCAGCACCGCCTGCTGGGTGGCCTGCCTGAGGCCGTCCGCGCCCATCAGCCGGACGTAGGTCCAGGAGATCGGCAGGATGCCGGCCGAGCCCCAGGGGGCGGCGGAGATCGGGCCGACGCCGGTGGCGGGCCCCGCGGCCGGCTGGAGCGGGTGGTTGGGCAGGTAGGGCGCAAGGTGCGCGCGCACCGCGACCGGGCCGACGCCCGGGCCGCCGCCGCCGTGCGGGATGCAGAAGGTCTTGTGCAGGTTCAGGTGCGAGACGTCGGCGCCGAAGCGGCCGGGCCTGGCGAGGCCGACCAGCGCGTTGAGGTTGGCGCCGTCCACGTAGACCTGGCCGCCCGCGTCGTGGACGGCGGCGCAGATGTCGGTGATGTTGTCCTCGAAGACGCCGTGCGTCGACGGGTAGGTGACCATCAGCACCGCCAGCCGGTCGCGGTGCTGCTCGATCCTGGCGTGCAGGTCGGCGACGTCCACGTCACCGTCCTGGCCGGTCTTGACCACGACGACCTTCATGCCGGCCATCACCGCGCTCGCGGCGTTGGTGCCGTGCGCGGAGGACGGGATCAGGCACACCGTGCGGTCGGTGTCGCCGTTGGCCCGGTGGTAGGCGCGGACCGCCAGCAGGCCCGCCAGCTCGCCCTGCGACCCGGCGTTCGGCTGGAGGCTGACCTTGTCGTAGCCGGTGACCTCGGCGAGCTGGTCCTCCAGGCCGCGGATCAGCGTCAGGTAGCCCTCGGCCTGGTCCGCGGGCGCGAAGGGGTGCAGCGCGCCGAACTCGGGCCAGGTGACCGGCTCCATCTCGGTGGTCGCGTTGAGCTTCATGGTGCAGGAGCCGAGCGGGATCATGCCGCGGTCCAGCGCGTAGTCGCGGTCGGCGAGCCGGCGCAGGTAGCGGAGCATCGCGGTCTCGCTGCGGTGCCGGTGGAAGACCGGGTGGGTCAGATACGGCTCGGTGCGCACCAGTGCGGCGGGCAGCGCGTCGGGCGTCGCCGCGTCGAGCGCGTCGATGTCCGCGCCGGTGGCGCCGAAGGCGGCAAGGACGGCGGTCAGCCGGGCCCGGTCGGTGGTCTCGTCGCAGGCGATGCCGACCAGGTCGGCGTCGGTCTGCCGCAGGTTGACGCCGGCGGCGCGGGCCGCGGCGACCACCTCGGCGGCACGGCCGGGCACCCGGGCGGTGAGGGTGTCGAAGTAGCCCTGGTGCACGACCTCCACGCCGGCGGCCCGCAGTCCGGCGGCCAGTACGGCCGCGTAGCGGTGGGTGCGGGTGGCGATCTGCGCCAGGCCGTCGGGGCCGTGGTAGACCGCGTACATCCCGGCCATGACGGCGAGCAGCACCTGCGCGGTGCAGATGTTGCTTGTGGCCTTCTCCCGGCGGATGTGCTGCTCGCGGGTCTGGAGGGCCAGCCGGTAGGCGGTGTCGCCGTCGGCGTCGACCGAGACCCCGACCAGGCGGCCCGGCAGGTTGCGGGCGTAGGCCTCGCGCACCGCCATGTATCCCGCGTGCGGTCCACCGAAGCCCATGGGGACGCCGAAGCGCTGGGTGGTGCCGACCGCGATGTCCGCGCCGAGCGCGCCGGGCGAGGTGAGCAGGGTCAGCGCCAGCAGGTCGGCGGCGACCGTGACGACCGCGCCGAGGCCGTGCGCCTGCTCGATGACCGGCCGCAGGTCCCGTACCGCGCCGGAGGCGCCCGGGTACTGGAGCAGCACGCCGAAGACACCGCGCTCGGCGACCTCGGCGGGGATGCCGTCGCTCAGGTCGGCCACCACGACCTCGACCCCGGCCGGCTCGGCACGGGTGCCGATCACGGCGGTGGTCTGCGGGAAGGTGTCCGCGTCGATGAGGAAGACGCCGTCCTTGACCTTGCCGACCCGCCGGGACAGCGCCATCGCCTCGGCCGCCGCGGTGCCCTCGTCGAGCAGCGAGGCGCCGGAGGTGGGCAGCCCGGTGAGGTCGGCGACGACGGTCTGGAAGTTGATCAGTGCCTCGAGCCGGCCCTGCGAGATCTCCGGCTGGTAGGGCGTGTACGCCGTGTACCAGGCGGGATTCTCCATGACGTTGCGCAGGATCACCGGCGGGGTGAAGGTCCCGTAGTAGCCGAGGCCGATCATCGGGGCCAGCACCTCGTTGCGGTCGGCCAGCTCCCGGAGCTCGGCCAGCACCTCCGCCTCGGTACGGGCCGCGGGCAGCGCGAGGGCCGCCGCGCTCTTGATGGTGTCCGGCACCGCCGCCTCGGTGAGCTCGTCGAGCGAGCCGTAGCCCACCTGGGCGAGCATCTTGGCCCGGTCCTCGGCGTCCGGGCCGATGTGGCGGCGGGCGAAGGGCAGGCCGGCTTCGAGCTCGGTGAGCGGGGTGCGGCGGGCGGTCGGATCAGTCATCTGCGGAGGCCTCCTGGTCTGCGACGACCTTCGGGGGGTGCCCGGCGCGGGCACCCGTACGGCCTCCCCCTCTGTCATCAGTACCTGAGAGTTTCGCCGCCCCTGTGCGGGACGGCTTTCACCTTCGGTGAAGACCCGTCCCACGAACGGCGCTCCCGGGGCGGGTCCTGCTTTCCAGAGTGACCTCGCCCCTGCGGTACGGATGCCTGAGAGATTCCGGGGAGGATTTGCTCCTTCGGCGCCTTCGAGATGCCGCTGCGGCATGCTCTCGAAGGACTCTCCCGCACGGGGTCTGCAGCCGCTACCCAGCCTACCAGCGCCTCCCGGACGGCGGTCGGCCCGACATTCCGGTCGACATCAACCCCGATGTGGCTTTTGGTGGTAACCGACAGCAGTCGTCGTTGGTTGGAGGGACCGTGCAGACCGACATCGATCCGCGAAGCCTCATCGGCCGCCGCGCCGTCGACCGCGACGGCGCGAAGATCGGCACGGTGGACGAGGTCTACCTCGACGACGCCACCGGCACCCCGGAGTGGGCGGCCGTGCGGACCGGGCTTTTCACCCGTGACGCGTTCGTGCCGCTGGAGCCGAGCGAGCTGGTGGACGACTCCCTGAGGGTGCCGTACAAGAAGTCGCTGATCAGGGACGCCCCGGACTTCGGCGTCGGGCGGCACCTGTCGCCAGAGCAGGAGCTCCAGCTCTACCACCACTACGGCATGGACGTGCCGACCGGCGGCGGGGAGAGCGGGCAGCCGCGCGACTTCGGCGAGCTGGCCGGCGGCGACCAGCGGCCCCCCGACAACGGGTAGCGCGCTCAGCGGCCGGCCGGTGCCGGGCGGCCGCTGAGCGCGATCGGTTCCGTCCTGGACAGGGCCGGGTCGTCGACGGAGAACGTACGCACCCGGCCGGGGCCGGTGTCCGACGGCACCTCGAAACGGACCGTGACCCGGCCGACCCCGCTGCCCTGCACCCAGCCGGCGCCGTACTCGGTGTGCTCGACGTCCTGGCCGGGCAGCCAGCGTCCGCCCGGCTCCGCCGCGGGCGGCGGGGTGACGGGCAGCTCCGGCGGGACGTCCCGGTCGGGCGCCGCGCCGGGTTCGGCGTCGCGCTGGGCCTGGGCCGCCTGGGCGAACAGGTCCTCCTGGGTGAAGTCGGCCAGCCCTGACACGCCCACGCCGAGCAGCCGCACCCCGCCGGTGGTGTCGACGGCCTCGGCGAGCCTGCGGGCGGTCTCCTTCACCACGGCTGGGTCGTCGGTGGGCGCACGCAGCGTCTCGGAGCGCGTCAGGGTCGAGAAGTCGTACCGCCTGATCTTGACCACCACCGTCCGCCCGGAGCGGCCCGCACCGCGCAGCCGCTGGGCGCAGCGGTCGGCGAGCCGGTCGATCTCGTAGCGCACCCGGGCGCGGTCGGTGAGGTCGGTGTCGAAGGTGTCCTCGACCGAAACGGACTTCACGTCGCGGTCCGCGACCACCGGGCGGTTGTCGAGCCCGGCGGCCATGGCGTGCAGCGAGGCGCCGTGGGCCTTGCCCAGCAGCCTGACCAGCTCGGGTTCGCCCGCCTGCGCGATCTCGGCGACGGTGAGGATCCCGGCCCGCCGCAGGTGCTCAGCGGTGGCAGGACCCACGCCCCACAGGGTGCGGACCGGCAGCGGATCGAGCAGGGCGCGCTCGGTCCCGGGTTCGACCACCACCAGGCCGTCCGGCTTGGCCTGCTCGGAGGCGATCTTGGCCAGCAGCTTGGAGCCGGCCAGGCCGACCGACGCGGTGAGCCCGGTGGCGGCCAGGATGTCGGCGCGCAGCCCCTCGGCGACCGCCCGCGGGTCGGCCGCAAGGTCGCCCGCCTCCAGGTCGACGAAGGCCTCGTCCAGGCTCAGCGGCTCTATCAGCGGCGACACCTCGGCGAGCAGCGCCATCACGGTCTCGCTGATCTGCCGGTAGATGCCGAAACGGGGCACGAGGTAGGCGGCATTGGGGCACAGCCGCCTGGCGTGCGCCATCGCCATCGCGGAATGGATGCCGTGCACGCGCGCCTCGTAGGACGCGGTCGCCACGACGCCGCGGGGTCCGAGCCCGCCGACCACCACCGGCTTGCCCCGCAGGCTCGGCTTGGAGGCCTGCTCGACCGCGGCGAAGAACGCGTCCATGTCCAGATGGAGGATCGTCGGCGCACTTCTCACACCATCGATCGTCCCGCACGGCACCGACAATCGCCGTACACGCGTACGGTACGGCGATCCGCCGGCGCCTCGGCGACGCCCGGCGGCACGGTCGCCGGCGCACCATCCGGCGCCCGCCGAGCCGCTCAGACCGCCCTGTTGCGCCGCCTGGCCAGCTCGTCCGCAGGATTGTGGCCCACCAGGGTCTCGCCGGTGTCGACCCGCTCGCCGTGCAGCTCTGACAGCGAGCTCTCCACGTCCCGCCAGACCACGCCCACCGCGATGCCGAAGACCCCCTGGCCGCCTTGGAGCAGGTCGACGACCTCGGCGGGCGAGGTGCACTCGTAGACCGTGGCGCCGTCGCTCATCAGGGTCATCCTGGCCAGCTCCACGGGACCCACCGAGCGCAGGTGCCGGACCGCCGTCCGGATGTTCTGCAGCGACACCCCGGTGTCGAGCAGCCTTTTGACGATCTTGAGCACGACGACGTCGCGGAAGCTGTAGAGCCGCTGGGTGCCCGAGCCGTAGGCGGGGCGCACGCTCGGCTCGACCAGGCCCGTGCGCGCCCAGTAGTCGAGCTGCCGGTAGGTGATGCCGGTGGCCGCGCACGCCGTGGGGCCGCGATAGCCGATCTGCTCCGGCTCCGGGTCGGCTGCGGGAGCCGTACCCGCCGTCCCGGGCTCGGCGGCACGGGCCAGCGCCCCCCGGGGCGGATGAGGGCCGCCGATCGCCGAACCGTCGCCGGTGCTTCTCACGCCGCCCTCCGTCCCTCACGTCCCGAACACCGCGCGCACGTGCCACGGGACTTTCCACACCGACGGTAGGCAGTCGCCAGGGGTGCGTCAACGATCGCCACACTCGGCACGCCGAGTGAAAGTCACCCCACGAGTGGTTTGATGTGACCGGCTCCGGGAAGGCCTCCCCGAATGGCCTCACCGTGGCAACCTTGCCCTGCCGATCGGCCGGGGCCTCCGGTCTTACCGGCCTTCCGCCGGGTCACTGGTTGCTGGTGCCGAAATCCTCGGGCGAGATCTGATCGAGGAACTCGCGGAACTTCTCCACTTCGTCCTCCTGCTCGTCCGGGATCGCGATCCCCGCGTCGTCCAGCACCCCGTCACTGCCGTAGATCGGCGTCCCGGTGCGCAGCGCGAGCGCTATGGCGTCCGACGGGCGGGCGCTGACCTCGACGCCGCTGGCGAAGACCAGCTCGGCGTAGAAGACACCTTCCCGCAGGTCGGTGATGCGGACCTCGGTGAGCGTCTGCCCCACGGCCTCGAGTACATCCTTGAAAAGGTCGTGCGTCAGTGGTCGCGCCGGCGTCATTCCCTGCTGCGCGAAGGCGATGGCGGTGGCCTCGCCCGGCCCGATCCAGATGGGCAGGTACCGGTCGCCTCCCACTTCACGCAGGAGCACGATCGGTTGATTGGAGGGCATTTCCACCCGGACACCCACAACATCGAGCTCGTTCACACGTCAACCCTAGGACGTGCCCGCCGGGTTTGGGTAGTCGGGCACCCCGTGCGCCGCCTGCGGGAGTGCTTCGAACAGCGGGGATTTCCCGTCAGCGCAGGCGCAATCGCAGTGCGGAGCGCAACATGGCGGCATGGAGCCGTACCGACAGTTCCGCCAGCTCCTCCGCGGTGGCCTCGGCGTGTCGGCGGGTCTGCGGGTTGCGGTGCCTGCGCAGCGGCGCGACCAGCTGCTCCACCAGGCCTGCCTCCCGGTCGGCCGCGGCCTTCACGGCCCGCAGATGCCGCGGTTCCAGACCGTAGCGGCCCAGATCGGCGATGAGGCGCCCGATCACGACCGTCTCGGCGTCGTAGCCGCCCTCGCCGACGGCCTCGACCAGCCCGTAGGACTCCCACTCGTCCAGTTCGGCCGCAGCCGCCCCGGTGGCGGCCAGCAGCTCCTCGCGACCGACCCGCAGCTCCCGGGGGGCCCGCAGGGCGTCCTCGGGGCCTTCCTGGGCCTCCTGGTCCGCCTCCCCGGCGGCGCGGCCGGGCAGCATCGGCGGCTCGCCGCGGTCCATGCCCTCCAGCTGCTCCTTGATCACCCGCAGCGGCAGGTAGTGGTCCCGCTGCACCCGGAGCACGTACGCCAGGCGCCGTACGTCGTCCTCGGCGAACTTGCGGTAGCCCGACGGGGTGCGCTGCGGCTCGACCAGGCCCTCCGCCTCCAGGAAGCGGATCTTGGAGATGGTGACCTCGGGAAACTCGTCCCGCAGCTGCCCCAGCACCGCGCCGATGCTCAGCAGTGCGCCGTCCGGGGTGGCGGTGCCGTCTCCGGCACCGCCCGACGTTCGCGGCATGAACACCTCTCTGGAGGGCGCGGGTCCCCCCGGACCGGGTCCGGCGGGGTCACATCCCCCGCTGGCTCGCGTAGAAGACCAGCCGGTATTTGCCGATCTGCACCTCGTCACCGTTGGACAGCGTCACCGCGTCGATCCGCTCCCGGTTGACGTAGGTGCCGTTCAGGCTGCCCACGTCGGAGACGGTGAAATACCCGTCGGGGCCGCGGCGGAACTCCACGTGCCGGCGGGAGACGGTGACGTCGTCCAGGAAGATGTCGCTCTGCGGGTGGCGTCCCGCCGTGGTCAGATCCCCGTCCAGCAGGAACCGGCTGCCCGAGTTCGGGCCGCGGCGCACCACCAGCAGCGCGGAGCCGGGCGGCAGCGCGTCGACGGCGGCCTGCGCCTCGGGCGAGAGCGACGGCGTGACGACCTGGCCGGTGGCCTCCGCCTCATACGCCTCGATGCCCGAGATCGAGATCGTGGACGTGGTCTCGGAAGGACGCTCGAAGGCGCCGCCGCCCGGACGCAGCGGGGCGCCGCAGTTGGAGCAGAAGCGGCTGGCCGCCGCATTCGTGAAACCGCACCTGCCGCAGACCGGCAAACCGAACCCTCCACCCGTGGTCGAGGTTGATGGTTCCCCGGAACCTATGCGAGCGGCGGATGCGGGGTCAACAGGCGCCACGCCGGGCGTACCGGAATACTCGCCGCCCCTGCCCTGCCCGTCGTTCCTGAACAGCGGGCGGTCGGCGGACTGCTCGTCCTCCTGCACGCTTCGCGGAGCACGGTGCCGTGCGGTCGCCGGGTCACCCGACTGCCGCGCACTCTTGCCGAACAACTTCCCAAACAACTTCACGGGCGATTCCCCTTGAACGACGCAGACCCGCCCGTAAGGCAGGACGAACCCTCACTACACACAGTTTCCACCACACAACAGTCCACCGACGCCCCGACCCCCCGCCTCACCGGGATGACGACCGAGCGTAGTCAGGCTGCTTCAACGGCCGCAAGGCATCCACGACGATCTTCTGCGACCTCACCACATCAGCCGTGGCCTGCTCCTTCTCCAGCGTCTGCACCACCCCACCCGGAATGTTCAGCGCCGGTTCCAGATCCTGCGGATTGCCGATGACCTTGAACACGTACGGCTGGGACACCGCGTGGCCGTCGATGAGCACCCCGCCCGTCCCGTCGGTGAAGTACGTGTCGGCGACCACCCGCACCGCGTTGATCTGGATCGCCTCGGCACCCGCCGCCCGCAGCTCCTGAAGGGTGTCGAGCAGCGAGTCCGCCTCGACACCGCCGTGCGGGTCGGTGATCGTCAGCGTGATGCCCGGCCCCTCGGCAGCGACGGTGCCCGCCAGGATACCGAGTTGCTGCTCCTTCTGCCGGGTCTGCTTCAACGCCTCCGCGGCCTGGTCGGAGCTGGACTGGAGCTCGGTCCGCTGGGTCTCGAGGCCGCGCTTCTCGTCCTCCAGGCGCTGGGTCCTGTTGTCCACCTCGGTGAGGATGCGGACCAGGTCCTCCTGGCGGGCGCCGCGCAGGGTGCCGCCGTTGTCGCTTGTGGTGTTGACCTGGATGGCCAGGCCGAGGCCCAGCACGAAAAGCAGCACCGCCACCGTCAGCTGGGCACGGGAGGCACGCGGCGGCCACAGCCCCGCGACCAGCCGCTGCCGCCCGCTGGGCTGCGGTGCGGCGGACCCGTCCGGCTCGGCGGCCTCCGCAGGCTCTCCTGATGACGGCTCCGCGGTGGACGGCTTCGCGGAGTGCCCGTCCGCCCGGTGGCGGTGGTGGCTCCCCGGGGCGTGACCGCTCCCGGGATCGTGACCGCCGTCCGAGCCGTGGCTGCGCTCGGAGTCTTGGCTGCGCTCGGGATCGTGGTTGTTCTCGTCGCTCATACCGCGGTCACGCCCGGAAGACGTGGCGGCGGATGGCCGCGGCGTTGGAGAAGATCCGGATCCCGAGCACGACCACCACGCCGGTCGACAGCTGCGCGCCCACCCCGAGTTTGTCGCCGAGGAAGACGATCAGCGCGGCCACGACCACGTTCGAGAGGAAGGAGACCACGAAGACCTTGTCGTCGAAGATCCCGTCGAGCATCGCGCGCAGCCCGCCGAAGACGGCGTCGAGCGCGGCGACCACGGCGATCGGGAGATAGGGCTCGACCCCGGTCGGCACCACGGGGCGCACCACGAGTCCGACCACGACTCCCACGACGAGGCCCAGTACGGCGATCACTACGAACCCTTCCCTGTTGCGGCGCTGTCCGCCTGCCCGCTGCTGCCCGCGACCGGCCGGGCGTACCGCACGATCAGGCTGGGCGCGGCCGGCAGGCGGACATCCTTCTCCACGGTGACGCTCGCGCGGATCCCGTAGTTCTCCTCCAGCACGTGCAGATACTGTCCGTCCGCACTGTCCTGGAAGGCCGTGCTCAGCTTTTCCCCGTCACCGACCGCCAGCACCGTGTACGGCGGTACCAGCGGTCTGTTGTCGACCAGTATGGCGTCCCCCGCGGCGCGGATCGCCGAGAGTGCCGTCAGCCGCTGCCCGTTGACGCTGATCGCCTCCGCGCCGGACGCCCACAGGCCGTTCACCACGCGCTGCATGTCGCGGTCGCGGACCCTCCCGGTGTCGGAGAAGCCGTTGCTCTCCCGCGGGCCGCCGGTGCCGCCCTGGGAGGCCTCCTTGGCGTCGTCCACGACCAGCTTCACCCCGGGGCCGTGCACCGGGGTCGCACCCGCCGCCAGTTCGAGCAGCGCGACGTTGTCGCCGCCGTGGTTGCGAAGCGCGGCCCGCTGCTCGGCGGACACGGTGTCCCGCAGGCTGTCGACGCTCTTCTGCAGGGCGTCCGCGCTCCTGGTCTCCGACTGGACCCGGTCGATGAGCTTCTGCCGCTCCTTGGCCTCCGTGGGCGCCGCACGGTGCGCCTGGGCGGCTCCCACGGTGACCACGACCGCCGCCAGCACGAGGCCGCCGGCCAGCCCGAGTCGGCCGCTCAGCGACGTCGGAAGCCGCGAGGTGCCGACCTGGCCACGGCGGGCGGCCGCCTCGGCGTATCCGTCGTCGAGGCTGTGCTCCATGACGTTCGTGAGCAGGGACATCGAGGCGTCCGGCCGCCGCTTGGCGGCCCCTGGTGCGGGGCTGCTCCGATCGGGTTGCGGCTGCGGCATGCCGCACATCGTCGCACGTCGGGACGACCACCCACGAACGGCCCCCGAACGGCGAACCGTTCGGGGGCCGATCACCGCGGTGTCACTCCCCGGCGCCCTCCACAACTTGCGCCCACTCGTCGAGCAGGGCCTGCGCGGAGCTGTCGTCGGGGCCTTCCGCCCACAGGTGCGTGACCGCTTCCGCCGGATCGGGCAGGACCATGATCCAGCGCCCGTCGGATTCCACGACCCGCACACCGTCGGTGGTGTCCACCGACCGGTCCCCCGCCTCCTCGACCACCCGGCGCATCACCGAGCCCTTGACCGCCCAGGGGGTCGGCACATCCCGCTTGAGGACGTGGGCCTGCGGGATGCGGGCGTCGATCTGGCTGAGGGTGAGCTGGGTCCGCGCCACGAGACCGATCAGCCGCACGAAGGCGGCGGAGCCGTCGAAGACGGCGCTGAACTCCGGCACGATGAAACCGCCGCGGGCGTCACCGCCGAAGATGGTGCCCTCCTCCCGGCCGACCCTGGTCAGGTCGTCGGGCGAGGTCATCGTCCACGTGACCTGGGTACCGTGGTAGGCGGCCACCTGCTCGGCGATCCTGGTCGTGGTGACCGGCAGTGCCACCCGCCCGCTGCGCCGCTCGGCGGCCACCAGGTCGAGCAGCACCAGCAGCGCCCGGTGGTCCTCCACGATCCGCCCGCGCTCGTCCACCAGCGAAAGGCGCTCGCCCACCGGGTCGAAGCGCACGCCGAAGGCGGCCCGCGCCGACGACACGATCTCGCCGAGCCGTACGAGCCCGGCCCTGCGGGTCTCCTCGGTCTCGGTGGGGCGCGCCTCGTCCAGGCCGGGATTGACCATCAGCGAGTCCACGCCGAGCCGGCCGAGGAGCGAGGGCAGCACGAGTCCCGCGCTGCCGTTGGCGGCGTCCACCACGACCTTGAGACCCGACTCGGCGATACCCGAGGTGTCCACCGCGCGCAGCAGCGCACCGGTGTAGGAGTCGAAGACAGTCGAAGGGAAGCGCAGGTCGCCGATCTCGCCGGGGAAGGCCCTGCGGTACTCCTGCCGGGCGAAGACCCGGTCGAGCTTGCGCTGGCCCGCCGCCGACAGGTCGGCGCCGCGCTCGTCGAAGAACATGATGTCGAGCGAGTCCGGCCGGCCGGGCGAGGTACGGATCATGATGCCGCCCGCACTGCCGCGCGCGGTCTGCTGGCGTGCCACCGGCATCGGCACGTTCTCCAGGTCCCGCACCTCGATCGCGCTGGTCTGCAACGCCGAGATCACCGCCCGCTTGAGGGCACGCGCACCTCGGGAGTGGTCACGCGCGGTGGTGACGGTGGCGCCCTTCTTGAGGGTCGTCGCGTACGCCCCTGCCAGCCGTACGGCCAGCTCCGGGGTGATCTCCACGTTCAGGATGCCGGAGACACCGCGGGCGCCGAACAGGTGCGCCTGGCCGCGCGACTCCCAGATGACCGAGGTGTTGACGAAGGCGCCGGCCTCGACGGTCTTGAACGGATACACCCGTACGGTGCCCGCGATGATCGACTCCTCGCCGATCAGGCACTCGTCGCCGATCACGGCCCCGTCGTCGATCCGGGCGGCCCGCATCACGTCGGTGTTCTTGCCGATCACACAGCCGCGCAGATTCGTCTGCTGCCCGATGTAGACATTGTCGTGGATCACGGCCTTGTGCAGGAAGGCGCCCGTCTTCACCACGACGTTGGAGCCGATGACGCTGTGCTCGCGGATCTCGGCGCCCGCCTCGACCTTGGCGTAGTCACCGATGAACAGCGGTCCTCGCAAAGTGGCGTCCGGATGCACCTCGGCGCCTTCCGCCACCCACACGCCGGGCGAGATCTCGAAGCCGTCGATATCGACGTCGACCTTGCCTTCGAGTACGTCGGCCTGCGCCTTCACATAACTCTCGTGGGTGCCCACGTCCTCCCAGTAGCCCTCGGCGATGAAGCCGTAGATGGGCTTGCCTTCCTTCATCAACTGCGGGAAGACGTCACCCGACCAGTCGACCGGTACGTCGGCCTCGACGTAGTTGAAGACCTCGGGCTCCATGACGTAGATACCGGTGTTCACGGTGTCCGAGAACACCTGGCCCCAGGTCGGCTTCTCCAGGAACCGCTCGACCCTGCCCTCGTCGTCCACAATCGTGATGCCGAACTCCAGCGGATTGGGCACGCGGGTCAGACAGACGGTGACAAGACCGCCCTTCTGCTTGTGGAACTCGATCAGCTCGGTGAGGTCGAAATCCGTGAGCGCATCCCCCGAGATCACCAGGAACGAATCGTCCTTAAGGGCGTCCTCGGCGTTCTTGACGCTGCCCGCGGTACCGAGCGGCTTCTCCTCGTTCGCGTAGGTCAGCTCCATTCCGAATTCCTCGCCGTCCCCGAAATAATTCTTCACGAGGGATGCGAGGAACTGGACTGTGACGACCGTCTCAGTGAGTCCGTGCCTCTTGAGCAGCGTCAGAACGTGCTGCATGATCGGCCGATTCACCACTGGGAGCAGAGGTTTGGGCATGCTTGAGGTCATTGGGCGAAGGCGGGTACCTTCGCCGCCGGCCATAACAACCGCTTTCATGTCGGAAACATCCTCCTCGTGACTCAGTCAGCCGTGGTGTCCGCCCTCACAAGCCGGCGGACCTGTACCACGTAGAGGATCCCTGCCCACCAGTACAGGGTTGTACCCCAACCTGTGAACGCCCAGCCGAAAACAGCCGCCAGTGTCGCAAGCCAACCGCTGCCGTCGCTGAGCAGCAGCAGCGGAAAGGCGTACATGAGGTTGAAGGTAGCCGCTTTCCCGATGAAGTTCACCTGGGGTGGGCCGTATCGGTGTCTCCTGAGAATCAGCAGCATCACGGCCATCATCGCCTCACGGGCGAGGAGCAGGATGGTGATCCACAGCGGCAGGATCCCCCGCCAGGTCAGCCCGACCAGCGTGGAGAGCACATACAGCCGGTCCGCGGCGGGGTCCAGCAGCCGGCCGAGGTTGCTGATCTGATTCCAGCGCCTGGCCAGCTTGCCGTCCAGGTAGTCGCTCACGCCGCTGAACGCCAGCACCAGCAGGGCCCACCCGTCGGCCTTCGGGCCGCCGAACTCGGGCCACAGAATCAGCCACAGGAACACCGGCACACCTACGAGGCGGGCCATACTCAGGATGTTCGGGATCGTGAAGATCCGATCCGTTTGCACCCGTGTCTCCTGGACCTCCACCGGGTCCCCTCCTGCTGTATCCACATACGAACGCCTGCGGGCCGACTCTACCCCAGGCACAAAAAGGGCCTGGCCCCGGATCAAGGATCCGAGGCCAGGCCTCTAATAATTGTTCGGCGGTGTCCTACTCTCCCACAGGGTCCCCCCTGCAGTACCATCGGCGCTGAAAGGCTTAGCTTCCGGGTTCGGAATGTAACCG
>NZ_JBICTO010000025.1:0-69592 GCF_043197715.1 Streptomyces sp. NPDC049040
GAGACGACGCAGATGGGGGTGGCTCCGCCGGCGAGGGCGAATTGGGTGGCGTAGGAGCCGAGTCCGCCGCTGGCGCCCCAGATGAGGACGTTGTCACCTTGTTTCATGGCGGCGCCGTTGTGGGAGACGAGTTGGCGGTAGGCGGTGGAGTTGACCAGGCCGGGGGCTGCTGCTTCCTCCCAGCTGAGGTGTTCGGGTTTGGGCATGAGCTGGTTGGATTTGACCAGGGCGATCTCGGCGAGGCCGCCGAAGTTGGTCTCGAAGCCCCAGATGCGTTGTTCGGGGTCGAGCATGGTGTCGTTGTGGCCGTCGGCTGATTCGAGTTCGACGCTGAGGCAGTGGGCGACGACGCGGTCGCCGGGCTGCCATTTGTTGACGCCGGGTCCTGTGCGCAGGACGACGCCCGACAGGTCGGAGCCGATCACGTGGTAGGGCAGGTCGTGCCGTTTGGCCAGGGGTGACAGGCGGCCGTAGCGTTCGAGGAACGCGAAGGTCGACACCGGCTCGAAGATCGACGACCACACGGTGTTGTAGTTGACCGAGGAGGCCATGACCGCGACCAGGGCCTCGCCGGGGCCGATCTCCGGCACCGGCACATCGTCGAGGTGGATCGACTTGCGCGGGTCCTTGTCCGCCGAGGCCATCCCCTCGAACATGCCGGCCTCGCCCCTGTGCAGCGTCGCGGCCCGGTAACTCGCCGGCAGCCGCAGGGCGGAGAAGTCACCGGGGCGGGCCTGCCCGGAGGTGATGGCGTCAACGATGTCCTTCACTGCATGCCTCTTCGGTCGATCGGATGGCCTGGTGCGCATTGCCGGTCGTGCGGCGCGCTAGCGCACGCCGCGCTCGCGCAGGTAGCCCGCGAGCGCGGGCACGGTGTCCAGCGCGGACAGGTCGTCGTCCATCTCGACGACGACCCCGTAGCGGCTCTCCACCGCCTGGATCAGCCGCACGAATCCCAGCGAGGTGAGCCCGAGCAGGCCGAGCGGCTCCGGCTGCTCGGCCAGCGCCTCGCCGGGCGTGATCTGGCCGTCGCTTGCCTCGACGACCAGATCGGCCAGCTCACGGTGGAGTTCGGGATGCGGATCGGGGTGCAGCTCTGGGGCGGTCACTCGGGCTCCTCCTGTTGCAGCTCGTCGATGGTGCTGACCACCCCGTCGATGGTCGGGGTGTCGAAGAGGGCGTCGAACGGCACCTCGACGCCGAGGTGCTGCCGGATACGGGCGATGATCTGCATGATCGTCAGGGAGTGGCCGCCCAGATCGAAGAGGGTGGCATCCGGGGCGATGTCGTCCACCCGCAGCACCTCCCGCCAGATGTCGGTCACGATCCTGGTCAGGTCGCCGGCGCCGGCCGGGCCGCCGCCCTCGACGGCAGCGGGGGCCTCCGGCACCGCGGCGCCGGACGGCTCGGGGACGGGCAGGGCGGCCCGGTCCAGCTTGCCGTTGAAGGTGCGCGGCAGCCCGTCGAGCCGGTGGAAGTCCCGGGGGATCATGTACCGGGGCAGCCGTGCCGCGACGTGTGCCCGGATCGATGCCGGCACGCCCGACCCGACAAGGAAGGCGGTCAGCTCCCCGTCGCGGACCGCCACCGCGGCCTGCTCGACCCCTGGCGCGTCGAGCAGGGTGCGCTCGATCTCGCCCAGCTCGATCCGGTGCCCGCGCAGCTTGATCTGGTCGTCGGAGCGGCCGAGGAAGTCGAACTGCCCGTCGGCGCCCAGGCGTACCAGGTCACCGCTGCGGTAGAGCCGCCGGCCCGCCGGGTCGGTCACGAAGCGCTCGGCGGTGAGTTCGGGCCGCCCCCGGTACCCCCTGGCCAGCCCGGCGCCGCCGATGCACAGCTCGCCGGGGACGCCGAGCGGCAGCGGGCGCAGCCGTGCGTCGAGCACCTGGAGGGTGGTGTTCGCGAGCGGGGCGCCGATGGTCACCCGGTCCGGGTCGGCCGGGATCTCAGCGGCGGTCGACCAGATCGTGGTCTCGGTCGGCCCGTAGACGTTGACCAGGCGGCCGACGAGCGGGCGCAGCCGCCGGGCCAGCGGGAGCGGCAGGGCCTCACCGCCGCAGAGCGCGGTGACCGGGGCGCCGGTCCAGCCGGCGTCGAGCAGCAGTTGCCAGCTGGACGGGGTGGCCTGCACATGGGTGATGCCGGCCCCGTCGATGAGCCGGGCCAGCGCGCCGCCCTCGCGGACGGCCGCGTCGGCTGCGACCACGACCCGGCCGCCGGTGGTGAGCGGTGCGAAGAGCTCGAGGCCGCTGATGTCGAAGGAGAGGGTGGTCAGGTTGAGCCAGCGGTCGGCCGGCCGCGAGCCGATCAGCTCGCCGATGGCGGCGACGATGTTGACCAGCGCCGCGTGGCCGACCTCGACGCCCTTGGGGCGGCCGGTCGAGCCGGAGGTGTAGATGACGTACGCGAGGCCGTCCGGGTCCGTGGTGGCGGGGGGCGTCTCGGGCTCGGCGGCGAAGCCGGCCAAGCCGTCGAGGTGCAGCAGTTCGACGGGTGGCACGCCCAGGTCCGCCAGTGCGTCCGCGTGGCCGAGGACGAGCTTGGTGCCGGCGTCGGTGGCGATGAGTTCGAGGCGGGCGGGCGGCGAGGCCGGGTCGAGCGGCAGGTAGGCCGCCCCCGCGGCGAGAATGCCGAGCAGGCCCGCGACGAGTTCGACGTGCCGGTGGGCGCAGAGCCCCACGACGTCGCCGGAGCCGACGCCGCGCCGGCGCAGCCCGTGGCCGATCCGGTGCGCGGCGGCGACCAGTTCCCGGTAGGTCAGCGTGCCGCCTTCACCGGAGACCGCCACCGCGTCCGGGGCGGCGTCGGCGGCCGCCCTGACCATGTCGAGCACGGTGGTGGCCGGGCGCGGCCGTGCGGTGTCGTTGATCCGTTCCAGGAGCGCGGGCTCCGACGGCAGGAGCAGGTCCAGGTCGCCGAGCGGCCGGTCCTGCGCGGCAAGCCCGGCAGCGATCAGGGTGCGCAGGTGCCCGATGACGCGCTCGCCGTCCGCCGCGGCCAGCAGCCGGGTGGGGACGTGGATCCGCCCGGTCAGACCGTCGGGAGTGTCGATGAAGTGCAGGTGCATGGCCGCGCGGACCGTCGCGGTGGCGAACAGCCGGTCCACCGGGGACGGCGCCTGCCCGCCGGACTCCGGGCGGAGCCGTATGTAGCTGGTCGAGACGGGCGCCATCGCCAGGCGGGGCGGCAGTCCTGCCACGGCCCGGCCGAACGGGATCTCGCGGTGGCCGTACACCTCCCGCGCCTCGGCCCGCACCTCGCGCACCAGCCGGCCGAAGGACACCTCGGGGTCCGCGCCCAGCGTGACGGGCAGTTCGTTGACCCACATCCCGAGCTCGCCCGCGGTCTCCGGGCGCCGGGTCGACACATCGACGGCGACCGAGGTGGTGCTGTTGCCGTACCGGGCCAGCAGCGCGTGCACACCCGCGAGCAGCACCTCGAACCTGGTCGCCCCGAGCGCCTCCGCCCCGGCGGTCAGGGCGGCGTCCAGCGTCCGGTCCCAGCCGAGGTCGAGGTGGGTGGCGGCCTCCGCCGCGGCCGGGGTGGCCACCAGCCCCGGCAGCACCACCTCGGCAGGCGGCGCCGGCCGGGCGGACCAGAAGTCGCGCGCCGCCGGCAGGGCCTCGGCGACGCGCCCGGCCTGGGCCTGCGCGAAGCCGGCGAACCGGTCGAGGGATCCCGCCCCGAGCGGGCGGCCGGCCACGGCGGCGGCGAGGTCGGCCACCAGCATGTCCCGGCCGAGGCCGTCGAGGACCAGGTGGTGGGCGACGACCATCGCGACCGTACGCCCGTCGTCGACCCTCAGCACCACGCAGCGGGCGAACGGCCCGGCGGCGGCAGCGGTGCCTGCCGCGTCCTTGAAGTCGAACCCGACGGCGAGTTCGGCGGCGAGGACGTCCGCGAGCTCGTCCGCGCCGGCCGTGCGGTGCGCGACCGGGACCGGCTCGCCGGGAAACAGCAGCGGTTCACCGTCCGCCTCGGCCACGGTCGCGGCGAGCAGCGGGTGCCGTCCGGTCAGCGCGGCCCACGCGCCGTCCAGCGTGGCGGGCTCCGCCCCGTCAGGCGCGGTCACCACCGCGGGCACCAGATACGCCGCTGCCGCCCCGATGGCCCGCTCGGCGAACCAGAGACCCTGCTGGGCGGGGGTCATCGGGATGCCGGTCACTGCTTCAGCCATTGATTCGCCGCTTCCTCTCCTGTTTCCCTGTTGCCTGGCGCGGGCTCGAACAGCGCCCGCAGCCGGTGCTTGACGACCTTGCCGCCCGCGTTGCGCGGCAGCTCGTCGACGTGGACGATCCGGCTCGGCTGCTCATGTGCGGCCAGCCGGCCGGCGAGGAACCGGCGTACGTCGACCAGCCGCAGCTCGCGGGTGGCGACGAGCGCGGCCGCTGGGGCCAGCCCGAGGACCGGGTCGGGCAGGCCGAAGACCGCCGCCTCGACGATCTCGGGGTGCTCGTGCAGGGCCGCCTCGACCGCGATGGTGGAGACCTTGTCCGCGCCGCTCTTGATCACGTCGCTCTCGCGGTCGACCAGGAAGAGATAGCCCTCGGCGTCCAGGTAGCCGATGTCGCCCATCCGGGTCCAGCCGTTGCGGAACACCCGCGAGGTGGCGCCGGGATCGTCGAGATACGACCGCGGCGAGCCCGCGCTGCGCATCCACACCTCGCCCGGCACGCCCGCCGGGCAGGACCGCCCGGCCTCGTCGCACACCCGCAGCGCGCCGCCCGCGACCGCCAGGCCGATGGCCGCCGGGCGCTCCGGGCTGAAGATCATGCTGGTCTGCGTCGGCGCGGCCTCGGTCGAGGTGTAGTAGTTGACGATCGCGGCGCCGGGCAGCGCGGCCGCCAGCCCGGTGGCCACGGCCGGGGGCAGCGCGGCCGCGGTCGAGCCGAAGAGCGCCACGCCCGACGTGTCGTGACGGTCCAGCGCACCCGAGCTCAGCAGCTCGATCGCCATCGCCGGCACGACGAAGACGCTGCCCACCTCCTGCTGCGCGATCAGCCGGGCGAAGTGCTCCGGGCTGAACCGTGCCGTCACCAGCATCCCGGCGTGCGCGGTGAGCGCGTTGAACAGCATCGTCTGCCCGGCGTTGGTGCCGATCGGGAAGGCGTGCAGGAATTGCCGGGAGTGGGCCAGGGTCCGCAGCGGCGGATCCAGCCGGGCGCCGTGGGTGAGGTTGGCGTGCGCGGCCACGACACCTTTGGGCCGGCCGGTCGTCCCCGAGGTGTAGAGGATCTGCGCGGGATCGCCGGGCCGCGGCCCTTCGCAGGGCGCCGCCGCGGGCAGGTCCGCGAGGTCGTCCGGGCCGAGGCGCAGCCGGACCGGGGCGTCGAAGCGCTCGGTGTCAGGGCCGTGCAACAGGGCGGTGGCGCCGCTGTGTTCCAGCATGTACACCACTTCCGCGGGTGCGGCCCTGGTGGACATGGGCACGGCGACCGCGCCCGCGGCCAGCACCCCGGTGTAGGAGCAGGCGTACCCGATCCAGTCCCTGGCGCCGTACAGCAGCCCGACCCGGTCGCCGGGACGCACGCCCGACGCGCGCAGTCCGGCGGCGATCGCCTGCGTCCTGTTCTGCCAGGCGGCCAGGTCGAGGGCGCCCGCGCCCTGCCGCACCGCGACGTGCGCGGGTTCCTTGGCGGCCCGCGCGGCGAGCAGCCGCGGCACGGTCAGGGCGACCGCGGCGCCGGCGCGCGTGGCCGGCGGAAGGTGTCGTGTGCTCATCGCACCCCCTGGTCGGTCAGTGCCCGCCGGTCCGTTCCCGCGGCCCGTTCTTCCCGGGCCGCCGTGTCCTGCGCGGTCGCGACGCGGCGGCGCACCGCCTCCGCCCCGACCTCGTCGTCGGGCCGGGCGTCGGGGACCTCGTCGTCGAAGTGCGCGGTCCGCGGCAGCCGCATCGCGGTCAGCGCCACGGCCGCGATGGCGACCGCGAGCAGCAGGTAGAGCAGCGCGATGCCGCGGCCTGGCCCGACACCGAGCACCCGGCCGACACTGCCTGCCAGCGGCGCGCCCGGGTCCATCAGCGGCTGGAGCAGATGCGAGCCGACCGGCCCGAGCACCGCCCAGCCGATCGGCAGGGTGGACCAGGCGATCACGGTGTTGACGGCGAACACCCGGCCGTGGAACCGCTGCGGGACCTTGACCTGGACGATCGTCGTGTAGACGCCGTTGAGCAGGACCAGCGCCAGCGACATCCCGAACGAGCCGACCGCGATGACCCACACCGTCGGCCGCAGGCCGACGACGACGCAGAAGGCGGCCAGCACCAGCGAGCAGCACAGCACCGTGTACAGCCGCCGGTGCCGCGGGCCGCCCCACACCGTCATCGCCAGGCCGCCGAGCAGCGCCCCGGCGCCGCCGACGACCGAGATCTCGGCGACCTGGTGGAGCCCCGCGAACGCCAGGACCAGCGGCGTCACCATCAAGAAGAGCGGCGACAGGAAGATGTTGAGGACCATGAAGAACAGGAGCATGGACCGGAAGCCGCGGTGCCCCCAGGAGAAGCGGAAGCCCTCCCGTATCTCGTCTGCCAGGCTCTCCTTGCGGCGCCAGGCCAGCGTGCGCGGGAAGCGGACGAGCAGCACGATGGCGACCGCGACCGCGTAGCTGGCCACGTCGATGACCAGGATGCCGCCGAGGCCGATCACCGCCAGCAGCGCCACCGACAGCAGCGGCATCAAGGTGGTGGCGCCGCCGCCGACCATCTGCACCACGCCGTTGGCATGGCCGAGGTACTGCTTGGGGACCAGCTGCGGGATGGCCGAGCTGTAGGCCAGGCGCTGGAAGGTCAGTGCCACCGCGAGGACGGCGAGCAGCGGGTAGACGTGCCAGATCTGCAGCGAGCCGGTCCACAGCAGGATGCCGAGGGCCAACTGGGTGCCGCCGGCGGCGATGTCGCCGCAGAGCATGACGCGCCGTCTGCTGTGCCGGTCGACGATGGCGCCCGCGATCGGCATCGCCAGCAGGCTGGGCAGCAGCCCGACCACGGCCAGCAGCGCGAAGTTCAGCACGGAGCCGGTCTTGTCCAGCACCCACAGCGGCAGGGCCACGTCGGTGAGGGTCGAGCCGAGCAGGGAGATGAGCTGCGCGAAGGCGACCGTCAGGAAGCGCCCCATGCTGGGCCGCGGCCCGCCTGCCGCGACCGGTCCGCTCGCCCGCGAGGTGCCGTGCAGCCACCAGGTCGCCCGCTCACCGCGAGCGGGCCGGGTCAGCGGCTCCGTCCGCTCCGCCGCCACCGCGGGGTCCACGGTGGTGACGATCTCGGCGAGCTCGCCGGCCCGCCACTTGAGGTAGAAGTGCCCGGCCTCGTCCAGCACGACGAGGCCGGCGCGGTCGGTCAGGAAGTGCCACTCGGTGAAGCGTTCCGCGTGGAATTCGGTCGCCGGGTCCCGGTCGCCCACCACGCTGATGATCGGCGCCCGCAGCCGCTCGGCCCCGGTGTGCATCAGCTGCGTGTAGTACGCCTCCGCGTTGTCGGAGTCCTGGCGCATCGTCCTGATGAGATGGCGGGCCTGGTCGGGTTCGAGGTCGTTCATGTCGACGCCGAGCCCGGTCAGCCAGTTGGTGTACAGCGTGTCGGACCGCAGCGGCTCCATCCGGGCCACCCGGGACAGGGCCGACCAGAAGCGGCTGCGCGGCCTGGCGAAGGGGAAGATCGCCCCGACGTAGACCGCTTCCAGCTCGCGGCCGCCGCGCTCCAGCCGGCGGGCGATCTCGATGATGAGCGCCGAGCCCACCCCGCAGTGGCCGTAGAGCGCGACCGGCCCCTCGACCTTCGCCATGATCTCCGCGCAGCAGCGTTCCGCGAGCTCCTCCAGCGGCATCGACGCCTCGTCCAGGCCGACGTCGTGGCCGGGGATGGCGATGGAGAACAGCCGCTGCCCGGCCGGCAGCGCGTCGGCCAGCGGCTGGTACACCACCGCGCTGCCACCGCCGTAGGGTGCGCACACCAGGCTGCGGACCCGTTGCCCGGCCGGTACCGGGCGGGTCAGCTCGTGCACCAGGTCACGGGGGCCGCGCAGGTCGAGGGGTAGGTCGACGAGACCGGCCAGCTCCCTGACGGTGCGCTGCCGGAAGATGTCCATCACCGTCACGCCCGCGCCGACGGCCCGCCGCAGCCCGGCGACCACCTGGACGGCCAGCAGGGAGTGCCCGCCGAGGTCGAAGAAGTCGTCGTCGAGGCCGACCTGCGGCACCCCGAGCAGCTCGGTCCACAGGTCCGCGATCAGGATCTCCGTGGCGGTGCCCGGCTCCGCGTACGCGGCCGCGACGTCGCGGACCCGCCGCGGCGCGGGCAGCCGGCGGCGGTCCAGCTTGCCGTTCGGGCTCAGCGGCAGTTCGGGAAGCTCGTCGAAGGTGCCGGGCACCATGTAGTCGGGGAGCCGCTGCCGCAGTGCGGAGCGCAGCGCGGCGGTGTCCTGCGGCTCGTCCACCACCAGGTAGGCCGCCAGCCTGCGGTCGCCTGGTACGTCCTCGCGGACGGCGACGGCCGCGTCGCGCACCCCGGGATGGTCGCGCAACGCCGCCTCGATCTCGCCGAGTTCGATGCGCAGTCCGCGCAGCTTGACCTGGGTGTCGATGCGCCCCAGGAATTCCAGCGTGCCGTCGGGGCGCCAGCGGGCCAGGTCGCCGGTGCGGTAGAGCCGCTGCCCTCCAGGGCCCGTGACGAACTTCTCCGCGGTCAGCTCCGGCCTGCGCAGATACCCATGGGCCAGCCCGACCCCCGCCAGGTGGAGCTCGCCGGGCACGCCCACCGGGAGCGGCTCGGCGCGCTCGTCGAGGACGTGGACGCGCATGTTGTCGATCGGCGCGCCGATCGGCACCCGGGCGCGGCCGGCCAGCCGCTCGGCGGTGCAGTGGAAGGCGGTCACGTCGATGGCGGCCTCGGTCGGGCCGTAGAGGTTGTGCAGTTCGGCGCCCGGCAGCGCCTCCAGGGTGCGCAGCGCCAGATCGACGGGCAGCTCCTCGCCGCTGCAGATGATCCGCCGCAGGGATCCGCACCGGCCGGCATCCTCCTCGCCGAGGAAGACCGCGAGCATGGACGGGACGAAGTGCATCGTGGTGACGCCCTCGGCCGTGATCAGGTCCCGCAGGTAGCCGGCGTCCTTGTGCCCGTCAGGGCGGGCCAGCACCAGCCGCGCCCCGGCCAGCAGCGGCCAGAAGAACTCCCAGACGGACACGTCGAACCCGGCGGGCGTCTTCTGCATCACCGTGTCCGCCGCGGTCAGTCCGAAGCGGCGCTGCATCCAGTGCAGCCGGTTGACGACACCGCGGTGGCCGTTGACGACGCCCTTGGGCTGCCCGGTCGAGCCGGAGGTGTAGATCACGTAGGCGGGGTCTCCTGGTCCCGCGAGCGGTTCCGGCCGCGCCCCGGCCGGGCCGGCCCAGACCGCGGGGTCGTCGAGTGCGAGCAGCGGGCGGTCGGTCGGCGGCAGGGAGTCCCGCGCCGTTCCCGAGGCCAGTACGGCGACGGGTTCCGCGTCGTCGAGCATGAATCCCAGCCGGTCGGCCGGGTGGTCCGGGTCGAGCGGCAGGTACGCGGCGCCCGAGATCAGCACGCCGAGCAGCGCGACGACGAGGTCGGGGCCGCGGTGCGCGCACACGGCGACGATCGCGCCGGGACCTGCGCCGTCGCGGCGCAGCCGGCCGGCGACCCGGTCGGCGCGCTCCACCAGGTCCCGGTAGCTCAAGGTGGCGCCCTCGAAGGTGACCGCGGGCGCGTCGGGAGTGGCGGCCGCCCTGGCCAGGACCAGGCCGTGCAGTGTCGCGTCGTCGGGGAAGCCGGCCGCGGTGTCGTTCCAGGAGTCGGGCGCCGCCGCGCCCGCCCGGCCCGCGGCCGCGAACAGGGCGCTGAGCGGCCGGTCGGGGTCGCTGGCGGCCTCGGCCGCGAACCGTACGAAGGTCTCGGCGATCCGCTCGATCGTGCCGCTCTCGAACAGGTCGCGGTTGTAGATGAACGCGCCCGACAGCCGGTCCTGCGCCACCAGGTCGAGCTCCAGGTCGAAGCGGGTCGCCACGACGTCGACGACGAAGGGCTCGACCGCAGGACCCGCCGCGGGCGCCGGGCCCGGCCCCGCCGGGGTGCGCATCGACAAGGCGGCCTGGAAGACCGCCGACCTGCCGGTGTCGCGGACCACGTCCAGCTCGGTCACCAGCTGCTCGAACGACAGCTCCTGGTGGGCGTAGCCGTCGAGGACCGTGTCGCGGACCCGGGCGAGCAGCTCGCCGAAGGTCGGGTCGCCCGCCGCGTCGACCCGGGTGACCAGCATGCTGACGAACATGCCGATCAGCGGCTCCAGCTCCGGGTGGGTCCGCCCGGCCTGCGGTGATCCGACGGCGAAGTCGTCCTGCCGGGAGTAGCGGGACAGGACCGCCGCGTACGCGGCGAGCACCGCCATGTAGAGGGTGGCGCCCTGCCGCTGCGCGAGCCGTCGCAGGGCCGCGGTGCGCTCCTCGTCCAGGCTCACGCCGATCGGCGCGCCGCGGAAGGTCGGCCGCGCGGGACGCGGGAGGTCGGTGGGCAGGTCCAGCGCGGGCAGCCCGGCCAGCCGGTCCCGCCAGTAGGCGACATCGCGCTCCCGGGCGCCGTCGGCGAGCCGCCCCGCCTGGCGTTCGCGCTGCCAGAGGGAGTAGTCGCCGTACTGCCTGCGCAGCGGCGGCAGCGGATCAGGCGGCGGATCCTGCCCGGCGGCGGCCGTCAGGGCCAGCAGTTCGCCGACGAGCAGCTCGGCCGACCAGCCGTCGCACACGATGTGGTGCACGGTCAGCGCGAGCACATGGTCGTCAGGCGCCAGGGCGTAGAGCGCCGCGCGCAGCAGCGGCCCGCGAGCGAGGTCGAACGGCTCGGCCAGCCGGGCGGCGACCGCCTCGCGTACCCACGCCTCGCGGGACGCAGGGTCGGCACCGACCGCCGCCGCGGTCTCCAGGAAGGTCGAGGCGGCGTCGTCGATGTGCAGCACGGGGCGCCCGTCGGCGGTGGCGTCGAAGCGCATGCGCAGCGTCTCGTGCCGGGCCGTGACCGCGCCGAGCGCGGCGCCGAGCGCGCCCGCGTCCAGCGCGCCGCGCAGCCGCACCACCACGGGGACCGTGTAGGCGGCGGTGCCCGGCGCGTACTGCTCCATGAACCACAGCCGCTCCTGCGCGGGGGACAGCGGCACCGGTGCGCCGGCCGGCCGGGCCGGGACGACCTCGGCAGGCACGGCGGCCGGTCGCAGCCTGGCCGCCAGCAGCGACCGCTTCGCGGCCGAGAGCTCGTCGGCGCCCGCGGTCATCGCGTCCCCGTCCTGGCGGCGAGCTGCGCCGCCGCCTCGTCGTCGGTCAACCGGTCGATCTCCGCGAGCAGTTCGGCCTCCACCGCCCGTGCGAACCCCTCGACGGTGGGCTGGTCGAACAGCAGCCGGACCGGGATGTCCAGGCCGACGACTGCCCGCAGCCGGCCGATCGCCCGCACCGCCATCAGCGAGTGGCCGCCGAGGGAGAAGAAGTCGTCGAGGGCGCCGACCCGCCCGGCCTGGAGCAGCTCGGCGAAGATCCCGGCGACCAGCTTCTCGGCGTCGGTGCGCGGCTCCTCGAACACCGCCTCGTCGGCGGCCGCGGGCGCCGGGAGCGCGGCGGTGTCGACCTTGCCGTTCGCGGTCAGCGGCAGCGCGGGCAGCGCCACCACGATGCCGGGCACCATGAGCGCCGGCAGCTGGTCGGCGGCGTAGGCGCGGACGTCCTGTACGGCGTCGGTGCCGGTCACGTACCCGACGAGGGTCTGGCCTGCCACGGTCACCACGGCCTGGCCCACGTCCGGGTGGCCGGCCAGGACCGCCTCGACCTCGCCGGGCTCGATCCGCACGCCGCGGACCTTGAGCTGGCGGTCGGCCCTGCCCAGGAATTCCAGCACCGGCTCGTCCCGGCGCCAGCGGGCCCGGTCGCCGGTGCGGTACATCCGGCCGCCGCCCCGGGGGTCGGGAGGGAACCGCTCGGCGGTGAGCTCAGGGCGGCCCAGGTAGCCGTCGGCCAACCCGTCGCCCGCCAGGCACAGTTCGCCGACCGCGCCGCGCGGCACCAGGCGGCCCGCCCGGTCGAGCAGGCAGGCGCGCACCCCGCCGATCGGGCGGCCGATCGGCGGCCTGCGGCCGGCGTCCGCCGCCGTCAGGTCTGCGGCGGTGGCGATGATCGTGGCCTCGGTCGGACCGTAGGTGTTGACCAGCCTGACCCGGTCGCCGTGCCGCTCCCGCCAGCGGCCGACCGCGGCGGCGTCGACCTGCTCGCCGCCCAGGATCACCAGGCGCAGCGCGTCCGGCCAGACCGGCCCGAGGTCGAGCAGCGCCTGCCAGTAGGCCGTCGGCAGGTCGAGGACGGTGACCGCCGGGTCGGCGGCCAGCACCTCGGGCAGCGACTGCGGACCGTCGGGCAGCAGCACCAGGGTGCCGCCGGCCGCGAGGGTCGGCCAGATCTCCTCGGCGTGGGTGTCGAAGCCGAGTTCCGCGAACTGCACCACACGGTCGGCGGACGTCAGCCCGTAGGCGCCGGCCATCCACCCGATCCGCTCCCGCAGCGCGGCGCGCCCGACGAGGACCGGCTTGGGCGTGCCCGTCGATCCCGAGGTGAACAGGACGTACGCCGCGTCGGGCGCCGCCACGGGGGAGCCGTTGCCGGGCCGTACGCCGTCGGCGGCGACCACCGCCGCGACACCGGACTGCTCGACCAGCAGGGTGCTGCGCCGGGCGGGCAGCGCGGGGTCGAGGGGCACGTACCCGGCACCGGTGCGCCAGACCGCCAGCAGGGCGGCGATCTGCTCGGGGCCGCGCGGCAGGCCGACCCCGACGAGGTGGCCGGGTGCGACGCCGGCCGCGCGCAGCTCGCCTGCCAGCTCGCCCGCGCGATCCCACAACTGCCCGTAGGTGACCTGGTCGGTTCCGCTGACCAGGGCGATCGCGTCGGGCGCGGCGGCTGCCGCCCGCTCGACCGCGGCCGGCAGCGGCGGGCCTTCTGCGGCCGCGGGCCCGGTGCCGAGCCGCAGCAGCTCCGCCTCCGCGGCCTCGTCGACGAGCGGCAACTCCCACACCCGCGCGTCCAGGTCGGCCAGCACCGCGTGCAGCACGGCGCAGAACCGGTCGGCCAGCGCCTCGGCGGTGGGCTGCTCGAACAGGTCGGCGCTCGCGGTGAGCAGGAAGTCCATCCGGACCTGCCCCGACCCGGTGTTGATCGCCGTCGGTGAGATGAAGATGTCCATCGCCACGTCGGTGAGGGTGCGCCGCGACCCCTCGCCGAACCCCTCGGCCGTGACGCCCTCGAAGCCCTCGGCCCCGTCGAAGCCGGTCGCCGACACGTCCATGGTGGAGTGCAGGGTGAGGGTGGCCTGGAAGAACGGGTTGTGGCTCGGGTCGCGGGCCAGGCCGAGGTCGGCGACCAGCTGCTCGAAGGGGACCTCCTGGTGGGTGAAGGCGCCCAGGAAGGCCTTCCTCGTCCTGCCCACCAGGTCGCGCACGGTGATGTCGCCTGACAGGTCGGCGCGCAGGATCAGCATCCTGACGAAGTAGCCGAAGACCGATTCCGCCGCCACCTCGTCGCGCCCGGCGACCGGGGTGGCGACGCAGAGGTCGTCCTGGCCCGCGGCCTGCGCCAGCGTCAGCTGGTAGGCCGTCATCAGCACCATGAACGGGGTGCAGCGCAGCTCACGTGCGGCGCGCTGCACCGCGGTCCAGACGTCGCCGTCGAAGTCCCGCGTGGCCGACACTCCGGCCGAGGTGCGCCGCGCGGGACGCGGGCGGTCCGGCGGCAGTTCGAGCACCGGGGGCCGGTCGAGCGCCGCCCGCCAGAAGGCCAGCGCCGCCTCGTCGCCGCCCTGCCCGGCGCGGGCGTGGTCCAGGTAGCGCATGCCGGGCGGCGCGATCCCCACACCCCGGTAGGCCTCCGCGGCCTGCCGGTAGAGCAGGTTCAGCGACCAGCCGTCGCCGACGATGTGGTGCGTCACCACGCACAGGACGTGCTCGGCCTCGGCCAGCCGCAGCAGGCCGATCCGGACCAGATGCCCCTGGCCGAGGTCGAAGGGGCGCCCGACCAGCTCACCGACGACCCGGTGCGCCTCCGCCCGGTCCCGCACGTCGGCGCGGTGCACCTGTACGGGCCGCGGCGCCAGCACCTCCTGCAACGGCTCGCCGTCGGACTCGACGAACCGGGTGCGCAGGCTCTCGTGCCCGGCGACGACGCTGTCCAGGGCCCGGACCAGCCGGTCCGCGTCGAGGTCGCCGCTCAGCAGGACGCTCGCGGAGATGTTGTAGGCGGGGTCGTCCGCGTCAAGCCGGTTGAGGAACCACAGTCGGCGCTGAGCTGCGGTCAGCGGGCCCCGATCACGCTCGGACACGGATGTCTCCTGTCGCCGCGCTCTCGGTGCCGGCCGCCGCCGTCAGGCGGTCGACCACGGAAAGCAGCCCCGGGGCGCGCCAGTCCGCGAAGACCGCCGCGACCCCGGTCGCCCCGAGCCGCCGCAGGTAGTCCGGGTCGTGGACGGTGGGGACCGCCAGCACCGTGCTGCCCGCCGACCGGGCGGCGGTGGCGCCCGTCACCGAGTCCTCGAAGACCAGCTGGCGGCCGGGCGGCGCCCCGAGCAGCCTGGCGGTGGCCAGGTACACGTCGGGCGCGGGCTTGAGCCGCGGCACGTCCCGCGCCGCCACCACCCGGGCCTCGCCGAACAGCCCGAGCAGCCCCGCCCTGCGCAGGATGGTGAGCGCGGTCTCGCGCTCCGTCACGGTGCCCACGGCCACCGGGACTCCCCGGCCGAGCAGCCGTTCGAGTACCGCCTCGGCGCCGGCCCGCGCGGTGATGCGGTCGACGGAGCCGACCAGCACGTCGAACGACCGCTGCTTGGCGGCCAGCGTGACGGCGGGGGGCACCCCGGCAGGCGACAGGGCCGCGACCTCCTCGGCCACCCGCGGGTCGGGTCCGCCGATGAAGTGCGGGAGCCCGCGCAGCGCCTGGTCCCAGGTGAGTTCGACCCCGGCCTGCCGGGCGGCTGCCAGCCAGGCCTCGTGGTGGAAGCGTTCGAGGTCCACCAGGGTGCCGTCGAGGTCGAAGGCGACGACGGATCGGGGGGCGGTCATCGCGCGCCCGCCGCGTCCGACCCGAGCGGCGCCAGCCGGACGACGGCCATCTCGTCGTCCTCGTGGCAGATCGAGGCCTGGTATCGGGGGGCGAGCATGGACAGCAGGTAGCCGAGGTCGTCGATCATGCCGATCCCGTCGCCCGGGTCCCTGCGCACCTGCTTGGAGCGGACGAGCAGCGCCGAGCCTGCGATGCGCAGGCTGTCCATGATCAGCGCCGACAGGTCGATCGGTGTGAGCATGCGCCACAGGTCGAGGTGCACCACGCTGTCGAAGGAGCCGTCAGGGTAGTGGGTGCGGACCCCGAACAGGTGCGGGTTGTCGGGTCCGAAGTCGGCGCCGTGGTCGATGGTCGTCGTCGGGCCGGCGAAGGACGCCGCGCTGACGCCGAACCCGATCCACAGGCTGCTCGCGGCGTCCGGCAGGCCGATGGCCTTGCGCACCCGGTCGGCGGCGACCCGGCCCGGATGGTCGCGGAGGAATTCCCTGCAGTCCTCGTAGAACGGCAGCGTCCTGGCGACCCTGCGGTGGTTGTCCGACGGGTGGGTGAAGAACTCGATGTCGTAGTGGCGGTATTTGTCGACCAGGTAGGGCAGGACCGGCTTGGTCCTCTCCCACTCGGTCGTCCAGTCCCTGAAGTGCGGTGCGTGGTGGCACAGCGCGGCAGGTTCGTAGCGGAAGCAGCCGCTGTCGCGCCCGAAGTGCCGGTGGATCCGGTAGGTGAAGTCGGTGTCCTCGTAGCCCCACTGGACGAACGACTCGTCGAACCCGCCGACCTGGTGGTAGAGCTCGCGGGGCAGTGAGAGGTTGTGGGTGAAGCCGAACATCCACCCGGTCCGCCGGTAGACGTCAAAGACTGCGGGGTCGGACTGCGGCAGATCGCGGTGGTCGCCCTCCATCGGCAGCAGTCCGCGCTCGTCCGGCAGCTCGTCGCGCAGCGTCGCGAAAGTCCCCCAGCTCGGCTCGATCCGGCGGCCGAAGACCACCTCGGGACCGGTGTCACCCGGCTCGCGCAGGTGCCGCTCCACGAGGTCGGGCGCGGCGATGGAGTCCGCGTCCATCAGCAGCAGCCGGTCGCCCAGCGCCGCGGCGGCCCCGGTGTTCCGCGCGGCGGACCTGCCCCGGTTGACGTCGTGCCGGATGCAGCGCAGCCGCAGCCCGGCCTCGTGGCGGCCCACCACCGCCCGCACGTCCTGGACGGAGGCGTCGTCGACCACGACCACCTCGAACAGGTCCCGGCCCACCGTCTGGCGGCCGAGGGAGGTGAGCGTCAGCTCCAGGCACTCGGCCTGGTTGAAGGTGGGGATGATGACGGACAGCACGCTAGGCCCCCAGGCGAGCGTCGGTGGATGGCGTCGGGCCGGCGGCGGCGGGCAGCCCGCCCGCCCGGCCGCTGCCCTGCAGGAGTACGGTCTGCCGCTCCCATGCGGCGCGGGACTCCGGCCGCTCGCCGGTGTCGCGGCAGATCACGTAGTGGTGCGGCGTCATGGTCAGGTTTCCGTCGAGCCGGCTCAGCAGGGCGGCGTGCAGCCGCTCGGGTGTCGTCGGCTCCGCCGCGACCAGGTAGGCGACCAGCCGTGACGGGCCGTCGTCCACCCGCCGGACGAACACCTGGGCGGCGGCGGTCTCCGGCAGGCCGGCGAGCAGCCCGCGTACGGCGTCCAGGTCGATCCGGCAGTTGTCGACCACGGCGGGGTTCCCCGGCGCGGCCAGCGGGGTGACGCCGACGAGGCCTGCCACCCGGTCGAGGCTCAGGTCACCGGCCTCGAACAGCCCGGTCAGTACGACCTCCAGCCCGGCCAGGACCTTCCGCGCGCTCGCCGCGTCCAGGCAGCGGCTGTCGCAGAACAGCTCGACGACCGCCCGCGAGCGCAGCGCCTTGACGTGGAAGTACAGCTTCAGCTGCTCCTTGTCGCGGCCTTCGAGGTCGCTGACCTCGGTGGCCGCGGCCAGCTCGCGCAGTTCGGCGGCGGACAGGACGGGCGGCGGTCCACCCGCTCCGGTCTCCGGCGCGACGTTGACGGTGCTCGACATGCCGATGCTGACCCCGCGTTCGGCGTTCGCCGCCGCCACCAGGCGCGCGACGTCCCGCGGATCGCTCTGGCCGCGCAGGTAGGCCAGCGCCGACGCCTGGTGCGCGTTGCGTACGGTGCGGGCCAGCGAGCCGGTGTCCAGCCGGACCAGCGCGGGCGCGACCTGGTAGAAGGTCCCCACCGAGGCGACGTCCGCCGGGCTGAACCGGTTGCCCGCCGCGAGGGCCAGCGGTATCAGGTCCGTGTCCGTCCTGATGCCGATGATCGCCGACAGCGCGCCGATCACGGCGGCCGCCGGGCTGACCCGCAGCCGCGCCGCGACCGCCTGCGCCGCCGCGGACAGCGCCACCGACCGGAGCCCGACGCCGGGGAACAGCGGACTCCCGCCGGCCGCCGGCGGATTGGGGAAGGCGGTCTGCGGCGACGTCTCCAGCATCCGTCGCCAGTAGGCCAGGGACACGTCGTTGGCCTTGCGGGCCGGCGCCGACTGCTCGTACGCGGCCCTGGCGAGCGACTGGCGGCCGGTCAGCACCGGCTCCGTGCCGCCGTTGCGCAGCAGTTCGAGGAAGTCCCCGCGCAGTACCGAGCACCCCCAGGCGTCGACCGCGAGATGCGAGAACACGAACACGACCTGCCGCGGCCGGCCTCCGGCCACGACGAGGCCCACCCTGAGCGGCCACTGGCTCGCGTGCCTGAAGGGCTCCCGCCACATCCGGTCCTCGTCCTGCTCCGCGAGCCGCCGGACCCGGCCCGGGACGGTCTCGGTGACCGCCACCGGCAGCGCGCCCTGCCCGTCGCACTCCTGCCGGGGCTCGCCGTCGGGACCGGTGGGAAACCGGGTGCGCAGGATCTCGTGGCGCCGGACGAGGGCGTGCAGGGCGCCGAGCACCCGTTCGCGGGTGGCGTCGGGCGGCAGGTGCACCCGGAGCCGGAGGCTGATGTAGTGGTTGTCGGGGGCCAGCGCCGCCAGGATGTCCCAGACGAACCGCTGCCCCCAGGTCAGCTCGGCGCTTCCGCCGCCCAGCGCGGTGAACTCCAGCGAGTGCGTCTCGCGCGAGGGCGCCGCCGCCGGTGCCGGCCCCGTCATGACGCACCGGACGGCGGCGCCTGCTGCGCGCCCTCGCGGGTGAAGAGCATGAACCAGTCGCCGACCCCGACCAGGTCGCGCACGTCCGGGTCGGCGACGGTCGGCTCGCGTGCGGCCAGCACGTAGCCGTGCTGCCGGAGCACCGGGGTGAAGTCGAAACGCAGGTAGTCGTCCTCCAGGCTCAGCAGCCGGTCGCCCTCGTTGGGCACGATCATCAGGGCGGGTACGCCGAGGCGGGCCAGCAGCCCGATCCACGCCTCGATGGCGGAGATCGGCATCTCGGAGAAGCTGTGGATGTTGACTGCCAGGTCGGGCCGCTCGGTCGCGAGCCGGTCCTCCATCACGTCAAGCGGGAGGACGGTCGCCTTGCCGTCGACCTTGCGGTACCTCAGGTAGTGCTCGCTGAGGAACGTCGACTCGGGGATCGAGTCGACGCACAGGTAGCGCGTCAGGCCGGGAACGCACTCCACCATGCGGTGGGCGAGACGCCCGTAGCCGGCGCCGATGTCGACGACGGTGAAGTCCTCACGGGACAGCAGCCCCCAGTGGCGTTCGAGGAAGTAGATCTCGTTGATCGAGTCGAGGAGGTCCCTGCTGGCCGTCGGCAGCGACTCGAAGTCGAACGTCCAGCAGCCGAAGGCGCCGTCCTCGCTCGTCCGGTCGAGGAGCTTGTGGGTGTCCAGGGAGCTGATGTAGCGGGTCAGGAGGAAGAACTTCAGCCGGGCGTTGTCGCCGAGCTGGCGCAGCTGCCACACGTAGGCGTTGTCGCCGCGGAAGTACCTGAGGTTCAGGTCCCGCAGGCGGCGGCTGCGCCGCCAGAAGCGGCCGGGCTTGAAGGGCGAGTCCAGGCGGCGGTAGCGCGTGCGCAGTTCCGCGAGTTCGGGATTGCGGTCGTCGAGCACGCCGGCCGACCCGGCGGGCAGCGGCCGAGAGTCGTCGTGGCGCCCGTGGCCGGCGTGGATCCGGTAGCTGCTGAGCTCGGTCGAGGTCCGTGTCAGGGTCAGCCCGAACAGGCCGACGAGGTAGCGGACCGTCAGGAAGATCCTGGAGCTGTAGTGGTTCACTGGGTCACCCGTCGACAGCGGCTCGGTAGCGGCAGGCGTCGCCGCCGCCCAGGACTCGGACCGCCATGTGGCCGAGCGACACGTGCAGATCCTCGGTGAGGCCGTAGTCCGCCTGGCCGAAGACGACGGATCGGTCGGACAGCCGCACCAGGTCGCCCGGGTCGCCGAGGGCGGACAGCACGGTCATCCCGAGGCCGCGGCCGGCTTCGGCGGCGCGCACCAGGTTGGGCGAGCGGCCGCTGACGCTCAGCAGCAACAGGACGTCGTGCGGCCGTCCCCAGGCGGGCAGCTGCCGGGAGAAGATCTCGTCGTAGCAGTGGTCGTTCGCGATCGCCGTGATCCGGGCGACGTTCTCGGTCAGCGCCACGGCCTGCGCCGTCCCGCCGAGATCCGCGGAGGCCGCCATGAGGTCACTGGCGATGTGGACGGCCGCCGTGCTGCTGCCGCCGTTGCCTGCCACCAGTACCCGGCGGTTCTCGCGTACCGCGAGCACCAGCGTCTCCAGCACGTCGGCCATCGAACCGACCTCGATCTGGGCGAGGGCCAGGGTCAGGTCGTCCACGTACTGCTTGACCACGGCGGCGGCGCCTGCCGATACGGAGGCGGGCACAGGGCCCGAGTCGGGTCCGTTCATGGGAGCGCTCCCACCAGCATGACAATCCCCCATCGCCAGTTTTCGAACACCGAAGGATCGGGATCTTGTCAGGGGATATGGCGGACCGTCAACCCGCTTTGAATGGCCAATTGCCGGGCTGAGGAAGGGCCTCATGGAGGGACGAAATGGCCTTCGCGCAGGTCAACCGTGCGGACGCCGGCGGGGGCCGGACGGGGTGCCCGAGGCGGCTCAGGCCGTGCCGGGCGCGGCTGGGGCCGCCGGCGGCTGGCCTGAACCGGACGGTGCCGCGGGCGGCCGGCGCGCGTCTGTCGCCGGGTGCGCCACCGCCGCCAGGAGATTCCGGATAGGGCGGCGGAGCCCTTCGCCCTCACCGGCGGGGTGAGGCCGGAAATCCGTACACGAATACGCGGTGAATTCGACCGGAGGGGCGCGGCAATCCCACTGCGGGCCAAGGTGGCGCAGGCGCGCGAATTGCTGTTCCGGCGGGTGTTGCCGCAGGTCACATCGGCCGGAAAACCGGAAAAGGGGCCACTCGGCGGCGGAGCGCGGCGCGGGGGGTGATCGCGGGCCGTATATCGCGGCACCGGCGGGGCGGTGCCGCTCGCGCCTGAGGGTGTCGCTCCGCGATGGCGCCGCGGTTCGAGTGCGCGGCGGGTTCCGGAAGCCAACCGTGCGCTGCCGTCGGCGCGGGTGTGTCCCTGCTCGGCCGGTCCCGCTGTCCCGGGCGGTCGCGGTCCTCTTCCGCGATCGACGTCAGCGTCGCCGCCGATGGAGCCACTCCGCCCCCGACTGCGGCCTGGTCCCGGATGCTCCGAAAACGATTCGGTCACGATGAAGAGAGGTTCAAATGCGCACAAGATGGGACATTCTTGCCGGGTCTGTCGGGTGCTCGTCAAGCCGGTTCGCCGGCGGTCGTCCACTCGCAGCGTGCACGGGTGGTCACATGGCGTCGTGACGCGAGGGGGCCTCAAATAGGGACATAGGACTCAAAGCAACCTCCCGATCGTGAGAAGGGTCATGGTTCCGACGCTCGCGGTTTGCCGGCCCGCCGGTCATGGGAACGCGGTCGATCACGGCCGTGGAGCGGGTGCATGTGCGCCGGACGGGTCAGGTGGGACTCAGCCGCCCGCGGCCGTTAGGTTCGATCTGGATCCATTGAGGCGGTTTTGCGTGACGGCGCACGGTCCCCGTGCGGAGCGCGGAGCCCGCCGTCGCCCGGCCGCCGGGTTCTGTCCTGTCCCCGGCCCCGGTAGGTATACGTGTCAAAGCTCGTCATCGAGCAGGTGTTCAAGGTCTTCGGGCGGAAGCCGAAGGAGGCTGTGCGCAGGCTGCAAGGCGGCGCACAGCGCAAGGAGCTACGCGAGGGAGGTACCACCGCAGCGGTGATCGACGCCTCCTTCACCGTGGAACCCGGCGAGATCTTCGTGGTCATGGGCCTGTCCGGATCGGGCAAGTCCACGCTGCTGCGGATGCTGAACGGCCTCCTGGAGCCCACCTCGGGCAGGGTGTTGTTCGACGGCCAGGACCTCGCGGCCCTGTCCTCGAAGGCCCTGCGCGACATGCGCTCCCGCAGGATCAGCATGGTCTTCCAGCATTTCGCCCTCTTCCCGCACCGCAGCGTCCTGGAGAATGCCGCCTACGGCCTCGAAGTACAGGGCCGGCCGCGCGAGGAGCGCGAGCAGCGGGCGACCGAGGCCCTCGCACTGGTCGGCCTGGCCGGCTGGGAGCGGTCCTGGCCGGACGAGCTGTCGGGAGGCATGCAGCAGCGAGTCGGGCTGGCCCGCGCGCTGGCCACCGAGGCCGATGTGCTGCTGATGGACGAGTCCTTCTCCGCACTCGACCCGCTGATCCGCCGCGACATGCAGGACCAGCTGCTGGAACTCCAGCAGCGGCTGCACAAGACCATCGTCTTCATCACCCACGACCTGAACGAGGCCATGCACCTCGGTGACCGCATCGCGGTCATGCGGGACGGCCGGATCGCCCAGGTCGGCACCGCCGCCGACATCCTCGTCGCCCCGGCCGACGACTACGTCGCCAGCTTCGTCCAGGATGTCGACCGCTCGCGCGTGCTCACCGCCGGCTCGATCATGGCCGAGCCCGTCACCGTCACGCCCGCGTGCGGCCCCGACGACGCGATGCGCGCCCTCGACACGGACGACGACGCGCACGCCGCCTTCGTCGTCGGGCCAGGCGGCGAGCCGGTCGGCACCGTCACCGAGGAGCAGGTCAGCGAGGCCCTGCACGGCCACCACGACGCAGGCCACACCATGGGCGACCTGATGGCGACCGGCCTGGTCACCACGGGCGCCGACACCACCCTCGCCGGACTGCTCACCCCCGCCTCGCGCACCGCGCTGCCGCTCGCCGTGGTCGACGAGACCGGCCGGCTCACCGGCGTCATCTCCACCGGCGCGCTGCTCGCGGCGCTCGGCGACCCGTCAGGGCCGGCCGGTGCGCCCGACGGCGGCGATACCGGCGCCACGGCGAAGGAGGTCGCCAGTGCCTAGGATCCACCTCGGGAACTGGGCGGAGGACGCCGTGAACTGGCTGACCCGCCACCTCTCCTGGCTCTTCGACCTCGTCAGCAGCGTCGTCAACGGCATGTACGACGGCGTGGAATGGGTCCTCGGCGGCCCCTCCCCGCTGCTGATGGCCGGCATCCTGGCACTCCTGGCCTTCTGGATGCGCGGCCTGCTGGCCGGCGTGGTGGCATTCGCCGGCTTCGCGCTCATCGACTCGCTCGCCCAGTGGGACCAGGCGATGCAGTCGCTGTCGCTGGTGGTCGTGTCCGGCGCGGCGGCCATCGTGCTGGCCGTGCCGCTCGGCATCTGGGCGGCCCGCCGCGACACGGCCGGCCTGGTCATCCGGCCGGTGCTGGACGTCATGCAGACGCTCCCCGCGTTCGTCTACCTGATCCCCGCGATCATCTTCTTCAGCCTGGGGACCGTCCCCGCCGTGATCGCCACGATCGTCTTCGCCGCTCCGGTCGGCGTACGCATGACGGAACTCGGCATCCGCCAGGTCGACCCCGAACTGGTCGAGGCCGCCGACGCCTTCGGCACCCCGCCGCTGGGAACGCTGCTGCGGGTCCAGCTGCCGCTGGCCCTGCCGACCATCATGGCGGGCGTCAACCAGGTCATCATGCTGGCGCTGTCGATGGTCGTCATCGGCGGCATGGTCGGCGCGGCCGGCCTCGGCGCGACCGTGTTCGGCGCGATCAGCCAGGTCGACATCGGCCTCGGCTTCGAAGGCGGCGTCTCGGTGGTCGTCCTGGCCATCTACCTGGACCGGATCACCGGCGCCCTGGGCGACCATGTCTCACCGCTGGGCCGCAGGGCGCTGGCCCGGCTCGGCTCCGCCACCGGCGGCATGCGCGTGCTGCGCTACCGGCCGCGCCCGGCCGTGGGCGTCTGCGGGGTCACGGTCCTTGCCCTGGTCGCCTGCTGCATGGGCGTGTTCGCCGGGAACGGGAACGGCTCAGCGCCGCACGTGTCCGCGGCGGCGAACGTCGGCAAGGGGCAGTCCGTGCGGATCGGCTCCTTCAACTGGGACGAGTCCATCGCGTCCTCCTACCTGTGGCAGGAGGTGCTGGAGCAGCGCGGCTACAAGCCGGCCGTCAGCACCTACGATCCCGGCGCCGCGTTCACCGGTCTTGCGACCGGCTCGCTCGACTACCTGACGGACGCCTGGCTGCCCACCACGCACGCGTCCTACCTCAAGCAGTACGGCAGGGACTACACCGACCTCGGCGCGTGGTACGACCGCACCTCCCTGGAGGTCGCCGTACCGTCCTACGTGAAGGGCGTGCGGACCATGGCCGATCTGAAGGGGCGCAGCGCCGAGTTCGGCGGGAAGATCATCGGCATCGAGCCAGGCGCCGGTGAGATGAAGCTCCTGCGCTCCACGGTCCTGCCCGGTTACGGCCTCGACAAGGACTACCAGGTGGTGAGCAGCTCCACCGCGAGCATGCTGGCGGAGCTCAAGCGGGACTACGCGCAGAAGAAGCCCGTCGCCGTCGTGCTGTGGTCCCCGCACTGGGCCTACAGCACCTACGACCTGACCAAGCTGGCCGACCCCCAGGGCCTGTGGGGGCCGGGCGACTCCGTGCACGACCTCGCGAACAAGGCGAGCGGCGCCAAGCTGTCCCAGGTCAGCGCGTGGATGCGGAAGTTCCACATGACGGAGGCACAGCTCGGCTCGCTCGAGGCCGCGATCCAGGGAGCGGGCCAGGGCAACGCCGCCCAGGGCGTGCGGAAGTGGATCGGGCAGAACCCCGCCATCGTGGACAAGATGGCTCCGGTCAACGGCGGTTGATCGGCGGACCCTCCCGCGGCCTGCCTGCCGCGCCCGTGCCCCACACGGGCGGGAGCAGGCCGCGGGAGGGTGTCCCGGCCCCGCGGGTATAGGGTCCCGCACGTGGTGAGTCCGGAAGTGACGTTCTTCGCCGGCCGCGACGGTGTGCGCCTGGCCTACCGGGAGGTGGGTGCGGGCAGGCCACTGGTCCTGCTGCACGGCATCACCGGCGACGCGGCTCTGTGGTTCGAGCACGGCACGGCAGGGACGCTCGCGGCACGCGGTCACCGGGTGATCATGCCCGACTTCCGCGGCCACGGCAGGAGCGCCAAGCCTCACGAGGCCTCCGCCTACCCGCCCGACGTGCTCGCCGACGACGGCTTCGCCCTGATCGAGCACCTCGGGCTGGACGACTACGACCTCGGCGGGTATTCGCTCGGGGCCCGCATCGTGGTGCGGATGCTGGCACGCGGGGCGGCGCCGGGCCGTGCGGTGGTCGCGGGGCAGGGCCTGCGTGAGGTGCTCGGCACCGGAGGCGGGGCGGGCGCCTTCCTGCGGCGGGTCTTCGCCGGGACGGAGGCCTTCGAGCCGGGCTCGCCAGGGGAGCGGGCGGCGCAGCGGCTCCGATCCGGCGGCGAGGACCCGGTCGCGCTGCTGCACGTACTGGACTCGATCGTCGCCACGCCGCGGGAGGCGCTCGGCCGCATCCGGGTGCCGGCGCTCGTCGCGGTGGGCGGGGACGACGAACGTGCCGTCTCCGCGGACGAGTTGGCCGCCTCGCTGCCGTACGGCACCCGGGCAGCGGTCCCCGGTGACCACAGGACGGCACTGGCCGCGCCTGAGTTGGTGGCGGCGATCGTGGACTTCCTCCACCCGGACGCCGGCTGAGGGCCGGCGGCGGTCCTCACCGACCGGTACGCGGACCGGCGTGGCAGGGCGCGGTTCCGGTCGCCCGCCGCGGCGGCCCACCGGGCGGCTCAGCGCACCGGCGGCCGATCCAGGCCCTCCAGCTGCCGGCGGACCAGTTCGGCGTCGGGGAGCCGGTGCTGCGCGGTGTAGAGCTCGTGGGCCCGCTGCCAGCTGTCGTACGCACGGTCGGGGCGGCGCTGCGCGAGGTGGGTCTCGGCCATGTGGTGCAGGACGTCCGCTTCGAGGTGGCTGTGGCCTTGAGCGCGGCAGATGGCCAGGGCCTGCTGGAAGTAGCCCAGGGCCCGGTCGTGCTCGTTCAGCCGGTGGGCGATGAATCCGAGGCTGTCGAGGATGCTGGATTCGCCGAGCTGGCGGCGGTCGGCGGGGTTCCTGCGGATCAGCGCGAGGGCCGCCCGGCAGTCGGCGCGGGCTTCGGCGTGGTCGCCGAGCCGGGTCCGCAGCCAGCCCACGCCGTTGAGCGCCCGGGCCTGCCGGTAGGTGTTGTCCAGCTTCCTGAAGACCGTCAGCGCGCGGAGGGCGTGTTCCAGGGCGCGGCGGTCGTCGCCGTGCCGCTCCCAGGCGCCGCCGAGGCTGTGGTGGATCTCGCCCTGGGCGGCGATGTCGCCGGCGAGCTCCGCCAGCTCCAGCGCCCGCGCCAGGTGCCGCAGGGCGTCGGCGGTCCTGCCGAGCAGCGCGTACGCGTCCCCGAGCATCTGGTGGGCCTGGGCGCGGACAGCGGGTTCTTCGTCTTCCCCGGCGCCCGCCACCGCGAGCTGCCAGGCCGCCGCCTGGTCCTCGATGAGCCCGCGGCGGCGGTGGTAGGGGTCGAGCGCCCAGGCCAGACGGTGGACGGGGGAGTCCCAGCCGTGGCCGCGGGCCGCCTGCTGGACGGCCAGCAGGTTGCCGTGTTCGGCGTCGAACCAGGCCATCGCCGCCGCCGCGTCGGGCAGCGGGTGCGCTACGGCGCCCTGGCCGGACCCGGCGGCCCCGGCACCGGGATGGTGCGGCGCGAGTAATCGGGCGCCCGCGCAGGCGGTGGCCACGTAGAAGTCCACCAGCCGGCGCAGCGCCGCCCGTTGCTCGGCCGGGGTGTGGCGGTCGCGGGCCTCCTCCGCGGCGTGCAGCCTGAGCAGGTCGTGCATCCGGTGGCGTTCGGGGCCGTATCGCCTGACCAGGTGGGCGTGGTCCAGCTCCCGCAGCACGGCGCGGGTCGCCGCGGGGGGCAGGTCGAGCAGGTTCGCGGCGGCGGCGGGGGTGATGTCCCGGCCGGGAGCGATTCCGAGCAGGGCGAGCGCGCGGGCGCCGCCGGGGGACAGGGCGCGGGTGGACCAGGACAGTACGGCGCGCACATCGGCCTGCGGCTCTCCCGCGTCGAGGGCGTCGAGCCGGTGGGCGTCGTCGCTCAGCTCGGCGGCCAGGGCCGTCAGCGACAGGTCGGGGTGGGTGGCGGCGCAGGCGGCGACGATGCCGAGGGCCAGCGGCAGACCCGCGCAGCACGCCAGCAAAGTGGCCGCCGCCGCGGGTTCCAGGCGCAGCCGGCCGCGTCCGAGGTGGCGGGCGAGCAGCCCGCGGGCCTCGTCGCCCGGCAGCACGCCGAGGGCCAGGGGCCGGGCGCCGTGCGCGGTGATCAGCCCCGTCAGCTGCCTGCGGCTGGTGACCAGCACCGGGCACGTCGCGCCGCCCGGCAGCAGCGGGACGACCTGTCCGGTGTCGCGGGCGTTGTCCAGCAGGACGAGCATCCGCCTGCCCGCCGTGAGGCTGCGGTAGAGCGCGGTCTGCGCCTCCTGTCCGACCGGGACCGCGGTGGGGGCGACGCCCAGGGCCTCGAGGAACCCCCGCAGGACGGCCCCGGGTTCCAGCGGCCGGCCGGTGGGGTCGAACCCGCGGAGGTCGGCGTGGAGCTGGCCGTCGGGGAACTGGTCCAGCCGTGCGTGGGCCCAGTGCAGGGCCAGCCAGGTCTTGCCGACCCCGCCCATCCCGCTGAGGACCACGGGCGCGCCGCCGCCTGCCGACCGCTCGTCGAAGGCGTCGTCGAGGCAGGACAGTTCACGGGCGCGGCCGGTGAACATGCCGGGCGGCGAGGGCAGTTGGCGCGGTGTCGGCGCCGGCGGGGCGGGTGCCACCGCAGCGGGAGCGGCGGCCGCGGTCCCGTGGCGCCTGGCCCGGCGGCCGGACTCCTCGATCCGGTCGCGGGCGGTGGCCAGCGCGCGCTGCTCCGCGGGCGTCGCGCCCAGCAGGTCGAGCAGGGCGTCGAAGCGGTCGGTCGGCGGCAGGGTGCGGGCGGTGAAGTACTCGGCTACCGCCGTCTGCGACCATCCGGTCTTCGCGGCAAGTTCGCGGTACGTCAGGGTGCTGTCCCTGCGGCCCCGCGCGTGCCGCCGCCGCAGATCCCGCAGCAGCGCGGCGAGGTCCTCCCGGGTCCGCACCGTCGCCGCGGCGGTGACGGAGCATTCGGGGGGTTCGGGAAGGGATTGCCGCACGCCGGGTTCCATCGTCGTCCTCCGTTGAGTACGAACTCGAACACTGATGGCGTGGCCGCAGCATAACAGCGCCTGCGGGGGCGGGTTGAGGGTTGCTCCGCGGTCGGACCGGACGGTGCCGGGTGTCGGAGGGGTGGCCGCCGACCGCCGGGATGTCTCGCAGCGGGCGGCGTTCGGGCCGCGCCGCGTCCGGACCGGGCCGGCGGTGCGGCGCGATGGCGCCGGTGCGGTGTGGTGTTGTGCGGTGCGGTGCGGTGCGGAGCCGTGCGTTGCCGTGCCATGCGATGGCGCCGGTGCGGTGCGGTCACCGCCGTCCCGTGGCCGCGGGGGGCTCGCAGGACGGCCCTCGGGGCGTGCGCCGTTTTTCGGCGGTCTTCGGCCGCGCACGGAATCCCCGGTGCCGCGTACGGCACGCGGTCACCATGGGGCACACGTCGGCGGGCCGCGCCGCGCCGGGGTGCGGTGCCGCTCCCCCTGCGGTGTCCGCGGACCGCCCTCGGCGCCAAAGCGGCGGTCGCGGGCGCCGCCGCCCGCCTCCCCCGCGTCATCGACCCATGACTCACGCATGCCGGAAAGGACCGTGGTGCAACCCATGATCAGACGACGTCTCCGCAGCAGACCGGTCGCGCTCGTTTCCGCGGCAGCAGCCGTCCTGCTCCTCGCGGTCGCCGCGCCGCAGTCCGCGTCGGCCGACACCATGCGCACGTTCAACGTGGCCCTCAGCTGTTCCTCCGGCCTGCCGTACGGCCTGAGCGTGGACAACGGCTCCGGCTGGTATTACCCCGACGGATCGAGCTACGCGTCCGGCGGCGTCAAGTACTTCTCCGTGTACATCCCCGCCACCGCCACCGCCCTGGCGATCAACACCGGCTTCTGCGACAACCAGCCGCAGACCCCCTACTGGGAGGGCTACCGCTACAGCGTCACCCCAGGCACCTCGACGATCAGCGCGAACGGGAACTGCCAGGACATGTACGTCTACCCCGGCCCCTTCGTCCGCTACTGCTCCCTCAGTTCGGTCACCTACAGCTGACCGCCGGAGGCCGGCCAGACGCCGCCCGCCGCGACCTGCGCGGCGGGCGGGTCAACGTGCCGCGGGCGACAGGGCGTCGACCACGGTCGTGACGCGGCCGGTCTCGACGGCGTACACATGGCCGGAGACGCTGACCTTCGGCGACAGCAGCGGCGACCCGAGCAGGCGCTCCACGTCCTCGCGGACCGTCCTGTCCGGTTCTGCCACCTCGGACGCGGCGAGCACCGGCTCCGCGACACCGGTCGCCTTCGCGGCCCGGTGCAGGAACGCCGGGTCGGCGAGGAATCCGGTCCCGCACTGGGTGTGGTGCAGGATCGCCACCTCGAAGAGCGGACCCTTCGCGTCGAACAACGCCTCGGCCAGGTAGGCCAGGTAGGCGAGGTCGTCGACCACCGACCCGGTGATCCGCCCTCCGGCATTGCGTATGACCGGTGCGTCGCCCGGCGCGAGCCCCAGGACGGCGGCGGGATCGATCCGGTGGTCGAGGCAGGTGACGACGACCACCTGGGCGGTCGGCAGGCCGAGCGCGACAGGGGTGTGGTCGCGGGCGAACCGCTCGTTGCGTGCGAGCAGCGGAGTCAACCTGGTCATGGCGCTTCCCTCCCGCCGGTGAGCAGGCGACGGGGGCGGCGGGGGCCCGGCGGCGCCTTGGTGGACAGTGTCCACCTTAGGTGCGGTGAGTGGACAGTGTCCACTATCGCTATGCTGGCCCGGTGACCCATGGCCGACCAGCAGCGGAATCCTCTCCGGCGGAGCCGCGCCGGCGGCCGCGTGGCGCGGTGCGCGACGGGCTGGTCGCCGCCGGACTCGAACTCGCCAGGAGCGGCGGGCCCGATGCCGTGGTCCTGCGGGAGGCGACGCGGTCCGTGGGTGTGGTGCCCAACGCCGCCTACCGCCACTTCGCCGACCGGAGCGAACTCCTCGCCGCGGTGTGTGCGGCGGCGATAGGCGAGCTCGCCGACCGGATGGCGGCGGCAGTGGCGAGCGTGACCGGCGAGTACGGCGACCCCATGGCGGCAGGTGAGCGGTTGCGGGCGATCGGGTCGGCCTACTTCGCGTTCGCCCGCGACGAGCCGGGGCTGTTCGCGACCGCCTTCGCACTGCCCCGGCAGCACGCGTACGGCACGCCTGACGACGCGGCGGGGCCGGATCGCACGCCGCTGGGCCGGCTGCGGGCCGCGCTGGACGAACTGGTCGACGCCGGTGTGCTCGACCCGGAGCGCAGGACCGGGATCGAGTACCCGATCTGGTCCACGGTGCACGGGATGGCGGTGCTGTCGGGCCAGGGGCCGCTGCGTGACGTGCCCGGCCTCGACCACGCCCGGCTGGAGGAGCTCGCGCTGAGGATGATCGGCGAGACCCTGCGGTAGGCCGACCGCCTGGGGGTCAGGTCGCCTTCGTGCCCGGCGTCCCGACCCCGTGCGTGCGGTCGTCCTGCTCGTACGGGTAGAACGTGGACCGGTCACCGGCGTCCCAGGCCTCGCGCAGCCCGGGGGCGGCGAGATCCCAGTCGGGACGGACCTCGCGGAGCACGTCGCGCAGGTCCCGCTGCAGGTCGTCCATCGACGGCCTGCCCCAGTACCAGTAGCCGTTGTAGAGGCTGTGGATGACCAGCCCCGGCTTCAGTACGAGTGTGTACGGGATCATCGGGTCGTGGTACGGGTCGGTGTACTCCTGGATTCCGAGGTCTTTCTGCACCTTGCGGCCGGCGTCGGAAAGAAAGGTCCACTGGGCACCCACGGCGGCGCGGAATTCCTTGGTCGACAGGAGGTTGTCGGTCGAGATGGTGACGATCTGCGTATAGGAGACGGCGATCTTCGAATAATTCGCCGCAAGTTCCAGATGCTGCTGGTTGTCCTTCGGGCAGTATTGTCCTCGCGCGAGCACCAGGATCATCGGATCGATTCCCTGGAGAGTGCTCAGCCGTCGGCGTGCCTGGGTGTGGTCGGTGAGTTCGTAGTCGGGGAAGGTACCGCCCGGCACGATGTCTGCACGCATTTTCCCGCTCCTGTGCTGTGGCACGCGTCGGCACCCCGGTGATCGGAATCGCACGCAAGGTAACACCCTGTGGAATCGGCGGGGCCGCCGACACGCACGGGGGGTCGCCGCGGGCGGTCGCGGAGCGTCGGCACGTCACCTCCCCGTACCGGGTCGAGAACCCGTGTACCTGCTCCGTTAACATGTTCGAACCCCGGTGACAGGCCTCTTCGCCCGCCCTTCCCCGGAAATGCGTACCACCCGGCGCGAAAAGTGAAAAATGATTCCAAAACCTAGCAAATCGACCAAATAATTGATAACCATGGCATCGCGGATATTTTCGCGAATACACAACAGAACCGCCTTCGCCGCGTGGCGCGAGCCGCGGGTGGCCCTGTGGGCGGCGGCGGGCGCGGTGGCCCTCGGGTTCCTCGTCACGCTCGAGATCGCCGCGCACCACTACGACCTGCCGGGCCCGATCTCCAGCCAGGTCCGCGAGGTGGTGTTCGCCCCCAAGTCGGGCGCGCTGCTCTACGCCAGCATGGCGCTGACGATGGTGGTGCTCACCTGGCGGCAGCGGCTCATCGCCCTCTGTGCCGCGATCGGTATCGATGTCGCCTTCCTGCTGGTGCGGTTGGCGGTCGGCGCCGGGTTCAGCTTCGGCAACGGCCCACTGTGGGTGATCCTGGGCTGCGCGGTCATCGCGCTCACGCGCCGCACCGGCCGGGAGCGCGCCCTGCTGCTGAAGGGCGCCGGGCTCGGCCTGCTGCTGGTGACCGGCCGCAAGACCGGCGACACCTGGCTGCTCATGACGTCCAAGACCCGGCCCGCCGTCTTCGACCAGTACGCGGCCACCGCCGATCACGCGCTGGGCAGCCCGTCATGGCTGATGGGCCGGATCGTCTCGGCCACCGGCCCGGTCGGCACCCACCTGCTCGACTACGTCTACATCCAGCTCGCGGTCGCCGCGGTCGTGGTGTCGCTCTACCAACTGCGCGACGTGGCGGACGAGCGCCGCTTCCCCCGCCACCACCTGGTGCGCACCTTCCTGGTCATCGGCCTCCTCGGACCGGGTATCTACGCGCTCTTCCCCACGGTCGGGCCGATATTCGCCTACGGCACCGAGGGCGGGCACTGGGCGGCGGCCAACATATGGCCCGACACGCCGCCGCCGATCACTTCCCCGCACCACATGGCATTCGACGCCGTCACCCCGCGCAACTGCATGCCCAGCCTGCACACCGCGTGGGCCACCGCCATCTTCATCCATTCCCGCAAGGGCCCGAGGGCACTGCGGTTCGCGGGCGCTTTCTGGCTCGTCGCCACGCTCTGCGCCACGCTCGGATTCGGTTACCACTACGGCGTGGACCTCATCGCGGGCGCGGTCTTCGCGCTCACGATCGAGGGAGCGCTGCGCTCACTCGACCGCGGCTGGGACCGGGCCGGAATCCAGCTGGTCGCCTACGGGGTGACGGTATTCGTCGCGCTCCTGCTGTCCTATCGCTATCTGCCGATGGAAATGGCCCGGCACCCCTGGGTGTCAGGACCACTTCTCATCGCCGCCCTGGTCTCGGTGGTCCACGGCTACCTGCGCGCCAACCGGCTGGCGGAGCCGAGGACCATGCCCGCACAGCAACGGGAACCGCTGCCGGAAATGGTCTGACGAGCGGTCCCGGCGGAGCGGTCAGAGTGCCTGCCCCTCGTACGCTTCGGGCGCCGCGGAACCTCGGCGCCGCACCGGCGGCATGTCGCCGTGGCGTGCCGGCAGGCTCTGCCGCCGGGATGCCGGCAGGTCCCGGACGCGGCGTATCGGGGAGAAGACGAGGACCAGGGCGGCCAGCGGGACGCCTGCCGTCGTGACCGCCATCGCGGTACGCAGGCCGAGCGTGGATCCGAGCGCGCCGCCGAGCAGCGCGCCCAGCGGGATCGCGCCGTAGCTGAGGAAGGCCGTGCTCGCGGTGAGGCGGCCCAGGACCTCCGGCGGGCAGTAGCGCTGCTGGAAACTCGCCTTGATGATGTTGCCGGCCACGACTCCCGCCGAGACGCAGAAGCCGCCCGCCACGAAGAGCAGGACCCCGGCTCCGCCGACGGTCATCGGCATGAGGACCGCCGGGACGGCGAGGCCCAGTTCGAACAGCAGCGTCGCGCGGGCGGTGCCGATCCGGGTGGCGACCCGGCGCGCCGCGAAGGCACCGGCGACACCTCCGGCACTGGTCGCCGCGATGAGCGAGCCGACCGTGCCAGGGGCCAGGCCGACGCTCCTGACGAGGAAGACCACCTGGATCGACTGGTATCCCATCAGGGCCAGGTTGGAGGCCGCCCCGAAGAGCGTCAGCGTGCGGAACCAGGGGTCGCCCATGATCAGCCTCAGTCCCTCGCCGACCTCGCCGGCCAGCGCCCTGGGACGACGCGCGGCCTTGGCCGCCGGCGGCTCGCGGTGCCGGATGCGGGTCAGGCAGACCAGGGAGACGAGGAAGGTCGCCGCGTTGGCGAACAGCCCGTTCACGGCGCCCGCCACCTGGGCGATCAGGCCGCCGGAGCCGAGCCCGGCGATCTGCGCGGCGGACGCGCTGCCGTGCAGTTTGGCATTGCCCTCCGGCTGGTCGTCGGGTTCCAGGATGTCGGGGAGGTAGGCGCTGTAGGCGGTCTGGAAGAAGACCGCGGCGGTGCCTGCCAGCAGTGCGACGGCCAGCAGCAGCCCGATGCTCAGCCGGCCGAATCGCGCGGCGACCGGCAGTCCGGCGAAGAGCACGAGGGAGACCGCGGCGGCCGCCAGCATGATCGGTCTGCGCGGCATCCGGTCCACCCAGACGCCGGCCGGCAGGCCGATCACCAGCCAGGGGGCCCAGCTCGCCGCGCTCAGCAGGCCGACCTCGAAGGTGCCGGCGTGCACGGTGGAGACGGCGACCAGCGGCATCGCCACCCCGGTGACGGACGCGCCGAACTTGCCCGCCGTCTCGCCGCACCACAGCAGGCGGAAATCGCGGTGGCGGCGCAGGAGGCCGCCGGGTGCGCGCCGGCTCATCCGGTGCCGCGTTCCTTGCGCGGGAAGGACTGGAGCTGCACCACGACGGGTCGCGCGTCGGGGGCGGGCTCGGCGTCCTGCGCCGGGGTGTGACGGGCGACTACGGCCATCAGCTCCGCGTTGAGTGCCGCCAGCTGGTCGGGCGTCATCCGCAGGTCGCGCCAGTCCGAGATGGTGCCGGCGCTCCGCCAGCCGTCGTCCCACTCCTCGCCGACGTACTTCACGACCCGGCTGAAGTAGAGCTGCACCAGCTCGTGCAGGTAGACCGACAGTGCCCCGCTGGAGTCGGGGTCGTCGCGGAAGTCGGCGGTGTTCAGCTCGTTCGTGACGCCGACCCTTTTCCACCAGCGCTCGCGTTTCGTGCCCCGGCCGACCTCCTCCTCGATGAAGCCGTGCTCGGCGAGGTGCCGCAGGTGCCAGCTGACGGTGCCGGTGTTCTCGCCGAGGCGTTCGGCGAGACCGGTGGCGGTGGCAGGCCCGTCAAGGCTCAGCAGCTCGAAGATGTTCATCCGCAGCGGATGGGCCAGCCCGCGCAGGCTGCGTGCGTCGATGCGGCGGGTGGGCCGTGCGGCGGGCCGCGGTGTGCCTTCGGGTTCGTCGGACATACCGGCAGCCTATCTTGCAGAGGATTCTCTGCAAAGGAAACGCTGCAAGGCAGGGTGCCGTGTCGCGGCCGGTCAGTCGGCCCGCACCGCACGCAGCCCCGGGGAGGCGAGGACCGCGGCCGGGCGCGCTGGTGCGGTGGAGTGTCGGACGACGAGTTCGGGTTCGTGGAGGAGTTCTTTGGGGGTGGGGTTGGTGCCGTTGATCTGGTTGGCGAGGAGGGTGACGGCGGCGCGTGACATGGCTTCTATGGGTTGGCGCAGGGTGGTGAGGGGTGGGTCGGTGTAGTTCATGAAGGCGGAGTCGTCGTAGCCGACGACGGAGAGGTCGTGGGGGACGGTGAGTCCTTGGCGGCGTGCGGCGCGGATGGCGCCGAGGGCGAGGACGTCGCTGCCGCAGATGAGTGCGGTGATGCCGGTGGTGAGGAGTTCGGTGGCGACGGCTTGGCCGCCTTCGAAGGAGAACAGGGCGTGGCCGATGGGGTGGTGGGTGTGGGGGGTGGTGGTGCGGTGGGTGAGGGTGGTGAAGGCGGCGGCTTTGCGTCGGGAGGGGGTGTGGTCGGCGGGGCCGACCATCAGGCCGATGCGGGTGTGGCCCAGTGAGGTCAGGTGGGCGTAGGCCTGCTGGACCGCGGCCACGTCATCGGTCGACACCTGCGGAAAACCGACCGGGCGGTGGACCGGGCGGTCCGCCTGGCCGCCCTGGGGCCGTGCGGCGTCCCGGCCGGCCGGGCGGACGGCGTATCCGCCGGCGCCGCCTTCGTACCCGGGCCTGCCGCCCGACCTGCCCTGCGCGGCGGCGGGCCGGTCGCGCTGCCGCGCCGCCTGGATCGCCGCCGAGTCGACCGCCGCGTTGAGCAGGACGACAGGGACGCCCCGCTGGAGCAGCGTGCCGTATTCGTCGGTGCTCAGGCCGCCGCAGAAGATGACGCCTGAGACCTGCTGGTCCAGCAGCATCGTCACGTACTCGGCCTCGGTCAGGCCGCCCGCGGTGCGGGTGCAGAGCACGGGGGTGAAGCCGAGTTGGACCAGGGCGCCGCCGGCGACCTCGGCGAGCGCGGGGAAGATCGGGTTCTGCAGCTCCGGCAGCACCAGGCCCACCAACCGCGCCCGCACCCCGCGCAACTGGGTCGGGCGCTCGTAGCCCAGCACGTCCAGCGCCGTCAGCACCGCCTGCCGGGTGCTGTCCGAGACCCCGGGCCTGCCGTTCAGCACCCGGCTCACCGTCGCCTCGCTGACCCCCACCCGCCTGGCCACCTCCGCCAGTCTCCGAGTCATGACGCGCCGCCTCCTTCCTCTTCGGGTCGTGCCGGGTCGTTTCCTGGGCCGTGCCGGGCTCTGTCGGATGGCTGTCGGGTCGCGGCGGGCGCCGCGGGGCCGGCCGCCGGGCTTCCCGCGGCGGCCGGATCCGGGTCAGTGCCGCCGCAGCCACACGGTGGTGTCGTCGGGCAGTTCGCCCGCCGCGGGGTCGAAGCCGGCTGCGCTGGCAAGGACGACCTCGGCGTCCGCGGGCAGCGGCACCGCCGTGCCCGAGAGGTTCGCCACGCAGGCGAAGCCGTCGCCGCGGGCGAAGGCCAGGACGCCCGGGGCGCTGTCGGGCAGCCAGCGGAAGCCGTCGCCGTGCAGCCCCCGCTCGGTGCGGCGCAGCCCCAGGGCCGCCCGGTAGAAGGTGAGCATCGAGTCTGGCCTGCCGTCCTGCGCCTGCGCGGTGTACCCGGCCCACTGCTCGGGCTGCGGCAGCCACGGGGGTGCGGTGGCGTCCGCGGGGCTGAACCCGAAGGGTGGCCGGTCACCGGACCACGGCAGCGGCACCCGGCAGCCGTCGCGGCCGATGTCGGAACCCCCGGTGCGGTGGAAGATCGGGTCCTGGCGCAGGCCGTCGGGGATGTCCTCCACCTCCCACAGGCCGAGTTCCTCGCCCTGGTAGAGGTAGCAGCCGCCCGGCAGCGCGAGGTCGAGCAGCAGCGCCGCCCGCGCCCTGCGGGTGCCCAGCTCCAGGTCGGTCGGTGTGCCGTTCTGGCGCAGGGACAGCGCGAAGGAGGTGTCGGAGCGGCCGTAGCGGGTCACGTGCCGGGTGACGTCGTGGCTGGACAGCACCCAGGTGGCGGGGGCGCCGACCGCGGCGTGCGCGGACAGCGTCGCGTCGATGGCCCGGCGCAGCTCCGCCGCGTCCCACGGGCAGTTGAGGTAGTCGAAGTTGAAGGCGCTGTGCATCTCGTCGGGCCGCAGGTAGTGGGCGAAGCGCACCGGGTCGGCGAGCCACACCTCGCCGATCAGCACGCGCGGCTGCGGGTAGCTCTCGGCGAGCGCCCGCCAGGCGCGGTAGATGCCGTGGACGTCGTCGCGGTCGATGTACGGGTGCGGGACCGGCGGCGCGGCCGGGTCGAAGTCCGGCAGCGCAGGGTCCTTCGCGGGCATCGTCGCGGAGTCGATCCGCACCCCGTCCGCGCCGCGGTCGAACCAGAAGCGCAGGACGCTCTCGTGCTCCTCGCGGACCTTGGGGTTGTTCCAGTTCAGGTCCGGTTGCTCGGGTGCGAAGAGGTGCAGGTACCACTCGCCGAGGGTGCCGTCGGGGTTGGCGGTACGGGTCCAGGCGGGGCCGCCGAAGACGGACTGCCAGTCGTTGGGCGGAAGTTCCCCGTCCCGGCCGCGGCCGGGACGGAACCAGAACAGCTCGCGGGCCTCGGCGCCCGGCCCTGCCGCCAGGGCCTCCTGGAACCAGGCGTGCCGGTCGGAGACGTGGTTCGGCACCACGTCGACGACGATCTTCAGGCCGAGGTCGTGGGCCTCGGCGATCAGGGCCTCGGCCTGCTCCAGGGTGCCGAACACGGGGTCGATGCGCCGGTAGTCGGCGACGTCGTATCCAGCGTCGGCCTGCGGGGAGGCGTACCAGGGGCTGAACCACAGGGCGTCCACGCCGAGGTCGGCCAGATAGTCCAGGCGGTCGCGTACACCGGTCAGGTCACCGATCCCGTCGCCGTCGCTGTCGGCGAACGAGCGCGGGTAGACCTGGTAGATGACGGCGTCACGCCACCACTGGGCGTGCGGGGCGGAGGTGGGCTGATCGGCCACGGGGGCGGACTCCTTGATCGAACGTGCGGGCATGACAGGGTGAAACGGACAAAACGCCGGGTCGAGGGCGGCGACGACCGGGCCGCCGGGGCACGGCGGCCGGGGCGGGACGCGGCAGCGGTCAGCCCTTCAGCGCTCCCGCGGACAGACCGCCGAGGATGTGCCGCTGGAAGAGCAGGAAGAGCACGATCATCGGCACCGCGGCGATGGACAGGCCGGCGATCATCTCGGTGGGCGGCACCTGCGTGGTGGAGGTGGAAAGCCGGTGCAGCGCGACCGACAGCGTCTGCTTGTCGGGGTCCTGGAGCACCAGCAGCGGCCAGAGGAAGTCCTTCCACATCCCGACGACCGCGAAGACGGAGATCACCGCGAGTACCGGACGCGACAGCGGCAGCACCACCCGCAGCAGGGTCTGCAGCCGGGACGCGCCGTCGATGCTCGCGGCGTCCAGGAGCTCACCGGGGATCTGGTCGAAGAAACGGCGCAGCACGTAGATGTTGAAGGCGTTGGCCGCGCCCGGGAGCCACAGCGCCCAGGGGGTGTTGAGCAGGTTGAGGTGCAGCAGCGGCAGGTCGGAGACCGTGAGGTAGGCGGGCACCAGCAGCGCCGCGGCGGGCAGCATCAGGCTGGCCAGCATCCCGGCGAAGATCACCTTGCCGAAGGCGGGCCGCAGTTTGGACAGCGCATAGGCGGCGCACACGTCCACCGACATCTGGATCAGCCAGCCGCCGGCCGCGTACCAGGCGGTGTTGAGGAAGAAGTGCGCGATGTCCATCTGGGTCCACGCGTCGCGGTACGCGGTGGCGTGCACGGACGCGGGCAGCAGCGTCGGTGTCCGTGCGGCGAACTCGCGCGGTGTCTCCAGCGCCGAACTCGCCATCCAGTACAGCGGGAAGAGGAATGCGGCGGCGAACAGCGCGGCGGTGAGGGCCAGCACCGTGAAATAGAGCGCGCGGTTGCGCGGCCTGGCGAGTTCCTGGTCGGAGATCAGGCTGCGGGTGGCGGGGGAGGCGGATGCGGTCATGTCGTGGTCCCTCGTGCTCCTCTGTTCTTCATCCCTGGTCGGACTCGCGGGTCAGCCGCAGATAGAGCGCGGCGAAGACGCCGAGCACGGCGAAGAGCAGCACGCTCATCGACGCGGCGAGCCCGAAGTCGTTGTTGACGGCGAAGGCGTAGCGGTAGATCAGCGTCATCACGGTGATGGTCGACGGGTCGGTGAAGCCGGTGAGCTGGAAGGGCTCGATGAAGACCTGCATGGTGGAGATGATCTGGAGGAGCAGCAGGACGAGCATGATGAAGCGCATCTGCGGCAGGGTCACGTGCCGCAGCCGGGCCCAGACGCCGGCGCCGTCCAGCTCCGCCGCCTCGAACAGCTCGCCGGGGATGGCCTGGAGCGCGGCCAGGTACATCAGCGTCGCACCGCCCATGTTGGCCCAGGTGGACACCAGCACCAGCGAGATCATCGCGGTGTGCGGCGACTGGATCCACTGCGAGGTGGGCAGGTGCGCGCCGCGCAGCGCGGTGTTGAACAGGCCGCCGCCCGGGTCGTAGAAGAACTGCCACAGCATCACGCTGACGATCGGCGGCAGCATCACCGGCAGGTAGACCGCGATGCGGAAGTACCCCTTGAAGTGCCGCAGTTCGTTGAGCAGTACGGCGATGGCGAACGGCACCGCGTAGCCGAGCAGCAGGGCGAGTCCCGTGAACTCGGCGGTGTTCTTCCAGGCGGTCCAGAAGAGCGGGTCGGCGAAGAGGTGGTGGTAGTTGTCGAGGCCCACCCACTGCGGGTCGGTGATCAGGTTGTCCTGCTGGAAGCTCAGGACGATGCCGCGGAACAGCGGATACCACGAGAACAGCGCGAAGCAGACGATGCCGGCCGCCATGAAGGCGTACGCCAGGGCGTTGTCGGCGACCCGGCGGCGCAGCCGGGCGCGGCGCGCGGAGCGCTCCCCGGTCCGGCCGCGGGCCGGTGCCGCGGGGGATCCGGGACGGAGGGGGGCCAGCGAGGTGGCCATGGGAAACTCCTTGCTCGGCGCCCGCGGGCCGCGCCGGTCAGGCGCCGGGCGGGCCCGCGGGCTGGTGCGGGGACGGGGGTTCCGGGCGGGGCGGTCTACCGGGCCGCGAGCAGGGAGTCGACCTGCCGCGAGGCGGCCGACAGCAGGGCGTCGATGTCGGCGTCCTTCTCGGTGAGGACCTTGGCCATGGCGGTGTCGATCACCGCGTAGATCTGCTGCGCCTTGGGCGGTTCGAGCACCAGCGGGATGCCGGGCAGGGCATGCTGGAAGGGCGCGTAGTTGGCGACCGGCTGGTTGGCGTACTTCTTGTCGGCGGCGGCCTTGGTCTGCGCGGCGGCGCCGGTCCAGATGTTGGGCTCGGGCAGGCCGACCGGCTGCCCGGCCTGCGCCGTCCGCTGGGCGCCCGCCTCGATGCGGTCGGGGTTCTCGTACTTGAAGGCCACCCAGGCCATGGCCGCCTTGATCTGCGCGGGGGTGTCCCGCGGGCTGAACATGAACCCGCCGCCGCCTGCCAGGGTGCCCTTGCCGCCGGGGATCGGGCCGAGACCGTAGTCCTTGGGGTCGCCCTTGTACTGCGAGGCGATGGTGGGGATGTTGTCGGCGGTGGCGAGGTACATGCCGAGCTTGCCCGCGCCCATCATCTGGAGCAGGTCCGCCCACTCCAGCAACTGCCGCTCGCCCATGGACCGGTCGCTCCAGCGCATGTCGTGCAGCTGCTGGAGGACGGCCTTGCCGGTGGCGTTGTCGAAGTCGGCCTTCCAGCCGCCGCCGGGCTGCTGCTTCGCCACGTCGCCGCCGCGCGAGTACATCTCGGCGGTGAAGTGCCAGCCGCCGGTGTTGGACTTGCTGTAGTCCCCGTAGCCGACGACGCCCTTGCCCAGGGCGGCGATCCTGGCGGCGTCTGCCCTCACCTCGTCCCAGGTCGTCGGCGGCTTGTCCGGGTCGAGCCCGGCCTGCCGGAAGAGCGCCCGGTTGTAGACCAGGCCCATCGAGTAGTTGCCCTCGGGCAGGCCGTAGGTGTGTCCGCCGGCGTCCTGGAAGACCTTGCGCAGCTGCGGCTTGACCTGTTCCACGGCGGGGAACTGCGACAGGTACGGGGTGATGTCGGCCGCCTGGTGCTTGGCGATCAGACCCGCCGGGTCGGTGTAGTAGACGTAGAACGCGTTCTCCAACTGGCCGCCGGCCAGTTTGGTGGCGAAGGTCTGGGGGTCCATCTGGCCCTCGTGCGGGACCACTTTGATCTTCGGGTGCAGCTTCTCGAAGGCCGAGACGTCCGCCAGGAAGAACTTCCGGTTCACCGGATCGGTCTTGGCGGGCATGTCGTTCACCGTGATGGTGACGGTGCCGTCGGATGAGGCCGACGAGCCGGAGGAGCCGCCGCAGCCGCTCGCTGCGAGGGCGAGTCCCGCCGCCGTGGCGACGGCGAGGGCGATGCGGGCTCTGCTGCCCGCCGCGAAACCGGTCATGGATCGTCCCTGGTCATGAGGGTGATGGAGGGGTCGGCCGCCCCCGAGGTGACGCACAAGTTACGTCGCTCTCACCAGGCACGCAATGCGGAAACACATTTACGCAAAAACCATACGGACGCGTCACGCAGGCTTGGAAGGGATGCAAGAAAGATGCAGAAAATCAACAGCGAACCGCGGATATAGTGCGCTCATGGTACGCAAACTCGTGCAGGTGGCCCAGAAGGTCGGGGTCAGCGAGGCGACGGTGAGCCGGGTGCTGAACGGCAGGCCCGGGGTCTCGGACAGCACCCGGCAGGCGGTGCTGACGGCGCTGGACGTGCTGGGCTACGAGCGTCCGACCCAACTACGCGGGGTGCGGGCGCGGTTGGTGGGCCTGGTGCTGCCGGAGCTGCAGAACCCGATCTTCCCCGCGCTCGCCGAGGTCGCCGGCGGCGCCCTGGTCCAACTCGGCTTCACCCCCGTGTTGTGCACCAGGTCGGCGGGCGGCCTGACCGAGGCCGAGTACGTGACGATGCTGCTGGACCAGCAGGTCTCAGGTGTCATCTTCTGCGGCGGGCTCACCGAGGACGAGAGCGCGGCACTGAAGGAACGCAACGTCCCCGTGGTGCTGTTGAACGCCGCCGTCGACCACGGCGGTTTTCCGCAGGTGTCGACCGATGACGTGGCCGCGGTCCAGCAGGCCTACGCCCACCTGACCTCACTGGGCCACACCCGCATCGGCCTGATGGTCGGCCCCGCCGACCACACCCCCTCCCGACGCAAAGCCGCCGCCTTCACCACCCTCACCCACCGCACCACCACCCCCCACACCCACCACCCCATCGGCCACGCCCTGTTCTCCTTCGAAGGCGGCCAAGCCGTCGCCACCGAACTCCTCACCACCGGCATCACCGCACTCATCTGCGGCAGCGACGTCCTCGCCCTCGGCGCCATCCGCGCCGCACGCCGCCAAGGACTCACCGTCCCCCGCGACCTCTCCGTCGTCGGCTACGACGACTCCGCCTTCATGAACTACACCGACCCACCCCTCACCACCCTGCGCCAACCCATAGAAGCCATGTCACGCGCCGCCGTCACCCTCCTCGCCAACCAGATCAACGGCACCAACCCCACCCCCAAAGAACTCCTCCACGAACCCGAACTCGTCGTCCGACACTCCACCGCACCAGCCCCCGCACCCCGCGACAGCCCCTGAGCGCCGCCCCGGCCGCCCGCCAGGGAAATCCGAGCAAGAAACGGACGGAAAAGCTTCGCCGCATGCACGGACGGCTGCAAGGCCGGCGCGGCGGTGCCAACGTCCCCGCAGGTCCGCGTACTTGTCAGGGGCGGCAGCCGGATTCCACGCGCCGCGCCGCCCCCGCGCGGGATCGACCGGGCGCATTGCCCCCGCCATGCGCCGGGGCTACGGTGCGGCGCACTCGAGCCACTCCCTCCTGTTGCGGAGCCCACCCATGTCCGGATCCCCCCGCGGCACCTCCATGCCCGGAACCGCGCCCGCCGCGGTCGTCACCCTGCTCGCCCTGCTGGCCGCCCTCGCCTGCTGGACCACCCTGCGCGCCTCGGCGTCCACCGCCGGAACCGTCTACGAGGCGGAGTCCGCCGCACTGACCGGCGGCGCCGCGGTGGCCGCCGACCACACCGGGTTCACCGGCACCGGTTTCGTCGGCGGCTACACCGACGGAAACCGGGGCGCGGCCACGACCACCTTCACCGTGACGGCGCCGGGCGCCGGCAGCACCCCCGTCACCCTGCGCTACGCCAACGGCACGACCACCACCAGGACCCTGTCGGTGTACGTCAACGGCGGCAAGGCGGTGACCACCTCGCTGCCCGCGACCGCCGACTGGAACTCCTGGGGCACCGTCACAGAGAACCTGCCGCTGAAGTCCGGTGCCAACACGGTGGCGTACCGCTTCGACAGCGCCGACAACGGCAACGTCAACCTCGACAGCGCCACCGTCGGCAGTGCGGCGCCGACCACCCCGCCGTCGACCCCGCCGACCACCCCGCCCACCGGCGGCGCCCAGACCTACGACGCCGCGACGGCCTTCTTCACCGGCGGCCCCTCGACCGGCACCTCCCTCCCCGGGTTCGCGGGCGCCGGCTACCTCACCGGCTTCACCGCCCAGGGCGCCCAGACCCAGATCGACACCGCGGTGCCGACGGCCGGCACCTACCCGGTCGCCGTCGGCTACGCCAACTCCACCGGCTCCGCGCAGACCCTGACGCTCTACGTCAACGGGATCAGGAACTCCCGGCTCACCCTGCCTGCCGGCAGCGGCTGGCAGTCGGTCTCCGCCTCCGTCGCGCTGCGCTCCGGCCTGAACCTGATCGGGCTCCAGCACGACTCCGGCGACACCGGGGCCGTCGCCGTCGACGGCGTGGCGATCGACGGCGGCTCCACCCTCGCCGCCCAGGGTGCGACCCTGCCCTACACCGAATACCGCGCCGCCGACGCCGCCACCAACGGATCCGTGCTGCCGGCCGGCCGCGCCTACCCCTCACTCAGCGCCGAGGCCACCGGCCGCAGCGCCGTCCAGCTCACCGGCACCGGGAAGTACGTCCAGCTCACCCTGGCCAAGCCGGCCGACTCCGTGGTCGTGCGCTACTCGGTCCCCGACACCGCCGACGGGTCGGCTACCACCGCCCCGCTCGCCCTCTACGCCGGCGGCGCCAAGGTCACCGACCTGACGCTGACCAACAAGTTCTCCTGGCTGTACGGCGGCGGCTACTACGACACCAACAACCCCGGCGACGGCCCGGGGCACCACTTCTACGACGAGGTCCGCTTCAAGAACTCCGTCACCTGGCCGGCCGGGACGGTCCTCAAGCTGCAGAAGGACAGCACCGCAGGCGGCACCGTCACCGTCGACACGGTGGACACCGAACTGGTCGGCCCCGCCTACGCCATGCCCGCCGGCTATGTCTCCGCGGCCACCTACGGCATCACCCCCGGCGGCGGCGATGTCACCGCGGCGCTCAACAGCGCGCTCGGCGGCCTGTCCGGCACCGGGCAGGGCCTGTGGCTCCCCGCGGGCACATACGGCATCTCCGGGCGCGTCAACCTGTCCGGTGTCTCGCTGCGCGGCGCCGGGCAGTGGTACACCACCCTCCGGTCCACCGCGGAGAACGGCTCCGGCGGCCTCTACGCGACCGGCGGCCGCAACCAGATCGCCGACCTGACGATCTCCGGCGACCAGACCTTCCGCAACAACGACCAGGGCGCAGCCGCCATCGAGGGCGCCTTCACCTCCGGTTCGCTGATCCTCGACGTGTGGATGGAGCACAGCAAGGTCGGCCTGTGGGCGGTGCCCGGCACCGGCCTGGACGCGGCCGGGCTGCGGGTACGCGACACCTTCGCCGACGGCATCCACGTCCACGGCGGCTCGGCCGGCTCCCGCGTGGAGCAGTCCGACGTGCGCAACACCGGCGACGACACCATCGCCCTGGACACCGAGGGCGGCAACGTCACCGGCTGCACGGTCTCGCACAACACCGTGCGCCTCCCGGTGCAGGCCAACGGCATCGGCGTCTACGGGGGCGGCAGCAACGTCGTGGAGGACAACGCCGTCAGCGACACCGTCGCCTTCGGCTCCGGCATCACCGTGAGCACCTACTTCGGCCAGAACTTCTCCGGACCCACCACCGTCCGCGGCAACCTGCTGCTGCGCACCGGCTCCCACCACTCCAACTGGGCCACCGACATCGGCGCCCTGTGGATCTACGCGGCCGACAAGGGCGACATCACCCAGCCGGTGAACGTCACAGGCAACACCATCAAGGACAGCACCTACCAGGCCGTGCTGCTCAGTTACGGCCACACGATCAGCAACCTGGCCTTCGACCACGACACCATCACCGGCGCCGGCACCTACGGCTTCGACATCGAGAACGTCACCGGCGGCATGTCGGTCGGCAACACCAGCGTCAGTGGCGCGCTCTCCGGCGGCCTCAACAACCCCGGCGGCTACCCGATCACCCGCGGCCCCGGCAACTCCGGCTTCTGACAACGACCCCACCCGCTCCCGCCGTCCGGTCGCGCGCCCCACCGCGGCCGGGCGGCGGGAACGGTCAGTCGCCGTCCGGCCCTGCGGGCCCCGGCGGCCCGGACGGCAGCAGTTCACGGGCGAGCAGCGTCGCACCCGCGACCGCGCCCGGCATCAGGACGACCGCCACGAAAGGCACGAGGAAGGCCAGAACCAGCGGTACCCCGAACCCGAGGACCAGCGTCAGCCGGCCGCGCATCAGCCGCAGTCGCCTGCGCAGATCGACGTCGCGCCGCTGCATGGACACTGCCGCCAGTTCCGCGGTGAGGAAGAACCCGGACACGCAGAAACCGGCCGCGGGCACCACGGTCTGCCCGACAACCGGCACGAAGCCCAGCGCGAAGAGGACCACCCCGAAGGCCGCTACCCGCAGCAGCACCCGCACGCTGTCCCGTACACCGATCCACAACTCCCGCAGCAGCGACTGCTCCGGCGGGTCGGGTGCGTCGCCCTCCGAGACATCCACCCGCTGGGCGAGCGATTCGTAGAACGGCTGACCCACCAGCAGTGTCACCGCGGTGAAGGAGATCACCGCGAGCAGCAGTCCGCCGCCGATCAGCACGGCGGTCAGCAACTCGCGGAAAAGGTCGCGCCATGCCGAGGCCCAACCGTCGGCGAACGGGGTCGCCCAATCGGCCAGATCGTCGGACCACACCACCAGCGCAGCCAGCGCCGCGGCGTAGCCGACGAAGGTGATCAGCGCGGGCAGCATCCCGAAACGCCAGTCCCGCCCGTGCCGCAGCACCCACCGCTGCCCCCGCGCCAGCAGCGCCAGGCCTCTCAGGAGATCACCCATGGCGCGGATCCTACGTCCGCACGGTGTCAGCAGGACCCGCGGCGGTCGATGCCGAACTCCCCGCACGGCAAAGGACAGTCGGTGGAGCGGTCCGCCGGGTCAGCGGGTGCGCGCCGCGGCGCACCGGACGCAGGTGGTCGCGGCCGGGAGGACGTCAAGCCGCTCCGGTGGGATCGGCTCACCGCAGACCTCGCACCGGCCGTACTCGCCGCGTTCGAGTCGCTCCAGTGCCTGGTCGAGAGCCACCAGGTGGTCGCGGGCCTGTTCGAGCAGTGCGCCGATGTGGGCGCGCTCGAAAGCGGTGCTCGACCCCTCGGGGTCGTGTTCGTCGTCGATCGCCACCATGGCATTCGCCTGGACGATCCCGTCGTACTCCCGGCTCAGGGCCGAGATCTGCTCGGTCGTGCCCTCCCGGGCGCCCGTCAGGCGCGCACGGGTGGCGGCGACGTCTTCCACGGGATGGACAGCGGCATTGCTGTGGGAGTCGTTCATCAAAGCGACAACACCGACATTCACGTCACCATTCCGGGTGCTCCGCGGATTCCGGGAAGCCCGCGGCCGCCGCGCGCGCCCGGCGCGCGACGGGCAGCTCCCGCGCCGGAGCGGACGGCGCACGACCGCTGCGTGCTTCCGAGCGCCGTTTTCGGTGCGCCGCCGTCATGGGACCTTGTGATACCGCTCTGGCACGGTCGCCCGGGCCTGCTCGCAGGGAGGATCATGGGACGCCGATGGCTGGTGACAGGGTGCTCGTCGGGACTTGGCCGCGCGCTGGCGGGTGCGGCGGCGGCCGCGGGTGACTCGGTTCTCGCGACCGCACGCAAACCCGCCGACCTGCATGGACTCCAGCGCTCCCACCCCGGCAGGATCGGCACGGCCGCACTCGACGTGTGCGACCCGCGGCAGTGCGAAGCGGCCGTGGCGCGGGCCGTCGAGCTGTTCGGCGGCGTGGACGTGCTGGTGAACAACGCGGGCAGCGGGCTGTTCGGCGCGGTGGAGGAGGTCTCCGACCACGAGCTGCGGGAACAGCTGGAGATCGTCGCGATCGGACCCTGGCGGCTGGCCCGGATGGTCCTCCCGCTGATGCGGGCCCAGGGATCGGGCCACATCGTCAACGTCTCCTCGATCGTAGGCCGCATGGCACTGCCGGGCCTGGCGGCGTACGTCACCGCCAAGCACGCGCTCGAAGGCCTGAGCGAGGCGCTCGCCGCCGAGGTCGACGGCTTCGGGATCAGGGTCACCGTCGTCGAGCCCGGCCAGTTCGCCACCCGCTACGACAGCTCGCTGACCGAGACCCGCACCCGCCTCGCCGCGTACGACCCCGTCACCGGGCCGGTGCGCGAGGGGATCCGAGCCATGCGGGGCAACGCCGACATCGGGGACCCCGACAGCTTCGCCGAGGTCGTCCTGCGGATCGTCGCGTCCGCGCAGGCCCCGCGGCGCGTACCGGTCGGCCCCGACGCGTACACCTACCTGGCCGCCACCGACGAGGCGCACCGCCAGGACTTCGAGGCGGCCAGGGACTTCGTCCTCGGCCCGCCCTGAGCCGCACCCGGCGGGTCCGGCCCCTCCGCGGGGGCGGGCGCCGCCCCGGGTGCGACCCGGCCGCGGAGAGGCGCCGAGGTGCGCGGGGGAGCGGACCGCCGGAGGCTGGTGCCATGCCGCCCCGCTCCCGCCGCGCAGCCGAGGCCGCCGACCGGTTCGACGCAGAGGCCGCCGTCGACGAGCTGTACGGGGTCGCGCCGGGGGACTTCGTGGCCCGCCGCCAGGAGCTGGCGGCCGCCGCACGCACCGCCGGGGACGCGGCCGCGGTGCGGCAGCTGAAGGCACTGCGGAAACCGACGCTCGCCGCGTGGGCGGGCAACCAGTTCGTCAGGGCGCATCCCGCGGAGGCCGAGCAGTTCGCCCGCCTCGGCAGGGACCTCCGCCGCGCCTTCGAGGAGGTGGACCAGGAAGCCGTGCGCGAGCTGACCTCGCAGCAGTGGCGGCTGATCTCCGCGGTGGCCCGGCAGGTCGCGGAGGTGGCCGCCGGGCACGGCCAGGCCCTCGCCGAGCCCGTGCGCCGCGATGTCGAGCAGACGCTGCGTGCGGTGGCAGCGGACCAGGAGGCGGCGCAGCAGTGGCTGTCGGGACGCCTCGACCGGGCGCTGGTCCCGTCCTTGGGCCTCCCGGCCGCGGCACCGGCCGGCAGGCGGAAGAAGAAGGCCGCGAGTGCTCCGCCCAGGGGCGACGGCCGGCGCGACGAGGCCGCGGACCGCGAGGCCGAGGAGCGGCGGCGGCGCCTGCTGGACGCCCGCGAGGCGCTGGAGGAGGCCCGCGGGAACCTGGACACGAGCAAGGCGGCCGAGCAGACCGCGGCCGGGGCCGAGGCGGACGCGGCCGCACAGGAGGAGCGGGCCGCCGCGTCCGCCCAGGAGGCGGAGCGCGATCTGCGGGAGGCCCGCGAAGCACTCGACGCGGCCGCCGGGCGGCACCGGCAGGCCGTCCGCGAGACGCGGGCTGCGGCACGCGAGCGGAAGAAGGCGGAGAAGGCAGCCGAAGGTGCCGCCGCCGCCGTCGCGCGCATCGAGGCCGGCTGAGGGCTGCCACGCCCGGCCGGGCGTGCGGCCTGGTCAGCCGCCGGGGAGCTTGAAGCCGGAGGCGACGTTCAGCGTCGTGGCGAAGGTCAGGTACATCAGCCAGATCCCGGTGGCGATGTGGAAGAGGCCGAGCCCCTTCTCGCCCCACACCATCGTCTTCCCCTTCGCCGCTCCCGCCGCGCGCCGGCCGAGCGGCACGCTGGCGAAGAACTCGAAGACGTAGACGCAGGCCAGACCGGTGAACAGCAGGCCCACCGGCCACGCCCCGACCCGGTAGAAGACCACCATGCCCAGGGCGGAGATGATGATGAACGCGATCGACATGCCGCCGTTGGTCCGCGCGTCGGACTGCTGGTAGCGGTTCCAGCCCAGCGCGAACCAGTGGATGCCGTAGACGCTGAAGGCGAGCGCGGCCATGAAGAGGGCCTTGTCGCTGAACACCTGGAACCAGGTCAGGCCGACGAAGAGGTAGATCCCGGCGAGCAGCTGGCACAGCCCCGGCATGAAGATGCCCCACACACCCGTGGCCCGGTCCACGCTGATGTCCCGTACGGGGGCGCGGAAGAGCTCCTGCGGGCCGTAGATCAGATAGCCGGTGCCCAGGCCGAAGAACCCGAGGACCACGGGCACGAAAGACGACTCGGGGAAGACGAGAGCGAATCTGACGGAGTCCATACGGTGCTGCTTTCGCTAGGGGAAACCGGAGCGTGGCGGGACTCGGGGATCCGGCCCGCATCAGATGGCCGAACCGTCACGGCGTAGGACCGACGTAAACCCACCCGCCGCACTCCGGGACTCCTGACACGCCGCTATCGCCGTGGTGACGCCCGGGTGGGCGGACGGAGCCGCTCCGCCGCGCCGGATGGCCCGGGATTCCCTAGGCTGGAGACGTGGGGGCCGGTAGGCCGTGCCCACGTGCGGTCGCAGCTCCCCATGTCGCGAAGCGACGGGAAGAGAACAGGGCAGGCAGGCATGCGATGAGCACCATCGAGGATTCCATCAACGTCCGCGTCCCGGTCCGTACGGCGTACAACCAGTGGACGCAGTTCGAGAGCTTTCCCAGGTTCATGGACGGTGTACGCCGCGTGGACCGGCCGCAGTCGACGCTCACCCACTGGGTGACCCGGTGCGGCGGCGTGACCAGGGAATTCGACGCCGAGATCCTGGAGCAGCGCCCCGATGAGCGCCTGGTGTGGCGCAGCCTGTGCAATCCCCGCCACTCGGGCACGGTGACCTTCGAGTCGCTGGACGACTCCCTCGCGCGGGTGACACTCAGGATCGACTTCACGCCCCGCGGCTTCCTCGAGCGGGCCGGCGACTCGTCGGGCGCCGTACGCCGGCGGGTGCACGCGGACCTGGAGAACTTCAAGGTGTTCATCGAGGGCCATGGCCGCGAGACCGGGCAGTGGCGCGGCGCCATCACGGGCAGCCGGGTGCGGCCGGACTCCGGTCAGGACCGCCCGCGGGTACCCGACTGGCCGAGCGGCTGACACCGGGATCGCCGGCGGGCGGTTCGGGGGTTTCCAGCCAACGGGGGAGCACAGAGAGGCCCACACGGGTGAAGAAGCCACCGACCGTCGACAAGTCCGAGGAAACGACCGGCGACCGGGCGGAGATCACCCCGCCCAAGGAGTGGGCGGCGGGGGTGCCCGCGGTGGCCCACGCGCTCACCTACGCGCTGTCGGAGACCTCAGTCCCGCGCACCACGCGGACCCTGGCCAGGATCAACCAGACCAAGGGCTTCGACTGCCCCGGCTGCGCATGGCCCGACCCTGAGCCCGGCAGCAGGCACAAGAACGAGTACTGCGAGAACGGCGCCAAGCACGTCAACGACGAGGCGACCACCCGCCTGATCACCGCGGACTTCTTCCGCCGCCACTCCGTCGGCAACCTGGCAGGCAGCTCCGACCAGTGGCTCAACCAGCAGGGCCGGCTGACCGAGCCCATGGTGAAGCGCCCGGGGTCCGACTACTACGAGCCGATCAGCTGGCACGACGCGTTCGGGCTGGTCGCGGGCGAGCTGCAAGGCCTGGACTCGCCCGACGAGGCCGCCTTCTACACCTCGGGGCGTGCCGCCAACGAGCAGGCCTTCGTCTTCCAGCTCTTCGCGCGGGCCTTCGGCACCAACAACCTTCCCGACTGCTCCAACATGTGCCACGAGTCGAGCGGCGCCGCCCTGAAGGAGACCCTGGGCACCGGCAAGGGCAACGTCAGCCTCACCGACCTCTACAACGCCGAGCTGATCCTCATCCTTGGCCAGAACCCGGGCAGCAACCACCCGCGGATGCTCTCCGCGCTGGAGGAGAACAAGCGCAGGGGAGGGCGGATCGTCGCGATCAACCCGCTGCCGGAGGCGGGCCTGCTGCGTTTCAAGAACCCGCAGAAGCCCCGCGGCGTGGTCGGACGCGGCACCCGGATCGCCGACGACTTCCTCCACATCAGGCTCGGCGGCGACCTCGCGCTCTTCCAGGCGCTGAACCTGCTGTTGCTGGAGGCCGAGGACGCCGCCCCCGGCACCGTCCTCGACCAGGCCTTCATCGACTCGCACACCAGCGGGTTCGCCGACTGCGCCGAGCATCTGCGGACGACCGTCTCCTGGCCCGAGGTGCTGGCCGCCACCGGCCTGACCCGCGAGGAGATCGAGCACGTACGCGACCTGGTGCTGCAAAGCGAGCGGGTCGTGGTCTGCTGGGCGATGGGGCTGACCCAGCACAAGCACGGCGTGCCCACCATCCGCGAGATCGTCAACATGCTGCTGCTGCGGGGCATCGTCGGCAAGCCGGGCGCCGGCGCCTGTCCCGTGCGCGGCCACAGCAACGTGCAGGGCGACAGGACCATGGGCATCTGGGAGAAGATGCCGCCCTCCTTCATGGAGGACCTGGGGCGGGAGTTCTCCTTCACCCCGCCGCAGGAGCACGGCCTGGACACGGTGGACACCATCAGGGCCATGCGCGAGGGCCGGATCAAGGTCTTCCTGGCCCTTGGGGGCAACTTCGTCCGGGCCACCCCCGACAGCCGGGTCACCGAGCAGGCCATGCGGCGCTGCCGGCTCACGGTCCAGATCTCCACCAAGCTGAACCGCTCGCACACGGTCTGCGGCGACACCGCCCTGATCCTGCCCACGCTCGGCCGCAGCGAGCGGGACATGCAGGCGGGCGGCGAGCAGTTCGTGACCGTCGAGGACTCGATGAGCGAGGTGCACGCCTCCCGCGGACACCTCGACCCCGCCTCCAAGCTGCTGCTCAGCGAGGTGGCGATCCTCACCAGGCTGGCGCGCAGGACGCTCGGTGACAAGGTGGCCGTGCCCTGGGAGGAGTTCGAGGCGGACTACGGGTCCATCCGCGACCGGATCGCCCGGGTGGTGCCGGGCTTCGAGCACTACAACGCCCGCGCGGCCAAGCCCGGCGGCTTCCTGCTGCCGAACCCGGTGAACGAGGGAATCTTCGCCACCGAGGACGGCAAGGCCCGCTTCACCCGCAACGCCTTCGCCGCGCTGAAGGCGCCCGAAGGGCACCTCATCCTCCAGTCGCTCCGCTCCCACGACCAGTGGAACACCATCCCGTACACCGAGAACGATCGCTACCGGGGCATCCACGGTTCGCGCCGCGTCGTCATGGTCAACCCGGCCGACATCGCCGCGCTCGGCCTGACCGACGGCGACCGGGTCGACCTGGTGGGCGTCTGGCACGACGGCGTCGAGCGCCGCGCCGAGGACTTCCGCGTGGTCGCCTACCCGACCGCCGCCGGCTGCGCCGCCGCCTACTACCCCGAGATCAACGTCCTGGTGCCCCTCGACAGCGTCGCCGAGATCAGCAACACCCCGACCTCGAAGGGGATCACCGTCCGCCTCGACCCGCGCCGGGCCGTGCCCACGGGGACCAGCGGTCCGGGCCCGACAGGTAGCTTTCCCGGGTGAAGGAGGCGGCCTGCGCGCGGGTGAGCTGGGGGCGGCTGTCCGGGTCGGTGATCCGCGCCCCCGGCCCGGCGTTCGCGTATTCGCTGAAGCGCATGCTCTGCCACGGGTAGCCGGCCGACATGTTCGCGTACGGCTCCGCCGCGTCGATTCCCGCGCCGAGCAGGCTGTTGCGCACGGTCAGCATCGGCACCGCGGTGGTGTCGGAACTGGGCACCCAGGGGCGGGCGAGCTTGTACGCGGCGTCCGGGGCGCCGCTGGTGATCACGCAGTCCACCGCGAGGAAGCCGTGCGGGTCCGCCGCCGTGGTGCTGGGCGCGAAGACGAAGCCGTAGGGGGCGGCGCCCAGGTCCGTCCGGTCGAGGGTGTGGAAGCGGCAGCGCTCGAAGACGGCGGTGGCGCGGCCGAAGACGAAGTCGACGTCGCCCTCGGCGTAGCAGTCGCCGAAGTACTGGCGGGCCAGGACGGTGGCCGCCGCCGTGTCGGCGTACAGCGTGTCCTGGTGGCCGAGGAAGCGGCAGCGGTGGAAGGCCGAGCGGTCGCCCTGCACCTTGATGGCGACCGCCTGCGTGCCGGTGACGCCAGGGTGGTCGGCGCGCAGCCAGTCGTTGGCGAAGGTGACGCCGCGGGCGGTGAAGCGGTCCGCCTGCGTGGTGACGGTGGCGGAGCCGGAGGTGCCGTAGGTGCCGCCCTCCGGCCGGGGGGTGCCGTTCGCGTGGTCGTGGACGATGACGACGTCGCGCGGGTCGCCCGTGGCGCCGAGCAGGGTCAGGCCTGCCGCGGCCCCGGTGATCAGGACCTTCTCGCGGTAGGTGCCGGGGGCGAGCACGATCGTCGCGTCGGCTCCCGGCACGGCGTCCACGGCATCCTGTACGGAGGTGAAGTCGCCCCGCCCGCCGGGCGATACGTACAGCGCGCCACGGCCGGGGCGTGCCGTACGGGCGTGGGCGGCGGGTGGGCGGGCGACCCCCAGTCCCAAGGCTGCTGCGGCTGTCCCTGCGGTGAGAACGGATCTGCGCGTGAGCGTCACTGGTCCACTCCTTCGTGGCTGTGGGGGGCGTCGGCCTGCCGGTGAAGGTGTTCGGCTCGAAGGTAAGCACTTACTATGCGATCTCGCCAGACTCTTGGGGAATTCCGCGCGGATTCGAAGAATATTCGACAAGCGCTTGCTAACCCGGGAATCCTCGGGCTGACGGCCCCGCACCCCGGCACGGATGCACAATGGGTGCGGTGAGGAGGCGTGCCGATGGCCGAGCGCATCATCCGCACGGACGGCGTCGACCTGTGCACCGAGTCCTTCGGCGACCGGTCGCAGCCGCCGGTCCTGCTGGTCATGGGCACGGGGGCCTCGATGCTCTGGTGGGACGAGGACTTCTGCCGGATGCTCGCGCAGGGCGGCCGGTTCGTGATCCGCTACGACCACCGCGACACCGGCCGGTCCTTCACCTGCGAACCGGGCGCACCCGGATACACCGCGGCGGATCTGGTCACCGACGCCGCCGGCGTACTCGACGCCCACGGGATCCCGGCCGCGCACGTGGTGGGTGTCTCGGCCGGCGGGGCGCTCGCGCAACTGCTCGCGCTCGGCCATGCCGAGCGGGTCCGCTCGCTGGTCCTGATCAGCACCTCACGCGCTGTGTCCGGCGGCAGCGAACTGCCCCCGCCGACGGACGACTTCATCCGGTTCGTGTCCACCGCGCGGGTGGACTGGTCGCGGGAGGACTCGGTGGTCGACCACCTGGTCGCGTACTCCCGGATGCTCGCGGGAGGCCGCCGCCCGTTCGACGAGGCCGCCGCCCGCGACCTCGTCCGCCGTGACGTCGAGCGCGCGCACGACGCCGCCGCCGCGCGGAACCACGACTCGCTCGCGGAGGGCCGGCAGCCGCCAGGGCCGCTGTCGTCGATCGCAGCGCCGGCCTTGGTGGTCCACGGGACCGCCGACCCGATGTTCCCCCTCGCCCACGGCGAGGCACTCGCACGGGAGATCCCCGACGCGAGGCTGCTGGTCCTGGAGGGCGCGGGCCACGGCGTCGACCCGGCCGACCGGGAGACGATCGCCCGCGCGATCCTGGAGCACACCGAGAGGTCCCAGGGCCCACGGGCGGCCAGGAGCGGCGCCCGAGGCGACCGCCGGCCGCCCGGCTGACGGACCGGCAGGGCGCGACGCCGCGGCCGGGGCCGAAGTGCCGGCGGACGATTGCCCGGATCATCCGGCAGGCAGGTCCTGGTTCTGCGCGACTCCGCGCCGGCCTGGCGCTGAGTCGCGGTGGCGCGCGCCCCCGCAGGGCCGGGGACGGCGGATCCGTCCGTACCGGTCAGTCCGCACCGATGAGCAGGAGCGCGATGTCGTCGGTGCCCGCGGCGGCGCTCGGGGCGTTCTTCAGGAGGAGGTCGGCGCGGGCATCGAGGGACTCGCCGGCAGGAGTGTCGGCCAGGGTGCGGGCCAGCCGCGCCGTCGACACGTCGGGGTCCTCGCCCGGTATCTCGACGAGGCCGTCGGTGTACAGCAGCAGCTCCGCTCCGGGCGGCAGCGGAATCTCGACGGTGGGGTATTCGGCGGCCCGGACGATGCCGAGCAGCGGCCCCGGGGGCACCTGGACCACGGACACGGTTCCGTCCGGGTGGCGGAGCAGCGGCGGCGGGTGGCCGGCGCTTGCCAGCCGGACGCTGCGGGCCCGCAGGTCGAGGTGTGCGTAGAGGCAGCTGGTGAAGAGCCCGGCGTCGAGGTCGTTCAGCAGCCGGTTGGTGCGTTCCAGCACCTCGGCGGGTGGCGCGCCCGCCGACGCGTGCACGGCGGTGCGGACCTGGCCCATCAGCGCGGCGGCGGTGGGGTTGTGGCCCTGCACGTCGCCGATGGCGGCGGCCGCGCCGGTGCCGCAGAGCCCGATCAGGTCGTAGAAGTCGCCGCCGATCTCCATGCCGTGTGCGGCGGCCTGGTAGCGCGCGGCCACCCGCAAACCAGGCACCTTGGGCAGTGTGCTCGGCAGGAAGCCGGTCTGCAGCCGCCGGGCGAACTGGTATCTGGCGTCGTGCACCAAAGCGCGGTCCAGGGCCTGGGCCAGCAGGCCGCCGAGTGACGCAAGGATGGCGCGCTGGTCGGAGGTGAAGGTGCGGGGGCGGTCGAAGGCCATCACGCAGCAGCCGACCGGCCGGTCGGAGGCGATCAGCGGCAGGTAGGCCCAGGCGGACTTGCCCGTGAGCGTCGACATGCCCGCGTATACGGCGTCCATCTCCTCAGGGGTGCTGTAGAAGGTCGCCTCCCGGTGGCCGAGCGCCCGCGAGGCGGGGGTGGGCATCCAGCGCATCTGGGCGCCGTCCAGCCGCCGGATCGCCTGGACGTCGTAGCCGCGGTGGCCGATGTTCTTGAGCCGGCCGTCCTCGAGGGCGAGCAGCGCCAGGCCCTGCGCGTCGAACATGGTCGTGATCGGCTCGGCGACCAGCTCCACCAGGTCGGCCACCTCGACGGCCTGGGTGAGCATCGCCGCGAGGTTCATGATCTCGTACATCGACCCCGCGGGAGCGGGAGCGGAAGCCGGGGCGGTGCCGGGGTCGGGGGAGTGCTCGGGGCGGTCGGAGCCGCCGGCCGCGGCCGGGTCGCTCCGGTGGCCGCCGGCCGCTTCCGGAGGGGGAGGTTCGGGGCGCGGCCGCTGCTCCGCGGAGGTGACGCGCACGCTCACGCCGGAGTCGCCGGGCCGGTGGTCGCCGGGGAAGATCGTGAAGGACAGTGTGGTGCCGGGCGGCCGCAGAGCGGTGAAGGCCGTGGGCTCCCGGCTGAAGAGCGCCTCGCGGAAGCGGTCCTCGAAGACCGCGTCGCTCAGCCAGGGCAGCAGCTGCCAGAGGCGCCGCCCGCGCAGGCCTTCGACCGGGACGCCGAGCAGCCCGGCCGCCGTCGGGGTGACGAAGGTGATCTGGCCCTCCGTGTCCAGCGCCATCCCGCCCTCCGGCAGCCGCCGGGCGAAGTCCACCGCGGCGGCCGTGTCGGCCTCGGTGAGGGTGTCCGCCGGGGAATTGCGCATCGTGCGCGGCTCGGGGCCGGGCAGCAGCGGGTGCCCCTGCGCCGAGGCGTCGGCGAGCAGCCGGCCGAGCGACCGGCAGCACGACTCGATGGCGGCATGCTGCCGGGGGGCCAGCCGGGGCGGCTGGGAGGCGGGGAAGAGCAGGGTGATCGAGCCCCACACGGTGTCGTCCTCGGCGATCGGGGCGCTCACGGAGCCGAAGCGGTAGGGCAGTACGACCGCGGTCGGCGAGGAGTAGCGGGTCGTCTCGCCGACCGGGAGCCAGATCAGCCGCCGTTCGCGGGCGGCGTCGGTGACCGGTGTCCGCATGTCCAGCCACAGCCGCCGCCACGGCCTGACGAAGGCGTCGGGCATCCCGGCCTCCACCGCGAGCCCCAGCACCTGTTCGCCGGCCGGCAGCAGGAAGATGCCACCGGAGTAGGCACCGGTCTCGCGTAGCACGTCGTACAGGAAAGTATCGAGTACTTCCAGGTCGGGATGGCGGTGGGAATGAGACATTCTGGCTAGTTTACGCCTTTTGATCCCCACGTCACCGGCCCGCGTGCGTGCCGGATCTCCCGGCCGACCTCCCGCAGGCCGGGTGCCGTCACCTGCGACGGAACCCGGCCTGCGGGCGGGGCGCCGGCGCGGCGCTACCCGGCGTAGGTCTCGTACTCGGCGACCTTGGGTGAACCGGTCGATCCGGTGATCTCGAAGGTGATCTTGCGCAGCGAGGTCCTGGTGAAGGTGAGGGGACTGCCCGCGCCGCTGCCTGAGGCCAGTACGGCGCCGGTGTCGGCGTTGACGACCCTCCAGGAGCCGATGGCGCCCGCGGAGCCCGCGGCCTCGCGGATGTTGATCCTGGACACCGCGGTGGCGGTGTCCCACTTGATCGAGATGGACCCGGTCGAGCCGGCCGGCGACCAGTAGGTGCCCATGTCGCCGTCCCGCACGTTGCCGTAGCTCGTCCCCGAGGCCTTGCTCGACCCGTCGGCGCCGGCCCCCAGGCTGAGGTTGGTCCCGCTGGGCTGGGTCGGTGACTGCGTGGGGGTGGTCGGCTGCGAGGTGGGGGTGCTCTGGGTCGGTGTCGGGGTGGGTGTCTGCGTCTGCGGCGTGCAGTTGCCGTTCGACACCTGCAGGCCCTTGTTCGCCCCGGCCGTCTGGGTCACGACGGCCGGCACGCAACCGGCCGGGTCGAGGCTGTAGGAGTACGGGATGCTGACGGTGGTGTTGGACTGCGGGTTCGGGCCCGCCGGGTGGTTCTCGGTGCCGGCCGCCGTCCAGGTCACGTTGTCGAAGGTGTTGCCGGCGACCTGCCAGTAACCGGTCAGGTCGGTGTAGAAGGTGCCCAGCACGTCCTGGGAGTTCTTGAAGTAGTTGTTCTCCACCTTGACGTGCGCGCCGGCCCGGGAGTTGATGCCCGACTTGGTGAGGCCCACGAAGTAGTTGTCGTAGGTGTGGGCCGTGCCGCCGCGCAGCAGCGGCGTACGCGAGTCGATGTTCTCGTACAGGTTGTGGTGGTAGGTGACGAAGGTGCTGTCGAGGTCGCTGTCGCTCGACCCGACCAGGCCGCCGCGGCCGGAGTTGCGCAGTGTGCTGTAGGACAGCGTCACGTACTTGGTGTTGTTCTTCAGGTCGATGAGGCTGTCGTAGCCCTGATCCTCGCCGCCCGACGCCAGCAGGCTGACGTGGTCGACCCACACGTTGTGGACGCTGCTCTCCATGCCGATGGCGTCACCGCCGTTGGAGGTGGGCGAGCCGGACTTCTTGACGTTCTGGACGGTCACGTTCTGGATGATGATGTTGCTGGACTCGCGGACGTGGATGCCGATCTGGTCGAAGACGGCGCCGCTGCCGACCCCGATGATCGTGACGTTGCTGATCTGCTTCAGCTCGATCACGCCGTCGGCGGTGTTGCAGCTGCTCCCCGACACCTTGCCGGTGTTGCCGACGGTGATGGTCCCCTCCACCTGGATGGTGATCGGGGTGCTGCTGCTGGCCCGTGCGCACAGGGCCGCGTGGATCGCGGTGCCCGTGGTGGCCTTCACCGTCGCCCCGCCCGCGCCGCCGGTGGTCCCGCCGTTCTGGGACGCGTAACCGGTCACGCCGCCGGTCGCCGCGGACGCGTCCGGTATGGACATGACCACCCCGGTCGCGCCCGCCAGGGCCATGGTGGCCAGCGCCGCATAAAGCCGTAATGCGACTGAACGTCTCATGATCGCCTACCTCTTCGTCTTCGGATGCCGGATGTTGCCGCTCCGTGCCGTCCGCGTCCTGCGTGCCCTCGGGACCGCCGACCTGCCGCCGTGCGGTCCCACCGGCGGTTCGCCGGCCGACCTGGTGCGGTTGCTTCTCGGTGCGCGTCGGGTCGCTGGTTCCACCGCGGCCCGTCTTTCGTGGTCGTCGCGGCCGACCGCAGGTGACCCGTCCTTCGAGGGGAAGCCCTTGCACTGGAGTGGTGACTGCTCAGCGCAAGGCCGCCGTAGGTGCCGCGGTCACCACCGCTGCTACGACCCCAGGAGATCAAGAAAGCGCTTTCTGCCCCGCGAGCATAGGGTAGGGTTCGTTAGCTTGGCAATAGTCTGCTCAACTGCAGAATCAGGCGTCCCATGAGAGTCGCGCCCGGGCGGTCGCGGCGCGCTTGGCGGCGGCCGGAGGAGCCGCGTACCGCCCGGGAGACGCGGCTCGATCCCCGCCCCGCTCAGCTCCCGCCGAGCATGTCCCGCACCAGGGGAGCCACCCTGGTGCCGAAGAGTTCGACGCAGGAGAGGACCTGCCCGTGCGCCATGCCGGGCATGCCGTACTTCAGGTCGAAGCGGGTCGCGCCGAGGGCGCCGAGGGTGCCTGCGATCTTCCGGGCCACCGTCTCGGGTGATCCCACGTGCAGCGCCCCGCCGGGTGCCACGTCCCGCATCAGGTCGGCCCGTGTCGGGGGCCTGAAGCCGCGCTCGGCCGAGACCATGCGCATCGTCCGCTCCAGATGCGGCAGGAACTCCTCCTGGGCCTGCTCGTCGGTGGCCGCCACATGGCCGGGTACGTGCACACCGACCGGGCGGGCCGGCTGCCCGAACTCCGCCAGCGCCCTGCGGTACAGCTGCGAGAACGGTGCGAAGCGGGCGACATCGCCACCGATGACGGCCAGCATCAGCGCGAATCCGTATCGGGCGGTCCGCACCACCGACTGCGGGCTGCCGCCGACGCCGACCCAGGTCGGGATCGGTCCCGACTCGGTGTGCGGGTAGACCGACAGGCCGTTCAGCGGGGCGCGCGTGCTGCCGGACCAGGTGACGGGCCCCTCCTTGAGCAGCTCGGCGAACAGGCCGATCTTCTCCTCGAACAGCGTCTCGTAGTCGCTCAGCTCGTACCCGAAGAGCGGGAAGGACTCGGTGCTCGACCCCCTGCCGAGGATCATCTCGGCGCGGCCGCCCGAGACCGCGTCGAGGGTGGCGTAGCGCTGGAAGACCCGCACCGGGTCGTCCGAGCTGATCACCGTCACCGCCGACCCGAGCCGGATGCGGGAGGTCCTGGACGCGATCGAGGCGAGGACGACGTCGGCGGCCGACAGCGGCATCCAGTCGGTGTGGTGCTCGCCGACGCCGAAGTGGTCGACTCCCGCACCGTCGGCCAGGACGCCCTCCTCGACGAGCCCGCGGATGGCCGCGCCGTGGCTGAGCGGTTCGCCCCGCTCGTCGTGCGGCACGTCGCCGAAGGTGTCGAGGCCGAGGGTGACGGACTCGGGGAAGGGGGGAACGGGGGAGTGCATCGGGTTCTCGTTTCGTGCGGGGCGGCGGCCCGGTGGAAGCCGAACGCCGCCCGGATCAGCAGGCTGTCGCCATGCGCTGCAGAACGCGGGTGACCACTTCGAGGTCCGCCGCGTCGACATGGTCGAGCAGGTGCCGGCGGACGCTGGCCAGATGCGCGGGCCAGGCCTCCTTCAGCCGCTGCAGACCGGTGTCGGTGAGGACCGCGTTCGCGCCCCGGCCGTCGGCCTCGCACCGGACCCGCTTGACCAGCCCGTGCTGTTCGAGACGGGCCACGATGCGCGTCATCCCGCTCAGCGAGAGGTCGCAGGTCGAGGCCAGCTCGCTCATCCGCATCAGCCGGCCCGGTGCCTCGGAGAGGTGCATGAGTGTCATGTACTCCGAGAGCGGGAGCTGGCGGGCGCGGGCCATGTCCTGGTCGACGGCGCGCGGCAGCACGTGCAGCAGCCTGCCCAGTGCCCGGACCAGCGCTTCTTCCGCCGCGCTCATCGGCTGAAGATCCTCCTGAGTGCTCATGACCACATTCTACTCGCTTGACGAAGCAACTATCCCGATGTTTGCTTGCTTCGTCAAGCAATATTCCGGCGCCCCAGCCGGAACGAACGTGAGGACACCGCAGTGACCAAGATCGGCATCATCCTCGGCAGCACCCGCCCCGGCCGCAACGGCGAAGCCGTCGCCCGGTGGGTCCACGAGCTCGCCGCCCAGCGCAGCGACGCGGAGTTCGAGCTCATCGACCTGCTGGACTACAAGCTCCCGCACCTCGACGAGATCATGCCGCCGTCGCTCGGGCAGTACGCGCAGCCGCACACGCTGGCCTGGGCGGAGAAGATCGCTTCGTTCGACGGCTTCATCATGGTGACCCCGGAGTACAACCACTCCACCTCGGGCGCCCTGAAGAACGCCATCGACTTCCTCTACGCCGAGTGGAACAACAAGGCCGTCGGCTTCGTCAGCTACGGCTCGGTCGGCGGCGCCCGCGCCGTGGAGCACCTGCGCCTGATCTCGGGTGAGCTGCAGATGGCCGACGTGCGCGCCCAGGTCGCGCTGTCGCTGTTCACCGACTTCGAGAACTTCAGCGTCTTCAAGCCCGGCCCGCACCAGGCCGACGCCCTCAGCACCACGCTCGACCAGGTCGTGGCGTGGAGCGAGGCCCTGGCGCCGCTCCGCGCGAAGTGATCCGGGCGGTCGCGACCGCCCGGTGACACGGGCCGCACCGGCGCCTCGGTGCCGGATCGGCGGCCCTTCGGGACGAGCGGCCCGTGCGGGGCCGCTCGAGGGGAGGAGGGGGCCGGTCTCCGCGGAGGGCCGGCCCGAAGGGGAGGGCGGGCGATCCGAGGGGCCGCACCGGGGAAGGGACGCCCCGGTGCGGCACAGGGGACCCTCGGACCGCGCGCAGTGTCCGGTCGGCCGGGAGGGCGGAGAGCCTTCCCGGCCTTCGGCGATCCCGGCCCCCGGTGATCCCGCGCGTCAGCGCTCGTGGCCCCGGCGGCGGTAGGGGTGGGCCGGGTAGGCGCCGAGCAGGCGCACCTCGGAGGAGAAGAAGTGCAGCTCCTCCAGGGCGAGGGCGATCCGCGACTCGTCGGGGTGCCCCTCGACCTCGACGTAGAAGCGGGCGGGCTGCAGCCCGGCGCCCAGCTGGTAGCTCTCGATCTTGGTGATGTTCACCGCGTTGCTGGCGAAGCCGCCCAGCGCCTTGTACAGCGCGCTGGGGATGTTCCGCACGCAGAAGAACAGGCTCGTCATCGTGGGTGCGCCGGTGTCGGCGGGGAGTACGGAGTCCCGGGACAGGACGACGAAGCGGGTGGTGTTGTCCGGGTCGTCCTCGACGCCTGCCCTGAGCACCTGCAGCCCGTACTCGCGGGCCGCGGCCGGCGGGGCGAGCGCCGCGTGCCGGGGGTCGCCGAGTTCCGCCACCTCGCGTGCGGCGCCCGCCGTGTCCTGGGTGACCAGGGTGCGCCAGCCGCCCTCGCGCAGGATCTTGCGGCACTGGCTCAGGGCGTGCACATGGCTGCGGACGTACTCGATCTGCTCGGCCGTGCCCTCGGGGACGGCGACCAGGTCGAAGCGGATCGGCAGGAAGTACTCCGCGATGATGGACAGCCCCGACTCGGGCAGCAGGTGGTGCACGTCCGCGACGCGCCCGGCGGCCGAGTTGTCCACCGGGATCACCGCGAGGTCGGCGGTGCCCAGCGTCACCGCGTCCAGCGCCTGCTCGAAGCTCGTGCAGGGCAGGCCGGTGCTGCCGGGGTAGAGGTCGGCGGTCGCGGCGGCCGAGTTGGAACCCGGTTCCCCCTGGTAGGCGATGGTGGTCATGCGCTTCGGTTTCCTGCCTGTTCGATGAATCGGTCGTCGGAACCGCGGGAGCTTCAGGGGCGCAGCAGAAGACCGGCGGCCATGGCGGTGAGCTGCTCCTCGGCAGCGTCCCAGGTCCAGCCGCACTCCTCCACCAGTGTCCGCCAGGCGCCGAGTCCGAAGCACAGCCACAGGAGATCGGCGCAGCGCTCGACCTCGATGCCCTCGCGCAGGGCCCCGGTCAGCGACAGGTGCTCCGCGACATCGTGGAGGGCCTGCCGGTAGACCGCCGTGCCCTCCTCCCACAGTGCACCGGCGCTCTCGTGGACGGGCAGCGCGCCGAAGAGGATCGTCACCGACGCCCGGTTCCGCTCGTTGCCCCTGCGCGTGCCGCGGGCGAGGGCGGCGAGGGCCGATGCCCCGTCGGCGCACCTCCTGACCCGGTCCACGGTCTCCTGCGCTCCCGAGGTGCTGACCGCGGTGCCGACGATCTCCTGGAGGATCTCGGCCTTGCCGCCGGCGCTCGCGTACACGGTCTTGACCGCGATCCCCGCTTCACGCGCGATGTCGGCCACCGTGACCTGCGCGTATCCGCGGTCAAGGAAGAGCCGCCGGGCGGCGTCGAGGATGTCCAGCCGGGTGGCGGCGGCGGCCTCGGAGCGTCGGGGGGAGTGGTACGGGCGGGTCGCTGACACCTCCGAAGCCTACGTGAGACTGATTCGATGCATGGTCTCTCATTTGATTAGACTGCCATTTACCTGAATTAGTCGCTCCGAGAGGCCGTCCGCATGTCCGCCACACCCGCAGCACGCCACGAAGGCCCCCGCCTCTACCAGGAGCTCCTCGCGGTGCACGGGATCATGCGGCGGGGGACCGCGCTGGTCGCCGACTCCTTCGCCCGCCTCGCGGCAGGCGACCCGGTCGACCACAAGGCACTCGTCACCGTGTCGCGCTGGCTGGTCGGGTTCGTCCACCACCACCACGCAAGCGAGGACGAACTGCTCTGGCCGGTGCTGCGCGAGCTGTTCCCGGCGGCCGTGGCCGACCTGGACCGGCTGGCGACGGAGCACGAGGCGCTCGACGCCGAGCTGGCCGCACTCGCCGGGGCCACCGACGCCATCGCCGCCGCGCGGAAGGGGAAGGGCCCCGCCGACGTCGTGGCGATGGTGGGCATCGCCGCCGTGGCGGCCCACCCGGCGGCCCGGAAGGTCCAGGACATCCTGGCGAACCACCTCGCCGCCGAGGAGCCGGTACTCGAGGCGCTCTTCCCGCAGGTCCCCGATGCGCGGATCACCCCGTTGCGCAAGGCGATAGTCGACGGCGCGCCGCGGAGCGGGCCGCACTTCGTCCTCGGCCTGATGACGCAGCCCGAGCCCGTCACCGGGTACGCCGAGATGCGGGCGAACCTTCCGGCACCGCTGCGCTGGGCCGGCCCGCTGCTGGTCAACCGCTACCGTGCCGCCGCCAGGGACCTGGGAGCCGTCGCGTATCGCTGAGTCCCCCAGGGCCGGACGGCGGGCTCTCGCTGCTCCGCCCCGGGGGCGCTGTCATACCCCTGCGGAAGGATCGGTGCCATGACCACCGTGACCCCTGGGACCCTGGCCGACCGCGAGAGCTACGAGCTCGCGGTGGACGCCGCCCTCGCCGCCTGCGCGGCCTACTACGGCGACGGGGACACCCGTCTGGACGACGCCTCCTACGACCGTCTCGTCGGCCGGATAGCCGACTACGAGCGCGAGCGTCCCGAGCAGGTCCGCCCCGACTCGCCGGTGGGCAAGGTCGGCGGCGGCGCCGCGCCCACGGGCGACGTGGCCCACACCGTCCCCATGCTGTCCCTCGACAACGTCTTCAGCGCCGAGGAGCTGGCCAAGTGGGGTGCCTCGCTGGACCGCCGCCTCGGCCGGCCGGCGGTCGGCGGGTTCGCGGTCGAGCCGAAGCTGGACGGGGCGGCCGTGGCCGCCCGCTACCGGCACGGCCGCCTGGTCGAGCTGGTCGGCCGCGGGGACGGCGCGCACGGCGAGGACCTGTCGCCCGCGATCGGCAGCATCGTGGGCCTCCCGGTCCTGTTGCCCGACGACGTCAGCGTCGAGGTGCGCGGCGAGGTGCTGCTGACCCGGGAGCAGTTCTCGACGGCCAACGACCTGCGCCGCTCGCACGGTGACAAGCCGTTCGCCAACGCGCGCAACGGCACGGCCGGCACGCTGCGCGGCGCCAGGTCACGGGACTACGTGATCGAGACGACCTTCTTCGCGTACGGCGCGGTCGCCCTGGACGGCGTGGACTTCCTGAGCGGGGGCACGCACGCGGGTGTCATGGCGCAGATCGCGGCGGCCGGCATACGGACGACGGCCGCGACCGGGGTGGGCCTGCGGGTGTTCGCCACGCTGGAGGAGGTCCAGGCCCGCGTCGAGGAGATCGTCGGCCTGCGCGCCGAGCTGCCCTTCGGTATCGACGGGGTGGTGGTCAAGGCCGACGACTTCGCCGAGCAGGAGCGGGCCGGGCTCGCCACCCGCCACCCGCACTGGGCGATCGCGTACAAGCTGCCCGCCGTGGAGCGGCGGACCAGGCTGCTGGGCGTGGAGTGGAATGTCGGGCGGACCGGCATCATCGCGCCGCGGGCGCTGCTGGAGCCGGTCGAGGTGGACGGGAGCCTCATCCGCTACGCCACGCTGCACAATCCGGGGTTCATCACCAAGAGCGGGCTGATGATCAACGACGTGGTGACGGTGTGGAAGGCCGGCGACATCATCCCCCGGATCGAGGCCCCGGTCGTCGACCTGCGCGGCGACGACGCGACTCCCATCCCCTTTCCCGAGGCGTGCCCCAAGTGCGGTGGTGCGATCGACACCTCAGGCGAGCGCTGGGAGTGCGCCGGCGGAGCGGGCGGCGGCTGCGGGCTGCTGGCCGCCCTGAAGTACGCGGTCGGCCGCGACCAGCTCGACATCGACGGGCTCGGCGTCACCTTCCTCGAAGCCCTGGTCGAGGACGGCTCGGTCGGCGATGTCGCCGACCTGTTCACCCTCACCCGGGAGCAGCTGGCCGTCGCGGCGCGCAGCGACAAGCGCGCGGACACCCTGCTGGAGCAGATCGCGGCGGCCAGGGCGAAGCCGCTCAACCGGGTCTTCTGCGCGCTCGGCATCGTCCGGACCGGCCGGACCCTGAGCCGCGAGATCGCCCGCTACTTCGGCACCATGGAGGCGATCCGCGCGGCAGGTCCCGACCTCTTGGCCGCCGTGCCCAAGCTGCCGGCGGCGAACGCGCCGAAGATCGCGGCCCATGTGGCGGCGATGGGCGGCGTCATCGACAAGCTGGTCGCTGCCGGGGTGAACATGGCAGAGCCGGTCGGCGAACCGGCGGACGGCGGACCGCTGGCCGGCCAGGTGGTCGTGGTCACCGGCGCGATGTCAGGAGCCCTCGCCGGCCGCAACCGCAACGAGGTGAAGGACCTCATCGAGGACGCGGGTGGCACCTCGTCCGGCACCGTGTCCAGGAAGACGACCCTCCTGGTGGCCGGTGGGAAGGCCGGCTCCAAGCTCGCCAAGGCCCAGGAGCTCGGCGTCAGGGTGGTCACCGAGGAGGAGTTCGCCGAGATGGTCGCCGACCGGCTCTCCTGAGGTCACCGCTCCTGCCGCCGCTCCCGCTCCCGCTGCTGCTCCCGCTCCTGCCGAGTGCCGGGCGCGAGCGCCGAGCGGACGGCTTCCCCGGTGCGGGCCACCACGGCGCTGCCGTCGTCCGCGGTGATGATCGGCCGCTGGATCAGGGCCGCGCGGGCGGCAAGCGCCTCGATCCAGCGCTCGCGGGTGACGCCGTCCCTGGCCCACGAGGCGAGGCCCGAGCTCGGCTGCGACCGGCTCGCCGGTGCGCGCGAGGTCCCACGGCTCCAGGCCCAACCGCTCCAGCAGGACGCGGAGTTCGGCGGGATTGGGCGCGTCGTCCAGGTAGCGGCGCACGGTGTAGTGCGCCCCTTCCTCGTCGAGCAGGGCGAGCGCCGAACTGCACTTCGAACAGCTCGGGTTGATCCAGATTTCCATGGCCTCGGCCTCTTTGGCGGGGTGCGGGGTCGAGGGAGACCGGCCCGGGGCGTGGCCCCGACCGCACCGCGGCCGAACCGGCTCACCTCCGCCGGCGCGATCGCCGATATACGGGGCAGGCGTAAGGCGAGCCGTCGCGGACGGCGCGGAGGTGGTGCGGATGGACGGCAGGGAGCGGTTGCTGCTCTGGCTGCTGGCGGGGGTCGCGGTCGTCAGCCTCGTGATCGCGATCAGGCTGCTGGTCAAGCTCGTGCGCTCGTGGCGGGTGCTCAAGTCCTCGGGTGTCCCGATGTCCACCAAGACGATGTTCTGGGCGTCGGTGGCCTATCTCATCTGGCCCGTCGACCTGCTGCCGGATCCGATCTACCTCGACGACATCGGCTTCCTGCTGCTGGCCCTGCGCTCCCTGCACGCGGCGGCGAGCCGTTACGGGGTGGGCCGCGGCGGCGCGAGCGGGGGGCGGGAACCGGGCCGGAAGGCCGAATGACGCCCCTTCCGCCGGTCATTCCTCCCCGGCAGTGGCCTCCTCGGCGGCCGTGTCGGGGCCCTGGGCGCGCACCCGCCTGACCTGTTCCAGGGAGTCCCGCAGTTCGGTGAGCCAGTCGTCGGTGTGGCTCTGCACGAGGCGTACGCACCAGGCCAGCGCGTCACTGCGGCTGCGCGCCACCCCGGCTTCGACGAGGGTGTCGAGGACCTGGCGCTCGGGCTGCCGCAGCCGGGTCATGACGGGTGCGGCGACGTGGGTGAACAGGACGCGCTCGGTGCCGCACTCCGCCCCCCAGGAGACCTTCCTGCCGAACCGCTGCTCGGCCTCGCGGGCCACCGCGATCCGGTCGTCGCGGGTCCGCTCGCGGAATTCCCTGGCGCGGGCCAGGAAAGCCGCCACCTGCTCAGGGCCCGAGGTGTCCTTGGCCAGGGAGGGCTCGGCGATGCGCCCGACGACGGTGATCTCCTCGCGGTCGACCGTCACCTCGGCAAGGCTCTCGAAAAGGCCGTCGGGGATGCGGCCGGCGAACCAGCCGCGCAGTTCTTCATGGGTTGTAATCATGTAATCACCATTACTCCACCGCGAGCCGAGGGCAAGCTTCCCCGCCCGGTTCCGCCGACGGCGGAACCGGGCGCAGGTGCTGCCGCCCGAGCCGCGGGTCCTGCCGAGGGCGCGAGGACTTTCGGGTTTCCCATCGAGGTGGAGGGCAGGCGTTAGTCGTGGAGACGCGGAACCAGCCACGGCCCGCCGCTCGTTTCCCGCGGTCGTCGCCACGGCGGCCGTACGTCAGGAAGGATCCGCTGCGGCAGGGCTGTGGCCATGCGGAAGGGGAAACGGTGGACATGAGTGACCGAACACGGGCTCCCGCGAGGTCGATCAGGACGACGCGCGAGCTGAGGCTCCGCGTGGAGGCCGGGGCAGCGGCCGCCGGCCGGGACTTCACCCGCCGGGCGCTGGCGGAATTCGGCTGGCCGCTCGACGGCTCAGGGGCGGCACCGAATGCCGCCGACGACGTGGTGCTGCTGGTGTCGGAACTTCTGTCCAACGCGTGCCAGTACGGCAGCGCCCCGTACCGCGTCGCGCTGTGCGACTACGGCCCGGTCGACGGAGGCACCGTGCGGGTGGAGGTCAGCGACGCGAGCCCGGCCGAGCCGGTGATGAGGAACCTCGACACGCCGGGCGCCCCCGGCGGCTACGGCATGCGCCTGGTCGACCGGCTCGCCCGCTCGTGGGGGGTTGACCCCGACGCGGACGGCGCCGGCAAGACCGTCTGGCTGGAGATGGCCCCGACCTGAAGGAGCGCCAGGACGGGCATGCCCGCTGTTCTCCTTCGCGCCGTGTCACCTCAGCGGCCCACCTTGAGCCCGATGACCTTTCCGGCCGGCTGCTCCGTGGCACCCCACCGGCGCGCGAGCCTGGCGACCAGCCGGATGCCGAAGCCTCCCGGCGCGGCCGGCCGGCCGGGGGCCGGAGCGGCGAGTCGAGGGCTCGCGTCGGACAACCCCACCCGGACCCCGGTGCCGGCAGGGCGCAGCACCAGGCGGTAGGGCGCCCTGCCGGCAGGCTCTGATCACCAGTCCAGGCGGAAGGCGCCGTCCTTCCCTGCGGCCGACGTCGACCCGTCCATGTGCTCCCGTCCTGACTCCGTGGGCGCGGCGGATCCGCCGGGTGGCCTGCCTGCGCGGGGGTACGCGGTCTCCAGCCATGACGGCCGAAAGGAAACCGCCGATGACGCGCAGCCGCGCCGACGCCCGCCTCAGGCACCCCCGGCACGAGCGCCGGGGGGAGGCCAGGCTGCCCGGGGTGATCGCCACGCTGGTGGCGATCGCCCTCTACCTGGTCCTCCCCGGGAGCCTGCTCGTCGCACCACGGTATGTGCTGCCCTTGCTCGAGGCGCTGCTCCTGGTGCCGCTGGTCGCCTTCAACCCCAAGCGGCTGACCCGGCAGACCAGGACGACCCGGGCGCTGTCGCTCGGCCTGGTCGCCGTCATCGCCGCGGGCAACCTCACCGCCCTCGGGCTGCTGGTGCACGAACTCGTCGACGCCGGGGCGAAGGACGGCCGCTCACTGCTCGTCGCGGCGCTCCAGGTGTGGCTCACCAACATCATCGTGTTCGGCCTGGCCTACTGGGAGTTGGACCGGGGCGGCCCGGTCTCCCGTACGCAGGCCGAGCGTTCGCAGCTTCCGCTGGCCGACTTCCGCTTCTCGCAGGACGAGAACGACGACGCGGTCCAGGAGGTCGCGGACGGTGCGAGCGGCAGCTCCGACTGGGTTCCGACGCTGGTCGACTACCTGTATGTCTCGGTGACGAACTCGACGGCCTTCAGCCCCACGGACACCATGCCGCTCTCCACCCGGGCGAAGATCATGATGAGCGTGCAGAGCATCGCCGCGCTCATGACCTCGCTGCTCGTGATCGCCCGCGCGGTGAGCCTCCTGCACTGACCCGTCGTGCCGGGAGCGTTGGCGAACACCACCGGATGCGCGCACGCCCCGGCCGGACCCCGGCCGGGGCTGCGTCATGTCCGGCCGGAATACGGAGACTCGGAAATCCGGCCGAAAACGGTGCGGGTGATTCCGCATGAGCAAAGGGAGCAGGGGCAGACGGCTCCTCGGAGGTTGATAATCATGGGACCGTTGCTGGTTGTTCTTCTGCTCGCGCTGCTTCTGTTCGGCGCGGGATTCGCACTCCACCTTCTCTGGTGGATCGCCGTCGTGGTGCTTGTCCTCTGGCTGCTCGGGTTCGTCATGCGCGGTACCCATTCCAGCGGCGGCAGGGGTCGCTGGTATCGCTGGTAGTTGCAGATGAGCAGGTCGATCGGCGGGGGGGGGGGGGGGCCCGGGGGGGGCGGGGGGGGGCCCGCCGCGGGGGGGGGGGGGGGGGGGGGGGGGGGGGGGAGGGCGGGCAGGAGGGGGAGCCGACACCCC
>NZ_JBICTO010000025.1:69597-89106 GCF_043197715.1 Streptomyces sp. NPDC049040
CGTACCCCCCCCCCCCCCCCCCCCCCCCCCCCCCCCCCCCCCCCCCCCCCCCCCCCGGCCCCCCCCCCCCCCCCCCCCCCCCCCCCCCCCCCCCCCCCCCCCCCCGCCCTGGTGCCCGGCGGCTTTTGCCGCCGGGCTGAGCCGGGAGCCGGCCGAAAGGATCGCGGCAGGGGGAAATCCCAGGGAATGGTCGGTGGTTCCGCGTGGTCCGGGATTTTCTCGGTGTTCGGAAGCGCCGGTCCTGCCGGTGCGCTCGGGAGGCCCGTGGCCGGGTCGCCCTCGGGGTCCAGCCGGGCTCCGGCTGCCCTACTCCGGCAGGGCCGGGACGGGTCCTGCTCCCGACCGCTCCACCATCGAGCGGGCCCTCCGGCGCGCCGGTGTCCACCAGTGCGCCCTGCCGGCCGGGCGGGAGGCGGCATGCGCGGCGTGTTCCCGTACCGGCGCCGGCTCCGCCACCGTACATGCCGGTGCCGCTGCCGGTCCGTCCTGGCCGCCCTGCGGCCGAGCGGCCGACCGGCACCAGGACACCACCTGCGAGGCCGGCGGCCGCCGCTCCGGGTCCTTGGCAAGCATCTCCATCAGGCAGTGCTCGACGCCGGGAGGTGTCCCGGGGCGCACGGCGCTCGGCGGGACGGGCGGGGTCTCCACATGCCGGCGCACGGCCGCCAACGCGCTGTGCTCGTCGAACGGCGGCCGCCCGGTGAGGAGTTCGTACAGGACGCAGCCGAGCGCGTAGACGTCGCTCGCGGGACCGGCCGCCCGCCCCAGGGCGCACTCCGGGGCGAGGTAGAGGCTGGTGCCCATGACCTGGCCCGTGAGGGTCAGGGCAGCCGCCGACTCGTCCAGCAGCCGGGCGATGCCGAAGTCGGCGATCTTGACGATGCCGTCCTCGCCCAGGAGGAGGTTGGTGGGCTTGATGTCCCGGTGGACCACCCCGTGGCGGTGCGCGGCATCGAGGCCGGCCGCCACCTGCGCCCCGATGTCGAGGATCCTGGCCGGGTCCATCGGACCGTGGGCCGCCAGCTCCTGGCCGAGGTTGCAGCCGTCCACCAGCTCCATGATCAGATAGGCGGCGTCGCCGTCGACCTCGTAGTCGTAGACGGTGACGACATGCGGGTCCTCCACCCGCGCGGCGGCCCTGGCCTCCACACGGAAGCGCTCGCGGGCCACTTCGTCGGACGCCGCGGCAGGCAGGATCTTCACGGCCAGGCTGCGGTGCAGGAGTTCGTCATGGGCCCGCCAGACCTGCCCCATGCCACCGCGCCCGAGGAGCGCGTCCATTCGGTACCGTTCCGCGAGCAACACCGGGGGTCCCTCCTCCGCCGCCCGGGGTGCCGGCGCGGCGGGCCGGCACACACGCCTGGTCCCCTTCCGCGGCGACAGCCGCGCGGCCGTCGGATGGCGGCTACCCCGGAAGGAGCCGGGTATGACGCCGCGTCTCCACGCGCCCGGGCGGCGGTGTGGAGGCCGGCCGGCGGCCCGGCGCGCCCGAGCGGCGCGCGCCCGGCCGGACGGCCGCTCAGAGCAGCAGCTGCTCGATGGTGATCGGCAGCGACCGCAGCCGGCGCCCCGTCGCGTGGTACACCGCGTTGGCGATGGCCGCGGCGGTGCCCACCAGCCCCACTTCCCCCACCCCCTTGGTGCCCACCGGCGTCGTCCGGTCCGGCCCGCCGACGAAGACCACGTCGACGTCGGGTACGTCGGCGTTCACCGCGACCAGGTAGTCGCCGAGGGTGGCGTTGGCGATCCGGCCGGTCCCCGGATCGGTTTCCGTCTTCTCGAACATGGCCTGGCCGATACCGCCGACGGTGCCGCCGATGATCTGGCTCCTGGCGGTCCGCTCGTTGAGAATGCGGCCGCCGTCGACGACCGACACCACCCGTGCCACCCGCAGCGTCCCGAGGTCGGGGTCGATCCGGACCTCGACGAATTTGGCGCCGAAGGCACCGGCGGCGGCCATCCCGAGATTCTCGGCCTGCGGCGGGGTGCTCCGGCCGTCGGCGCTCAGCTCCTCCAGCCCGAGCCGCGCGAGGATCCCGGCGTACGACTCACCCTGCCCGGGGTCGTCGCGGCGGTGGATGCGGCCTCCGCCGACGGTGACGTCCGCGAGGACGGCGCCGTGCAGCGGCGAGGCCTGGTCGTCGTGCACGGCGTCGAGGAACGCCTGCACCAGACCCTGGCAGGCGGCGTGCACGGCATTGCCGAGTGCCCCGGTCAGCCCCGAGCCGCCGGCCTGCGGGGCGTAGGGCATGTCGGAGTCGCCGAGGCCGAAGCGCACCAGGGAGGTCTCCAGCCCGAGCAGCCTCGCGGACAGCTGGGTCATGACCGTGTACGTCCCCGTGCCGATGTCGGTGGCGGCGCTGCGGACATAGGCGGATCCGTCCCTGCGCACCGAGGCACGCGCCTGGCACGGCACCTGGTAGTACGGGTAGGCGGCGCCGGCCACTCCGAAACCCACCAGCAGGCGGCCGTCCCGCATCGAGCCCGGTTCCGGAGTGCGGCGCGACCAGCCGAAGCGCTCGGCGCCCGTGACGTAGCACTCGCGCAGGGCGTTGCTCGACCAGGGCAGCCCGGAGCGCTGGTCGGTGTCCGCGTGATTGCGCAGCCTCAGCTCGAGAGGGTCCATGCCGAGGGCGTACGCGAGCTCGTCGACGGCGGACTCCAGGGCGAAGTTGCCCTGTCCCTCGGCCGGGGCGCGCATGGACCCCGGGCACGGGATGTTCAGCCGTACCTGCCGGTCGTGGGTGAGCACGTTGGGGCAGCCGTACGAGACGGCGGAGCCGAGCGAGACCGGCTCGTAGTCGTCGTCCTCCATCGCCACCGACGACGTGCCCAGATGGCTGATCGCCAGCAGCTCACCGGAGAGGGTGGCCCCGATCCTGACGTGCTGGACGCTGTCCGGGCGGTGCCCCACCGACGTGAACATCTCGGGCCTGCTCAGCACCAGCTTGACCGGCCGTCCCACCACCCGGGCGGCGAGCGCGGTGATGACGACGTGCGGCCACACCCGAAGGCCGGCCCCGAAGGCGCCTCCGACGTAAGGGGCGAGGCACCGGACGCCGCTCTCCGGGACGCCGAAGGCGGCGGCCAGGGACGTCCTGACGTTGTGCGTCCACTGGGTGGAGTCGTGGACGGTGAGCGAGTCGCCGTCCCATACCGCCAGGGTCGTCATGAGGCCGAGCGGGTTGTTGGTGTTGTCGGGCGTCGTGTAGGTCTCGTCGACCACCACGTCGGAGGCGGCGAAGCCGGCCTCCACGTCGCCGCGCGTGTGGTCCAGGTCCCAGGGGTTGTCCAGGACCTCGGCGTCCGGGTGGGCGATGCCCAGCAGGGCCGCCGCCGGTTCGTAGTCGACCTCGACGAGTGACGCCGCCAGCCTGGCCTCTTCCGCGGTCTCGGCCACCACGACGGCGACGTGCTGGCCGTGGTGCAGGATGCGGTCGTCCTGGAAGGGCGCGGGCGGTGACGGCCCCAGCAGGGTCATGGGGGCGCGGCGGAGCTCCGGGGCGTCGAGGTGGGAGAGGACGGCGAGCACGCCGGGTGCCTGCCGCGCGCGGGCGGCGTCGATGCCGCGGATCCTGCCGGCCGCGACGGTGCTGCGCACGAGTGCGGCGTGCGCCATGCCGGGATACACGTGGTCGTTGGGGTAGTGGGCCCTGCCCGTCACCTTCTGCGGGGCGTCCACGCGTTCCATGCCCGATCCGATGACCTCGGCCGGGTCGAGGGTGGTCATGAAGGGCCTCCTGCGACGGTTTCGAGGGTCCGCACCAGGGTGCGTTCTGCCAGATCGACCTTGAACGCGGTGCCGGGCAGCGGCCGGGCCCCCGCCAGGGCCGCGCGCGCGGCCGAGCGGAAGACCGCGGTGCCGGCGGCGGCCCCGCGCAGGATCTCCTCGGCCTCCCCGGCCCGCCACGGGACGGTTCCCACGCCGCCGAGGGCGATGCGGGCCTCCCGGATCCCGCCGTCCTCGACCACCAGGGCCACGCCGGCCGAGGCAAGCGCGAACTCGTACGAGGCCCGGTCGCGGACCTTGAGGTAATGGGACCGCGCCGTCTGCGGAAGCAGGGGCACGTCGACCGCCGTGATCATCTCCCCGTGCTCCAGCACGTTCTCGCGGTGCGGGGTGTCACCCGGCGGCAGGTAGAAGTGCGTGAGCGGGACGGACCGCGCCCCGCCCGTCCCCTGGATGTGCACGACCGCGTCCAGCGCGGTCAGGGGCACTGCGAGGTCGGACGCGTGCAGCGCGATGCAGTGGTCGCTGGTGCCGAGAACCGCGTGCATGCGGTGGATGCCGGAGATGGCGGCACACCCGGACCCGGGCGTCCGCTTGTTGCAGGCGGCGACCGCGGGATCCCGGAAGTAGCGGCACCGGGCGCGCTGGAGGAGGTTGCCCCCGACGGTCGCCAGGTTGCGCAACTGCACCGAGGCCCCTTGCAGGAGGGCTTCGCGGACGAAGGGCAGCCGGTCGGTGACGACGGGGTCGGCCGCGAGTTCCTCCATCGTCGTGAGCGCCCCGACCCGGAGCGCGGTCCGGCCCGCGGTGACGCCGCGCAGGGGCAGCCGTCCGATGTCGACGAGCCGGTCAGGACCCAGGACGCCGTCCTTCATGAGGTCGAGCTGGGTGGTGCCGCCGGCGAGGAAGGCGGCCCTCGGGTCGGCCGTCACCAGGGCGACGGCCTGGTCCGCGTCCGTTGCCGACACGTATTCGAAAGGCCGCATGTCACAGCCCCGCCGCGTCGCGCACGGCGGCGCGGATGCCCGGGTAGGCGCCGCAGCGGCAGAGGTTGCCGCTCATGAACTCCTTGATGTCCTCGTCCGACCCGGCCCGCCCCTCCGCGATGAGCGCGATGGCCGACATGATCTGCCCCGGGGTGCAGTAACCGCACTGGAAGGCGTCATGCCGTGCGAAGGCGGCCTGTACCGGATGCTGCTCCCCACCGCTGGACAGCGATTCGACGGTCGTGATGTCGCGCTCGTGGCACTGCGCCGCCAGCACGAGGCAGGACACGACCCGCTTGCCGTCCAGATGCACCGTGCACGCACCGCAGGCTCCCTGGTCGCAGCCCTTCTTCGCGCCGGTGAGGCCCAGGTGGTCGCGCAGGGCGTCCAGCAGGGTGACCCGCGCGTCGAGCCGAAGGCGGCGCCTGGCTCCGTTGACCCGGAGGGCGACGTCGACCTGCGGCACGCCCGGCGATGCCTGGACAGGGGCGTGCGCCGTTTCATCCATTCGCGACATATCACCCTGTTTCCACCACGGCTGGAAGCTGAAACCGTCCGGGTGGGGCGGTGGGGGTCCGCGGTCCTTCCGGCGGTCATGGGGTGTTTTGGACCGTATTGTGATCTGTATGGCAACCGAGATGACCGAGGACGAGTGGCGGGCCTTCATCAGCGAGGGCACCAGGACGGGAAAGCTGGCCACCGTGCGGGCGGACGGCAGTCCGCACGTGGTGCCCATGTGGTTCCTGCTCGACGGCGGCGACCTCGTCTTCACCACGGAGGACACGACGGTCAAGAGCCGGAATCTGCTGCGGGACGACCGCGTGGCGATGTGCGTCGACGACGAGCGGCCGCCGTACTCCTTCGTGGTGTTGCGCGGGCGCGTGGAGATCTCCGAGGACCCCGGAGCGCTGCTCACCTGGGCGACGGACATCGCCGCGCGCTACATGGGGGACGACGTCGCCGCGGAGTTCGGGCGGCGCAACAGCGTTCCCGGCATGCTGCTGGTGCGGATGCGGATCGAGCATGTCACCGCCTGGGCCGCCATCGCCTGAGCGGCCGCCGCCCCGACCCGCGGGACCCGTGCGAGCCGGGGGAGCGGGCCGCCGCCCGCGACGGCGTATGCCTCAGCTGCCCGTACCGGAGTGGGTGAGCACCCGCTGCACGAGGTCGGCCTGTTCCGCGGTGTGGCGCTTGCCCGACCCGGTCGCGGGCGCCGCGGAAGCGGGCCGGGAGACCGGCGTCAGCGCCCTGGGCAGCAGCGGGGCCAGCTCGGCGAGCAGGTGGATCCACGCGCCCTGGTTGCGCGGCTCGTCCTGCGCCCAGACCAGTTCGGCGTTCGGGTAGGTGCCGATGATCCGGGTCAGCTCCCGTTCGGGAAGCGGGTAGAGCTGCTCGATCCGGACCAGGGCGATCGTCGGGTCGGGGTGGTCGGCCAGCCGCGCGACCAGTTCGTGGTACAGCTTCCCCGTGGTCAGGACCAGCCGGCGGACGGCCGCCCGATCGACGGCCGACGGGTCGTCGAGTACCGGCTCGAAGCGGCCGCTGGTGAAGTCGGCCAGCGGGCTGGAGCTGCCCTTGGCGCGGAGCATCGACTTGGGGGAGAAGACCACCAGCGGCTTGCGCGGCCGCGCCTGCGCCTGGCGCCGCAGCAGGTGGAAATACGAGGCGGCGGTGGACGGCTGGGCGACCGTCATGTTGTCCTGCGCGCACAGCTGGAGGAAGCGCTCGACACGGGCCGACGAGTGGTCGGGGCCGCGCCCTTCCTGCCCGTGCGGCAGCAGCAGCACCAGCGAGGAGTGCTGCCCCCACTTCTGGGCGCCCGAGGAGACGAATTCGTCCACGACGATCTGCGCCCCGTTGGCGAAGTCGCCGAACTGGGCCTCCCACACGACGAGCGCCTCGGGGCGCTCGACGGAGTAGCCGTACTCGAAGCCCATGGCCGCGTACTCGCTCAGCAGCGAGTCATGGATCCCGAACGGCGCCTGCTGCGGCCCGAGGCCCGCCAGCGGCGACCACTCGCGGCCGTCCTCGGCGTCGTGCAGCACGGCGTGCCGCTGGACGAAGGTGCCCCGCCGGGAGTCCTGGCCCGCCATACGGACCGGGGTGCCCTCGAGCAGCAGTGTGCCGAAGGCGAGGAGTTCGGCGAAGGCCCAGTCGACCGTGCCGTCCTGCCTGGCCATCTGCTCCCGCCGCTCCATCAGCCGGCCGAGCTTGGGGTGGACCGCGAAACCCTCGGGACGGTGGCCGAAGGCGTCGCCGACCGCCGCCAGGATCCGCGCCGGCACCCCGGTGGACTCCGGCTCAGCGGCCGGCTGCTGCGGGACCCCGGGCGTCAGGTCCTGCCCCGCGGCCGCGGTGGGACCGCCTTCAGGCGCGGCCGGCAGCTGCCGGGTCTCGGCGAACGCCCGCTCCAGGCGCAGCCGGAAGTCGCGGTGCGCCTGGTCGTACTCGTCCCTGGTGATGTCGCCGCGGCCGACCAGGGCCTCCAGGTACAGGGTGCGGACGCTGCTCTTGCCCTCGATGAGCCGGTACATCTGCGGCTGCGTCATCGACGGGTCGTCGGCCTCGTTGTGGCCGCGCCGCCGGTAGCAGACCAGGTCCACCACCACGTCGCGGTGGAAGCGCTGCCGGTAGGCGAACGCCAGCTCGGCCACCCTGACGACGGCCTCGGGATCGTCGCCGTTGACGTGGAAGACCGGGACCTGCACGGCCTTCACCACGTCGGTGGCGTACACGGAACTGCGGCCGTCCCCCGGCAGCGTGGTGAAGCCGACCTGGTTGTTGATGTTGACCCGCACCGTGCCGCCGACCCGGTAGCCGCGCAGCAGCGCCATCTGCACCGTCTCGCTGACCACGCCCTGCCCCGCCATCGCCGCGTCGCCGTGCACGATCACCGGCAGCGTGCCGAACGGCTTGCCCGGGTTGCGGTCCTGCTTGGCCCGTACGATGCCGAGCAGGACGCCGTCCACCGCGTCCAGGTGGGAGGGGTTCGCCGCCAGCGCCACCGGGAGCCGTTCGCCCGCCGGGCCCTGGTAGGTCCCCTGGGTGCCCAGGTGGTATTTGACGTCGCCCGAGCCCTCGGCCCGGTCCGTGCCCTCGAACTCGCGGAAAACCTGGCCGTAGGTCTTCCCCGCGATGTTCGTCAGCACGTTGAGCCGCCCGCGGTGCGCCATCGACAGGGCGGCCCCGTCCATGCCCTCCTCCGCGGCCCTGCGCATCAGGGCGTCGAGCAGCGCGATCGCCGACTCGCCGCCCTCGAGGCTGAACCGGGTCTGCCCGATGTACTTCGTCTGGAGGAAGGTCTCGAAGACCTCGGCCTCGTTCAGTTTGCGCAGGATACGCACCTGCTCGTCGTGGGCGGGCTTCGCGTACGGCCGCTCCAGCCGCTCCTGGAACCAGCGCCGCTCCTCGGGATCCTGGATGTGCATGTACTCCACGCCCACGGTCCGGCAGTATGCGTCGCGCAGCACCCCCAGGATCTCCCGCAGCGGCATCGGGCGGCCGTCCCCCGCCAGGTCGCCGGTGACGAACTCCCGGTCCAGGTCCCAGAACGTGAGGCCGTGGCTCTCCAGTTCGAGGTCGGGGTGCGAGCGCTGCACGTACATCAGCGGGTCGGTGTCGGCCATCAGGTGCCCGCGGACCCGGAAGGCGTTGATCAGCTTCTGGACCTGCGCGGTCTTCTGCTCCACCGCGGCGGCGCCGGTGTCCGAGGACCAGCGGACCGGCGCGTACGGTATGCGCAGCGCCGCGAAGATGCCCTGGTAGAACTCCGACTCGCCGAGCAGCAACTGGCTGACCCGCCGCAGGAACTCGCCGGAGGCGGCGCCCTGGATGACCCGGTGGTCGTAGGTGTTGGTGAGGGTGAGCGTCTTGCCGACGCCCAGGTCGGACAGGGTGCGGGCACTCGCGCCGCGGAATTCGGCGGGATACTCCAGCGCTCCGGCGGCGACGATGCAGCTCTGGCCGGCCATCAATCGCGGCACCGAGTGCACGGTTCCGATGCCGCCGGGGTTGGTCAGGGAGAGCGTCGTCCCCTCGAAGTCCGGCAGGGACAGCCGGTTGGACCGTGCCCGCGCGACCAGATCCTCGTACGCGGCGAGGAATTCGCCGAACGTCATCCGCTCGGCGCCCTTGATGTTCGGCACGACCAGCGTGCGGGAGCCGTCGGCACGGACGACGTCGACCGCGATACCGAGGTTGACGTGGGCGGGGGAGGCCACGGAGGGCTTTCCCGCCACCACCTCGTAGTGGGTGTTGATGCCGGGTTGGTCCTTCACCGCCTGGACCAGCGCCCATGCCAGCACGTGGGTGAAACTGACCTTGCCGCCGCGCGCCCGCGCCATGTGCTCGTTGATGACGATGCGGTTGTCGATCAGCAGTTTGGCCGGCACGACCCGGACGCTGGTCGCGGTCGGTACCTGGAGGCTGGCGTCCATGTGGGCCGCCAGGGACCTGGCGACGCCCCGCAGCGGCTCGGTGCGCGAACCGCCGCTCGGCGGGTCGGCCGCCGCTGCGGCGGGCTGTGTCTCGGTCACATGGATCGACATCGCCGATCTCCTCGCATCGTTGTTCGGTTCGTTCGGGGCGCGGCCGCGGACGGCCGGTCCGGGCGACGGCCACCACGTGCGGCCCGCCGGCGGTCGCGGCGCCGCGCGGTCACAGGGCGTCGACGGCGGCGTCGATGATGCGCCGTACCCGCGGGGTGGTGCCGCCGGCCCTGACCAGGACGCTGGTGCCGACCACCGTGGCCAGCAGGCTGCTGGCCGCGTCGCCTGGAGGCTGGGGGCCGGTCAGCTCGCCGGTGGAGCGGCCCGCGGTGACGGCCGCGCGGAAGGCCTCCTCCATCCGGTCGAAGAGGGCGTTGCCGGCCGCGGGGACCGACTCGTCCGCGTCCGCGAGCTCCGCGATCGCGTTGACCACGAGACAGCCCCGCCGGTGCTCGCCGGCGCCGGTCATCTCCTCGACGACGGCCCGCAGCCTCGGCCGTACCGGGCCGGGCCCTTCCAGCATCCCGGCGAGTTCGGCGGCGCGCCTGGCGGTGTAGGCACCGAGCGCGAGGGAGAACAGATTGCGCTTGCTCTCGAAGGTGTTGTAGAGGCTGCCCTTTCCGATACCCAGCTGATCGGCGAGGCCCTGCGGGCTGGTGGCCCCGTATCCCTGACGCCAGAAGACATCCACCGCCTTTCCCACCGCAGCTGCCGGCTCGAACTTCGCAGGTCGTCCCATGCCGGCAGCGTATGTTTTTTTGACCTTGAGGTCAAATAGTCGCGGCTCCTTCCACGCCCGCCCGCACCGCGACCGCGACACGCCCGCCGTTGCCCGTGCCTGAAGCCCCGGCTGCGGCGAGAATCCTCAGGGGCGGCCGTCGCCGCATCCGACCGGGCCGAAAGTCCCGCGCCCGCACCCGCACACCGTCCGCAAGGAGAAGGCCGATGGCCGGCACGGCAGACCAGGAGGAGATCCTGCGCGGCGTCCTCGACCGCTGGCAGGACGCGGTCGACGCCCACGAGCCCGACGTGGTCGCCGCCTGCTTCACCGAGGACGCGATCTTCCAGGGGTTGCACCCGTACACGGTCGGACGGCGGGGCGTGGCCGACTACTACGACTCGCAGCCGCGGGGAATGACCGCGCGATACCGGATCCTGGAGACACGAAGGCTCGCGGACGACCTCGTACTCGGCTACATGAGCGTGGAGTTCGGGTTCGTCGACCGGCCGCCGCTGGCCGTCAACCTGAGCCTGCTGGTGCGGCGCGACGCGGACGGCTGGTCCATCGCCCACTACCAGGTGTCGCTGCTGCCCTGATACCCCCGGCCCGCGTCGCGCGGCCAGCCGTGCCGCGGCGTCCTCACCCGAGCACCTTGAGCAGCCGGTCCCCGAGGACGGCGGCGGAATGGGGGTTCTGGCCGGTGATGAGATTGCGGTCCTCGACCATGTACGGCTTCCAGATCTCGCCGCGGCTGTACTCCACGCCGACCTTGTTCTTCAGCTCGTCCTCCAGCAGCCATGTCGCCCTGGACGCGAGTCCGACGCCTTCCTCCTCCTCGTTGGTGAAGCCGGTGACCTTGTAGCCCTTGAAGGGCGACTCGCCGTGGATCCTGGTGGACAGCATCGCGGCGGGGGCGTGGCACACGATCGCGAGCGGCCTGCCCGAGGCGAGCTGCGCGGTCAGCAGCCGCCCCGCGTCGGCGTCGAAGGCCAGGTCCGCCATCGGGCCGTGGCCGCCGGGCAGGTAGACCGCGTCGTAGTCCTCGAGGCGGACGTCCGACAGCTTGAGCGGCCGCCGCATCACCTCGGCGTCGCGGATGACGGCCTCCAGGTCGAGGGCGCCCTGCTCGCCTCCTGCCATGGACGGGCGCAGGCTCATCATGTCGACGTTCGGGGTCGTGCCGCCCGGCGTCGCCACCACGACCTCATGGCCGGCGTCGGTGACTGCTTTGTAGGGGTTCGCGAATTCCTCGGCCCAGTAGCCCGTGGCGTACCTGGTGCCGTCCTTCAGTACCCAGTAGGTCGCTCCGCTCACGATGAAAAGGATCTTCGCCATCACTGATTCGCCTCTTCGTCCCCGCTCGACGTTTTGGGGGGATTCGACTACATACCAGCGTAGGCAGATGTTCGAGCGGGTGCAGATCCTCACCCCTCGTGCGCGGGCCCTCCCGGCGTGACGGCGGGGAAGAGCGCCACGGCGCCGGTGAGGTCCAGCAGGCGCTGGACGGCCGGGCTGACCGCCAGCAGGCGTACGCTTCCGCCCCGTTCGAGCGCTTCGAGGCGGGCCGTGGCGAGGACGGTCAGGAAGGTCGAGTCGGCGAAGGTGACACCACCCAGGTCGAAGGCCAGGTGCGGGCAGTGGGCCAGCGCCCTTTCCGTCGCCTCGCGCAGGGACGACCTCCCGTCGAGGTCCGCGTCACCGGCGACGGTGACGACGCCGGGCTCACCGAGCTCGACCGTCACCCTCAGCAGTGGTTCCCCCTCGGAAAAGGGACTGGCACCCATGAGCCCTCCACAACTCGAACGCCGGCGGTGGGTGATCCTCCCACGCCGCGCGCCCGGGAATACACCGGAGAAGGTAACGAACCGGCAAGCAACACCCGGCGCCGTCCCCGGGCGACCGCACGCGGCAAATTACCGGGACTTTCTGTGTGTGACGGGAGTGGCGCCGGGTAGACGACGGCAGAATCATTCGGCGACGTTGGGCGACGGCATGACGGCATCCTCGTACGGCACGGGAACAACGACAGGACCGGCCCAGGCCTTCCGCGGCGTTCCCGTCGCCGGGGGACTCCCGTTCGTCGAGGAGGCGGGGAAGGTCGCGCCCAAGGACGCCCGTGAGCTGTCGAAGCTGTTCTTCGACGCGCTCGGGTCCCTCGAAGAGGGCACTGCGGGGTATGCGTACGCGCGCAACACGCTGATCGAGATGAACATGTCGCTGGTGCGGTTCTGCGCGCGGCGCTTCCGGGGGCGTGGCCCTGAGGAGTCGGAGGACATCCTCCAGGTGGGGACGATCGGGCTGATCAAGGCGATCGACCGGTTCGACCTGAGCCGTGAGGTGGAGTTCACGACCTTCGCGGTGCCGTACATCGTCGGGGAGATGAAGCGCTTCTTCCGCGACACGTCCTGGGCGGTCCATGTGCCCCGCCGGCTCCAGGAGTTGCGGGTGGAGCTGGCCAAGGCCCGCGACCACCTCACGGCGGTGCTGGACGCACCGCCCTCCGTCGCGGAACTGGCCGCGTACCTGGAGATCACCGAAGCCGACGTCATCGAGGGCCTGGTGGCCTCCAACGGCTACACCGCCGGCTCGATCGACCTGCCCGCGGGCGGCGACGGGAGCGACGACGCCGGACGCTCCTACGCGGAGACAATCGGTGCCGCGGACCCGGCCATGGAACTGATCGAGGACTTCCAGGCGCTCGCACCCCTGCTGGGCAGGCTGGACGACCGGGAGCGCCACATCCTCCGGCTGCGCTTCGGCCAGGAGATGACGCAGGCGGCGATCGGGGAAGAACTCGGCTGCTCCCAGATGCACGTCTCCCGGCTGATCTCCCGCACGCTGGCCAAGCTGCGCGCCGGGATGCTCACCGAGCAGTGAGGTCCGGGCGCGGCCGCGCCCGGCACCCGGCGTCCGCGACCCGTCGAGGCGCCTCAGGTCCGCGCCCCGCCGCCCGCAGCTTGCAGACCGGCGGGCGCCCCCCAGGGAGGGCGCGCCCGCGAAGCGTGCCGGACCCCGTCAGGTCGACTCGCGGATGACCAGCCGGCACGGAACGGTCTGCACCCCCGGCTCGCTCTCGTCGTCCATGGCGTCCAGCAGGCGGAGGGCAGCCACCCGGCCGATCTCGGTGAGGTCCATGTCGATCGTGGTGAGCGGTGGACGGGAGGCCAGCGCCATGGTGTCCCAGTTGTCGTAGCCGACGATGGCGATGTCCTCGGGGACCCGGCGGCCCTCCTCGCGGAGGGTGTCGGCGACACCGCGGGCGATCTGGTCGTTCCCGCAGAAGAAGGCGTCCGTCTGCGGGGCGAGCCGCAGCACGCCGTGGGCGGCCCGCCGCCCCCACGCCTCGCTCCAGTCCCCGAACAGCACCTTGCCGCCCGAGAGCGTCAGTGACGCCTGGGCGAGCAGATCCTCCGTCAGGCGGGCCCGCTCGCGGGCCGCGGCGTGATGGGCGGGTCCCGTGACATGGGCGATGCGGGTGCGACCCGAGTGGATGAGGTGCTCCACGGCGAGCCGGGCGCCCCCCTCGTCGTCCGAGACCACCGAGATGTCGCCCGGGTCGGTGGAGGGGGCGAGGGCATAGACCGTAGGCACCTGGTGGAGTCCCGCGAGCGGCGGCCGCGGATCGGTCCGCCGTCCGGTGACGATGATGCCGTCCACCCGGCGCGCCAGCAGGGTCTGCATGTAGTGCTGCTCGCGGATCGCGTCACCGCGGGTGTCGCACAGCAGCACCGAGATCTTGCCGGCTCCCAGCGCGTCTTCCGCGCCGAGCAGCACCGGGGTGCTGAACCTGCCGATGCCGTCCGTCGTGATCAGCCCCACCGTCCAGCTCCGCCCGGCCAGCAGGCTGCGGGCGTGCTCGTTCGGCTGGAAGCTCAGGCGCTGTGCGGCGTCCAGGACCCGCTGCCGGGTCTCGGGCCGCATCCGGCCGTTCCCGCTGATGGCTTTCGACGCGGTTCCCACGCTGACGCCCGCCAGTGTGGCGACATCGCTGAGCGTGGCACGCCCCCCCGTCGACCGGCGATCGGTTCCTGTCACAAGCAATCCTTTGCTCAATCAGTCACTCAGGTTCACATAGTGCCAGAACGTCCGTCCAGCCCCCGTGCGCAACCATGGGAAATGTTGTGTCAGCGGTCTTGACGTCCTTCCACGGTCCTTCTACGTTGCGGCGAGGGAAAGCTTTGCTCACCAGCAGGCAGGCCCGCATCGTCCGCATTACCCGCACTTAGCGCAGGCAATCCGCACCGTCGGTCGGACCCGGCCCCGTCCTGCCCTCACGACTCCCCGGGAGATCCATGTCCCCCACCAGTCCGGCGCTGTCCGCCGCGACCGGCCCCGTCCTTCTCGGCCCCGGCGCGCTCACCGCCCTGCGCCCGGCGACGTCCGCGGCCATCGAGGGAGGTTTCTGGCACGCCCGCCGCGAGGTGAACGCCCGCGCGAGCATCCCGCAGGGACCGAGCCTGCTCGAGTCCGCGGGCAACCTGCACGACCTGCGCCTTGCCGCGGGCACCGCGGAGGGCGACTTCCGCGGGGACTACCCCTTCATGGACTCGGACGTCTACAAGTGGCTCGAGGCCGCGTCCTGGCAGATCGGGCAGATCGGTCCCGGCACCGAGGACGGTGACAGCAGGAGGGCCGACCTCGTACGGGACGTCGACCGCATCATCGCGCTGGTCGCCGAAGCCCAGCAGCCCGACGGCTACCTGAACACCTGGTTCCAGGTCACCAAGGGCGGCGAGCGCTACAAGGACCTGCGCTGGGGCCACGAGCTCTACTGCGCGGGGCACCTGATCCAGGCCGCCGTCGCCCACCACCGGGCCACCGGCGGCAAGGACCTCCTGCGGGTGGCGACCCGGTTCGCCGACCACATCGACACCGTCTTCGGCCCCGGCAAGGCCATCGACGGCTTCGACGGCCACCCCGAGGTCGAGACCGCCCTGGTGGAGCTGTACCGCGAGACCGGTGAGCGCCGCTACCTGGATTTGGCGGCGTACTTCGTCGACCGGCACGGCCACGGGGTGATCGGCGGCGAGGCCTACTGCCAGGACCGGGTGCCGCTGCGCGAGGCCGAGAACGTCGAGGGGCACGCGGTACGCCAGCTCTACCTGCTGGCCGCGGCCGCCGACCTCGCCAGCGAGACCGGCGAGGCGGAGCTGCGGGCGGCCGGTGAGCGGCTGTGGCAGGCGATGACCGCCACCAAGACCCACCTGACCGGCGGTGTCGGCGCGCACCACGACAAGGAGGATTTCGGCGACCCCTTCGAGCTGCCCAACGAACGCGCCTACTGCGAGACCTGCGCGGCGATCGCGTCCGTGCAGTGGAGCTGGCGGATGGCGCTGCTCACCGGTGAGGCGCGCTACAGCGACCTGATCGAGCGCACGCTCTTCAACGGCTTCCTCTCCGGTGTGTCCCTGGACGGCGAGAGCTGGCTGTACGTCAACCCGCTGCAGGTCCGCGACGGGCACACCGACCCGGGCGGCGACCACTCCGCACGCCGCACCCGGTGGTTCCGCTGCGCCTGCTGCCCGCCCAACATCATGCGGCTGCTGGCGAGCCTGGAGCACTACGTCGCCTCCACCGATGGCGCCGGCCTGCAGATCCACCAGTACGCCACCGGCCGGTTCAGCGGCGAGGTGGGGGATGCCGTGGTCGGTGTTAGCGCTCACACGTCGTATCCGGCGGCCGGGGCCGTCGTCCTCACCGTCGAGGAAAGCCCAGGCGACCGGCCGTGGACCCTGTCGCTGCGCATCCCCGAGTGGAGCTCGCGCCACACCGTCCGCGTCGACGGGGAGGCCGCCGACGCCCGCCTCGACAACGGCTGGCTCCGGCTGGAGCGGGAGTGGGCGCCGGGCCAGCGCATCGAACTGGAACTGGACATGACGCCCCGGCTGACCAGGGCCGACCCGCGGGTGGACGCCGTCCGAGGCTGCGTCGCCATCGAGCGCGGGCCGCTCGTGTACTGCCTGGAACAGGCCGACCACCCCGGCGGCGGTCTCGACGACGTCGTGATCGACGTGACGCGGCCGCTCACCGCGGAGGAACGCCCCGACCTGCTCGGCGGCGTCACGACCGTCTCGGCCGCCGGCCGGCGCCGGGCCCTGCCGCAGACCGCGCACTGGTGGCCCTACCAGGGCGTCGGGCACGGCGACACCGCATCCGCACCCGGCGGCGACCTCGCGCTCACCGCCGTCCCCTACTACGCCTGGGCCAACCGGGAGGACGGCAGCATGCGCGTCTGGCTGCCGACCTCCTGACACCGCACCGCCGCGAACCCGCACCTCCCGCAGCGGCACACCGCCGCGGATCCCTCCGAACGTCCCAAGGACAAACTCATGAGATCTTCTCGTACCGCCGTCTCGGCTGTCGTTGTGGTGTGCTGTGCACTGGTGGGCGCGAGCGCCTGCTCGGGATCCGGGTCAGGCGGCGGCTCGTCGTCGGCGTCGGGGACCTACACCTTCTGGGACCCCTACCCGCAGTTCGACGCCTCCGACGCCTGGGCGAAGCTGGTGGCCTCCTGCGGCACCAAGGCCGGTGTGACCCTGAAGCGGACCGCGCTGGACACCACGGACCTGAACAACAAGGCGCTGCTCGCGGGCCAGCAGGACAACCTGCCGGACGTGATGATGGTGGACAACCCCTTCGTGTCCACGCTGGTGCAGGCCGGAATCCTCAACAAGACCACCGACCTGGGCCTGGACACCTCCGCCCTGCAGAAGAACATCGTCGGCGCCGGCACGATCGACGACGCGGCGTACGGGATCCCGATCGGGGCGAACACCCTGGCGCTCTACTACAACAAGAAGATCCTGTCCGACGCCGGCGTGGACCCCGCTTCGGTGAAGGACTGGGCGTCGCTGACGGCCGCACTGCAGAAGGTGAAGGCCGCGGGCAAGAAGGGCATCAGCTTCGGGGCGATCGGCACGGAGGAGGGGACCTTCCAGTTCCTGCCGTGGTTCTGGGGCGCAGGCGGCGACCTGAACAAGCTGAACAGCGACAAGGGCGTCGCCGCCGTGACGCTGTGGAAGGACTGGGTGTCGCAGGGGCTGGCCCCCAGCGACGTGCTGAGCAACACCCAGACCACCAGCTGGCAGGAGTTCGCCACCGGGCAGTACGCCTTCGGGGAGAACGGCACCTGGCAGCTGGCGAACGCCGCGAAGACCGGGTTCGACTACGGGATCATCAGCATCCCCGGGCAGAACGGCGGCCTCGCGCCCGTCCCGACCGGCGGTGAGTTCGTCACGGTGCCGGTGCAGAAGGACACTTCCCGCTACGCGGTGGACAAGAAGATCGTCGACTGCCTGACCAGCAACACGAACTTCCTCTCCACGGACACCACGCTGTCCTACATCGCACCGGTGGCGGCAGTCCAGGACCAGCAGGTCCAGGCGAACGCCGCGCTGAAGCCCTGGGTGACCGCGCTCGCCGCCGCCCGCGGACGGACCAGCGGCGGCCTCGGCACGAAGTACCCGGTGATCTCCGAGCAGCTGTGGACCGCGGTCCAGGGCGCCCTGACCGGCGGCAAGAGCCCGCAGTCCGCGATGGACACGGCGCAGAAGGCCGTCGAGAACCACCGGAGTTGACCCCAGCCGTCCCACGCACCGTCCCGATCGAGGAGCAAGCATGTCCACCGCCCGCGCCGACGCCCCGCAGCGGCCACCGGCAACGTCCAGAGCGCAGCCCGTGAACGGACGCGCCCCGAACGGCGCCGGCCGGCGCGGCCGGCGGATCCTGCGCAGCCCCCAGTTCGCGGCGTGGGGCTTCCTCGCGCCGGTCCTGGCATACCTGGGGGCGTTCTACGCCTACCCGCTCTACCGCAACGTGGACCTGTCGCTGCGGCACTACACCGTGCGGTCCTTCGTGCAGGGCGGCGCGCCGTTCTCCGGCTGGGACAACTTCCGGCAGGTCATCGACGATCCGACCTTCGGCACGGCGCTGCGCAACACCATGGTCTTCACCCTGGTGTCCATCCTCTTCCAGTACGCGATGGGGCTGGCGCTCGCGGTGTTCTTCCACCGCGGATTCCGCCTCGCCTCGACGCTGCGGGCGCTATTCCTGATCCCGTGGCTGCTGCCGCTGATCGTGTCCGCCTCGACGTGGTCGTGGATGTTCAACAGCGAGTCCGGGGTGGTCAACTACTTCCTGCACCTGCTCGGCGTGGACAACGTCGACTGGCTCACCTCCCCGCACTGGGCGCTCACCTCGGTGATCATCGCCAACATCTGGATCGGCATCCCGTTCAACCTCGTCATCCTCTACAGCGGGCTGCAGAACATCCCGGGGGAGCTGTACGAAGCGGCCTCCCTGGACGGGGCGAGCGGGTGGCAGCAGTTCTGGCGGATCACCTTCCCGCTGCTGCGCCCGGTCTCGGCGATCACGGTACTGCTCGGCCTGGTCTACACGCTCAAGGTGTTCGACCTGATCTGGATCATGAGCAAGGGCGGTCCCGGCGACTCGTCGACCACTTTGTCCACCTGGTCCTACCGTCTGGGATTCGGCTCCCTGCTACCCGAGTTCGGGCCGGGCGCCGCCGTCGGCAACATCCTCATCCTGCTGGCCCTCGCCTTCGGCCTGCTGTACATCCGCGTCCAGAAGGGGCAGACGGCATGACCTCGCGCGTAGTCCGATCGCGTCGCAACACCGTCATCGGGGTCGTCCTCACCGCGATCATGCTCTTCCCGGTGTACTGGATGATCAACGTCTCGCTCACGCCCCAGCAGGACATGCGCAAGAGCCCGCCGGACCTGTTCCCCGTGCATCCGACCTTCACCGGGTACCGGGCCGTGCTCGACGACCAGCTGCCCTATCTCTGGGTCAGCCTGCTCATCGGGCTCGGTACGGTGGCCGTCACGCTGGTGCTGTCCGCGCCCGCCGCCTACGCCCTGGCGAAACTGCGCCCGCGCGGCGCCGGCTTCCTCGGCATGGCCCTGCTGATCGCGCAGATGGTGCCCGGCATCGTGATGGCCATGGGCTTCTACGGCATCTTCCTCAACCTCGGCATCATGAACACCTGGTGGGGGCTGATCGTCGCCGACTCCACCATCGCCGTGCCGTTCGGGGTCATGATCTTCACGGCCTTCATGTCCGGCATCCCCGACGAGCTCATCGCGGCGGCGAAGATCGATGGGGCCGGTGTCTGGCGCACCTTCACCGCGATCGTCCTTCCCGTGAGCCGAAACGCCATCGTCACGGTGTCGCTTTTCAGCTTCCTGTGGGCGTGGTCCGACTTCGTCTTCGCCAACACCCTGGACAGCGGCGGCGACATGCGGCCCATCACGCTCGGCATCTACAAGTACATCGGCAACAACAACCAGGAGTGGAACGCCATCATGGCCACCGCCGTGGTCGCCTCCATCCCGGCAGCAGTCCTGCTCGTCCTCGCGCAGCGCTACGTCGCCGCGGGCGTCACCGCCGGCGCGGTCAAGGACTGACCGGGACCGGCCGCGAGAACCCGACTCCGAGAAGAGGGGAACAGTCTTGACCATGACCCACACACCCGAGGTGTGGTTTTTGACCGGTAGTCAGGGTTTGTATGGTCCTGGGACGCTTGCGCAGGTCGCGGAGCAGTCGCGGGGGATCGCGGATGTGCTG
>NZ_JBICTO010000026.1:0-86214 GCF_043197715.1 Streptomyces sp. NPDC049040
GCACAACCGGCCACAGCAACCGCCATACCCAAACCGATAGCCACAGCACAAGCGCTGCGCGTCATCCTCGCCATCGTGAAACTCCCTGATCTGTCGTTGTTGTCGCATGCACCGGGAAGGGTCTGCGGTCGGGTCTGCGGGGGCGATGTCCGGCCGCGGTGGCACGCCGCAGTCGGTCGCCGGTCACGGGTTCTGTCACTGCAGGAGGAGGCGAGGCGGCTGAGGGGGTGTGAGCGCTCACTCAGGGCGCGCCGTCAGGAAGGCGTTCGGCTACTGGGGGTGGCGCCCTCTCGCGTCCTGACATCTCCTGCACGGAGAGGCGGAGTTATCTCGTCGATGCTCCGACTCCCCGGTCTGGGCCACTGAAAGTTTCGGTGGCCGTGCGATCGTTTCGGGCACCTTAGGATCGCCGATCGGGGCACGTCAATACATCTCACACCGAATCCCCGACCCCTGGTCGATCTTTTGCCGTCGGCTGGGAGGTGTGAGTGGGAGTTCACCCTGGCGAGGTGTGCGAAAAATTTCGAGCGTGATGACTTATGTTTCGAATATCCGGTGCAGAGAGCCCGGCTGCCCCGCTGGACTCAGAAGCGCTGCCGGAACGGGGCGAGCGTGGCACGCAAGAGGTCCGCGGCGCCCCAATCGGGGTCGAACTGCGCGATCACGGCCAGGTGCTGGCGTAGCTGGAGGATCGGCATGCGATCGCGCCATTCCCGGTCGAGCCCGGTCAGCTCCGCGTACCGCTCGAAGAACACCTGCGCCTCGGGTGGCGGTGCCGTCGTCCACAGGTGGGCCAGGTCGACCTCTGCCCATGTGTACGACACGGCCGGGTCGATCACCGCGGGCTGCCCGTCAGGGGTGGCCATGAGGTTCATCGCCCACAGGTCGCCGTGCGTCAGGCACGCGGGCCTGACCGGCAAAATCTCGGGCAGCCGCTCGCACAGCCGCTCCAGTGCCGCCCGGTCCTGGGCGTCGAGCGCGTCCCGGACGCGGGGCTCGCCGAGCCAGCGCAGCAGGCGGTGCTCGGCGAAGAACGCGAAACCGTCGTCAGCCCAGGTGTTGACCTGCCGGCGACGGCCCAGCCAGTTGTCCCGGTGCCACCCGAAGCGCGGGTGGCGAGAGGTGGTGTGCAGATGGGCGAGAAGGTGGGCGAACCGCTCCCAGAAGGCCTCGGTTTGCGGTCGGGGGTGGAGCACGGACAGCACGAGCAGGTCGCGGTCCGCGAGGATGACCTCGGGTGTGGCGATGCCGCCCGCATCGCTCAGCACCGTGAGCCCTTCGGCCTCCGCGGCGAAGACGTCGTCCGACGGGGGTTCGTCGAACGCCTTGGCGAAGACCGACGAGCCGTCACCGCGGCGTGCGAGTCCCGCGGTTGCGGCGAGGCCTCCGGCCGCCGGCGCGACCGTGAAGACGTCCGTCAGCCCTGCCGCGTGCAGGCGCTGGAGCAGGAAGGGCGGCGCCTCTGCCATGGGTGAACTCCTCGGGCTGCGTGACCGGGTCTGCGTGACCGGGCCTGCGTGGCCCGGTCGGTCGGCCGGCCTGCTCAGCGGCCTTGGCCGAGCATGTCCAGCACCAGCCGGACGACCTCGTCCGTATCGGCCTCGGCCAGCGCCCCGAACGCTCCGCCGTGGCGGGACAGGACGATACCGACGAAGGCCGCCACCGCGAGCTCCGCCCGCAGCCGGGGACGGTCCAGGCCCTCACGGGTGAAGCGCTCGAACAGCGGATCCACGAGTCGCCAGTGCAGCTGGCCGACTGCGGCGGCCTGGACTTCGGGGTCTTCCAGGGGGGAGACCGCGGCACGGAAGACCGGACCCGGTCCGCGCACGTCGACACCGTTCACCAGCATCAGGTTGCGCTCGGGTTCCAGCAGGTCGGCCGGCCTGGCGTTGGCGCGGTCCAGGTCGAGCACCGCGATGTAGAGCTGTGCCTTGCCGCCGAAGTAGCGGGCGATCAGGGCCGGGTCGACGCCTGCGCGCTCGCCGATCTCCCTGATCGTGCTGCGGTCGTAGCCGCGTTCCGCGAACAGGCCGGCGGCCGCCTCCAGCAGCAACTGCCGGCTGCGGGCGGAGTCCCGCCGTTTGACAGGGCTCACCGGCCGGACCGGCCCGCCACCCGGGTGACGCTGTCCTCCGCGGTCTCGGCGTCGGCGATGCTCTCGTCCATCAGCAGTTCCTCGTCCACGGTCGATGGCGTCACGGGGCGCTGCGCTGAGCGCCTCGGCAGGACGATCGCAACGAAAGCAGTGACCACCCAGATCGCACAACCCAGCCAGGCGGCGGTCTGGTAGCCGCTGTTGGCGGGCAGCAGCCGGCCAGGAGCGGTGTGCGCCTCCAGGACGACGGCGCTCAGCACGCTGCCGGTCGTATAGCCGATGGTGCGCAGTACCTGGTTGAAGCTTATGGCGCTGCCGGTCTCGTGCGCGGGTACGGCGTTGACGATCAGGCCGGGCATCACCGCGAAGGTGCAGCCGACGCCGAGTCCGGCGACGCCCATGATCACGAACAGCTCCCACAGCTGGCCGCGGGCGAAGAGGAACAGCACCATCGACAGCAGCGACACCGCACAGCCGATCGGCAGCACCATCGCCGTCGAGGTCCGCCGGGTCAGCAGCGGCACCAGCTTGCTGGAGGCCACGCTTGCGGCGGAGAACGGCAGCAGCACCAGCCCGGTGACCAGCACCGAGGTGCCGAAGCCGTAGCCTGCGGCGCTCGGGGTCTGCACGAAGCGGGTGACCATCGACATCAACATGTACATCGCCACACCGGCTATCAGCCCGGCGACGTTGGCGGTCAGCACGGATCGGTTGCGCAGTGTCCGCAAGTCCACCAGCGGGTGGGCGGTACGCAACTCGTGGACGCTCCAGGCGGCCAGCAGCGCCAGCGCGAACACGACCAGGCCCAGCACCCGGGCCGAGGTCCAGCCCCAGACCTCGCCCTCGCTGAGCGCGAGGAGCAGCGAGGCCAGTCCGACGGCGAGCAGCACAGCTCCCGGGGCGTCCAAGGACTGCTTCTTGCGCCCGCCGGCCTGTGGCACGACCAGCGCGGCGGCCAGCAGGGCGAGACCGCTGATGATCGCTCCGAACCAGAAGCCGGCGTGGATGCCCATCGCCTCGGTGATCAGCCCGGTGAGCGGGTAGCCGAGGCCGACACCGGCCACGGTGGTGATCGAGAGCAGCGCCACCGCGGGGCGGGACTGCTCGGGCGACAGCGCGTCGCGTGCGGTGGCGATGGCCAGGGGGACGAGTCCGAGGCCCACCCCCTGCAGCCCGCGCCCGGCGACCAGGAAGCCGAAGCCCAGCGGCAGGGCCGCGAGCACGCTGCCGACCAGCACCACCGTGATCGCCCCCAGCACCACCCTGCGCCGGTGCGGCCCGTCGCCCAGCCGTCCCATCACGGGGGTGGCGACCGATCCGACCAGCAGCGTGATCGTGAGCGACCACTGCGCGTCGGACAGCGACACATGGTCCACGTCGGCGATCGTCGGGACCAGCGGAGCCCCCAGGCTGCTGATCACCGCGACCACGGTGCCGAGGAACACCAGGACCGGAACCAAGGCGCGCTGCCGCAGGTCAGGCCCTGCGTGTCGGGCAGTCATCGACATTCTCCCCAAGCTTGTCATCACATGATGTCTTCACACGATGACATAACTGGGGCCTGAGCGGCAAAAGAGTGGCCTGGCGGGCGGCGCCGCAGGTCAGACACGCCCTGGCGCGGCAAGCCGGAGTGGCGCATGCTGTGAGACAGCCTTGATCGGGGGGATGACGTGCGGGAGTACGAAGAGGTCGGTCACGAGCGCGCCGTCGCAGGAGTGCGGGGGCCGGACCTCCTGACCCGGCAGCACGCAAGCAGCCTCCCGCCCGCCTGGGTGCGGGGGATTCCCGGCGGCTCGCTCGACAGCGCCCGCGCCGTGCTCTCGATGCAGCGCACGGCCGGAAACGCCGCGGTGGCGACCTGGCTCTCGGCGGCCGGTCGGACCGGCGGCCGCCGGCTCGATGCCCACGTGCAGCGCGACGAGGACATCGCCACCGCCGAGGCGTCGCAGAGCGACCAGGCCGACGGCGATCAAGTGTCCGGCGACGCGGGGATGACGCCTGACGTCTTCCACTGGATGTTCGACCCCGACACCCTCGCCCAGGAGATCGCCAACATCGGCGACTCCGACCTGGGAGCGGCCGACCTGGTGCCCGACACGCCCTGGACTGGAGCCGACGACGACTCGCTCCCCACCGCCCAGGCCCTGTCACTTCAGCGGGACCCGCCGGCCGGCACCGACCCCGGCCTGCGGCTGACGAAACCGGGCAGCGCGGGCGACGTCCTGAAAGCGCTGTCCCAGCTGTCCCAGGTCAGGCAGGGACTGCTCCAGATCAAGCAGATGGCGTTGACCGACTGGAAGAAGCTGGTCGGCGACCCCGTCGCGCTGTCGATCTCCCTGTCCGTGAGCGGGATGATCGCAGCCGGTGCCATCGGCGGGATCGAGAGCAGTCCCGGCACGCGCAGGACGGTCAACCCGTTCCTCTTCGGCAAGGACATCCCGCTCCCGGTGCCCGACGTCCTGGGAGGTGCGAAGCTCCCGGGGCTCTCCTTCAAGGTCCTGGGCGCCGGCGCCGAAGCCAACGGCTTCGTGCTCACTCTCGATTTCGGCAAGGTCCTCGGGTGGAAGGCGCCGTCGGGCTTCGCTCAAGGCGACATCGGTGGCGGCCCCCGGTGAGCCCGTCGGTGTCGACCGTCACGGCAGCAGCACGGCCGCCAGCCGCCGCCACGCGTCCAGCGGAAGCTCGGTCCGCGTGTCGTCGGTGACGACCTGGAGCGCCAGGTGATCGGCCCCTGCGGCGAAGAACTCCTGGGCGCGCGTGGCGATCGCGTCGGCGTCACCGATCGCGAACACCGCGTCCAGCAGCCGGTCGCTGCCGCCGTCGCGCAGGTCGTCCTCGGTGAAGCCGAGCCGCAGCAGGTTGCCGGTGTAGTTGGGCAGCGTGAGGTACATGGCCAGATACGCGCGGGCCGTCGCACGGGCCCGCTCCGGGTCCTGGTCGAGCACCACCTTGAACTCCGGGGCCAGCAAAGCGTCCTGGCCGAGGGCCTCGCGGGCCCGGACGGTGTGCTCGGCGGTGACCAGGTACGGGTGGGCCCCCGCCGACCGGTCCCTGGCCAGCTCCAGCATCTTGGGGCCGAGCGCGGCCAGCACCCTGCCGGCGGCCGGCACCGGCTCCTGCGCGGAGTCCAGCGCGGTCAGGTACTCGCGCATCGCCGAATACGGCTTCGCGTAGTCCTTGGCGAGCACTCCGTGGCTCACCCCGAGCCCGAGCAGGAACCGCCCGGGGTGGGCGCGTTCGAGCGCCGCCCGCTCCTTGGCGACCTCCTCCGCCTCGTACTGCCAGATGCTGAGGATGCCGGTGGCCACCACGATCCGGGGAGCGGCGGCCAGCAGGGGCGCCGCGTACGAGACGGCGGGGCTGGCGCCGAGCCAGATCGTGCCGTAGCCCAGGCTGTCGAGCTCGGCCGCGGCGTCGTCGTGCGCAGCTGAGTACGCGGGGCCGTCGCCGCTCTGGGCAGTGGTCCAGGCGCTGCTCCAGACGCCGATCCTGCCCAGAGGGTTGTGCTGTGGCATGCGAGCCGTCCTCGGTCGTAGAAGATTCGGGATACCTCCGTTGTACACGGCACGGGAGTCCGCCGGGGCGCTCGACTCCCGATCTTCGGCGGTGGCGCCTGGCGCGCACCGCCGCCGCGAAAGACCTCCCGCGATCTTCCGCTTCCCACGTAACAAAGTTGCGTGCCACAGCGTCTGTACAGGTAGTGGCCGCTGTGGCGGCTGGTTCGATTGTTCCGGTAGAGAACTGGAGTTCTGTCTTGTCTTCCCGATTCCTCGGCTCGACCCGTCCGTCCGGCACCAGGCGCCGCGCCCGCGCGGTCGCTTCCGCCGCCGTCGCGTCAGCGGCAACCGCCTCGGTCCTGCTCGCCGCGGGCCCGGCGGGCGCCGCTCCGGCGGCCTCGGGTCCCGCGCCCGACTACGCGGGCCTGCGGCAGGCACTGGCGAGCGTCGTCGCGGCGGGCTCGCCCGGGGCCTTCGCGCTCGTGAGCGACCGCGGCGGCGCAGGAGGGACGGTCAGCACGGGTACCGGCGACCTGGCCACCCAGGCGCCGGTCGACCCGAAGGGGCGGTTCCGGGTCGGCAGCATCACCAAGAACTTCACCGCCGTGCTCACCCTGCAACTCGTCGCCCACCACCAGGTCGACCTCGACGCGCCCGTCACCGGATACCTGCCCGACGGGGTACTCCCGGCAGGATCCCCGATCACCGTGCGGCAACTGCTCGACCACACCAGCGGTTTGTACGACTACAGCAACGACCTGCCCGGCATCCTGGTCGGCGACACGGTCACCGGCTACCAGCAGTTCCGCTACCGGACGTACGCCCCCGCCGCCCTGGTGGCAGGAGCGCTGACGCACGGCTCGCAGTTCACGCCCGGCAGCCGGTACGACTACTCCAACACGAACTTCGTGGTGCTCGGCCTGCTCGTCGAGCACGTCACCGGGCAGCCCTTCGCGAAGGTCCTCACCGACCGGATCCTGAATCCCGCGGGTATGACCGCCACCGGTTTCGTCGTGCCCCGCAAGGAGATCACCGGACCGCACGCCGTCGGCTACCTCACCGAGGACGACCGCTCCAAGCCGCTGTCCGACGCCACCGAGCAGACCGCCTCGTGGATCTGGACGGCCGGTGCGGCCATCTCCACCACCACCGACCTCAACCGCTACTGGCGGGCCCTGACGTCCGGCGCGCTGCTGCCCGCCGCGCAGCTCGCGGAGATGGAGACCACGCAGCCGGCGGACACCACCGGCACCTCGTTCTACGGCCTCGGCATCCGCCAGTACACCCTGTCCTGCGGCACCCAGGTCTACGGCCACGACGGGATCCTCCAGGGCTACCAGACCTACTCCTACACCACGAAGGACGGCTCACGGCAGCTCACCGTCTCGGCCGACGCCTCCAACAACTCCACCGTCTTCGCGGCCGAACGCACCGCCCTCGACCCCGTCTTCTGCGGCGCCCCCGCTTCCCCCGCGGCCACCCGCGGTTCCGCCGCGGCCGCCGCCCACGTCGCCCAGGAAGAGACCACCGGCCGCGCCCCGGCCCTCCTCCGCCACTGATCCACGGCTCGCGCCGCCGTATGCCCGACCGCCGCCGCACCAGGGCGACTTCGCCCGCACGCGGCGGCGGCCGCGGTGCTCAGAGCAGCCAGGGACCCACCAGGCAGAACCCGACCCCGGCCAGGCCCGCGAGCGCGAAGACGAGCCCCGCGCACAGCAGCACCAGAAGGAAGAACACCATGAACACGAGCCCCGCGGTGGACACGGCTTCGTCTTCCTCGTCGCCGGGCAGGAGCCAGACGTGCCGGATCGGCAGCGCGGCCAGGTCCGCGGTCTTGCCGCTGTCCCTGCGCCACAAGACCTGCCGGCTCGTCCCGGTCTGCGCCTGGTAGACCTGCACGAAGCGCCGGTGATACTCCGGGTCGGGCTCCGTACGGACGTACCGTGCCGGAACCCGGCGCGCCCGGTGCACATTCTTCTCCGACCAGAATTCGGCCGTCGAGGACGCGATGCCACCGGCGACCACCCAGACGATGGGACAGACCCAGAGCAGGGCGGGCTCCAGCCACATGCCCCGGACGAGGAACGCCACGGCGGCGTAGGCGAGCAGCAGCCCGCCTGCCGCCCAGGCCGCCCGCAGGGCCAACTGCCCCCGGGTGAACCGCTCCCGCAGGCGCGGCCGTGGCGCGTCCCCTGCCGCGGGGTGGGCGGCCCCCGCCTCTCCCGGCCCGTCCTCCGGCTGCTGATGCCGCTGCGCGGTATCCATGCTCCCCCCCAATGCCTCGACGCTGAGCGGCGGTAGGCAGACGAACCCGCGATCCCGTCACATGCACGAAGGGTCGGGTACAGCGTCGTCGGGAAGCCCCCCGACGACCACGGCCACAGCCTCCGTCGCACCGTACACATCCTGGAGCCGGCCGTCCGCAAACCGAACGCGGAAGCAGCCGTCCCCGATCGCCATGACTCGCGGCAGGTCATGGCAGATGGGAGGTGCAGCCCGACGGCTGAAGGTGACCCAGTGCATGCTCTGCCCCGGCGACAGGGCGCGAAGCCGCGGCTGGGCGAACGCAGCCTCGACAAGCTCGTGCAAGGCCGCGTCCTGCCGGCGCCCGGCGGACTCCCGCAGCCGGCGCCACCGCACCGGTACTGCCTCCCCGCGCTCATACGCCTCGGCCGGCTCCCAGGTCTCGAGGAAGGGCCACTGCGTCACGAGTTCGGACACTCGTGGCGCGCGCAGCCAGGTGTACAACGCACCGGCGACCTCGGCCAGTTGGCTGCTGCCGCCGGCGGCCATCCGGACCCCGCCGGTCCAGCAGTCGACGCGGAAGCTGTGCTCCTGGGGCGCCATCAGGACATTCGCCGACCGATCCCCGGCTGACACCTGCGCCCCCACACGGCGCCAGCCCGGCGAAGACGTCGACTCGACCGTGAGCGCGTAGCCCGCGTGATCCGCCGCCGCTTGAAGCGCGTTCACCAAGGAACCGGCCTTCACCACCTCGGGGTAGAAGGCCGCGTAGTCGTGCGGAACATCGCCGGAAGGCTGCTCGGACATGCGATCGAGTCTGCCAGACATCCCCACCCGCGCGGCCGGCCAATGGTGCGTCACGGATGGGATGGGGGAGCGGTCGGCCTGTCACCCCCGCCGGTGCGGTCCGAGGCGGGGCGGTGTCGCCGCCACAGGCGTTTCACCAGCGCCACAAGCCCCGCCGTGACCGCCAAGGCGAGTCCGCCGAGCCAGGACTGGCTCCAGGGGTGGCCGTGGCCGGTGCGTCCCCCGAAATGCCAGATCAGTACCCCGGCCAGATACGTCCCGACCGCGACCCCCGCCGCTCGTGTGGCTCGCATACGGACCGGTTACCCGCACACCCGTACGTGACGCCTGACCTACGAGGACGCCTGCGCCGTCGCCCAAGCCTTCTCATACAACCGACCGTCCAACCTGCCATGGCCACCGGGGGGCTTGCGGCCCTGGCGAGCCGCGGTGCGTGACGTGCTGCTTCCAGGGCACACGGGCAGTCACACGTGGCTGCGGCGACCGGGAGGTTCCTCGTGGCCCATGGCGGGAGGCGGTTGGGATGAAGAGCACCGGGTTGGCGTACAAGCCGGTCGGCTGGGCGATCGGCGCCGCCAGCGGGGCGGTGGCCGGTTTGCTGTTCAGGAAGGCGTGGACGCTCATCACCGATGACGACGACGCCCCGGACGCCACCGACGAGGACCGCAGCTGGCAGGAGATCCTGCTCGCGGCGGCGATGCAGGGCGCCCTCTTCGCGGTGGTCAAAGCAGCCGTCGATCGAGGCGGCGCCCACTTGGTGAAGCACGTGACGGGCAGCTGGCCCGAGTGACAGCGGCGGTCGGCCGCCGGACGGCCGGCCGCCCCCTGGGCAGCGGAGTGATCGGCAGCCTGCTCTGGGCATCGGAGCCGCCGACGATGTGCGGGGATTGAGGCCGGATCCGCACCGGCGTCGGTACGAGTGCTGAGCTTGCGGACGTCACGTCACTTCTTCGGCTTGGCCGGAGTGCCGTGAGCCGCTGCCTTCTTGGCCTCGTCTGCCTTCCCGTTGCCATTGCCATTGCCGTTGCCGGAGGGGCCGGCAGGGGCTGGTTTGTGCGCGGTGCCGGGCACGGGGTTCTGACCCGCCGGGGGAGCGCCGGCCGCGGGCCCGCCACGGTGCGGCAGGGAAGCCCGCTTGGCGAGGGAAGGGGGCGTGTGCGCGGGGCCGGAAGTGCCGCCCGAAGCGTGCGGGGGAGCGGACGCGGGTGCCGCAGGCGAGGTGGCCGCCGGATCGGCGGGGGCGCCGGCCGGGGCGCTGTGGCGGGTGCCGGCGTCCGGTGCGGACGGACCGGTGTCCATGGCCACCAGCGTCACCCCCGTCACGCCGAGCAGGAGGGCGGCCGTGGTGCCCGCGACGAGCGCCCGGCGGCGCTTCGATCGCAGGGGGGAGTCGAGCGTGGCGCTCACGGTGCGACTCCGGTGAGTGGTGGCGTCGGCGTCGGGGGGCGCAATCGGCGTCGAGGAGATCCTCGCCTCTTCGAGTGCGCGGACGCATCGATCCGCGTCGGGCCGCTCGGCGGGCTCGCTCCGTGTCATCGCCGCGATGACGGAGGCCAGCTCGGGAGGTACCCACTGCGGGATCTCCGGCGAGCGGAAGAGCCGGGCGGTGCCGGCTGCCAACGGGGTTCCCTGGTACTCCCTTTCGCCCTTCAACGCCTCCAGCAGGACCAGGCCGAGCGCGTAGACGTCGCTGGCCGGACCCGAGCCCTTGCCGAGCATCTGCTCCGGCGCCAGATACGGCGCGGTGCCGACGACCATCCCCGGTTCCGCGCGGGTGGGTTCGTCGATCAGGCGGGAGATCCCGAAGTCCGCCAGGTAGGGGGCGTCGCCGGGTCCGAGCAGCACGTTGGAGGGCTTCACGTCCCTGTGGACGATTCCGGCGGCGTGCGCGTGGGCGAGCGCCGAGGCCAACTGCGCACCGATGCGGGCCGCCTGGGCGGGGGGCAACCGGCCCTCCGAGAGGCGTTCGCGCAGGGTGACGCCCTTCACGAGCTGCATCACCACGTAGGCGCCCCCGAGGTACCGGCCCGTGTCGTAGACGGCGACGAGCGCCGGATGGGTGAGCCGGGCCAGCAGGACCGCCTCCTCGCCGAAGCGCGCGGCGGAGACCGCCGTGGCGCCTGGGCGGAAGACCTTGACCGCGACCTCGCGCCGCAGTTTCAGGTCCATGGCCCGGAAGACGTCGGCGGTGCCACCGGCTCCCAGCACCTCGTCCAGCCGATATCGCTCGTCGAGGACATCGCCCGGCTGCGGGCTGCGACGACCCGCAGGACCTTGAAGGGCGACCATGGCACTCTCCGGTGACGGTGATGGTGACGGTTTCGCCCCGCCTACCCTCGCCCCGGCCGCTCATTCGGCCGCTCCCTCCCGGGGAGTGCGGCAGGGCCATCGCTGTGCGGCGCCCCGACCCGGGAAGTCACCCGGTGCTCCGCGAGGGTTCCGTAACCGCTTCTTGGGGGCATATCTCGATGGGAGCGCTCCCATCGCGACGCAAAACTGTTCCGCACAGGGATTACGCACCTTCGTCGCGCTGGTTAGGCTCAAGCCCGGCTGTGCGGGAGCGCTCCCACGAGTGCCCGCGCATCCGGTCCTCACCCGAGGACCCTCTCCCCCCACGAGAGCACGGAGGACAACTGTGACACCCCTCATCCGCCCCCTGCGCCATGCCAGGGCGGCCGCGGCCGCCGCACGCGGGTCGCGGGCGCGCAAGGCTGTGGCGCTCGGCCTGGCCACGGGCCTCGCTGCCGCCGGTATCGCGCTGGGCACCGGGATCACCGCGGGCGCCGCGGTCCAGGGCAGCCTCCCCACCGGCACCCAGCTCTACAAGGACCCCGCCTCCCAGGTCGCCCGCTGGGTCAGCGCCAACCCCGGTGATTCCCGCCAGCCGATCATCGCCCGGCGGATCGCTTCCCAGCCGCAGGCGATCTGGTTCTCCAACTACCGGCCGTCCACGGTCACCAGCGACGTCAGGGCGGTCACCACGCCCGCGGCCGCCGCGGGGCAGGTGCCGGTGCTGGCCGTGTACGAGATCCCCAACCGCGACTGCGGCGGTGCCTCCGCGGGTGGAGCGCCGGACCTGGCCTCGTACGACACCTGGGTGCGCAACTTCGCCGCCGGACTGGGCAGCGGGCAGTCGATCATCATCCTGGAGCCGGACTCCATCGCCCTGACCACCTGCCTGTCCGCGCAGCAGCAGGCCGACCGCTTTGCCTCGCTCTCCCGGGCGGGCGCCGTCATCCATGCCGCCGCGCCCAACGCCAAGGTCTACCTCGACGGCGGCCACTCGGCCTGGAACAGCGCCTCGGAGCAGGCCAACCGGCTGCGCAACGCCGGGATCCTGACCAACGCCGACGGCCTCTTCACCAATGTCTCCAACTTCAACACCACCGGGAACGAGGTCAACTTCGCCAAGAACGTGCTGGCCTCGCTGGGCAACCCGGGCAATCTGCACGCCGTGGTGGACACCAGCCGCAACGGCAACGGACCGGCCGGCGGCGGAGCGTGGTGCGACCCTTCGGGCCGGGCGATCGGCACCTACCCCACGACCAACACCGGTGACTCGGCCATCGACGCCTTCCTCTGGGTGAAGCCGCCGGGAGAGGCGGACGGCTGCGCGGGCGCCGCGGGTACCTTCCTGCCGGACGTGGCCTACGCGCTGGCTTCCGCCGGATCGTCGGACCCGACCCCGCCGACGGCCACTCCCACGACCACTCCGCCCACCACGATCCCGCCGACCACGACGACGCCCACGACGACCCCGCCCACCACGACCCCGCCCACCACGACCCCGCCGGGTGGCGCGGCCTGCTCGGTGACCTACAAGATCGCCAGCGCCTGGACGGGCGGCTTCACCGCGGACGTGACCGTGCGCAACACCGGCAGCAGCACGGTCAACGGCTGGTCGCTCAAGTGGACCTTCCCCGCCGACCAGAAGATCACCAGCGCGTGGAACACCAAGGCCACCCAGTCCGGTGCGGCCGTGACCGCCACCGACCTGGGCTACAACGGGACCATCGCGGCCGGCGGCTCCACCGGCTTCGGGTTCCAGGGGACGGGCTCAGGCACCGGCTCGCCGACCGCCTTCACTCTCAACGGGGCAGCCTGCAGCGTGTCCTGACACGCTGACCGCTCCGTCGCAGCGGCCGGCCCGGATGCTCCCGGGCCGGCCGCCGCGGTATGTCCTCGACACGATCGAGGGCGCTCGGGGGCCGCGACGGGCATGGTGAGGGGCGGGACCGGAGCGGCGCCGGTGAACCGGGACCCGGCGGGTGCGGACGCGCTCAGGTCTTGCCGGCCCTGCCGTGCTCCGTGTGGCGTTGGTGCATGACGCGTCCGATGACCGCCCCGCCGTAGACGACGAACCCGACGCCGGTGAGCCAGGACTGGACGACCAGGATCGTGCCCACCGGCCCGTAGGTCACCGCGTTCGAGGCGACCAGCGGGGAGAACACGAGACCGGAGAAGATCCGCAGGCCGATCAGGCCGAGCGTGGTGGCCACCGCCCCCGGCAGCAGGGCCCGCCAGCTGACCCGTCCGACGAGCAGGAATCGCTGCGACCACCAGAAGAAGAGCAGAGAGATGCCGACGGCGCCCACGACCCCGACGACCTGCTCGGAAACGGTCGTGCCGTGCCCGAGCGCCGCGACCGCGACCAGCAGGAAGCCGATGAACGCCGCGAGCCAGATGACGTGGCGCCACAGGGAGTGCCAGTGGGCGGCCTTCAGCTCCCACGCCTTCTCGTATCCCGTCTGAAGCGCGGTTCCGAAGGTGAGACCGAACGCGGCGAGCACGGCGAGGCCGAAGGCGGTGGCCCGCCGCAGAGCCTGTTCCGGATTCACGACCACCTCGGCGATACGTGCCTGGGACGAGGAGGACAGGCCCAGAACGCGCCCCAGGAACTTTCCCGCTCCCAGGCCGCTGTGCGGGTCGACGGCGCCGACCAGGGTCAGCAGTGGCAGCAGCGTGAGCAGGCTCAGGGCCGCGAAGCTCAGGGCCCGGGACATCAGCTCCATCTGGATGCCTCGGCGCACCACCAGCGCGGCGGAGGACGCGTCCCAGCGCCTCTTCCACCGCTGCCATCGGCGTCCTCGCCCAGATGTGCCTTCGTCCTCGTGGCTCACCCCCTCTTCCTATCTCCTCGCACGTGCCTGCCCGCGGTGTCGACACGGGACCAGGGCGCGATTCACCGGCGCGCCATGGGGTCACGGCCTCACGCCGGGCGCTGCCGGGGGACAGGCCGCCAGGACCGCGGTCGCGGAGGTCGCGGTGGGGAACGCGGAGAAAGCGCTTTTCCAGGAGTGTGGGGTCACCTCGGGGGAGACGTCGTGCCGCCCCGGTCCGATGACGGACCGGGGCGGCGGCTGCGCAGGCGGGCTCGGTGCGGCGGAGCCTTACGCGGTGGCGATTCCGAAGATGTGCATGTCGCCGCCCTGGGTGGTGGCCGGCAGCGTCACGGACGCCAGTTGCTTGCCGGATTGCAGCGTGATCGCCGCGGTGGCGAACACGTCCGTGCCGACCGGGTCGGTCGAGCCGCCCATGACGTCTCGGTAGGTGGTGTGGACGGCGATCGTGTTGCCGAAGGAGGGGGTGTCCCCGCCGCCGCCGAGCGTCCAGTCGCTGAAGCCGATCTCGGCCTGCTGGGTGGTGCCGTCGGTGTAGGTGAGCGTGGCCGTGCCGGACGTGTCGCCGAAGGCGGCACTGCCGAGCAGGCTCAGCCGGGTGGCGCCGGCCGAGGTCTTCGACACGTCGAGCACCTGGTCACCGCCGCCCACGACGATGTTGTCAGGAGCGCCGGGCGCGACGTCGGGCCAGGTGAAGTCGAAGCCGTCGGCCGAGACGGTCCCGCCCGGGGTGGCCCCCGCGGCGGCGAGCGCCTTCGCGGAGTAACTCCAGCCGCCGCCGTCGAAGTTGGCCGTCGGGTTCGCGTCGTCGTAGGAGATGCCATTGCTGTTGACGTACCAGGTGACCGAGCCGTTGACGCCGACCGTCACGCTCAGCCAGGCGGTCGGGGCCTTCGCGCCGTGCTGACCGGTGAGGGTGAACGGTACGCGGTAGACACCGGATTTGGTGTCGGCCGCGACGCTGACGGTCGTCTTGGCGGCGGTGCCGCCGTTCTTGGGCACGGTGACCGTGCCGTGCGAGGGCGACAGGGTGATGCCGGCCGGGGCGTCTGCGCTCCAGGAGACCTTGGCCTTCTTGTCCTGGATGGTCGACAGCGCGAGCGAGGCCGTCGCGGTCTTGCCGGGCTCCACCTTCACCGAGGTGGGGGAGGCGGCCGCGAAGAACGGGGCCTCACCGGTGCGGAAGGACGGCGGAGCGTCCTTGGCGGCGCTGCCCCAGCGGGTGTCGGGGGTGGCGCCGAGGGTGTAGTCCAGGGTGCCGCCGCGGCTGGTGAAGGAGGCGGGCACCCAAGGCTGGTCGGTCTTCTTGCCGTTGACGCGCAGGCCCTGGATGTAGATGTTCGCGGCCGACGCCTGCGGGGCGTTCACCGTGATGGTGTGGCCGGATCCGGTGCGTATCACCGCCTTGGGGAAGATCGGCGTGCTGAGCACCAGGTCGGCGCGGCTGGGCACCTGCGGGTAGAGGCCGAGCGCGGAGAAGACGTACCAGGAGGACATGGTGCCGGCGTCGTCGTTGCCGGGGATGCCGCCGGGGGTGTCGGTCCACAGCTGGTCGGTCTCGGCGCGGACGGTCTGCTGCGTCTTGTAGGGCGCGCCGAGGTAGTCGTACAGGTAGGGCGCGTTGATGTCGGGCTCGTTGGTGGGGTCGTAGCGGGTCTGGTCCTTCGCCGAGAAGTCGAAGGTGCCGTCCGGGGCGCGGAAGAAGGCGTCGAGCCGCTGGATCGCGGCCGTGTCGCCGCCCATCGCCTGGGCGAGCCCGGCGACGTCGGAGTAGACCATCCAGTCGTAGCGGGCGCTGCTGCCCTCGACGAAACCGCTGCCGGTGCTCGGGCTGAACGTGGCGCCGGCCCATGAGCCGTCGGAGTTGCGGTCGCGCACGTAGCCGCCCTGCGCGGTCGCGTTCGGGTCGAAGACGTTGGTCCAGTTGCCACTGCGCTCGGCGAAGGCCTGCTGTGTGGAACGGTCGCCGACCGCGCCCGCGAGTTCCGACAGCCCGAAGTCGGCCGCCGCGTCCTCCAGCGTCTCGGCGGCGCCGCCCCAGCAGTGGCAGTTGTCGGAGGGGACGTAGCCGAGCTTCAGGTACTGGTCCAACGCCGGTCGCTGACCGACGCATTCGACGTTGCAGCCAGCGCTGTCCGAGTCGTCGGCGGTGGGCACGGTGGCGGCCTTGACCAGCGAGGTGAGCGCGCCCTTGACGTCGAAGTCGCGTCCGCCGAAGGCGTAGATGCCGGCGAGGGCCGCGTCCGAGGGGTCACCTGACATGACGCTGGTCTTGCCGTTCTCCAGCAGCCAGCGGTCCCACTCGCCGCCGCGCTGGGCTGCGTAGTTGAAGAGTGATTGGGCGTAGTCGCTGCCGATCCGGGGCTGCAGGAGCGTCAGCAGCTGGACCTGGGCGCGGTATTGGTCCCAGCCGGAGAAGGTGCCGTACTGCGCGTGCTGGCCCTTGGCGAGCTTGTGGACCGCGCGGTCGCCGCCGAGGTAGCGCCCGTCCACGTCGCTGGTGAGCGTGGGCTCCAGCATGGAGTGGTAGAGCGCGGTGTAGAAGGTGCTGAACTGGCCGGGGGTGCCGCCGGAGACCGCAATACGGTCCAGCGCCGCGTTCCAGTCGGCGGTCGCGGCCGCGCGCACGGAGTCGAAGGAGCGCGACGGCGGGTTCTCCGTACGGAGGTTGGCCTCGGCGCCGTCGGCGCTCACGTAGGAGACGGCGACCTTCACCTGCACGTCGCGGGTGCCGGCCGGGAAGGTGATGTAAGCGCCGGAGCCCTTGCCCGCGGTGGGGTTGCCGCTGCTGTTGTAGCCGGTGCCGCCCTCGGCGGAGGTGGATCCGGGGGCGAGCGTGCCGTCGGTCCAGGTGCCGACCTTCGCGAAGGGCTGGTCGAAGTGGGCTGTGAAGTGCAGGGTGTAGACGTCGTGCCGGTTGTTGGCGCTCTGCGGGCCGCAGAAGTTGCCGGCGTCCACCGAGCCGGTGACCGTGCGGGTGGCGGCGTCGACGTTCACCGTGGCCGCGCTGCTGCCGCTCTCGGAGTTGGAGGTGCGCAGCAGCATGCTGGCCGGCTTGTCCGCCGGGAATCCGAACTCGCCCGTGCCGCTGCGCGCGGTCGTGGTCAGTTGCGCCGTGGCGCCGCTGTCGAGGCCGACCTTGTAGTAGCCGGCCTGTGCGGTCTCGGAGTCGTGCGAGAAGGTGCTCGCGTAGACCGCGTCCCGGGTGTCGGAGCTCGGCGAGGTGGTCACGTCGCCGACGAACGGCATGATCGGGATGTCGCCGTTGGCACCGGAACAGCCCACGCCGTTGAGGTGGGTGAGGCTGAAGCCGCGGATCCTGGTGGCGTCGTAGCGGTAGCCCCCCGGGGCCGGGGTGGAGAACTGGTTGCCCGTCGAGGTCTGCGGGCTCCAGGCGAGCATGCCGAACGGGACCACGGCGCCGGGGTAGGTGTTCCCGGCGTTCGAGCTGCCGATCAGCGGGTTGACGTACGAGGCCGGATCGGCCGGTGCGGCGCTCGGGGAGGCAGCCCCGGCGCTCTGCGCGCCGAGACCGAGGCCGAGCAGCGCGGTGACGGCGGTGGCCGCCGTGGCGACCCGGAACCGCAGACGGGTTCTACCGTCGGATGAGAAGGATCTGACTGACACTTTCCTGCCCTTCGGACGTACGGGGAGGAGAGGCGCCCCGGGAGGGTGGTGGGGTGCCCGCCGAGATGGACAACGTTGTCATCGCAACAGCAAGCGATGCTCCTCCGGGGTTCGTGACGTTGTCAAGGCCTCAACGTTCTCCGGGTCTTCGCACCTCAGCCGGGTCGCAGGACAAGTACGTTCATCTTCCCGCGAGTTGCCAGGCGCCCACGCGCGGCCATACCCGCAGCGCGCGCCCGCGCACCGCTCGAGATCGCCGCGCGTCCGCAGGACTCAGGGGGTCGGGTCGACGCTCGTCGTCGTCTCGTAGTCGTCGTCGCTCTCGCCCGGCACCTCGAGGCGTCCACTCACCCCCGCGCGCTCGAGCTCCTCCACCAGGACCGCGAGCATCCGCACCCGCATGGGCGGCGATATGAAGCTCTTGCAGTCCACGTAGACCCAGGGGCCGCGGGGTGAATGGTGGATGTCCGAGACGTAGTTGGGCGTGTAGAGGTCGGTGGTGTCCAACTCCTCGGAGCTGATCTCCCGCCCGTCCTCGGCGACATGGGTGAAGCGCCGCCCGGCCCGGAGCAGCGCGTCCTCCGCGGCGCCGGGGTCGGACGAGCCGATGATGATGACGGATTCGCTCGCATATCCGTCTTCGTTCTCGGCGAAGACCGCCGGGTCGATCTCGATTCCCACTGCAACCCCCTCAGGCGCACGAGCAGGGAAAGCCCGCGCATTCCACGGTATCCGCCCGGCGGGAGCCGGCGGGCTGCCTTCGTGCCGGCGGATCGCGGGCCGGACGGCCCGGCGGGCTCTGCCGTGATCCGGGACCGGCCCGGCGCCCGGTAATCGGCTTGCGACGCCCGAGGCGCCTCTGCTGACATGAACGCATGCGCGTAGCCTCAGAAACCGTCGCTGACGGCGTCCGTGAGCAGCTCTTCACCATCGGGGAAATCCCGGGGGCGCTGTGGACGCCCGCGGCGGGCTCCGGCCCCCGGCCGCTGGTCCTCATCGGGCATGGCGGTGGTCAGCACAGGAAGGAATGGGGCGTCGTCTCCCGAGCGATCCCCTACGTCGTGTCCTGCGGTTTCGCGGTCGCCTCGATCGACGCGCCGGGGACGGGCGACCGGCCGGAACACCCCGAGGTCAAGCGGCTTGTCGCGATCATCCAGGGGCGGGAGGCGGCCGGCGAGCCCGTAGGCCCGGAGTGGCGTGAACTCTGCGACGTCGTGGCGGCGCAACTCATACCCGACTGGCAGACCACCCTGGACGCACTCGGGAAACTGGACTCCGTGGGCGAGGGGCAGCCCGTCGGGTACTACGGCCTGTCGCAGGGCGGGGAAATGGGCATCCGCCTCGTCGCGGCCGAACCGCGTATCACGGCAGCCGTCCTCGGCCTCATCGGAAGCGAGTGGCTCATCGACGACGCGGCGCGGATCACCGTCCCGGTCGAATTCCTGCTGCAACTGGACGACGTGGGCAATCCGCGGGACTCCGTCATGAAGCTGTTCGACGCGCTGGGCTCCACCGAGAAGACCCTGCACGCCAACGTCGGCGGCCACTTCCGAGTCCCGTCCTTCGAAATCGACAGCTCCGTCCGGTTCTTCGCCCGGCACCTCGGCCGCACCGACGGCTCCTGACCACGGCACCGGCGGCATGCACGACCTGGTCGCGGACCTCGCCCGGCTGTGGAAGGACCACGTCCGCGCACCGTTCCCCGCGGGCTTCCGCGGTGTGGACGTCGGCGGCGTGGACCTGATCCTCCTGGACGCCGACGTCGCCGGCCTCGTGCAGGGGGAGTTGAGCGGAGGGCTCGATCACGGGGGCGTCGCCTCCCTCTGGCGCTGCATCGCCGACCTCGACACGATCCTGCCCCTGATCGACGAGGAGTACGGCGCCGCCTACTTCACGAAGCTTCGGACGATGGCCCGGATCGCGGCATCGCCCCACCTTCCCACCGCGATCTGACCGCCGGAAGGCAGGTCCGCTCAGGAGCGGTGATACGCCTGCGGGATGTAGGGCTCAGCGCCGAGTTCCTCGGCGGCGTGGCGCGCCCAGTACGGGTCGCGCAGGAGTTCCCGGGCCAGCAGGACCGCGTCGGCGCGTCCTGAGGCCACGATCTCCTCGGCCTGGGCGGGCCGGGTGATCAGGCCGACCGCGGCGACGGGCATGCCGGCCTCGTTGCGCACGCGTTCGGCGAACGGGACCTGGAAGCCGGGGGCGGACGGGATGCGGGCGTCAGGGGCGTTGCCGCCGGTGGAGACGTCGACCAGGTCCACCCCGCGGGCCTGCAACTCCTTGGCGAAGGCCACGGTGTCCTCGGCCGTCCAGCCCTCACGGTCGTCGTCCGTGTTCTCGCTGAGCCAGTCCGTCGCGGAGACCCGGAAGAAGACCGGCAGGTCCTGCGGCCACACCGCGCGTACTGCCTCGACGACCTCCAGCGGGAAGCGGACACGGTTCTCGAAGGAGCCGCCGTAGGCGTCGGTGCGGTGGTTGGTGTAGGGCGAGAGGAACTGGTGGAGCAGGTAGCCGTGGGCGCCGTGGATCTCCACGACGTCGAAGCCGGCGGAGCGCGCCCGGCGGGCTGCCTCGGCGAACTCCCCGACGATCCGGCGGACGCCGTCCTCGGTCAGCTCCTCCGGCACGGTCGAGGCAGGCCCGAACGGCACGGCGCTGGGACCCACCGGGGTCCATCCGAGCGGCGCGTCGGGCGGGATCGGCGCGCCGCGGTCCACCCAGGTCCGCTCGGTGGACGCCTTGCGGCCGGCGTGGGCCAGCTGGATGCCGGGTACGGTGCCCTGGTCCTTGAGGAACGCGGTCACGCGCCTGAAGGCGTCGACCTGCGTGTCGTTCCAGATGCCGAGGTCGTAGGGGGTGATCCGGCCCTCGGGGCTGACCGCGGTGGCCTCGGTGAGGATCAGTCCCGTACCGCCCGCGGCCCGTGCGGCGAGGTGGGTGAAGTGCCAGTCGTTCGCGGTACCGGTGGCCGCCCCCGTGGGCGCCGCGCTGTACTGGCACATGGAAGCCATCCAGACACGATTGCGCACGGTCAGAGAACGCAGAGCGTACGGCTCGAACAGCTTGGGCATGGGCTGTCTCCGGAGTTGTGGCGGTGCCGGTCGGTGCACGGGTCGAGGGGCCGCCCCGCCTGCCGGCGGGCGACACCTGACGCAACGATACTTGCGCGAGCGGGTATATGTGCGCGCATCGACATGATTTCCGTCACGGACCCCGGCAGTCTCGGAAATCGCGGACCCGGGCGCCCTCGACTGTACTGGGGCGGGTGGACGAAGCTGGGCGCCGGCTGCGGGCCGCGCAGGGCAGGTGAAACGCACGAAGGAGAGGGCGCATGGTTTCGACGTCGAGGATCGAGGCGTTCGTACCCGCTGAGGCGGCGATCACCGCTCCCGTCACCAAGTTCGGAGGCCGGCCGGTGTGGCTCGCCGAGCCGCAGTGGCCGGTGAACGAGGCCTGGGACGAGCCGATGCGCTTCGTCTGCCAGATCGAGCTCGGGGCGGTGCTCGGCGACACGGGGCGGGGCAGGCTCGCCTATGTCTTCGTGACGCACGCCGAGTACGGCGACGAGGTGTTCTTCGACCCCGACATCGCCTTTCCCGACGAGGGCGCCAACGCGGTGATCGTGCAGCCGGGGGGCGTCCACGGCGGCTCGACGCTCCCGATGGCCACCGGGCCCGGCCTCTACCACCGCGCGGACGGGTCCGACGCCGAGTACGGCGTCCGGCTCCGGCCGGGCGAGGACCCCGGATTCCTTCCGCAGTCCCTTCGTGGCGGGCTGACGGCCGCCGACCACGATCGGTACTGGGACGAGGTCGCCGGTGACAAGATCGGCGGAACCCCCGCGTTCTTCCAGGACGACGAGTGGCCCGATGGGGGCCCGTGGAAACTGGCCCTGCAGCTGAATCCGAGCTTCCAGCCATTCCACCTCAATCTCGGCGCCGCGCCGACGGCCTTCGTGTTCGTCTCGCTGGACGCCACGCAGGGACGGTTCCTCGTCCAGGACTCCTGAACCCGCGCCGGCCGGTCACCACGTCGATCGGTGGTGCCCCTCGTCGGCCGCGGAGAATCCGGTACTGCCGTGGCCGACGATCGGGCACCATCACCGGATGGGCATGTCGGATGCGCCCGCGTCGCGGGGACCGTGTACCTGCACCTGGTTCCGGCGGCGGACCGGGCACGCGAGAGGGTGCAGATCGGCAACAACCGCGGGCGCCTGAACGGTTGGACCGGTCACGACCGGGCTTGACGCCGATTGACCGGATTCAACGCCCGCGCACAATCGACGATCGGCAACGGGATGCATTCTTCCGCCCGTTCAGGTTCGGTCCGTGACCGGCGAAGAGAGTCAGCGCATCCTGCTTCTGCGGACCGAAGACCTCTCGGCTGCGGAGCTCCTGGCGCCGTCCTTTCGCTCCTGGCGCTTCCTTGCAGTTTCCACCGCCTTGGCGGCCGGTGGGTTCTTGGGACCCGGCCTCCGGGCTGAGTCCTCCGTCCGCTTCCTCGCCACCGCCTTGGCGGCGGGCGGGTTCTTGGGTCCCGGCGCCCGTGCGGACCGCTCTGCCCGGTTCTTTCTCGCCAGCGCCTTCGCCTTTTCCGCCGGGGGGTTCCTGGGGCCTGGTTCGCGGGAGGAGGGAGTCTGGGCCGGCTTCTTCCTCGGAGATCGGCGCAAGGCGGGCGGCGGCGCTTCCGTTGCCTCGTCCTGGTCTTCCCCTTCTTCCTCGTCGGTCCCGCTGCGGTCCTCCGGCTCTGCGTCTGGCGCTCCCGCTTCGTCGTCGTCCGGTTCCTCGTCGTCCGGTTCCTCGTCTTCCGGCGTCTCGTCCGGGGCCGTCTCGTCGGCCGTGAGGAGGCGGGTGCGTTCCCGCAGAACGGCGGTCAGGGCCTCGATGCCGCCCTCTCCGAGGTCCGCCGCTGAGAGTTCTGAACCTGCCAGTTCGTTCAGAACCTGTTGTCTGAGCTGCTGGAACTCAGGAGCGTCGGCGATCTTCCGTGCCCCCCGGCTGATCAGATCGACCGGATTCACCGCTGGGCCCGCCATGAGGGACAGCAGGCCGAGGGCCAGCTTCCCTCTGTTCTTCCGGCCGGCGACGTATCCCGCCGCAACGCCGGCGGCGAGGGCCGCCCTGATGTCGTTGTCCATGGCGAACGCCCTTTGGGAGAGTGCGACCGTTCGGTGCGAGGGCACTGTGCGGACCTGTCAGGCCCGAGTGCCGGTGCGCCGACCCTGGGCCACTGCGGGACCCGGATCGCCGCGCAATCGAAGGCACCGCTTTTCCTGGCAGCGGCCCTTCCTCCACCCTCCTCCATCGGGCGGGGGGATGCATCTTCGGCTCGGGCGGGCGATCAGGACATACCACCCAAAAGCCCTATAGTTCCCCTATGTCCTCCCGGAGAGATGTGACGGCAGCCGAGCCGGTCGATGTCCTCGCGGTGCTCGACTCCGGTCTGGCGGTGACCACCTGGACCGCGTCGGCCGAGCGCCTGTGGGGCTACCCCGCCGCCGAGGTTCTCCACCGTCCTGTCGCACGCCTGCTGGCCCCGGGCGCCTCCGCTCCCGCTGATGCCCTCGCCGCAGGGCGGCCCTGGGCGGGCCGGGTGCGGGTCAGCCGCCGCGACGGCGACGAGGAGGAAGTCGGCCTCCGGGCCTCAGCTCTGCACGATGGTGACGGCACGGCCGGCTGGCTGCTGTGCGCGTACGACCCGCTCGCGCGCCCGGCGCTCGACCCGGCGGCGCTGCGTGCCCTCGTCGAGCACGCGCCTTTCAGCCTGGCCACCTGGGACGAGGACCTGCGCTGCACGTGGTTCAACGACAGCGTCCACGACCGGGCGATCTTCCGCTCGGGGCCGGAGCTGGGCCGCCATGTCACGGACCTCTTCGACGCCCGGCATCCCGCTTTCCTGGAATCGGCGATGAGGCAGGTGCTGGAGAGCGGTGCGCCGCTGATCCGCCACGAGCTGTGGCCGGCGACGGCGGCGGAGAGTGAGGGCCACTACTCCTGGGTGACCTTCCTGCGCCTGGAAGGACGGGACGGTCGGCCGCTGGGCGTGTGCTCGGTGGCGATGCACGGCAGTGGCGGGCAGGAGCGCGGACGGCTGCGGCTGCTCAGCGAGGCGGAGCGGGCTGTCGGCACCAGCCTGGATCCGATGGTCACCGCACAGGAGCTGGCGGAGACCGCGGTGCCGAACCTCGCCGACTACGCCACGATCGACCTGACCGAGGCGGTCCGGCTGGGGAGGGAGCCGCTGGAGCGGCTGAAGGCCACGAACACCGGCATCCCCGGTTTCTACCGGGCCGGCATGGCCTCCATCCACTCCGACTTCAGGGAGTCGCTCTGGGCCCTGGGCACGGCGGTCTTCGTCCCCCCGGAGTCGCCCTTCACGGCCGTCCTCAAGAGCCGCAGGTCGCATTTCGAGCCGATCCTCGACACCTCACCCGGCGGTTGGCTCGACAACGACCCGGACCGGGCTCGTGTCATCCGGCGGACCGGGATGCATTCCCTGATGATCGTCCCGCTGCACGCCCGGGGGGCGATGCTGGGTATCGCCGTCTTCGTCCGCAGCGAGAATCCGGACCCGTTCACCCCGTCCGACCTGGTCCTGGCCGAGGATCTCGTGGCCCGGGCGTCCTTGAGCCTCGACAACGCGCTCAGCTACACCCGGGAGCGGACCACCGCCCTGACCTTGCAGCGCGCCCTGCTGCCGCACCGCCTGTCGGGCGCCGACGCGGTCGAGGTGGCGTCCCGCTACCTGCCGTCCGACGCGCACCGCGGGGTGGGCGGTGACTGGTTCGACGTCTTCCCGTGCGCCGGCGGCAGGGTCGCGCTGGTGGTCGGGGACGTCGTGGGCCACGGCATCAACGCGGCGGCCACCATGGGCCAGCTCCGTACGATGGTCCGCACGCTGGCCAAACTGAAGATGCCTCCCGACGAGTTGCTCAGACACGTCGACGAACTCGTCGTGGAGATGACCTGGGAGGACAGCCAGGACGGGGACGCCCTGTCGGCGGCGGTCGGGGCGACCTGCCTGTACGTGCTGTACGACTCGAGGGCCCGGCGCTGCACCATGGCCAGCGCGGGCCATCCGCCCCCGGCCGTCATCGCCCCGGACGGTTCCGTCGACTTCGTCGATGTCCCCCCGGGAGCGCCGATCGGCGTGGGGCTCGCCTCCTTCACCTCGGTCACGGTGGAATTGGCGGAGGGCAGCGTGCTGGCGCTCTACACCGACGGCCTGATCGAGACCCGCGACGCCGACATCGACCAGGGCCTGGAGCGGCTGCGTACTGCTCTCGCCGTCCCGGCGGCCTCCCTTGACGACCTGTGCGCCTCGGTCGTCGACACCATGGTTTCCGGTGGCCCAGCCGACGACGACACCACGCTCCTGCTGGCCCGGACCCTCGCCCCCGGACCCGGGCTCGCCCCCGGACCGGCTTCCGATCGTGGCCACGACCCGGCGGCGGGCACCCCGCCCGGTTAGTGCTCCGCCGGGAGCCCTCCGTGTGCCCTGGTCAGCGGCCTGGCGACGATGATGTGACCGCACCCCTGCGGCGCCGGACCCGCATTCGGTAAGCTACGCACACGTCTTTCGTCTATTACACAGGGGTGGTGGGTCATGCGTGACACGGAAATCCGTGACCTGGTGAGCGGCTGGATCGACGGGTGGACCGTTTCCCGTGGCGCGGCCGATCCGGTCGCGGAGCCTTGGGGGTGGACCATCGACGTGGGGCAGGTCGCACAGGTGAGCCGCCATGTGCTGCCGCAGCCGGGCGAGGCCGAGGTGCGCAAGCTGGTGGCGACCACGAGCGCGGCCGGGACCTGGCTGAAGCTCTTTGCCGAGGACGACACCGTGCGTCCGTGGATCGGTGCCGGGTGGCACTTCGCGCCGCCCGGGTACCTGATGACGCTCCCGCTCGCCGCCGTGCGCCCGGAGCCGCGGCCGGGCTACACGCTCACCTCCTGGACCAGGGGCGGGGTCACCAGGGTCCTGGTGCGCAACGGGGAAGGGCACTTCGCCGCACGCGGACAGACAGCGGTGACCGGGGCGACGGCGGTGCTCGACCAGATCGCGACCGCCGCCGAGCACCGCCGCAAGGGACTCGGCAGCCTGGTCGTGCAGACCCTCCTGGCCACCGCGCACGGCGCCGGCGCCGATACCGGCATCCTGGTCGCCAGCCCCGACGGCCAGGCCCTCTACCGCTCCCTCGGCTGGACCACCCGCGCCCCGATGGCAAGCCTCTGCTTCCAGCCGGAAAAAGGCCTGAGTGGCATTCCCCGCCATGGGTGATTCGGAGTCCCTTCTCGACTGGCTGCAGGAGTGGTACGCGCACCAGTGCGACGGCGACTGGGAGCATGAGTGGGGCGTGCGGATCGCCACGCTCGACAACCCCGGTTGGAGCGTCGAGATCGACTTGGAGGAGACCGACCTGGAAGGACGCGAGTACACCCGCCTGGACGTCAGGCGCAGCAGCCGGGACTGGGTACTGGCCTGGACCGCGGAGCAGACCTTCCATGCCGCGTGCGGCCCGGGGAATCTCGCGGAGGTCCTCGCCGTATTCCGGACCTGGGCGACGTCGCCGACCTCCTGAGCCGTAACCGGGCCCGGGCGCGGAGGCGGTGGAGGTCTGCGGGCGGAGCACTAGAGTGGAGCGGTGCAGCCCTCCCCGGAAGACCCGTCGCGACCGGTCAGCGAAGACGACCGCGACAGGGCCGTGCGGCGCATCCAGGACGCGTACGCCGAAGGGCACATCCCGCACGAGGAGATGGACGGGCACGTCCACCAGGTGCTCACCGTCAGGACGCACGGCGACCTGGCGGCGGCCATGGCCTCGCTCCCGGCGGAGAAGCCGGCCACCACGTCCACGATCGGTGCCGCCGGCGGGCGGATCCGGCGGCGCGGCGCATGGCGGGTGCCGCGGGTCCTCAAGGTCGAGTCCGCGTTCGGGAAGGTGCGCCTTGACCTGTCCAGGGCGGTCTTCGAGCATTCGGTGGTCGACATCGAGCTGCAACTCGGTTCCGGCGGCGCCAAGATCACGGTGCCCCGCGGAGCGATCGTCGACATCGAGGGCCTGCGCACCGTGTGGAAGGACCCGCGCTTCGAGCCTTCGCGGCACTCCGTTCCCGGTGCTCCGACGATCCGGATCTCCGGGACGATGGAGTACGGGCGGCTCAGGATCCGCCACGCCCGGCGCTGACGGCAGGACCGCGCGGGAGCGCCGAGTACGGAACGGGGCGATGAGGGGCGTCCGCGTCGGTGGATCCCCTCCCCTTGCCATGAGCCATGCCACCGGGGCCGGAGCTGGAGCCGAGGCCGGGGCCGCGAGGGTCGAAATTCTGCGCGGCCGAATCGAGTTCGCCGGACTCGTCGCGCTGGGAATCCCGCGGAGGGGTAGACGGGCAGGGCGGCGCGGGGCGGTCCGGCGCTCGGTTCGAGGGAGAGTCAGCGGATGCAGTTCGACGATGATGCCGCCCTGGACACCTCCGAGGTGCAGGACAACCGGGGTGGTGCGCTCGGCGGGATCCCCGGTGGCGGAAAGACCGTGGGTGGCGGGGTGATCGGACTACTGGTGGTGCTCGCCTCCGTGGTCTTCGGGGTGGACCCGGGACTGCTGAGCTCGGGCGGGGGCACCACCACCGGCGCGCCCTCCGGTGCGACCGGCAGCGGCGACCTGGCGGCGGAGTGCCGCACCGGTGCGGATGCCAACAGCAAGCAGGACTGCCGGGTCGTGGCCGTGGTCGACAGTGTCCAGGCCTTCTGGAAGCAGACCGAGGCAGCCGCGGGGAAGCCGTACACGCAGGCCACGACCTGGCTGTTCACCGACAGTGTGAACACCGGCTGCGGGAACGCGACGTCCGAGGTCGGGCCGTTCTACTGCTCGGCCGACGACAAGGTCTACCTCGACCTCGGCTTCTTCGACGAACTCAGCAGCAAGTTCGGCGCCAAGGGCGGCCCTTTCGCCGAGGCCTACGTCATCGCGCACGAGTACGGGCACCACATCCAGGACCTCAGCGGCACCATCTCCCAGGGCAGCGGCCAGGGCCGCGACAGCGGCTCGGTGAAGCTGGAACTCCAGGCCGACTGCTACGCCGGGGTGTGGGCCCATCACGCCACCACGACACCTGACCCGAGGAGCGGCAAATCGCTGATCACCGAACTGACCACGTCAGACATCAACCTGGGACTGGACGCCGCCGCATCCGTCGGCGACGACCGCATCCAGCAGCGGTACCAGGGCAAGGTCACCCCGGACACCTGGACGCATGGTTCCGCGGCCCAGCGGCAGCAGTGGTTCACCACCGGCTACCGTACGGGCCGGGTCGCGGCCTGTGACACTCTCGGCCAGGGCGACTGAGGTGGTCCGGCCCAACCGGTCCGCGAGGTGAGAGGAGGCCGCCGATGGCTGCCGGCAGCGTGCCGCAGGAGGGTCAGCCGTGGTGGAAGTCCGCGGTCGTCTACCAGGTCTACCCCCGCAGCTTCGCGGACTCCGACGGCGACGGCATCGGCGATCTGGCAGGCCTCACCGGCCGCTTGGACCACATCGCAGACCTGGGCGTCGACGTGCTGTGGCTGTCTCCTGTCCACCCTTCACCGCAGGCGGACAACGGCTACGACATCAGCGACTACCAGGACATCGACCCCGTCTTCGGCGACCTGGCGGCCTTCGACCGCCTGCTGGCCGCGGTGCACGAGCGCGGGATGAAACTGGTCATGGACCTGGTCGTCAACCACACCTCCGACGAACACCCCTGGTTCCAGGAGTCGCGCGACCCGGACAGCCCCAAACGCGGCTGGTACTGGTGGCGTCCGCCGCGCGAAGGGCGCGAGCCCAACAACTGGGGCTCGTTCTTCTCGGGTTCCGCCTGGGAGCGGGACGCCGCGAGCGACTCCTACTACCTCCACCTCTTCTCACCGAAACAGCCGGACCTCAACTGGGAGAACCCGCAGGTGCGGCAGGCCGTCCACGCCATGATGCGCTGGTGGCTCGAGCGGGGGGTGGACGGTTTCCGGATGGACGTCGTCAACCTGATCTCCAAGGACCCGGCCCTGCCCGACGGTGTGCTGCGCGGCGACGGCCTGTTCGGCGACGGGTCGCCCCACTACCTGTGCGGGCCGCGTGTCCACGACTACCTGCGGGAGATGAACCAGGAGGTGATGGCCCGGTATCCGGGCCGGCTGCTGACCGTCGGGGAGATGCCGGGGGTGAGCGTCGAGCAGGCCCGGCTGTTCACCGACCCGCGGCGCGCGGAAGTCGACATGGTCTTCCAGTTCGAGCACGTCGGACTCGACCACGGCCGGAACAAGTTCGATCCGCGGCCGCTGCGCCTGACCGACCTCAAGGCGTCGCTGGGGCGCTGGCAGGCCGGTCTCGCGGACGTCGGGTGGAACAGCCTGTACTGGAACAACCACGACCAGCCGCGCGCCGTCTCCCGGTTCGGCGACGACAGCCCCCGCCACCGCAAGCGGTCCGCGACCATGCTGGGCACGGTGCTGCACCTGCACCGGGGCACGCCGTACATCTACCAGGGCGAGGAACTGGGCATGGCGAATGCCCCCTTTGGCACCATCGAGGACTTCCGCGACATCGAGTCGCTGAACCACTACGCGGAGGCGCTGCGCGCGGGCGCGAAGCCCGAGGAGGTGCTGCCCGGCCTGCGGGCGATGGGCCGGGACAACGCCCGCACGCCCATGCAGTGGGACGACTCGCCGCAGGCCGGTTTCACGACGGGCACCCCCTGGCTGCCCGTGAACCCCGACCACACCGAGATCAACGCCGCTGCCGCCCGAGCGGACCCCGGCTCCGTCTACCACCACCACCGCCGGCTGATCGCCCTGCGGCACAGTGAACCGGCGGTCGTGCACGGCGACTTCACCATGCTGCTGCCGGACCATGAGCAGATCTACGCGTTCACCCGCGGGTATGGCGACACGGAGCTGCTGGTCGCCGGGAATTTCAGCGGCGACACCGTCACGGCGGAGCTGCCCGCAGGCTGGGACGACGCCGAACTGGTCCTGGGCAACGGGCCGTCGGCTCCCGCCCCGACCGGCCGCCTGGTGCTCGAACCCTGGGAGGCCAGAGTGCACCGGCGCACCCGGCGCCGCGACGGTGATTCGGGACCGTCTCGATGATCCCGGCGGCCGCGGCATCGGGGTCATCGCCGGCCGCGGGTGAGCACGGCCCTTGACGAGCCGGACCGGGCGACCGGGGCCCGAGGTCCCGGCCCGTACGCGCCGCACGTCGCGGTCGCGCCGGGGCATCACTCCCGATCATCCGAGCGTTCATAAGACTATAAGATGGTGCAAAACACCCAAACCTTGAGGTAGGACATAAGGCGGGAGAACGTGCACGGGAACGATCGAGGCCCCGTCCGAGCCGAGGCGCGCGAGGCGGCGACACGGGTCGATCATGCCTTCGACAGCACCGCGCGTGCCGTGGGAGCGCATGTGGGCAACCTCTTCCTGCACGTCCCGGAGCGGCAGGCGCTGCAGATGACGTCGGTGATCGGAGGGCCCAGCAGGCTCGCCAAACCGTGGTCGCCGATAGCGCTGGCGGCGCCGGTGCCGGCGGCCGAGGCGGCCAGGTCCCAGGCACCGGTACTGGTCGCCGACCAGCAGCAGATGGCGCGCCGATTCCCGCAGGCCGCGCTCGTGTTCCCGTACTCGGTGGGGATCTACGCCGTTCCGCTGATGGCCGGCGGAGCCTGCTGGGGGGTCATGCAGCTGCTCTGGCCCGGCAGCCACGCAGCACTGTCCGCCACCGAGCTGGCGGCGACCCGGGAGGCCGCCGAGCAGATGGCCTGGACGCTGAAAGAGGCCGCCGACCAGGGGCATCCGGTGCGTCCGAGGGACGAGCCGCTCGTCGTGCAGCAGCCCCCGCCGGTCCCTCGTGAGGGGCCCGCCGCCGCGCTCACCGAGCGCTTCTCCGAAGGGTTCGTCGCCCTCGACTTCCTCTGCCGGATGACCTTCGTCTCCGCCCGGGCGGCCCGGTTGCTCGGTCGCGACCGCGCGGAGCTGCTCGGCGCCGACATCAGGGACGTACTGCCCTGGCTGGCCGACCCCGCACACGACAACGCCTATCTCTCGGCCTTCCTGAGCCGCGTGCCCACGGGCTTCGCCGCCAGGCGGCCGGACGGCGCCCGGCTGTCGGTCCTGCTCCATCCCGACGCCACCGGCATCAGCGTGCGCATCGTGCCCGCGGACAGCGCGGACAGCGCGGCCGGGGCGCCACAGCACCCAAAGGACGCCGCTGCCGCCGCCCCGACCACCACCGGCACCCTCTTCCACCTGCTGCACCTGACAGCCGCGCTCACGGAGGCGTCGGGAGCCAAGGAGGTGACCGAGTCGCTGATCGAGCAGATGATGCCGATACTCGACGCCCAGGGCCTGGCCCTGGTGGTCGCCGACGAGGGCCGGCTGCGGGTGATGGACTCGCGCGGCTTCCCGCCGCGGACGCGCGAGTACTTCGACGGCATTCCGCTGGCCACCAGGACCGAGGGCACACGGACCATGGAGACCGGCATACCGCGCTTCCACCCCGACACCGCACAGCTGGTGCGCGACTTCCCCCAGCACCGGCTCCACCGCGACATGGCCGCCTTCGCCTTCCTCCCGCTGACCGTCTCCAGCGGCACCTTCGGCTGCTGGGTGCTCGGATACGACGAACCGCATCCCTTCTCCGCGGACGAACGCGCCGAGCTGACCTCGCTGGCCGGGATGATCGCGCAGGCGCTGGAGCGGGCCAGGCTCTACGACGTCAACGCCCACGTGGCGCGTGGCCTGCAGGACGGGCTGCTGCCTCGCCGGCTGCCCGAGGTGCGCGGCCTGGAGGTCGCCGCCAGGTACCGCCCCGCGACGCACGCCGTCGAGGTCGGCGGCGACTTCTACGACCTGGTCGACTTCGGCGACAGGTCACTGGGGGCGGTGATCGGCGACGTCCAGGGGCACAGCGTCCAGGCGGCGGCCCTGATGGGCCAGATCCGCACCGCGGTGCACACCCACGCCCGGGTGGGCGCGCCGCCCGAGGAGATCTTCGCCCGCACCAACCGGTTGCTGATCGAGCTGAGTGGCAGCATGTTCTGCAGTTGCCTCTACGCGCACCTCGACCTGCCGGGGCGGCGGGCCGTCCTGGCCTCCGCCGGTCACCCGCCGCCGATCCTGCGCCATCCCGACCACAGTACCGAGGTCGTCGATCTGCCGCCCGGGCTGCTCCTCGGCGTCGAGGAGGACGCGCCCTTCCAGCCGGTGGAGCTGCCGATGCCGCCCGGCAGCCTGCTCGCCCTCTACACCGACGGCCTCGTGGAGCGGCACGGCGTCGACCTCGGGCTGTGCATCGACAGCCTCGCCGAACAGCTCGCACAGGCGGGGGACGAACCCCTCGACGACATCGCGGACGCCCTCGTCGCGCGGGCCGAGGAGACGGTCGTGCCGCAGAGCAGCGACGACATCGCCTTGTTGCTGCTGCGCTGCCCGGGATGACCGGAGCACGACCGTGCGACGCGACGGCCACCGGCCGGGCTGCCCCCACCCCGGCGCGGGGATGCCTCCATGTCCCGGCGCGGCGGACCTACGGCTTGTGGGTTGTCCAGAGCAGCTCCGCCGGCCAGCGGTGTGCCCAGTCGGGTGGGTCGGTCTCGTTGTAGCCGTTGGGTGTTCCGCTTGCGGGCCGCGGCTCGATGAGGTCGTCGATGACGAGACCCGCGCCGCGCAGGACCTTGACCCAGCCGCCGTAGGTGAGCTGGTAGCTGGTCGCGCCGTCGCCCTCGGCGATGGTGTCGAGCCCGAAGTAGTCCTGCCGCAGCGTCGTGGTCACGCGGCCGGCGGCCTCGTCGTAGCAGGCTTCGAACCATGGGCTCGCGACGTTGAACACCAGGCGTCCGCCTCGGCGCAGGACGCGTGCGGCCTGCGGGACGGCCAGGTGCGGGGGCGCCCAGCTGAGCCCACCGAAGTCGCAGAACACCAGGTCGAAGCTGTCCGCGGCGAAGGGGAGTCGTTCGGCGGCGCCTTGCACCAGCGGGTGGCGGGCCGCTCCCATCGCGCGGGCCGCTGCGGCGAGTTGCGCTTCCGAGAGGTCGAGCCCGACCACGGTGGCGCCCTCGGCGGCGAGCGCCCTGGACCACTGGCCTGCGCCGCAGCCGAGTTCGAGGACCCGCTTGCCGGTGACGTCGCCCAGGGCGTGCAGGTGCGTGTCGGGGACGGAGTACATGCCCCACAGCCGGGGTGCGGCGCCGATCTGCGGGTCGTGCTTGTGCTGGTAGGCGCTGCTGATCCGGTTCCAGAGCCGCCGGTTGGCGGGGATGCTGTCCACGTGCCGACTCCAGCACTGCCTGCCGGGGGCGGTCAACACGACGGGGGCACCGGCCGGCCCCGGCCCTGGCCCGGTCCCGTGATCCGGCAGACCCTAATCCGTGTCGGTGGCGGCCACCACGGCCAGGCGGCGGCCGTCCGGGGTGAGGGCGGCGATGCCGTAGTCGGCGGAGAGGTCGTTGCAGAACCACTCGGCGTCGGTCTCGAAGCGCCACCACGTGCACGCGAGTGCCTGCTCCTCGACCCGGTCGAAGGAGGCGTGCAGGTCCGCACCGGACAGCGCGCAGACGGACCTCCAGGCGGCCAGCCGCCCGTACGCGCCGTACAGGCCCTCGGACCCGATGCCGCCGCTCGCCGCGCTGTGGTAGAGCAGCTTCCACACCTCGGCGAGGGAGCTGGGCGAGACCTCGAAGCGGGTGTCGTCCTCCAGGCCTTCCAGGCACTCGAGCGGCAGGGCGGCGAGCACACCCGGCAGCGCGTCGTGCGGGATCGGCCGTTCCATGGTGAACGCCCGTCCTTCGAAGGTGAGCATGTCGCCTTTTCGCGGCGCTTCGGTGAGCGCGGTCCGCAGATCCACCGAAGCCGTCTCGCGGAACCGGTACGCGGCCCCCTGGCGGCGGACGTCCGGGCCGATCTGCGCCGGCGCGGCCATGTCGTCCGCGCCGCCGGGGCTCCCTCCGCCGTCGTAGGAGTAGCTCGGAAAGAACAGGCCGCGCTCCGGCTCGCGGATCTCCGTGGGCAGCCAGCTCAGATCCGGCGACAACCACGTCGGCATGCGGCGGCGGTTGGCCCGCCTCAGCACCTGGGGATCGGCACCGCGCAACAGCAACTCGTGGTAAAGGCAACCGCCCAGTACGTCCGCCCTGCCGGTGGGAGGCTCCTGCGCGAGCACGTACAGCGCGTCCTCGAAGGACTGCTGGCTGGCGATCATCGACGCGAGCAGGCTCTCGCCGCCGGCCCCTCCGTACACGCGCAGCAGCTGCTCCATGAACCGCCTGCCCGGTGTCACCGCCAACACCTTGAGCACGTAGGAGAGATGGGTCTCGACGCTGCGTGCGTACTCTCTGGAGCGGTCCCGATCCGCCACCAGCGGTCCCACCACTTCGGCGATCCTTTCGGCCTCGCCGTCCCTCGCCCAGCCCGCGAGCGTGGTCCTGTCCGCCATGGCCATCCCTCCCGGCGACGAGGCTACGGGAGCGCGGGGCTGTCCTGCCAACGACGGGACCCGTGTGGGTGTGGGTCATCGGCGGCCGGCGGAGAGCCGGCCGCCGAAGGCGGTGTCGCGGTGGTGCCGCCGGTCGTGCGTCACGGCGTGCGCGGCATCAGGAGGGAGGCATCAGGACGTTGTCGATGAGGTAGACGGCCGCATTGCGGGTCTTGACGTTGCCGCACACGATGTTCGCGGTGTTGTTGACCTTGAAGGTGGTCCCGGATCCGGACGTGGTGAGGCTGGCGCCTTCCAGCGTCTTGAACGACCCCTTGGGCAGTTCGGCGGGCGTGATCCGCTTGTCCCCCACGACGTGGTAGCTGAGGACCTTCTTCAGCTGGGACGGATTCGCCGTCAGCGAGGCCAGCTTGGACGCGGACAGCTTCTTGAACGCGGCGTTGGTCGGCGCGAAGACCGTGGCGTTCTGAGCCGAGTTGAGCGTGTCGAACAGACCGGCCCGCTTGAGCGCCACGACCAGGCTCGCCAGTTGGGGGTTCGTGGCCGCGGCCGTTGCCACATCGGCCCTGGCCATTGCCGTCTTGCTGCCGGAGCAGCCGCTGCCGAAGGTGCCTTCAGAAGGGGTGGGGCTCGGCGAGGCCGCCGTGTCCTGGGCGGAGGCGGCGGGGGCGAATCCGCCCAGGGAGAGGGGCACGGCCACCGCGGCCGCGGTCAGCACCACGGCGGCTCGGAGGGGGATACGGGTCTGCGTCATCTCGGTTCCTCATTCCGCTGCAGGGGGTGGAGCCACGCGGCGATCGCGAGGGACTTGTCGGAGACGATCCGGGGGGCCGGGATCCGGCGCCCCGGGTGGACGCGCACGCTGAGGCCGGTGCGGCGCGAGACATCCCTTCGAGGGTGGCAGCGCCCGGCTGAAGCCGCACCTTTTCCCGCTGCCCGGCGGCCTGCGCCCGCGCACCGCGGGCGGTGGGATCGCCGTCGGCTCAGGGGCGGAAGCCGCCGAGGCGGCCTTCCAGTTGCACCAGCAGGGTGCTCAGCAGGGCGGTGAGGTCGGCCTGCTCGCCGGTGCCGAGGCCGGAGAGAGCCGACGCCTCGTACGCGAGCTGGCCGGGCAGGATGCCGTCGACCAGGTCGCGGCCCTGATCCGCCAGGTGGATGCGGATCACCCGGCGGTCGCGGCTGTCACCGCGCCGCTCCACCAGGCCACGCTCGGTGAGCAGCTTGAGCCTCTTGGTGACCGCGGCGCCCGAGGAGTACGTCTCCTTGGCCAGGTCGCCGGGAGTCAGCGCCCGGCCGGTCCTGCGCAGCGCGCCCAGCAGATCGAATTCGGCCCGGGTGAGCCCTGCCAGCCGCAGCGGGGCGTCCTGCGCCTGCTGGAGGAGCGCGGCACACCGGTTGAGCCGTCCGATCAGCTCCATCGGCGCCGTCGCGAGGCCCGGGTGCACGGCGTGCCACTGCCGGACGACGGTCATGACGCTGTCGTTGCCGTGCGTACGACTCCCCGGGCCCTCTCCTGACCCGGCGGTCCCGGCAGCGGCCTCGGGGGCAGCCCCGGCCGATGGGGCTGCGGGCCCGGAGGCGTCGTGCTCGTGCGCCGTCACCTGTACGTCTCCTCCATCACCGGATGCCCGCCGCAAACCCCGGCGGCGCCCGCTGCCCGGCGGGCCGAGGCCGCCGCCGTGCGCTGCCGGACCGCCGCCGCCAGCGTCGCGTGACCGGATTGTTCCACGCTGAGCAGCCGCTCCTTCGGCAGCGCCCGCTGCCACCACTCGCCGGCCGCGGCGTCGGCGGTGACCCGCAGGTCGACCAGTGCCGCGGCCAGCGCGCGCCGCGCGCCTTCCCGTCCCGCAGGATCGGTCCCGGCGTCGGCCAGCGCCCTCTCGCAGCGGCCCCGGGCGGCCTCGGTCGAGTCCAGGGACCGCTCCAGGTGGCGTCCGGCCCTGCGGTTGGTGACGACGACAGCGGTGGCGAAGCCGACGGCGGCGCCGATGACGGTGTCCACGACCCGGTCGGAGATGAGCCGGCCGGTGGGCTGCTGCTGGGCGAACTGCGTGATCAGCAGGGCCATCGGGGTGACGCAGAGGTTGCCGATCCAGTAGTTGCGGGTGATCAGCGCCTCCGCACCGAAGCCGAAAGCGGCCGTGCAGAGCACCAGCGGGAGCGCCCCGACCCGGGTCAGGGGGGTGATCGCGGCGAGGACCAGCACCCCGCCGAGAGTGCCGACGGACCGCTGGAGGGCGCGGTTCCAGGTGAGGGTCACATTGGCCTGGTAGAGGGAGGCCGCGGCGATCACCGCCCAGTAGGGCCGGCCGACCCCGGCCGCGTACGAGGCGTACCCCGCGAGCGCGCAGCCCAGGAAGGTCCGCAGCACCAGCGGGAGGGCGGCGGATCCCGGTGCCAGCCGGTGCCACCAGGGGGAACGCGGGGGGTTCCGCACGGCCCCGACACCGGCAAGTTCGTGCCCGCCGGCGGTCGACTCGGCGCCGGCGGTCGCATCCGGCAGGCCGGCGACCCGGGGGAGCGGGCGGCGGCCGGGCAGCGCCGCCGCCCAGGCGCGCAGCTGATCGGCGTCGGTCGCGGCGGGCGCGGCCAGCGCGACCTCGGCCCTGACCACCAGCAGGTCGAGCGTCCGGCGGCCGGGGTGATCGACCCCCACGGAGAGCAGGGACTGCCAGGCCGCGTGGATGGCGCCCGCGGCGGCGGACCGCAGCCGTTCGTGCCCGGGCCCGGTACCGCGGGTGTCGGCGTACGCGGCTGCGGCACGCAGCGCGCGGGCGGTGGCGCGCCGCTCGGGACCCTGCGGATACAGCAGCGAGGGGGACATGCCGACCAGCCAGGCGAACGCGCCGGCGGCGAGCACCAGGCCGAGGTCGCCTGGGATCCGCCCCACGGCGACCGGCCCCGGCAGGAAAAGCGTGCCGGAGGTGACGAAGGTCAGGATCAGCGGCCCCGGCGGCCCGATCGCGGTGGCGTCGCACACGGCCTTCTGCGCGGCGGCCAGCGCGGCGGCCACGGCGATCAGCACCGGCACCGACGAGGTCGTCGCGGCCGTCCCCAGCGCCACCGCCACTCCGGCCGCCATGCCGGCGACCACCCACGCCAGCGCGCGGGCGCGGGCGGCGTAGGGGAGGTTGTGGGCGAACAGCGCGCACAGCGATCCGGCCATGGTGAAGGCCGCCAGGTCCAGCCGCCCGAGCGCCAGCAGGATCAGGTTCGGCACCAGCTGGGCGATGAGCACGCTGGTGGCGGGCTTGAACCAGACGTCGGACGGTCGCACCGGCCGCAGCGCGCGGCCGAGCGGCAGCGGCAGGACGCGGGGTGTGGCGACGCAGGCGGATGGAGGGGGAGAGGGGGCGGTGCGCATGATGATGAGATTAACAGGTGTTTTACTCGTGAAAGATATTTGCCTGCTCCCTGAGCCGGCCAGGACGTCTGGACCAGGTGCGGGCACCGAGCCGGTCCGGCGGTCAGGACCGCGTCGAGCGGGTCCCGTCCGCTGGCGATGACCAGCAGCGGGGCGGGAGCGCTACGTACCGCCGACCCTCCGAGAGCCGTGCCGGCCGAGGCGCCGGGGTCCGAGGCCTCCGGCGGACGCCGGACCCCCTCCCCGTACGCTTCGTCCATTCCACCGGCACCGGGACGCCGGCCGGTCGCGCCCCGGCCCGGCTTCCGGCCCGCACGCCAGTCCACCGGCCCGACCAGGAGAGCAGCCGTCCATGCCCATGCAGCCGTGGTTCGCCGACGCCAAGCTCGGCATCTTCATCCACTACGGGATCTACGCCGTCGACGGCGTCCCCGAATCCTGGGCCCTCTACAACGGACAGCTCAGCCGGGAGGAATACCTCGCCCAGCTCGACGGCTTCACCGCCGCCGCCTACGAACCCCGCGACTGGGCGGCGCTCTTCGCCCGCGCGGGGGCCCGCTACGCCGTCCTCACCGCCCGCCACCACGACGGCGTCGCCCTCTGGGACACCGCACAGGGCACCCTCAACGTCGCCGAGCACACCCCCGCCGGTCGCGACCTGGTCGCCCCCTTCGCCGACGCCCTGCGCGCGCAGGGGCTCAAGGTCGGTCTGTACTACTCCCACTCCGACTGGAGCCACCCCGACTACCCCACGGTCATCCACCCCGACCCGCCCCACCACACCGACCCCACCCACCCCCTGGTCACCCCCGCCGACGGGCAGGAGGACCCCGCCGCCTGGCAGCGCTACCTCACCTACCGCAACGCCCAGGTCGGCGAGCTGATGCAGCGCTACCGCCCCGACCTGCTCTGGTTCGACGGCGAATGGGAACGCAGCGAGGACCAGTGGGCCGTCGGCCCGCTCGCCGACCTGATACTCGCGCACAACCCCGACACGGTGCTCAACGCGCGCATGCTCTCCCACGGCGACTACGCCACCCCCGAACAGGGCCTGCCCGTCGACGCGCCCGACGGGCCCTGGGAGCTGTGCCTGACCGTCAACGACTCCTGGGGCTACCAGCACGCCGACCACAACCACAAAAGCGTGCGCCAACTGGTCCGCTGGTTCACCGAGACCATCGCCATGGGCGGCAACCTCCTGCTGGACGTCGGCCCGCGGCAGGACGGCACCATACCCGGCGAGCAGATCGAGCGCCTCGAAGGCCTCGGCTCCTGGAAGGCCCGGCACGACGCCGCAGTGCACGGCACCGTCGCCGGCATGCCACCGGGACACCACCACGGCCCCAGCACCCTGTCCGCCGACCGCCGCACCCTCTACCTGATCTGCTACGACGCCCCGCGCGGCCCCCTCGCCGTCCGCGGCCTGCGCAGCACCGTCAAGCGGGTCACCGTGCTGGGCACCGGCACCGAACTCGCCCACCACGTCACCGGTGGCCTGCACGAGGTTCCAGGACTCACCTGGATCGACGCCCCGGCCGCCGCGGACCTCGACGAGCACGCGACCGTCCTCGCCGTCGAACTCGACGGTGAGCTCGACCTCTACCGGGGCCGCGGGCGCACCTGACGCAGCCGGCCCGGCCGCCGGGCACCGCCGGGAAGCCGTGCCGGCGCCGGGGTGCCCGGCGCGACGGGCGCCGGTGCGGGCCGGTCACGCGCCCGGAGCGGACCACTTCTGGTTGGTGCCGCCGTTGCAGTCCCACAGCACGAGTTGGGTGCCGTCGGTGGTGGAGGCGCCGGGGTCGTCGAGGCAGCGGCCGGAGGCGGGGTTGCGGTAGCCGCCGTTGTACGCCTGCCACTGCTGGTTGGCGCCGCCGTTGCAGTCCCAGATCTCGACCTTGCTGCCGTTCGCCGTCCCGGCCCCGGTCACGTCCAGGCACTTGCCGAGGGCGCGCAGCGTGCCGTCGGCGGACGCGCTCCAGGACTGGGCGCCGGTGCCGTTGCAGCCCCAGATCTGCACCGCGGTGCCGCTCGCGCTGCTGCCGGTGTTGACGTCGAGGCACTTGCCTGCGACGCCCGAGCGCACCGCTCCGGCGCTGACGGCGACCGGCGGCTTGATCCAGCCGGCCGCGTCGGCGGCCTGGACACCCGCGTTGAAGGCGTCGGCCATCTTGCTGAACCCGTTGTCGTTGGGGTGCAGGGCGTCCGAGAGGTCCGCGGTGGTCAGCGCGCTCATGTCGACCAGGCGGACGTGCTTGCCCGCTGCCTGCTTGGCCTGGACGATGCCGGGGAGCTTGGCGTTGAACGCAGGACGCAGGGGTTCCTCGTTGCCGCTGTTGGAGACGATCAGGGTGCCGACCAGGACCGTGGCGTCGGGGGCGTCGTTGGTGATCCGGTCGATCAGGGCGCTGAGCCGGTCGGTGGCGGTGCCCACCTCGTAGAGGCCGTTCAGATCGTTGGTGCCGATCTCCAGGGTGACCACGTTGGGCCGGTACTGGGCCATGACGGAGTCGGTGATGGAATCGATCTGGTCGATCCGCCAGCCGGAGTGGCCCTCGTTGTCCGGGTCGGACATGGGGCCGTTGCGGCCGGAGCCGACGAAGTCCTGGGCGTGCCCTTCTGCTGCCAACTCGTTCCACAGGAAGCCCCGGTAGCTGTTTCCCGACGGGCTGCCGACGCCCCAGGTGATCGAGTCGCCCAGCGGCATCAGCCGTAAGCTCGCGGGCGCGGCGGCCGCGGGCGCCGGTGCGGAGGCTCCGGCGGCCGCCACCGGCAGTGCCGTTCCCATACCGACGGCGGCGGCCATCGCCACGACAAGTCCTGCTTTGCGGTACCTCATGAAGTCTCCTCTGCTGTGCGGGGGGATCGGTGCAGAAGACGCTGGTGCACGGTGATTCCTGCGCCTGCGATCCGAGAGGCGGCGAGCGGGCCGGCGGACACCGTTCACCGGTCGTGTCGCCCGAGTCGGAGCAGTCCGACGGAACGTCGGGAGAACTGGGGCACAGTGTGCGGTCATGTTTGATTCGTGGTCAAGAGCTCGCACAAAAAAACACATTCCCGCAAGTTCGACGCTCCCGCTGACCTCGGCCGGCACTCCCGTCGCCTACGGCCCCCCCTGCGCCGGCGACCGGCCCCACCCTTCCCGTCCATGAAGAGGGGGGCAGGTGGTCCCGGCGGCGGGCAGCCGCCAGTCGAACGGGTGGAGATCCGTCTCCCAGCCAGGCATCGAGGCCAGCGCCGCCGCGTTCGAGGGGGTACGGAGCAGGCAGCGGTGGCGAAGGAGCAGGCGCCGCTCCTCGGGGGTCAGCAGCGCGCCGGGAGCATCGGCCCCGGCCGCCGCGTCGATGTCCTCGCCGCCGCCGGCGTTGACGCACTCGCCGGCCTCGGTGCGGTGGTCCAGGCGGAAGTCCGTGCGCCACTGGGAGTTGTGCCCCCAGCCGTGTGACAGGTCGACCGTCGGCCGGTTGCGGCGCAGGAAGGCCCAGTAGAGGGGGGAGCGGTCGGCCACCCCGCGCTCCGCGTGCCGGGCACCGGCCAGGACCTTCACGCCCGCCCGGCTGAAGAGCAGCGGGCCCAGCCACAGCCCCGGCCAGACGACGTCGATGACACGTATCGGCTCGTCCGGGTCCGCGGCCTGCTCGACCTCCACGATCTCGTGCAGAAACGGATCGAACGTGCCCCTGTCCTCGAAAGGCACAAGGCCCAGGCGGGTGGAGAACCGCAGGTAGTCACGCATCGCCACGGTCGGCCAAGGGAACGGGTGAAGTGCCTCGGCCGCTGCCTCGACGGGCGCCTGGAAGGACAGCAGCAGCACGTCGTTGACACGGCTCAGGGCGTAAATTTCCCAGCTCAGGTCCGCGCGCGCCGGGGCGGCCCCGTCGAAGGCCGCACGGCACAGCCGTTCCGCGGCTTCGGCCAGCCGGGTCCGATAGCCGGATCCGGCCCTGTCGAGCCAGGCGGCCACAACGGCGCCGTAGGCATCAGGGCCCTGGTGGTCGCGCAAGGCCTCGAAGAGCTCGCGGGCATCCACCGGTTGCTGTTCTCGGCCCATACGGGCAGCGTATCGGTGTCCGCGCCCAGGTCGTGGACCGTCATCTCCGATGAAAGAGGACTTCTGATGGCCGAACTGCCCCCCGGTGTCGAGCGGATCAGGAAGATCGAAGCCGGCCGTCCGCGCGTGGACTGGCCCTTCGTCGAGCACGTCGTGCAGTTCACCTACGGAACGGGCGAGGAGGAGGTCGTCCTCGCGAACATCGGGGCGAACGGACCGCTGCCGATACCGGCCGCAGGCCAGGTCGTCCGGCTCCACGACGCCTACGTGCGGGTGGTGTTCGTGGGCGTCTCCTACGGGGCGACCGCGGACGGGGCGCCCATCGTCCACGCGCTGGCCCGGGTCGAGTCGGCGGAGGCGCCCGCGGGCAGTGTGCCGTGAGCCGGGTTCCGACGGCTCGCCGGCGTGATCGTACGCATATATGCGTATGGTCACCGCGCTCACGGAGGCGCAGGCTTGCCCCACCCCCGAGCGCCCCGTCGACCCCCGCGGCGGGGCGCACCCCTGTCGCCTGCCGGATGAAGCGTCACACAGGCCGCATGCGGGTGAACGCCGGGTGTCGTACAGGGGAAGATTCCATGACCCGTGTCGGGGATCCCGAAGCGGCCCGGCCTTTTTGGTAATTCTGGACCCAAATGATCCCCTTGCTCTTTCGGGACGACACTGGTGCAACGTGGACCCTGTCGATATCTTCTGTCGCATGAAATCAGCCGAGTATTTCAGGCGCTTCGGTGCTGTCGTCACGGCCTTTGCGGCAGCCGTGGCCCTGGGAGTTCTGGTACCCGCGTCCGCGGAGGCCGCAGCTCAGATCCCCACGTACTGGACTTTCTCGAACTCCATGGTGGGCAATGGCAATACCTGCCTGACAGGGGGCAACATCCAGTCGAACGGTACGGCCCACGCGTTCATGGCGACCTGCAACGGGAGTTTTTTCCAGCAGTGGGACTGGCGAGGCTCGGATGACAGCACGTATCCCGCGCTCGAACTCCAGAACAAGGCCACGGGTCTGTGCCTTGCGACCGATCACAAGAGCTATGACGGGAATGCCGTCTGGGTGAGCAGGTGCGATTGGAGCGACGGCAGGCGGTTCATGTGGATGAGCGCAGGAGGAGGCTACCACTACCTCCTGGCCAACTTGAACCTCCCCAATGTCTTTCTGACTCCGCGGGAATCCGGTGCCGTGTACGCCAACAACACGAGCGACGCGTACATGGACTCGTGGGTCGGCAGCCACTCGTGAGCCCGAGCGCGGTCGTCCCGTAGACCGCCCTGCGCGTGCCGCCCGGGCGCGGCATAGGACCGGCCACCAGGTCAGAAGCACTCTGGTGGCCGGTCACCGGTGTTCAGGACGTTCTAGAAGGTGCCGTTCCACGCGAAGTCCGGCAGTCCGTTGTACACGGCGCCCGAGGCCGCGGGCCGCAGTTCAGAATAGTCCCCGTAAGGGGGATGGGTGAAATCCGACATGAGCTCTCCGCCGGAGTTGGGCATGTCGTCGTTGAAGACGTACCGGAAGCGCATGCCCGGCCGCCATTCGCAAGTGCTGGCCCAGACGGCGTTGTAGTCGTCGCTCTTGTAGTCCGTGGCCAGGCACAGTCCCGTCGCCTTGTTCTGCAATTCAAGGAAGCTGGGGTTCGTGGGGTCCTCGCCGCGCCAGTCCCACTTCTGGTAGTAGCTTCCCGTGCAGGTCGCCATGAAGACCGACGATGTGCCCTGGGAGTTTTTCTTGCCTCCGGTCAGGCACTGGTTCGGGTAATACGTGTTGTTGCTGAAGCTCCAGTACACCGGGTCGGGAGCAGCGGCGTGTGCCGCAGTGGCAGGTGCCAGAAATCCCAGTCCTGAGGCCGCGGCAAAGAGGAGGGCCGCAGTGCTCGTGCGCTTCTTGCGGAGAGTTCTATTCACGCGCCAAACGTAGCCGGAAGTTATGCGGCACGCCAGCCCCGCTGGGAAATACGATTCGGGCTTGTGCGCCCGGTTCGCCGGCGGGCGGTGGGGCGGCCGGATTATTTCACCGGCCGCCGGATGAATCAGCGGAAACGGTACGGGGTCACGTACTCGGGCACCACGATGCGGGAGCGGGGCGAAGCGGACCGCACCTGCCGGACGAAGCCGTCCCAGTCCACCGCCGGATCCCGCTGCGGTGCCTGGGCCAACGAGGTCTCGAAGTTGTCCCAGTGCACCGGTACGACGGTGGGGGGACCGCCCAGAGCCGTCAGCAGCCGCGACACGTAGTTTCGGGTCGAGCTGCTGGTCGGCGTCGCGATCATCGCCACGTCGGGTGCCAGCCCGGCCGCGTCGCGCTCGCTGAAGTCACTGGCCCCCATGAGGAAGGCCGACGGGCCGCCGTCGAAGGTCACATGGAAGGCCAGGGTGTCGCCCTCCGGGAGATCCGCGATCGTCTCGGGCCTCGGCCGGTCCGCGGGCCCGTTGAGGGTGCCGGGGGCGAAGTAGCCGCGGCTCGCGTTCCTGCTGTGGCGGCTGGAGACGACCTCCACCGCGTACCCGCCGAAGTCGAGGATCTCGCCGCCCTTGACGACGATGATCCGGGTGGTGTCCACACCGAACGCCTTGAGCAGGTGATACGTCGTCTCCGTGCCGACGATCTGCGCGGACGTGGCGGTGGCGATGAAGGGCACGTCGTTGAGGTGGTCCCAGTGGCTGTGGCTGACCAGGACCACTTCCGGCCGGCCCATGTGCGCGGAGACCAGCTCCTCGTTCGTGGTCAGCTTCGTCTTCGGGTCGAACTTCCCGGTGAACAGCCCGGTCGGGAACCGGGTGAGGTACGGGTCGAACAACACCGTTCGGCCGTCGACGTCCATGCGCCAGCCACTGGTGCCGAACCACTGGAAGACCACCTCGGCCGCGGCGCCCTCCCGGGGCCCTCCTGCCGCCCGTGCGGGGGCCGCGGCGGCGGCCGCACCCGTGGTGGCCAAAGCGGGCGCGGCCGCTCCGGCCGCAGCGCCCTGGAGCAGCAGCCGACGGTTGAAACCGGGTCCCCTGGTTCTGTTCATGCGATCAGCACAGCAGCGGCCAACACCCGTTGTCCAAGACCGATCGCTGTCTACTGCGATATCCCGATGGATATCAGTGCAGTTCAGGCGGTCGATCCATGGCGCAGTCCTGACACGGCGATGTGCGCTGCCAGGGCGGATGCCACATCCCCTGGTGCCCCTGTGTGAGGATCGGGCGGGTGGTCAGGGACCGGCAGGAAAATGCTGGTACTTTGCGAGCCCTTGGTCCGCAGGGAGCCTTCTCCGGAACGACCCGCGGGCGGAAACGGCCATACGGGCCATACAAGCCATACGAGCCATACTGCTGAAGAAGGATGCCGTCGATGCGGGGAACGACCGGAATACGCAAGATCTCGCGGACCGCGGCCACCGCCGCCGCGCTCACCTCAGTGCTGTTCGGTGCGACGGTCGCCCTGCCGATCGCGCCCGCCGCGTCCGCGGCGACCACGTACTGGTCGTTCGACAACGCCAAACGCGGTTGCCTCGAGTCCACCGCCTCCGGCTCGGTCTTCGAAGGTGCCTGCGACAGCGGCAACCTGCAGCAGGACTGGTACTGGACGGGTTCCATGAACTCGCAGGGCCGCCGCATGCTGGCGAGCCGGGTGAGCGGCAGGTGCCTGGCGACCGACGTCAAGTCCGGCCTGGATCAGGCCAACGCCGTCTGGACGAGCTTCACCTGCGACGGAAACGCCAAGGGGCAGCGCTGGCGCTTCGACTACAACGGCATCGAGACATACGGCCAGTTCGACAGCGGTTACGGTACGGCCCTGCGAACCTCTCCCGGATTGCCGGAATCCGTCTACGGCGACCAGTTCATGACGGTTGCCTTGGATTACTACTACTGGTCGACGTCCCTCTCTGGCTGACTTGTGACGGCCTGGGCGACTGTGCCGTGGACGGCTCCTGCATCGGGCCCTCCGAAGGTCGGTCAGTCGCCCAGGATCCGCTCCCAGAGCAGCCCGTCCCGCCAGCTCCCGTCGAGGAAGATCGAGGAGTGCGCGACGCCGTACGGGCTGAACGCGTTGCGGCGCAGCACCCGTTGCGACGGCAGATTCTCCAGATTCGTCGACGCCTCGGCGCGGTGCAGGCCGAGTTCGTCGGTCATCACCCGGAGTGCGAGCCCGACCGCGCGCCCGGCGTGCCCCTGATTCTGGGCGACGGAGCCGATCCAGTAGCCGACGGAGCCGCGGCGCAGGTGCGGCTGCGGCAGGATGCCTCCGACGGTGACCTGCCCGATCACCTCGTCGTCGGCGAGGACCACGCCCGGCCAGACCGTGCCGGCCCGGTGTGCGGCCAGCAGGCCGTCAATCCGCTTGGCCTGGCCCTCCGGGGTGAGGAGGTCCGGCGGTTGTGCGGGTTCCCACGGCCGGACCTCCTCGACGTCGCGTGCTCGATGTGCGGCGATCGCAGCGGCGTCGGCGGGTTCGATCAGGCGGATTTTGGTGCGGCTGTGCATGGACCGATCCTCGTGCGTGGTGCGCCGGATGGAGCTGCCAGCCTATGCGTCCCGCGAGAAACGCCACCGCGCGGCCGGGGCAGCTGTCTTGACGCCCCCGGGTCGTCCGCTCCACACTCGCTCAGCAGCCGCCCCACCCTCATCATGGCAACGCAAACATTCACTCTCCCTGTGCACCTGTCGTAGCCGGGCGGCGGACACCGAGTCCGCGCCCGGCCTCATCGTGAACGAAGGGAACGCACCGTGAAACGACCGTCAAGGGCACCAAGAGAACCCGGCAGCGGGACCACCGGAAGGCACAGGGCATTCAGTCCGGGACGGATGATCGCCGTCCTCGCGGCAATCCTCGGCTTCCTCGCAGTGACCCAGCCGGCCCAGGCCGCGACGGTGACCCAGTACCCAGGCGCCGTCTGGCAGGACACCTCGGGCAACACCATCCAGGCGCACGGCGGCGGCCTCATCAAGGACGGCGGCACCTACTACTGGCTCGGCGAGGACAAGACCAGCGGGTCGCCCTTCCAGAACATCAGGTGCTACTCCTCGACCGACCTGAAGAACTGGACGTTCGTCCGCAACGTCCTGACCCGCCAGTCCAGCGGCGACCTCGGACCCAACCGGGTCGTCGAACGCCCGCACGTCATCTACAACAGCTCCACCCAGACGTACGTGATGTACATGCACATCGACAACAGCAACTACTCCGAGCGCAAGGCCGGCGTCGCCACCAGCAGCAGCGTGTGCGGTGCCTACACCTACCGCGGCAGCTCGAAACCGCTCGGCCACGACAGCCTCGACGACAACCTCTTCCTCGACGGCGGCACCGCCTACTTCATGAGCGAGGACCGCACCAACGCCAAACTCCAGATCTACCGGCTCTCCTCGGACTTCCTCAGCGTCTCCGCCCTGGTCATGACGCTGCCGCAGTACGAGGCGCCGGCCATGGCGAAGATCGGCAGCACCTACTACCTCTTCGGCTCGCACCTGACCGGCTGGTCCACCAACGACAACCAGTACGCCACCGCGACCTCGATCACGGGCACCTGGTCGTCATGGCGCAGCTTCGCCCCCTCCGGCACCAACACCTGCAACTCCCAGGCCACGTCCATCCAGCCCGTCGCCGGCTCCAGCACCACCAGCTACGTCTTCATGGGCGACCGGTGGAATTCGGGCAACCTCACCGACTCGCGCTACGTCTGGGAGCCGCTCACCATCAGCGGCACCACCGCCTCGATCACCTGCCGCAGTTCGTGGACCATCGACACGCAGACGGGCACCGTCGGCAGCGCCGATGGGGGCGGCAGCGCCTCGGCCTTGCGCGGGACCGCCTCCGGCCGGTGCCTCGACGTACCGAACGGGAGCACGGCCAACGGCATCCAGCTCGACATCTGGGACTGCAACGCCGGCACCAACCAGCTCTGGACCCTCAACGCTTCGAAGGAACTGGTCGTCTACGGCAACAAGTGCCTCGACGCATCCGGTGGCGGCATGACCGCGGGAACCGCGGTGATCATCTACGACTGCCACGGCGGCACCAACCAGCAGTGGAACCTCAACACCAACGGCACCGTGACGAACGCCGCGTCAGGACTGTGCCTGGACGTCACAGGCGCCGCCACCGCCAACGGCGGCCTTGTCGAACTCTGGACCTGCAACGGCGGAAGCAACCAGCAGTGGACCCGGCAGTAGCAGGATTCACCGGCGTGGCGGCCGGTGGACGGGCGATGCGCCTGTCCACCGGCCGCTGCTTGGGAGGTGGTGCTCAGCGGCGGGTCAGGAGGGAAGGTTCCAGCGCTGCGCGTTGGTCGAGTTGCAGTCGAAGATCTGCAGCTGGGTGCCGTCTGCGGTGCTGGAGCCCGGGATGTCGAGGCAACGCCCGGACTGGGGGTTGACCAGCGCCTTCGTGCTGGAGTTGTACGTCCACGTCTGGCTGCCGGTGCCATCGCAGCCCCAGAGCTGTACCAGCGTGTTGTTGCCGGTGCCGCCGTAAGAGACGTCCACGCACTTGCCGAGCATTTGGAGCGTGCCGTCGGCGGCGACGGTGACCACTGCTGGACCGTTCGTTGGAGCAGATCGCACAGTCTGCCGCGGACGTGCGCTGGTTCGACCGGGAAGCGATTCGCGCCGCTTCGGATGTGTGGGACAACAACCTCTTCCCGTTGTTCTGGGCCGCGAGTTCGTCCGACGCCGACGAACGCGACCGGCGGGCAATGACAGCGCTGGAGTGGATGGCCGGTCTCGGCGAGGCGCGGCGCACGTGGATGGCCGAGCGGGCCGCGATCTCCGGCCACGACATCGAGTCGCTGCTGCCGCCGGCCGAACCGTACAATCCGGGCCGCGACCACCTCGGGCACGTCATGACGCCGCTGCGCGCGATCACCCGGGGGAACGTGGAGGATCTGGTCCCCGACTACGACCTGGCAACGGCGTCTGTCCGCCACCTGCGAGTGGAGCGTGCCGGTGTTCGCCTGACCGCCTTTCTGGCGTTGGCCGTCGACCGCACGTTCTCCGTCGGGGATGGCACGAGCGAGTCACCTGCCCTCCTGGATCTGTGGCTGGACGGCGTCACCGAGACCGCTTTCGACGTCACGGGGACGCGGGGAGTGACCCTGGACGCCGGATCGCGGGAGATCGGGATATCCCTGGGTACGGGCGGTCGGGTCCGCGCGGCAACCGGTCGATTCCGCCTCGACGACCGCTCATGGCACCTCTCGGCCGCCGGCCGGCGTGCCGACGCCGTCACCCCGCCCCGCACCGCGCACCCGGGCCGACTCCCGCCCCCGCCCGTCGAGGGCCTGGGCGCCGATGCCCATGCCGCGGCCTCCCTTCTGCGGGGCGTCATGTGGGAGCTTCGTTCGGTGCGCTACGCCCGCCGTTGCGACCGTGTCCCGGTGCTGCCCTTGTGCCGGGCCTTCTCCGGCGCGGGCGAGGCGATCCTGGCAGCGGGATCCCGGCGCGGCAGGCGCCGCCGCGAAGCCGCCTTCCGTGACCTGATACGCGCCTGGGCCGAGCGAGCCGACCCCGAACTCGCCCGCTGGCTCGCGGGCACCCTCGAGAAATTGGCCGGCCGCACGGACCTCATCGAGGTGCCTCGGGCCGCCGAGCGGACTCCTCCCTCCCTCGCGGACGGCACACCCGTCCTCGGCGTACCCACGGAGGCGGCTCTCACCATGGCCGCCTGGACGGCGGGGGACGCCGACCGCTGCTCGGAGCGCTCCGCCGTCGCTCAGCTTCAGTTCGCGCTGCCGCCTCGACCCGACGAGAGCCCGTCGGCGCCCTGGCGGCTGCGCACCGTCAGCTGTACCGAGCCTGACGCCTTCCACCTGCGCAGCGGGGCGTTCGAGGGCCCCGGCCCGCTCGTCCAGACGGGGCGGCCCACCGCGGCGTGCCGCCTCGACCTGCACCGAGGGGCCTTGCTGGTCGCGGCCGGCGACGGCTGGAGCGCGTCAGTGAGCTGACCGCGCGTCCTCGTCCGTCCACCGGGGCCCGGCCCGGATCCGCCGCGTTCCCTCCTCCCGAACGGGTGACATTGCACGTCCCCCGGCTTCCGGCTCGTTGATCACCGAGAGCCGCGTCCGGCATCCCGGCCGACGCCGGTGGGACGTGAGGGAGGCCGTGATGGAGAGGCTGGACGTCGGCGACGCGCGGATCGCGTACACGGACGAAGGCCAGGGAGACCCAGTGCTGCTGCTGCACGGGTCGTTCTCCGCGGACTGGTTCACCCCGGTCGGCCGCCGGCTCGCCGCGCGCCACCGCGTCCTGAAGGTGCACCGCGCCGGGTACGGCCGGAGCGAGGACCTGGCGGGCGGGGCCTCGGTGGCCGCCCACGCCCGGCACGCGGTGCGGGTGCTGGAGGCGGCCGGTGTGCGGCGCGCCCATCTGGTCGGCCATTCCTCCGGTGCCGCCGTCGCCCTCCAACTCGCCCTCCGCCGACCCGACATGGCAGGGACGCTCGTCCTGCTTGACGCCGCATTCCCCTACGCGCCCGACGAGCCGGGAAACCCGGCCATGCCGCGCGCCGTCGAGGTGGCGGCCGAGGGGGACTACGAGCGGGCTTTCGACGTGTTCCTCGGCGGCGTGAGCGGGCCGGGCTTCCGCGAGGTGTTCGTGCGCGAACTCGGCGAGGAGGGGCTGCGGCAGGCCGTCGCGGGCAGCCGGTACTTCTTCACCACCGAGGGGCCCGCCCTGCGATCGTGGGACTTCGGGCCCGAGCAGGCGGCTGCCGTCACCGCCCCTGTGCTGCTGGCCGTGGGCGGGGAGGGGGAGCGGCTGGGCACGGCCTACCGGGCGCGCGGCGCCCAACTGGCCTCATGGCTGCCGGACTCCGAGACCCGGGTGCTGCGGGGCGTCAGCCACGCCTCGCCGCTGGAGGACCCGGCGTCGGTCGCCGCGGCGGTCGAGGAGTTCGCGGCCCGCCGCCGCCGGTGACGCGAGCGCCACCCCGGCACACGTGAAGTGGGTGCGGACTTCGCCGAGTCCCACGGCCGGATGTGGCTCTCCCGGCCGAACCCGTGACCCGCCGCGTCCCTGGCGGTGTCAGTCGTTCCCGGCCTCGTCGAAGGCGGCCCAGGCGTCCGCAGTGGGGCCGACATGAGCGAGTTTTTCCGGGTTGTTCACCGTGTGGATCGTCCGGATCCGCCCGTCGAGCACGTCGAGCGCCCAGGTGCTCAGGACCCGGCCGTGCCGGTCCCTGAAGATCGCGCCCGGCTGGCCGTTCACCTGCCGCGGCTCCACGACGCCGCCCCCGCCCGCCACCAGCGGGGCGAACACCGCGAGCACCCTGACCACCTGCTCGGCGCCCACGAGGACGGGCCTGAACTGCGGGGCCTTGCCGCCGCTGTCGCCGACCATCCGCACATCGGCGGACAGCAGGTCGGTCAGGCCGCCGACGTCGCCTTCCGTGAAGGCGTCGAAGAACCGTGCGGCGAGTGCGTCGCGCTCTTTGCGGTCGGCCTCGAACCGGGGCCGACCCGCCTCCATGTGGCGGCGGGCCCGCACCGCGAGCTGGTGGCACGCCGACGGCGTCCGTCCGACGGCCGACGCGATCTCGGCGAAGCCGAAGGCGAAGACCTCACGCAGCACGAAGACCGCCCTTTCGAGCGGGGTGAGGCGCTCCAGCAGGAGCAGGGCGGCCATCGACAGCGAGTCCGCCAATTCCGCGGACCGCGCGGGATCCTGGTACGGGTCGGTCAGCAGCGGTTCAGGAAGCCACGGCCCGACGTACTCCTCCCTGCGGACCCGGGCGGAGCGCAGCACGTCGATCGAGATCCGGGTGACCACGGTCGACAGGAACGCCTTGGCCGACTCGGGCCGGGTGGCGGTGGCCTGGTAGCGCAGCCACGTCTCCTGGACCGCGTCCTCGGCCTCGCTCACACTCCCCAGGATCCGGTAGGCGATCGCGAACAGCAGCGGGCGCAGCTCCTGGAATTCCTCGGCCTTCGTCACGTCCACCCCTCCTTGTCCACGCTATCGCCACGGGTCGGCGCGGCTCCCCATGCCAGGAGCCGCGCCTTGGGAAGACCGCTACCAGGGCAGCGGACCGTCCGCGCCGAAGAAGCCGGCTGTCGGACCGTCCGCACCGAGGGTGGCCAGCCGCACCACGACCTCGGCGCCCTGCGCGACGGTGAGGAAGCCGGTGTGGTTGTTGCTGTCCGTGTCGACGTAGCCGGGAGCGGCGGCGTTGACGAGGATGCCGTCCTTGCGCAGCTCGTTGGCGTACTGCACCGTCAGCGCGGTCACCGCGCTCTTGGACGGCGAGTACGCCGCGGACGGCAGCAGCGTGGCGAAGGGGCCGTGCAGATCGCTGGTGAGAGCGAGCGACGCGGCGTGACTGCTGACGTTGACGATGCGCGGCGCCGGTGACCTGCGCAGCAGCGGCAGCATCGCGTTGGTCACCGCGATCACCCCGAAGACATTGGTCTCGAACACCCTCCGCACCATGTCCAGGTCGACGGAGCTGGGGACCTGGTCATGGGCGTCCTGCGGCGAGACCTGTCCCGACCCGGTGATGCCCGCGTTGTTGACCAGCACATCGAGCCGGCCGAAACGCTCCTCGATCCGCTCCGCCGCCGCGCGGGCTGCGGCCTGGTCGGTGACGTCCAGCGCGACGGCGTGCGCGTCGGCGCCCGCCGCACGCAGCGCCTCCGCAGCCTCCTCGCCCCGCTGCGGGTCCCTGGCACCGATCAGGACCGTCATGCCCAGATCGGCGAGTTGCCCGGCAACCCCGCGGCCGATCCCCTTGTTCGCCCCGGTGACCAGAGCGACCTTCCGGTGTGCGGCGTCCCCGCTCATGACTGGCTCCTTCCTGTGGGAGGTGGGTCCGCTTCGAACCCTGTCTTCACCATCCGAGACGAGACAGGCGGGCCGTCTCTGACACGCGACCGGAGATCGCCGCCCGCGCCGCCGCCGGGGTCGTCGCGCCGAGCGGCAGGGAGGCGCAGCCGACACGGCAGCGCCCGGCGCGACGACCCCGCACGACCGGCGCGCACCGCCGCGAGAAAACCAGGTGCCTGCCCCTCATGCGCGAGGGCACAATGACCGCCGATGCCCCAGCTGATCGCCGACCGGCTGCTCGCCGCTGTCGAACCACTGCCCCATTCGCTCCGGCTGCGCGAGGTGGCCCGCACCGCCGCCGCCCTCGCGACATCCGACCTGCTGGACCTGCTCGCCGAGTGGGACGGCCGTGGCGTGTACGAGCGCAGGCTCGCCGCACTTGCCGCGTCCGCCGGGCGGCAGGCACGCCATCTGATCGACCGGATCGACGACCAGGACCCGGTGGTGCGCCGCTACGCGCACCGGGCGATCCAGGACCTCGCCTTCCCCGACGACGTCATCGAGTCCACGATGCTCGACGCCTCGAAGGCCGTCCGCGACGAGTTGGCCCGCGCCATCCTGCGCGCCGGGCGTTCAGCGGTGGCCGAGCGGCTGGTGCCCGCCGTCCGCGACCGCTGGGGCGCCGCTGAGGCGTCCCGGCTGCTCCCGGTCTGCTCGGCCGACGTCGTCGCCGCCGAACTGCCGGAGCTGGCACACGCGATCACCCTCTCCGCCTCGCTCGGACGCCGCCACCCGGTCGCCGTGCTGGACGTGGCCGAGCGCAGGCTCGCCGACCTGCCGTACGCCGCGCGGCAGACCTTCTGGAAGGACAACGCCCGCGGCATCGCGGCAGGCGCCGTCAGCGAACCGGCCCGGGTGCTCGAGCTGCTGGAGCGCCACCCCGTGAGATCCCTCCCCGGGCCGCTGACCGACAGGCTCGCCGACCTCGCCGCGGTCTCCGCCGAGCGGACCGTCCGCTTGATACTCGCGATCGACCGGCGCCGCTACGAGCCGCCGCTGCGGGCGGACCTGGTGCGCCTGCTGGCGGCCGCCCGGCCGGACGGCCTCGCCGCGCTCGCGCGCCGTGACCACAAGGACCACCTGGCGCTGCTGCGGCAGATGCCCCCGGGCCGGCGGGCCGCCTTCCACGACGAGGTGGCGGCGATTCCCGGCCTGGACCGCTCGTGGTATTCCGTCGATGTGCTCGCCGCGCTGCCCCTGCCCGAGCGGCACGTGCGGGCGCGCGCCCGGCTCGCGGCCGACAGCCAGGACACCGGCCCGCTCATCCTGCTGCCGGTCGCCGAGGCGCGGCAGAAGCTGCTCGACGAGACCCGCGCGGCCGACTCCTGGGAACGCGGCTGGGCATGGGAATCCCTGGTCCGGCAGGCCGAACTCTCCGGGGAACCGGCCGCCCTGCCCGAGGTGCTCGAACTGCTCGCCCGGCTGCGCAACGAACAGGATCCGGTCCGTCGGGAAGCACTCGATGCGGTGGCCGAGGTGCCGCCCGGGCGCTTCGGCGAGGGCACCGCCGGATCGCTGGAGCGGCTCACCGATGACGCACTGGCGGCACGTGACTGCTCCGCGGGCACGCGCGCCGCGATCGTCCGCCTCGCCGGGGCGGTCCTCGGCGAGTTCGCGGGAGGCACGGCCCGGGAACTGCTCGGCTGGGCCGTCCGCACCGTCGAGAGGACCGGCGGCGAGGGTCTGACCCTCGACCCCAGGAGCGAAGGGGCGGCGGTGGACGAGCTGCGGGCCGCCCTGGAGCGCTCGGCGCGGTCCCGGGACGCCGCACTGCTGCTCGCGCTGGCCGAGACGCTCCGCGCTCCGGCCGTGCGGACCCCCGCCCTCGTGGAACTCCTCGAGCGCGTCCTGCACTCGGGCAGCGACAGCGCCGTCGCGCGCGCGGCCGCAGTGCTGCTGCGTGACTCCGCCACCAGCCCGGAACGCGTCGTCACGCTGCTCGCGCTGCGGCCTTCGGCCATCGGACTGGCCCCGGTGCGGGCCGTACTGACCCGGGTACGCACCGATCTGCTCGGCCCTCTGCTCGCCACCCCACTGACCGCCGCCGACCTCGCCGCCGCCGACCGCTGGCTTCCCGCGCAGCAGCAGGCGGCCGCCGAACAACTGGCCCGTACGGTCGGCGATTCGGCGCGGTCCCTGGACGAGCGGGCTGCCGCGCTACGGTCCGCGGCCCGCATCCCCGGCTTCGGCGAGGCCCTGCTGCGCCGCCACACGGACTGCGCGGAAGTCGTCCTCGCCGAGGCCGCGCTGGGCGCGCTGCCCTGGACCGAGCGTCCTGCGGCAGCACTGCCCGAGCTGCTCTCGCACGCCGCCGACGACAGGGCCCGGGTCGCCCTGTATGCGGCCGGCCGCGCGGCCCGGTTCGCGAGGAGCGACGAACTCCGCGCGGAGCTGCGGCGGATCGCGGTCGGTCCTGGGACGAAGGTGACCAGCCGCAAGCAGGCCGTCCGGCTCGCCGCCGAGCACCTGGCCCTCGCCGACGCCACCGACCTGCTGCGTGCGGCGTACGCCGTCCCGGGACAGCACGAGGACGTTCGCGCCGTAGTACTGGCGGCCATCAGCCGGCGGATCGCCGACCTGCCGATGTGGGACGTGCTCACCGACGCGGCCGGCGGACCGCCCAGGCTGCGGACGGTGTTCATGGAGCACCTGCGCGCGCACGAGGTACCCGTGCAGCAGCGTCCCGCGCTCGCCGGTCTGATGTTCCGAGTGGCACTCGGCGACGACTCCCTCATGGCGATGGTCGCGCGAGGGCAGCTCGTCGAGTGGGGCCGCTACGCGCCCGAAGCGGTGCGGGCACTCGCCCGCGTGGTGACCGATCTGGCCGAGCGGGAGCGCTGGAAGGAGGCGGCCAGGCTGCTGGCCGGGATGGCGCTGTCGGACGCCCCGCACCCGGTCGGCGGCTGTGCGCCGGGCAGCGTCCTGGCGGACGCCCTGACCGCGCTCATCGGGACCCTGCGAGCGGGGGAGCCGGCACTTCCCGGCCGCGACCAGCCGGCCCGGCAGCGGATCGCCGAGCTCACCGGCTCGTACTACTGGAGCCCGGACGCCCCGCCGGGAGCCCTGCTTTCCACGAGCCGCGAGGTCGCCTCGCTGCTGCTGACGGAACCCGTGCTGCTCCCCGAGGCCACCCGCCGACTGGTCACCGTGCTCGAGATGGACGCACCCGACCTCGGCGATCGCATGGCCGAGCTGGCCGATCTCGTCGCGGATCGTCCCGCGCTCGCGGTGACCACCGCGGAATCGCTGCGCAGGTACTGCGAAGGACGGCGGAAGGACCCCGAGCACATCCTTGCGGCCGCCCGACGGCTGGCCGCAGGCGACGCCCTCGCACCGGGCCTGTTCGCCGTCGCACTGACCGCGGCGGCTGCCAGGCTCGGCTGGCCCGCCGCCTGGCGCGAGGTTCTCCACGGCCTGCGCCGCCATCCGCAGCCGGACGTCCGTGAGGCCGCGCTTGCGGTCTTCACCGACCCGGAGTGAGCGCGCCCGACCAGGACCGGGCGTCCCGGGGCTGCCATCGCTGCGCTGCACGACGCGGGTTCGGACTCCACCGCGATGTGGCGACGCCTCGGCAGGCCCTAAGGACGGCTGCCGTCGAAGACCACCGACCAGGGCCGCGGCTCGCCGGCTGCTTCGAGCGCGGGCCGGCGGTGCGGGGCGCCGCCGCCACTGGTGATGGCGCGCGCTGCGGTGCGGGCGAAGGCTTGCGCGGCCGGGTGTTCCGACCCGCGGGGCCAGACGGCGGACATCCGCAGGACCAGCGGGCGGCCGGCCAGCGGCCGCCAGGCGGTCCGCGGCTCCTTGGCCGCGGTGCGCCCGTCGTCGAAGGCCACCCCGTGGCCCGACGCGACCAGGCCGAGGAGGAACTCGGCGGTGCCAGCGTGCCGGATGGCTGCGGGAGTGTATCCGGCGGTGCGGCATGTCCTGAGGATCTCGTCGTACCAGCCGGGGGCCGCCGGGCGGGGGAACATGACCAGGTCGTGGCCCGACAGCTCCGCCAGGTCGACTTCCGGGCCCAGCGCGGGCGCCGAAGCCCGGTGCAGCACGACACCCAGCTCGATCTCGGCCGCCGGACCCTCGGTGAGGCCGTCCGCGTCGTTCAGCGGGTGGTGCAGCAGTCCGACGTCCAGGTCGCCCGAGCGGAGCAGCCCTGGCTGTTCGGCCCCTTCCTTCTCCTGGAAATCGAGGCGCATGCCGGGCAGTTCGCCTGCGCACGCGGTGAAGAGGGCGTGCAGCGCGGCGGCGGACGTCTGCGGGGGAACACCCACCCGCAGGGTGCCCGCCCTGCCCGCGCCGGCGCCGGCCATGGCCGTCCGCAGCCGCGTCTCGTCCGCGAGGAGCCTTCTGGCCTCGTCGAGCAGCAGCGTGCCCGCGGGTGTCAGCCGCACCTGGCGCTGTGAGCGGTCGAAGAGCTCCGCACCCAGGTCCTTCTCCAGCCGGCGGATGGATTGACTCAGCGGGGGCTGGGCCATGCCGATGACGTCGGCGGCGCGGCTGAAGTGCAGTTCCTCGGCGACGACGATGAACAGGCGCAGGTGGCGGAGGAGGTCCACCCGGCGAGCTTATGTGATCATCCAGGGGTGCGGAAAACGACCGAGGAACGCATCGCCCGACTGTTCACCGACGTCGAGGCGACGGTCCGGCTGCATGCCGTCGATGTGTGCAGCGGGCGGGAGATCTCGGTGGCCGCCGATGAACAGGTCGTCCTGGCCTCGGTGTTCAAGATCCTGCTGGTGCTGGAGTTCGCCCGGCAGGCCGCGGCGGGCCAGATCGATCCGCGTGAACGGGTGCTCCTGTCGGCGGCCGACCGCCTGGGCGGTTGGGGGACCGCCGGGTGCGCCGACGACGTGGAGATGTCGCTCCGCGACCTGGCGTACTTCACGATGTCCGTGAGCGACAACTCGGCCGCGGACGCGCTGATGCGCCGCATCGGTGTGGACACGGTGCGGCTGCTGGCCGCCGAACTCGGCCTGGACCGGACGCGTGTGGTGGGCGGGCCGCGCGAGCTGCTGCGGTCGATGTTCGAGGACGCGGGAGCGCGGGACGAGGCGGAGTTCGCGGCGTCGTACCCGGGCCTGGACCCGCAACGGATCAGAGGCTTCAGGGCGTTGGACCCGGAGCGCACCACCTCGGGTACGGCCCGCGACGTCACGCTCCTGCTGCGGCTCATCTGGCAGGACCGCGCCGGGCCGGCGGCCGCGTGCGCGTGGGTGCGGGACCTGATGGCCCGGCAGGCGTTCCGCCACCGCCTGGCATCCGGCTTTCCCGACGGGGTGCTGGTCTCGGCCAAGACCGGGACGCTGCCGGGGCGGCACATCGAGGCCGGCGTCGTGCGGTATCCGGATGGCGGGGAGTACGCGGTGGCGGTCTTCGCCGAGACGGCCGGGCTCGCTCCCGGGCAGGCGGCGGTCGACAGCGCGATCGGCCGGGCGGCACGGATCGCGGTGGACGACCTGAGATCCGCTGCCTCGGGCGCGGACCGGCCGCTCGGCCCTGCCTGATCGGCATGCCGCTCGGCGCCCCTGCCCGGGACCGGTGTGCAGGTGTGCGGGCCCTTCGGGAGAGTGAACGCCGCGGCCGTCTTGCCGGATGCCGGGCTGATCGACAAGCTGTGTACATGACATGTTCACGGCGCCTGCCCGGTGGGGCGGCCTGACGTACGTCAGCACCATGCGCCCTGCGGCATCCCGCCGCAGGCTGCGCAGCGCCACGCCACTTCACGTCCTTTCCCGGAGGTCAGACGTATGCGCTGGAAATCTGCAGGAGCACGGCGCCGCGGATGGTTGAGAGCGCTCCATCTGGTGCCCGTCGTCGCGGTGACGGTGGCCGCCACCGTCACCGCGACGCTGAACGCGGAGGCGGCGGTGCCCCCCACACCGTCGGGTTTCTCGCTCACCTGGAGCGACGACTTCAACGGCGCGTCCGGCACCGGCATCGACCAGGGCCTGTGGAAGTACGACACCGGGCCGGGCAGCAACTTCGGCACCGGTGAGATCGAGACCATGACCAGCAGCACGTCGAACGTCTACTACGACGGCCAAGGGCACCTGGTGCTCCAGGCCCAGCACTCGGGTTCCGACCCGCGCGGCGGTTGGACCTCCGGGCGCGTGGAGACCCAGGCCGCGACCTTCGGCGCCCCGGCGGGCGGAGTCGTACGCATCGAGTCCGTCCTCCAGCAGCCCAACGTCAGCACCGCCAACGGGGCGGGCTACTGGCCGGCGTTCTGGATGCTCGGTGCGCCGCTGCGCTCCGGTGTGACCTGGCCGAAGTCCGGCGAGATCGACATCATGGAGGACATCAACGGCCGCAGCTCCGACTTCAGCACCATCCACTGCGGAGTGAGCCCCGGCGGGCCCTGCAACGAGTCGACCGGCATCGGCTCGGGGGAGCGCGCCTGCCCGGGCTGCCAGACCGGCTTCCACGACTACGCGGCCGAGATCGACCGCTCCGTGTCACCTGAGCAGATCCGCTTCTACCTCGACGGGAACAACTTCTTCACCGTCAACGCCAACCAGGTGGACGCGACGACCTGGTCCGACGCGATCGACCACCCGTTCTTCATCATCTACGACCTGGCGATCGGCGGCGGATTCCCCGACGCCTTCGGCGGCGGCCCGAACGCGGCCACGGTCTCCGGCGGCAGACTCGTCATCGACTCGGTGGCCGTGTACAACAAGGGGCCCGGCTCCGGTGGCGGCGGTGGTGGCGGTTCGGTGAGCGGCCAGACGATCACCGGTCCCGGCGGCAAGTGCGTGGACGTGGCCGGCGACGACACCGGCGGCGACGGCACGGCGGTCCAGCTGTGGGACTGCCAGTCGGCGGCCAAGGACCAGCACTGGACCTGGAGCGGCCAGACCCTGCAGACCCTCGGCAAGTGCCTGGACATCGCGGGCGGCAACAGCGCAGCGGGTACCCAGCTGCAGCTCGCCACGTGCAACAGCGGCGGCTACCAGTCATGGGTGCGGCAGACCGACGGCTCGCTGCGGAACCCGGCAAGCGGCCGGTGCGTCGACTCGCCGTCGGGTGCCACCGCGAACGGCACCCGGCTGCAGATCTGGGACTGCAACGGCTCGGGCGCCCAGAAGTTCGCCATCGGCGCCCCGATCTACGGTCCTGGCGGCAAGTGCGTGGACGTGGCGGGTGACGACATCGGCGGTGACGGTACGGCGGTCCAGCTGTGGGACTGCCAGCAGGCGACCTCGCTCGACCAGAAGTGGTCCTGGAGCGGCCAGACTTTGCGCACGCTGGGCAAGTGCCTGGACATCGCCGGCGGCGTCAACGCGTCCGGTACCAAGCTCCAGCTCGCCACCTGCAACGGCGGGGGCTACCAGAACTGGGTCGCCAACGCCGACGGTTCGCTGTCCAACCCGACCACAGGCCGGTGCGTCGACTCGCCGTCGGGTGCCACCGCGAACGGCACGCGGCTGCAGATCTGGGACTGCAACGGCTCCGGCGCCCAGAAGTTCGCCCTGGCGTAGGCGTAGGCGTAGGCGCTCGCGCTCCGCGGGAGGCCCGGAACCCGGCCACGGCCGTGCGGGTTCCGGGCCTCCCGTCCTGCGAACCGGCGGGAGCCCGGCGGTCAGAGCTCGTTGATCGCGCGCATGGCCAGGCCCTCGGTGCCGGCCCAGCCGTTCACCCGCGCCGCATCGTCGTAGGAGACCGAGTGGAGGCCCTTGGGCAGGTCGAAGACGAGGGTGCCGCCGAGCTCCGTGCCCTCCCCTGCGACCAGGGTGACGGTGAAGCGGTCGGCCTGGTCGTACTCCGCCTCGCCCCCCTCGTCGTTGCCGAAGACGTAGAGGCCCGCGTACGCCTTGCCGCCGCCGTCGACGACGACGGGCTCGGTGTCCTGCCCCCCGAGGGTGTCGACGATCGGGGCGTTGTTGCCGGCCCCGAGCCGCACCTGAGGTGCCTCGTTGAGGACGCACGGCGACTTGGTGCCATTGGTGACGGTCAGCAGGAAGTGGCGGGGGGTCTGCCCGGACGGGTCCTGGAGCTCGACGGCGGTGTTGAGGTCGGTGACCTTGCAGTCCTGGTGGGCGGTGCCGTTGCCGCCGCCGGTCTCGCCGGTGTCCCCGGTCTTCCCGCCGGTCGCGCTGCCGGCGCCGGCAGCGCTCGACGGCGCGGCGCTCTTCGACGCGGTCGCCGTGGCCGACGGGGTGTCCGACGGGGCGGCGACCTTGTCGTCGTCCCCCGAGGACTGGCATGCCGTGGCCGCCAGCAAGGTGGCGGCCACGGCCGCGCCCTTGAGGGTGCCGCGCACGCCCTGACGTACCGAACCGATTCTGAACGCCTTCGAGTCCATGCTGAGTTCCTCTTCCCCCGAGACCGGACCCCAGGACCGGCCTGTGTGTTGAGCGACACAGGCGAGTCTGCGGGTCGGTCCTCGGTCGATTCACCCCGAAGCCCGCTTTGTTACTGCCCTCGCATGAAGTGGCTACCGTGGTGTGACCGTGTCCCCATCACCGTGTCATGAGGAGCAAGGCCGCCGCGGAGAGCGGCGGTCGGCCCGTTGCACGGGCGAAGGTCCGCACGCTGGATGTCCCTTGCGTCCCTTGCGTCCCTTCGTCCTTGCGTTCACCCGGACTCCGGCACGGCGAAGCGGTCGAGCCGCAGGCGCGCGGCATCGTGGACCTCAGGGGCCAGAGGGTCGTCACCCAACGAGCGCAGGCGGCCGCGGACGCGCGCTGTGTCCGGGACGACCGCGCACGCCTGCCGCTGGACGTCGGGTTCGCAGTCGTCGAGTGCTTCGACCGCGAAGCCCTCGGCGGCTTCCGGCGCGCAGCCGAGCAGCCCTTGGAGAACCGCTCCCCTGGCAGCGGAGTGGACGGTCGTCTCCCATGCGCCGACCAGCGCTCCGGTGGCCTCCGCGACGCGGAGCCGCCCGAGGCCCCTGGCCGGAGTCTCCATCGCGCACCAGTCGCCGGCGGTGGCGGCCGCGGTCAGCGCTTCCAGCAGGTGGCGGCCGTCGTCCCGGTCCCCGAACCCGGCAAGGACGCCGACGCCGAGCGCGTTCAAGGTGGTGTCGCCACTCGCCGTCCAGGCGCGTGCGCGGGGGACGGCCGCCTTCCCCAGGTGCCGCAGGGCCTGGGGCATCCCGGGCGCCCATCCCGCCGCATTGCGCAGGCCCGGGTCCTCGGCGAGGTCGAGGAGCACGGGCTCGCCGCGGCTGCCGAGTTCCACCAGCGCCTGCCGGCGTCCCGGCCCGCCGGCTTGCCTCACCCGTTCGACCAGGACCGAGGAGCCGGTATCCGTGCAGTCGTCGGGGGAGGGCCCGGGACGAGGCGGGGTGGCGCGTCCTGCCGCCTTCCCGCCGAGGTCACGGGTGCGCCTCGCCGCGTCCGCCTCGAGGACATGCCGGATGCGCGGCTGCGTCCGCGCCCATGAGGTCCACGGCTCCCAGGCCCCGACGACACCGGCGGCCAGCTCCTCGTCGCTGTGGGCGGCGACGACGTCCGCGTCGAGTCCTGCCCAGATCCCCGGCATCTCCCGCACCCCGGTCCACTCGATCGCCTCCACCGCGGAGGTCCAGTGCCGGCCCTCCGTGGCGTAGCGGCGCAGGACGGGAACGGCGTCGAAGCGCCCGGTGAGCGGAAGCAGTGCGAGTACGTGCAGTGCGAGTTCGATCTCCTCGGCATCGCCGTCGCCGCCACTGCCGAAAAGGTGGCTCTCGATGGGAGCCGGCGACAGGTCCAGCCGGTGGATCAGCCGCGCCAGGTAGGAGTCGCGCTGCTCGGTCGTCCGGTCCCACCGGTGGTCGCCGATGACGCACGCGTGGACGAGGTCGGCCGCGCCGGGGGCGGCCGATGCCCGAAGGGCACCGAGGCCCCTGCCACGCTGGAGCTGCCCGAGCAGCGTGCCCGGTTCCGCGTACGGGGAGTCGTCCCTCATGAGGGCAGCGTGCCGTGCCCGCAGGCGGGGGATCAACCCGATTTACCGCCGCTCGCGCCTGTTGCCTCCGCGGGTGAACGGGAACGCGAACGCGACGAGGAGCGGGAGCGGGAATGTCGACGCAGGCTCAGTCGTCGAGGCCGGGGCGCCGTCGGTCCTGACGTCGGACCGCTGCCGGCGAGGGGGGTGCCCGCCGTCGCGGTGAACGGAGCGCCGGCGCACCGGCGGTGACAGACTGCTGACACGCTGACGGCCCCGAGGGCCCGCGGGGGCTCCGGCCCGCACGGACCCCGGGGCCGGTGGCGAACGGGTCGGTCTGGCAGGCCCGGATCCGCCTGGTGGCAGCGGGAGGACGGTCATGACCGACGCAGTCGTGGTGGGCGCGGGACCCAACGGGCTGGCGGCCGCCGTGACTCTCGCCCGGAGCGGGGTGCGGGTGACCGTACTCGAAGCCGGGGCCGAGATCGGCGGGGGTACCCGCAGCTCGGAACTCACGCTGCCTGGGCTGCTGCACGATCACTGCTCGGCCGTGCACCCCTCCGGTGTCGGCTCCCCGTTCTTCCGCTCGCTCGCCCTGGAAGAGCACGGCCTGGAGTGGGCCTGGCCCGACGTCGACCTGGCCCATCCGCTGGACTCCGGCGAGGCGGCAGTGCTGTGGCGTTCGCTGTCCAGGACGGCCGGCGGGCTCGGCCTCGACGGACCAGCCTGGCAGCGGCTGTTCGGCCCGCTGGCCGGGTATTTCGACACCCTCGTGCCCGAGGTCATGGCGCCCGTCCCGCACCTGCCGCGGCACCCGATCCGCTACGCGCGGTTCGGCCTGCCCGCAGCCCTGCCGGCGACCGTCCTGGCCCGCCGCTGGCGCACCGACAAGGCCCGCGCGCTGTTCGCGGGCGCCGCGGCTCACCTCTTCACGCGCCTCGACCGGCCGCTGAGTTCGTCCGTCGGGATGTTCCACCTCGTCGCCGGGCACAGCGTGGGCTGGCCGGTGGCCAGGGGCGGCAGCCGGTCCGTCACCGATGCCCTGGCCGGGCTGCTCGGGAGCCTCGGCGGCACCGTCGAGACCGGAGTGCGCGTCACCTCCCTCGCCCAACTGCCGCCGCACGACGTGCTCCTGCTCGACCTGGCGCCGGGCGCGGCGGCCGATCTGCTGGGCGACCAGCTGCCCTCACGGGTGCGGCGCGCCTACCGGCGCTGGCAGCACGGGCCGGCCGTCTTCACCGTCCACCTGGCAGTGGAGGGCGGTGTCCCCTGGACCGCCGAGCACTGCCGCAGCGCCGGAACCGTGCACCTGGGCGGCACCCTCGAGGAGATCCGGCACTCCGAAGAGCAGATCGCACGCGGCGCGATGCCCGAGCGGCCCTTCGTCCTGCTCGCCCAGCAGTATCTGGCCGACCCCGGCCGGTCGCACGGCGACCTCCATCCCGTCGACGCGTACGCGCATGTGCCCCACGGCTACGACGGGGACGCCACGGAAGCCGTGCTGCGGCAGATCGAGCGGTTCGCCCCCGGGGTACGGGACCGGGTGGTCGCCGTCAGCGCCGGCTCCACCGCCGAACTGGCCCGCGGCAACCCGAACTTCGTCGGCGGGGACATCCTCACCGGGGCCAACTCCCCGCTCCAGGTGGTGCTGCGCCCGCGCCTGGCGCCCGACCCCTACCGCACGGGTGTACCCGGGGTCTTCCTCTGCTCCGCCGCCACCCCGCCGGGCGCTGGGGTGCACGGCATGTGCGGCCACCAGGCGGCACGTTCGGCCCTGCGCCACCTTGGTGCCGGTGTCGGTGCCGGTGCCGGTGCCGACGTCGGCGTCGATGCCGGAGGGGCGCCCTGACCGGCGGAGGGCCCTGCCGATGGCATCCGGTGTGCTCGCTTGCCGCCCTCGTGTCGAAGGGTGTTGGCTCGGATACACAAAGTAACGTAAGGGTTGGACAGTCAGGGGGAGTACCGGCGGCGCTCCCGGGTCCCGATCCGCTCCCGCATCGCGAGCGGCAGCGATTGCCGGCAGCGGGCACACGACCGCTCGGTTCTGGTTGGAAGGAGAACCGCTCGATGCGGATCCAAGTCATCACCGTGGGCACGACCGGCTCGGTCGCCCCGTACACCGGGCTCGCGCACCGGCTCATGGCCGAAGGCCACGAGGTCGAGCTCGTCACCCACGCCAAGTTCGCGAAGATGGTCACCTGTTGCGGCCTGGCCATGCGAGAGCTCGAAGCCGACCCCTTCGAAGCGCTCATCGGCGCACGGACGTCCCTGGACGCCGCGGGCCGGGGGTCGAACCCCTTGCGCACCCTCCGGTCCCTGGGCTCCTTCGTCCGGGCCGCGGAAGAGGGCATGGCCTCCCTGGCCGACAGCATCCTCGCCGCGGTGAACCCGAAGGCCGACCTGCTCCTGCTGTCGAGCATCGTTGCGCCCATCGGCTCGGTCATCGCGCGGTACCACGGCATCGCGAGCATGGGCGTCTTCCTGCAACCCGACGTGCCCACAGCCGAGTTCGCCCACTGCACCTTGGCCTGGCGGCCCGAAGGCCGCGCCAACATCATGCGGGCGCGAGCGGCGAACGCCCTGATGGACACCGCGTACCGCACCGCGAACCGAGGGCTGCACGCCCGCCTCGGACTCACCCTCCGCGGCGGCCACCGGCTGCGCGCCGACCGGGAGCGCAGCCAGTGGCCGATCTGGCACGGCTACAGCCCCTGGGTCGTACCGCATCCGGCCGACTGGCGACCCGGCCTGTACGAGGCGGGCTACTGGTGGCCCCACGAGTGCCCCACGTGGCAACCGCCCGCACTGGTCACGGACTTCCTGGCGGCGGGGCCGCCCCCGGTGCTCATCGGCTTCGGCAGCATGATGCCGGGCGACCCGCAGCAGCTCGGCGAGTCCGCGGCGCAGGCGCTGCGGCAGGCAGGGCTGCGCGGGATCATCCAGTCGGGCTGGGCCGGGCTCTCGGTGGTCGACGACGACGTGATCACCGTGGACTCGCTGCCGCACGGCTGGCTGATGCCGCGTACGGCCGCGGTGGTCCACCACGCGGGAGCCGGCACCACCGCGGCAGGCCTGCGGGCGGGGGTGCCCGCCGTACCGGTCCCCGTCATGACCGACCAGCCCTGGTGGGCGGCCCGCCTGCTGCAGCTCGGCGTCGCCGCCGACGCGATCCCCTACCGCGAACTGACCTCCGCACGCCTTGCCGACGCACTCATCCGGGCGACTCAGGACCCCGAGGTGGCGCGGAATGCCGCAGTAGCCGCCGACCGGCTCGCGGAGGAGGACGGAGCAGGAGCCGTGGCCCGCGCGATCGTCGCGCTCGACTGACCGGATCGCCCCGCCCCGGCCTCGCCCCTCACGGTGCGGCGAGCCGGAAGTGCATCCTGCCGAAGGTGACCCAGTCGCCGGGGCGTACGGGTGCCTGGCCGATCAGCCGCCGGCCGTTCACGAGGGTGCCGTTCAGCGAGCTCAGGTCGCGCAGGGACCAGCCGTCGACGGCGGTGGTGAGGACGGCGTGCGAGCGGGACACCGACTCGTGGGACAGCCGCAGACCGCTGCCGGGGCTACGGCCGATGACCAGTGATCGAGTGCCGGCCTGCGGGAGTGCGAGGACGGGCAGACGGCGGATCCGGTGGCGGCGGCGGATGCGGGTGGCGAGGTCGGCCGGCGCGCCCACCGCCCGCCGCAGGAACCACCGCAGGCCGCGGGGGGAAGCGGCCGAGGCGGGCGGGGCGATCTCTGCACCGGGTAGATCCTCGATCGTGGACCGCAGCTCCGTGAGATCGCGTGCGGCGAGCACCCGCTCCATGCGGATGAGGAAGGTCTCGTGCGACATCCGTCCCTCGACCGTTGCCGTACGCAGCAGTTCGAGGACGTGCTCGCGATCCGCGTCGGACGCCCGGGAGGGCGGAACCCCATCCTGATACTGAATCACGAGGGAGATTGTTCACCCGGCGGTGGGCGCTGTCCACGTCGTCAGTGGCCTCGTGCCCGGCGAATGCCCCGCCTGTGGCCCGGTTGCGGCGGCCCTGGTATCGCCCGACGCCGACGACTTGGCCCCGGTCCGCCTGGCCTGGTCGTCTCTGTTGCGGATCCGCCCGAGCCCGCGGGCAGGGCGTGATCCCTCCCGACCGGTGCCGCGGGCCCGGCGCCCACCGGGTGTGTATATCTGTGATCGCGGGGTGAGAGTTCAATGCGCCGTGCGGAGAGTGTTTTTGCCGCGACGAGCCGAGCCGAATAGCTCAGCGTACGCAGGCAGCCTGGCGTGCTATTGTCGATGTTGGTTGCAGCCTTGGTTCCCGGAATCTCGAGCGCCGTTCGCAGGCATTTTTCGCCGCTTGAAGCGCTTTGTATTCCGGATGTCCTCTCCGGGCGGGTCGTCATCGCAGCCCACCGGTATCCGCGCACCGTGCGCCCCGGCGTACTGCCCGAGGGAGATGTGACATGGCATCAGGTATCGTGACATGGTTCAATGCGGCCAGGGGTTTCGGATTCATCGAGCAGGACGGTGGCGGCGCCGACGTGTTCGCCCACTTCTCGAACATCGCCGCCCCGGGTCTCAGTGAACTCACCGAAGGCCAGAAGGTCACCTTCGACATCGCGGTCGGCCGGAAGGGCCCCACGGCCGAGAACATCGTACCCGCCTGACCCCGCACGTCCGGGAAGGACCTTCTCCCGGATCGCGCACGCATTCCGTCGAACTCGTCGGAATCATCGATTTTCACATCCGCCGGCGCATCACCCATGTCATGCGCCCGCGGGTCACGTTCTTTTTCGCACTCCATTCGGTCCGTTCTTGTGATTCTGTGCGCTGCCATTCGCCGCGGAAATTCCCTGATGCGTGCCGTGTACAGAAGGGTCATGGATGAATCCCACGCGTACGAACGGCCGTTCCAGCCGTAGCCGCAGTCGCCGTACCGGAGGTCCTGCTTTCGGCTCCGGCGCAGGTGCGGACCGTGCCGGCCGCTTCGGTACGCCGGTCTCGAACCGCGGTGGTGGGCAGGGGCGTTCCGGTGGCCCGAGCCGTTCTGCCGGTCAGGGCCGACGGTCCTCGGTGGTGCGGGGCGAGTTCGCCCTGCCGAAGACGACGACTCCCGGGTTGCCGGCCGTCGAGGCGTTCTGCGACCTCGATATGCCCGGGCAGCTGCTGTCCGCGCTGGCCGCCGAAGGTATCGGCGTCCCGTTTCCCATCCAGGGCGCGACCCTGCCGAACGCCCTCGCGGGTCGCGACGTCCTCGGTCGCGGGCGTACCGGCTCGGGCAAGACCCTCGCCTTCGGCCTGGCCCTGCTGGCACGCACCGCCGGACAGCGCGCCGAGCCCCGCCGGCCGCTGGCCCTGGTGCTCGTGCCGACGCGTGAGCTGGCACAGCAGGTGACCGACGCACTCACCCCGTACGCCCGCTCGGTGAGGCTGCGACTGGCCACCGTCGTCGGCGGAATGCCCATCGGCAGGCAGGTCAGTGCCCTGCGCGGTGGCGCGGAGGTCGTCGTCGCGACGCCGGGCCGGCTGGCGGACCTCATCGAGCGCGGCGACTGCCGGCTGGACCAGGTGGCGATCACCGTCCTGGACGAGGCCGACCAGATGGCCGACATGGGCTTCATGCCCCAGGTCACCGCTCTCCTGGACCAGGTCCGCCCGGAAGGCCAGCGGATGCTGTTCTCCGCCACCCTCGACCGCAATGTCGACCTTCTGGTCCGCCGCTACCTCGCCGACCCGGTCGTCCACTCCGTCGACCCGTCCGCAGCCGCGGTGGCCACGATGGAGCACCACGTGCTGCTGGTCGACGGCGCCGACAAGCTCCGGACGACGACGCGGATCGCGGCGCGCGACGGCCGGGTGATCATGTTCCTTGACACCAAGCGCGCCGTCGACCGGCTGACCGAGGACCTGCTGAAGAGCGGTGTCCGGGCCGCCGCCCTGCATGGTGGCAAGTCGCAGCCCCAGCGCACCGGAACCCTGGCGCAGTTCAAGTCCGGGCATGTCACCGTGCTCGTGGCGACGAATGTCGCGGCCCGCGGCATCCACGTCGACGACCTCGACCTCGTCGTCAACGTCGACCCGCCGACGGACCACAAGGACTACCTGCACCGCGGGGGCCGTACCGCGCGGGCCGGGGAGTCCGGCAGCGTCGTCACCCTGGTCACCCCCGGCCAGCGTCGCGACATGGCCAGACTGATGGCAGACGCCGGCATCCTCCCGCAGACCACCCAGGTCCGCACCGACGAGGAGGCGCTCGACCGGATCACCGGCGCCCAGTCGCCTTCCGGCATCCCGGTGACCATCGCGGCGCCGGTGGCCGAGAGGCGAAGGCGCGGTGCGCCCTCACACGTCCGCCGCAGCCGCACTTCGGGTACCCGGCACACGACCGCGCGGCGCTCCTCCTTCGACGCGGCGGCCTGAGGGTCGTCCGTAGCCCCGGCGGATCAGCGGACAGCATCGAGGGGCAGAGCAGGCCGTCACGCGCGGGCACGAGCCGGCAGAGCAGCGATGAGGGTCCGACCGGATACGCCGGTCGGACCCTCGTCGCTGTCGGCGGTTTCGCGCGCGGCACCCGGCCGGCGATGGGCCCGGAGGGATCCACGCAGAAGTCGACCGCCATCGGGATCGACGGATGACGTCGGGAAAAGCGGAGAGAAGCACGGGAGCGGACGCCGCCGGCAACAGGGCCGCCGGGCGCACGGGTACGTCGGCGCGCCAGGGCTCTCCGCCGGGCGGCGGCGCCGCACCGCCGTCATGGCGGCCCGGCGCGGACGACGCCGACGCGCCCTCGCGCCGGCGGGGAAATGTCCGGAGCCGGGCGTATCGGACAGGCAGACTCTGAGCGGACGGCAGCACAGCGGACCTCCGGATGGAGACGCGTCACGTTCGCTCATCGGCTCGACGAAGGAGCAACGGCATGGCAAGTGAACAGTCCGGCAGGGCAGCACGGCACGACAGGTCCGTCGCGGGTCCCGTGGCGGAGCAGGCCGGGTGGGACGAGGTCGACGTACGCGCGGTGGACACCGTGCGGGTGCTGGCGGCCGACGCGGTGCAGAAGGTCGGCAACGGTCACCCCGGCACCGCGATGAGCCTGGCCCCCCTGGCGTACCTGCTGTTCCAGAACGTCATGCGGCACGATCCGAACGACGACCAGTGGCTGGGGCGGGACCGATTCGTCCTCTCGTGCGGCCACTCAAGCCTGACCCTCTACATCCAGCTCTACCTGGCCGGCTACGGCCTGGAACTGACGGACCTGGAGCAGTACAGGACCTGGGGCTCAGCCACTCCCGGCCACCCGGAGCACCGGCACACCCGAGGCGTGGAGATCACCACGGGCCCGCTCGGCCAAGGCCTGGCCGCCGCGGTGGGCATGGCGATGGCGGCACGCCGCGAGCGCGGCCTGCTCGACCCCGACGCCGAACCGGGCACCAGCCCCTTCGACCACCACGTCTACGTCGTCGCCTCCGACGGCGACATGATGGAAGGCGTCACCGGCGAGGCCGCCTCACTGGCCGGCCACCAGGAGCTGGGCGGCCTGACCGTCTTCTACGACTCCAACCACATCTCGATCGAGGACGACACCGACGTCTCCTTCAGCGAGGACGTCCCGGCCCGCTACGCCGCCTACGGCTGGCACGTGCAGACCGTCGACTGGACCGTCACCGGCACCTACACAGAAGACATCGACGCCCTGCTGGCAGCGGTTCGTGCCGCCGGGGAGGAGACCGGCCGGCCTTCGCTGATCATGCTGCGCACCCTGATCGGCTGGCCCGCCCCCACCAAGCAGAACACCGGCAAAGCCCACGGCTCCGCGCTGGGCGAGGACGAGGTCGCCGCCACCAAGGAGATCCTGGGCTTCGACCCGGAACAGCACTTCACCGTGGAGGACCACGTCCTGGCGCGCACCCGCGAAGCCTCCGACCGCGGCCGGCAGGCCCACGCCGAATGGGATCGGGCCTTCGCGGCCTGGCGCACGGCCGACCCCGGGCGCGCCGGCCTGCTGGACCGGCTCAGGGCCGGGCGCCTTCCCGACGGCTGGACCGATGCCCTGCCCGCCTTCCCGGCCGATCCCGACGGCATGGCCACCCGCGCCGCGTCCGGGAAGGTCCTCAGCGCGCTGGCGCCTGTCCTGCCCGAGCTGTGGGGCGGCTCGGCCGACCTGGCGGGGAGCAACAACACCACCATGGACGGCGAGCCCTCGTTCGTACCCGCCGACCGTCAGACCAAGGACTGGAAGGGCGGTCCCTACGGGCGGACCCTGCACTTCGGCATCCGCGAGCACGCCATGGCCGCGATCCTCAACGGCATCGCGCTGCAGAGCCTGACCCGCCCGTACGGCGGCACGTTCCTGACCTTCTCCGACTACATGCGCCCGGCGGTGCGGCTCGCCGCGCTGATGCAACTGCCGGCCACCTACGTCTGGACCCACGACTCCATCGGGCTGGGCGAGGACGGCCCCACCCACCAGCCCGTCGAGCACCTTGCCGCGCTGCGCGCCATCCCGGGCCTCGACGTGGTGCGCCCCGCCGACGCCAACGAGACCACGGCGTGCTGGCGTGCCGTCATCGAACACCGGGACCGTCCCGCCGGGTTGATCCTGAGCCGCCAGAACCTGCCGGTCCTGGACCGCGACAGCGGGGAGTACGCCCCGGCGGAGGAGGCGGCCAGGGGCGGCTACGTCCTGGCCGACGCGGCGGACGGCGCCACACCCGAGGTCATCCTGATCGCGACCGGCTCCGAGGTCCACCTCGCCCTCGAGGCCCGTGCCCTGCTGACCGCGGACGGTCTGGCCGCCCGGGTGGTGTCGATGCCGTGCCGGGAGTGGTTCACCGCTCAGCCCCAGGACTACCGGGACCGGGTCCTGCCGCCCGCGGTACGCGCCCGGGTCAGCGTCGAGGCCGCAGTCGGGCAGGGCTGGCGTGACGTGGTCGGCGATGCCGGACGGATCGTCAGCCTGGAGCACTACGGCGCCTCAGCCGACTACCAGCGCCTCTACACCGAGTTCGGCATCACCCCGCAGGCGATCGTCACGGCAGCACACGACAGCGTCGGCGACACCCGCAGGGAGCCTCGCCCCGGCGGCCACCAGCAGACCTCCGCCCCCACACCGGGCGGCACCGGCGACCGCCCCTGACCGCCCACCGGGGCGGGGGGACGCCGCGGCGGGCGGCGCGGCAGGCCCGCGCGGTCCGGGGGCCGAGCAGGGGCAGGCGCACGGCCCACGCGGGGAGCACGCGGACCGCTGCCGCCTGCCCCCGAGCGCGGGGCGCGGCCCGCGAAAGCGGCCGACGGGCACGGCAACCGGATGACGTGTGGGCCGTTGCCGAGGTGGCGTACACCGAACGAGCGCCCGAGCACGTAAACACGAGGCAGGTGGATCGGCGCGACCGGCTCCGGCCGCGGTGCGCTCCGGACGGCGCCGCCGGGACGGGTACCCCGTCACGGCGGACGCTCCGGCGGGGCCGGCGACCCGCCTTACCGGTGGGCGGCGCTCGCGGGGCGGTGCCGGAGCGGCTCGGAAAGGATGCGCGGTGAGCCATGTGGCGGTGGACGGGTGCGGTCGGGCCGGCCTCGTCGCTCCCGACCACGCCGCGGTCGACGCCGATGTCGCGGCAGCCGTGGGAGGAGTCCTCGCGGGGGAGCTGGAGTGGCGTGTCGCAGCCTGCACCTCGATCGACGCCGTCTTCGGGCGTGACGTGGCCGAACGGGTGGCGAGCTTCACCCTTTCCGGCGGCAAGCGGATGCGGTCGCAGTTCTTCTGGTGGGGCCTGCGGGCCTGCGGGCCGGGCACGTCGGCCGTACCGGTCGCCGCGGGTCTGCGGCTCGCCGCCGCCCTCGAACTTCTCCAGACCTGCGCCCTGGTGCACGACGACGTGATGGACGGCGCAAGCCTGCGGCGGGGCCGGCCCTCGGTCCACAGCGACATCGACGGCCAGTACGGAAGTCCGCGCGGCAACGGCTCGGCCGAGCCCTTCGGCAGGGCGGCCGCCATCCTGGTGGGGGACCTCGCACTGGCCTGGGCCGACGACACCGTCGCAGGTACCGACCTGCCGCCCGCGGCGGGCCGGGAGGTACGCCGGATCTGGCAGGCCACGCGCACCGAGATGGTGGCCGGGCAGTACCTCGACCTGCACGCCCAGGCCACCGGTCCGGTCTCCACGGCGCAGGCGGGCCGCATCGCCTGCCTGAAGAGCGCGCTCTACTCGGTGGCGCGCCCGCTGGAACTCGGAGCGGTGCTCGGCGGTGCCGACGAGGCCACCGCGCGGGCGCTGAGCGCGGCAGCCCGGTGCGCCGGTCTCGCCTTCCAGCTGCGGGACGACCTGCTGGACGTCTTCGGCGACCCGGCAGGCACCGGCAAGTCCCCCGGCGGGGACCTGCGCCACGGCAGGCCCAACCAGCTGCTCGTCCTCGCCAGGGAGCGGGCGGAGGCGGACGGCGACGACCGCCTCCTCGGCCACCTGGACGCCGCGGCCGGCAGGCGCGGCACACCGGAGGCCGAACTGGACCGGGTGCGCGAGATCATCACCGCCAACGGCAGCCGGGCGGCGGTCGTCTCCAGGATCGAAAGGCTCGCGGAGCGGAGCGCGCGGTGCCTGGCGCGAGCCCCGGGGGTCGCGCCCGCGGCCCGCGACCGGCTGCTCGACCTCTTCCGCAGGACCGCGGGCCTGCACCCCGCCGAGCCGGCCGCGACCCGGCCCGACACCTGCCGGGACCGCGATGCCGGCCGAACGGCGGCTCCCGACCGTCCCGAGAGTGAAGGAGGCGCCCGATGAGGACCGTGAGCGGACGCGTCGACCATGTGGTGGTGGTCGGCGCGGGCCTGTCCGGCCTGGCGGCAACGCTGCACCTGCTCGGCGCCGGGCGCAGGGTGACCGTGGTGGAACGCGCCGCCGTGCCCGGCGGGCGGGCCGGACTCCTGCGGCTCGGGGGCTATCGCATCGACACCGGGCCGACGGTGCTCACCATGCCCGATCTGCTGGAGGAGGCGTTCGCCGCGGTCGGCGCGACGACGGCCGACCGGCTGGAACTCCTGCCGCTCCGGCCCGCCTACCGCGCACGGTTCGCCGACGGCAGCACCCTGGACGTACACGCCTGCGCGGAGGCGATGGAGGCGGAGGTCGGGCGGTTCGCCGGTGCGCAGGCCGCGGACGGCTACCGGCGGCTGCGGACCTGGCTGGAGAAGCTGTACGCCGCCCAGCAGCGGCGCTTCATCGACGCCAACTTCGACACACCGCTGCAACTGCTGCGGCCGGAGCTGGTCCGGCTCGCCGCGCTCGGCGGCTTCGGCCGGCTCGACGCCCGCATCTCCCGCTTCATCGGCGACGAGCGGCTGCGCCGGGTCTTCACCTTCCAGGCGCTGTACGCCGGTGTGCCGCCGGCCAGGGCACTCGCCGCCTACGCCGTGATCGCCTACATGGACACCGTGGCGGGCGTGTACTTTCCGCGCGGCGGCATGCACGCGGTGCCCAGGGCGCTGGCGGAGGCGGCACGCGACGCCGGTGCGGAGATCAGGTACGGCCACGACGTCACCGCCCTGGAACGCCGGGGGCCGCGGATCACCGCCGTCATCACCGACCAGGGGCGGATCCCCTGCGACGCGGTCGTGCTCACCCCCGACCTGCCCGAGGCCTACCGCCTGCTGGGGCACCGACCGCGGCGGCCGGTGCGGCTTCGCCACTCCCCGTCCGCCGTGGTCCTGCACGCCGGCACCGACAGGACCTGGCCGGAACTCGCCCACCACACCCTCTCCTTCGGCGCCGCGTGGCAGGACACCTTCCACGAGCTGACCCGCACCGGCCGGCTGATGAGCGACCCGTCACTGCTCGTCACCTCACCCACCGTCACCGACCCCGGCCTCGCCCCGCCGGGCAGGCACCTGCTCTACGTGCTGGCGCCCTGCCCCAACACGGACATCGGGCCCGACGCCGCGCAGTGGCGGGAGCTGGCACCGCGCTACCGCGACAGCCTGCTCGCCACCCTCGACCATCGCGGGCTCGCCGGCGTCGCCTCGGCGATCGAGGAGGAGTGCCTGGTCACCCCCGCCGACTGGACCGCACAGGGGCACGCCGCGGGCACACCCTTCTCCGCAGCCCACACCCTGGCCCAGACGGGGCCCTTCCGCCCGCGCAACCTGGTCCGGGGCACCGAGAACGCCGTCCTCGCCGGCTGCGGCACCACCCCCGGGGTCGGCGTGCCGACGGTCCTGCTGTCAGGCAAGCTGGCCGCCGCCAGGATCACCGGTGGCCGAGGTCCCGCAGCCCCGGCCCCCCGCGCGCGGCAGGCCACCGAGGGAGCACCCGTATGACCGCACGCGAACTGGACGCCGCCGGCATCACCGAGCCCGCGCTGCGCGCCGACTACCTGCACTGCCGCGGCCTCAACGCCCTGCACGGCAAGACGTACTTCCTCGCCACCCGGCTGCTCCCCGCGGCGCGGCGGCCGGCCGTGCACGCGCTGTACGGCTTCGCCCGCTGGGCCGACGACATCGTCGACCACCCCGGTGAGGGGCGGCCCGTCGCCGCGCGGGCGGCCGCGCTCGACGCGCTGGAGGCCGAACTCGTCACGGGCCTGCGCACCGGGCGCAGCCGGGAGCCGGTGGTGCGCGCCCTGGCGCACACCACCGCGACGTACGGCATCGACCACCGGCACTTCACCGACTTCATGGCGTCGATGCGCAGCGACCTGGTCGTCACCGACTACCCCAGCTACGTGGACCTGCGCAGCTACATGCACGGCTCGGCGGCGGTCATCGGCCTGCAGATGCTGCCGGTGCTCGGCACCGTGGTCCCCCGCGAGTACGCCGCGGTGCACGCGGCCGAACTCGGCGTGGCCTTCCAGCTGACCAACTTCCTGCGCGACATCGGCGAGGACCTGGACCGCGGCCGGATCTACCTGCCGGCGGACCTGCTGGCCGCCCACGGGGTGGACCGCGACCTGCTGCTGTGGAGCCGCCGCACCGGATCAGGCGACGCCCGCATCACCGCCGCGCTGGCCGCGGCGGCGGACCTCACCCGCGACGTATTCCGCCGTGCGGCGCCCGGCATCGCGATGCTCGATCCGGTCGTCCGCCCCTGCATCCGCACCGCCTTCGTCCTGTACGGCGCGATCCTCGACGCGGTCGCCGAGGACGGCTACCGCTCGGTGCACCGCAGGGCGGTGGTCTCCCGCAGGCGCCGGGCGACGGTGGCCCTGGACGGCCTGGTCCGGGTCGGCGCCGCGCGGCTGCGCGCCGGTACCGGGCCGGCGGCGGGAACCGCCTGCCCGCCGAACGGTGCCAGGCGTCCCGCGACCGTGCGGCGCGCCGGCGACAGGGAACGGCGCGAAGGGACCCGCACATGAACGGGGGCGAACGCGGCCGCTTCCCGCTGCGACTGCGCAGGCACCCCGTGCCGTGGCCCGACCAGCCGCCCACCTGGCGCGAGGCCCGCCCCGCGGTCATCGCCGGCGCCCTGCGGCAGGCGCTCGCACGGCCCGGCGGCAACTGGTTCGTCGTGGGGGACGCCCGCGATGTCACCGGCGGCCGCGCCCACGGGCGGACCGTCGGCGGCACCGAGGTGGTGCTGTGGCGGGATGCCGAGGGCGTGCTGCGGGCGGGACCCGGCGCCTGCCCGCACCTCGGCGCGCCGCTCAAGGACGGTGCAGTGCACTGCGGGACGCTGGTCTGCCACTGGCACGGCCTTTCGCTGGACGGGAAGCCCTTCGCGGGCTGGGAGCCCTTCCCCGCCTACGACGACGGGCTGCTGGCCTGGGTCCGGCTCGACCGGCTCGGCGGGGAGCAGCCGCTGGAGCGGCCCGTCCTGCCGGTGCGCCCGCGGCCGGACCGGGCTCTGGCCGCGGTCCACACCGCCTTCGGGACCTGCGAGCCGCAGGACGTCGTCGCCAATCGCCTCGACCCCTGGCACGGGGCATGGCTGCACCCGTACTCCTTCGTGGACCTCGCCGTCGAGGACGGCTCCGACGCCGGGGGATTCGCGGTCGCGGTGTCGTTCAAGGTCGCCGGACGGGTGGTGGTGCCGGTGCGGGCGCTGTTCACCGCGCCGGAGCCGCGCACCGTCGTCATGCACATCACCGAGGGCGAAGGAAGCGGCTCGGTGGTGGAGACGCACGCCACCCCGCTGGGCGTCGACCGGTCAGGACGGCCGAGGACCGCGGTGGTGGAGGCGGTGGTCGCCGCCTCCGACCGCCGCGGCTTCCGCGCCGCCCGCGCCGCCGCCCCGCTGATGCGGCCGATGATGCGCGCGGTCGCCGGACGCCTGTGGCGCGACGACCTCGCGTACGCGGAACGCCGGTGGGAGCTGCGCAGCACCGGGCGGTTCCCCGGCTGAGCGCGGCTCCCGGAGCCGGCGGCCCGGCTTCCGGTCAGGACCGCACGAGCCCGGCGAGCGAGCGCAGAACGGCGGAGCGGCCGCGCCGCGGCACCGTCCACAGCGTCTGCCCGCGCACACCCCATCGCTCCAGCAGGGCGTTGGCCGCCAGGAAGCCCGTGGTGGCCGCGCGTTCCATGAGGGCCACCGGCAGATCGGTGCGCACCGCGTCGCCCGCCACGACCACCGCAGGGTCGCTGGTGCGCACGGTGGGCCGGTCGCGGTGACCGCCGACCGGGAAGAGCGGGCAGTCCGCCCGCCACACGTGCCGGGCGTCCACCGTGCGGGCGTGCCGGATCTCCGGGTAGACCCGGCGCAGTTCCGCGGCCAGCCGCTCCTGGACGGCCCCTTGGTCCGCTGACGGGCAGGCGTAGGCGTGCATCTCCACCACGGAGCCGCCGGTCCGTGCCGCCCAGCGGGCCGCCTCCCCCTCCCAGCGCTCCAGGACGCTGACGTTGTCCAGCGGCCCGTAGCCGCTGGTGCCCAGGAAGCCGGGCCGGTCGGCGGCCACCGGGCGGTCCAGCCACAGCCGGGACACCAGGAAGGGCGGGGCGGTGCGCAGCCGGGCAACGCGGCCGCGCCAGTCGGCGTCGCACAACCGCGGTGACATCGAGGCCAGCCGGTGCAGCCCGCCGCTGTCGAGGGCCAGCACCACCGCGTCGTAGCGCAGGGACCGCCCGTCGGCGCGGACGCCGGGTCCGCCGGGCGCGGACGACACGCTCTCCACCTCCGTGCCGGTCCGCACCTCCACACCGTGCCCGGCCAGGTAGCGGCCCAACGGCTCCCACAGGGCCTGCGGGTAGGGCTCGTCGGGCACGTCGAAGAGCAGTCCCTCGCTGGATCCGAGGAAGTAGATGTGGAACATCAGCGCCAGCTCCGCGGCGGACAATTCCGCCGGGTCGGCGAAGAAGCTGCGGGAGAACACCGTGAAGGCGGCCTGCCGAGCCGACTCGGGAAAGCGGACGCGGGAGAGGAAGTCGGCCGCGCTGACGCTGTCGAGTTGTCCGTAGACGGCCGGCACCCGCACGTCGAGCAGCGGCATCGCCGCCCGCGGATTCATCCGCAGCAGATCGCGCGGGCCGAATGCCGGGCTGAGGGTGACGAAGCCCATGGCGCTCCACGGCGGGGTGCGCGGCACCCGGGCGAAGCTGTCGTGCAGCCCGCTGCTGTGCAGCAGGGGGTAGTCAGGGAGCGGGGTGAGCATGCCCAGGCCCGGGTCGGCCCGCCGCAACAGTCCGCGCAGGTTGTAGTACTGGCGGAAGAAGGCGTGGAAGCCGCGGCTCATCGTCACGGAGGAACCGTCCGCCAGCCGCTCCTTCCAGCCCGCAAGGCGCCCGCCGAGGGAGTCCTGCCGCTCGTAGACGGTGACGCGGACACCGCGTTCCGCCAGCGCCGTCGCGGCGGCCAGCCCCGCGATGCCGCCGCCCACCACCGCGACCCGCGGGCCGGGCGCAGCGCATCGCGGCCTGCCGGGCGGGCCCGCGACGACCTGCGCCTGCCGGTCCCGGCCCCGGCGGGGGACGCGGCCGGGCAGCGGCGCAGGCCCGCTCATCGCCCGCCCCCGCCGGCCGCGGGCGCCCGGCCCACCACGGTGTGGGCGATGCCTGTCTGCCATCCGGGCAGCGGCAGGACCCGTACGCCCGCGAAGCCCGCCCGCCGCAGCCGGTCGCCGAGGACGGCGGCGGTGTCGAACTCGACGACGCTGTCGTGCAGGTGACGGTAGAGGGCGCTGTCGCCGGTGAGCCGTCCGAGCGGTTGCACGATGCCTTTGCTGACCCCCGTCCACACCGCCAGGTGCCCCGCGTGCCCGCTGAGCGCGTACTCGTGTACCGCGAGCCGCCCGTCCCCGGCCAGGCAGCCGCGGACCGCGGCCAGCGTCCGGTCGGGGTCGGTGAGGTTGCGCACCAGGTAGGCGGCGAAAGCGGCGTGATAGGGCCGTTCGCCGAAGCCGCTCCCGGCGAGGTCCTCGACCGACGCGTGCACGAAGGACACGTTCGCGGGCCAGCGCCTGGCAGCGGCCCGCTCCAGCATGCCGGCCGAGGCGTCGACCGCGGTGATCCGCGCGTGCGGCGCGGCCGCGAGGAGCGCGGCGGTGGAGGAGCCCGTGCCGCAGCCGAGGTCGAGCACGCGCAACCCGGCGCCGCCGCCGGGCAGCCGCAGCCGCCGCGCCGACCGGCGCAGGTGCGCGTGGTAACCGGGGTCGAGCCGGGTGAGGCGGTCGTAGGTGCGGGCGCCGTGGTCGAACGCCGAGGAGAGTTCGCTGTCGCGGAGCAAGGGCATACGGGGCGTCTTCCTGTCCTGTGGGGCGTGGCGGGGCGGTGTACGCGCCGAGGGGTTCACGGGGTGCCGCGAGCCGGCGGGGCGGTCGGGCGGGGGTCGCGCCTGCGGCGCAGGGGCAGTTCGACGGCGCTGCGCAGCATGGGTGCCACCGGGGTGCTGCCCCCGATGCTCAGGTCCTCCCACAGCCGGGTGCGGCCGTCGAGGAAGCGGAGCAGGCGCGCCGTCGGCACCTCGCGGAAGAGCCCCGCGAAGAAGGCGGCGCCGTCCACCCGGCCGGTGTCGATCGCGCGCAGCAGGACGGCGTCCATCGCCCGTGACCGCCAGGAGTGGGCGGCCGGCGGCACCGGTGTACGGCCGGCAAGGACGGCTTCGGCCACCGCCTGCACCTGGCGCTGGACCGCCGCGAAGGTGTAGCCGGTGGAAGCGCGGGTGGCCCCGCCCGCCGTGCCGACGCGGAAGACCGACGCGCCGGACCTGCGCGGGAAGCGTCCGTCGGTCATCGGGATCACGCCCTGCTCCGCGCGGGTGACGCGGAAGCGCCCGAGCCCCAGGACCGACCCCGTGTAGCGCCCCAGCGCGGACTCGTACTGCGCGACGCCGAGCGCCCGGGCGGAGAACTCGGTGTACTCGACCAGGGCCCTGCGCGGTCCGAACGGCAGCACATAGCCGAACGACAGGCCGTGGGCGGGCTGGGCGGTGCGGAAGTCCATCAGATCGGCGACCGCGGCATCGAACACCGGCAGTTCCGTGGTGACGAACCAGCCGCGGAAGTGCTGCAACAGCGTGGTGCGCGCGGCCGGGAGGCGGGCCGGCGGGCGGGAGTCGAACACCCAGCGGGCGTGCACCTCCCAGGGCCGCCCCCTTTCCCGCCGCCCGTGCACCACGGCCCCGTGCGGGGTGTCCCGCACCGAGTCCACGACGGCCTCGACCCGCCGGAAGCCCGCGGACCGCGACAGCCCCGCGGTGACGAACCGTTCGAAGGCGCCGGAGCTGAGCATCTTGTACCGGAAGGGCGCGGGGTCCGACGTACTCGCCGATCCGTCCCGTCCGCGGACCCGCAGCAGGTCCCACGAGGCGCTGAGGACCCGGTCGTACGGTCCGCCCGGCGCCTCCCAGAAGCACCAGGTCCGCTCCGGCGGACGCAGCGGGCCCGGCGGTGCGTCCACGAGCACCACCGACGGCCGTGAGGCCCCCGGGGCGGGCGCGCACAGACGGTGGGCGAGCGAGAGCCCGGCAGCACCGGCGCCCACGATGACGACATCCGCGTCCGGCACCACGACCTCCTCGGCAGCCCTGCGGCTCCCCGACCTGACCGCCCGGGGCTGCCGCGATGCCGATACTTCCGCAGCCGCCCCCGGAGAGCGCGCACCCCGGGCGCGGCGCGCGGGAAGGAACCCGGACCGCGCGGTGCCCGCGCTCCTGACATGGCGTGATCCGGGCTCCTGCGCCGGGGCGGACGACGGACCGAGCCCCCTTTCCGGTGCTGCGCGCGAGGCGGCGCCCCGGACGGATGCGCACCGAATCGCTGCGGCTGTCCTGAATCCCTCGTTACGGGGTACGCGTCCGGTGACGAGCGGTCCGGGGCGCGCGGGGCGTACCGCGCCGTGTCGAGGTGACGAAGGGGTGACCGCCGTGTCGAGTGCACGCACGCACGTGGACGCCGGACGGCCGGCGCACACGCCGCGACCGCAAGAGCCGCTGGGCGAGCCGGTGCAGGATGCCGCACAGCGGCCGGCGGGGGAGAAGCAGGTCGCCGGGGCGGCGCCGCCGGCGCCCGAGCAGGCGATGGAGAACATCAGAGCCGATGTGGCCGAGATCAAGGAGAGTGCACACCGATGAGCAGCAAGCCGAATGACGAGCACGGCGCCGTGACCCCGAAGGAGTTGCGCGAGCACGTCGAGGAGATGCGCGCCGACCTCGGCGAGACGGTCGAGGGGCTGCCCGCCAAGACCGACCTCAAGGCGCATGCCGCGGAGGTCAGGGAACACGCCGCGGCCACGGCCGAGGAGCTGAAGTCCAAGGCCGTCCAGGCCGCGCACCTGGTGCAGGAGAAGGTGCCGGAGCCGGTGCAGGACAAGGCGGCCCAGGCCGCGGAGCAGGTGAAGGTGAAGGTGGCACAGGCCGGCGAGCTCTGGGAGGAGAAGGTGCCGGAGCCGGTGCGGCAGAAGGCGGCCCAGGGTACCCGGGTGGCGCGTGACAACCGCGGCACACTGCTGACCGCGGCGGGCGCCTTCGTCGTCCTGCTGATGTTCTGGCGGCGGAAGAAGGGGTGATCCCCGGGGTGGGGGAGTGGCAGCCCGGCCGTGGCCCCGGCGCGAGACGCGCCGGGGCCACGGGTTTCAGCGCAGGCGGAAGACCTGTGCCGCGGTGCCGTTGCAGTCGTAGAGCTGGAGCGCGTCGCCCTGCTGGCGCAGGCCGCCGGCGTCGTCGAGGCAGCGGCCGGACTGGGTGTTGAAGAGGGTGCCGTCCGCCCGGGTCGTCCAGGTCTGTGCACCGGTGCCGTTGCAGTCCCACAACCGGATCCGGGTGCCGTTGGCGGTGCCGCCCCCGGCCGCGTCCAGGCACTTGCCCAGGGCGTGCAGAGTACGGTCGCCGGGGGCCGACCAGCGCTGCGCGTCGGTGGAGTTGCAGCCCCACAGCTGTACGGGGGTCGTCGAGGCGGGGTCGGCGTTCGCCACGTCCGCACACAGGTCGCCGGGGCCGGTGAGCGGGCCCGGCGGGAGCTTCCACACCTGGGCGCCGCTGCCGTTGCAGTCGAAGAGCTGGAGTTGCACCGCGCCGGGCGTGGTGTTGTTGTCGGGGATGTCGAGGCAGCGCCCCGAGGCCGGGTTGAGCAGGCTGCCGTCGGTGCGGTGGGTCCAGGTCTGTGCCGCGGAACCGGTGCAGGCCGCCAGCGCGACGGTGGTGCGGTTGGCGGTGCCGCCGCCTGACGCGCTGACGCAACTGCCCAGCGTACGAAGGGTGGAGTCGGCCTGGAGCGCGAACTGCTGGCCGCCGGTGTGGTTGCAGTCCCACAGCTGAAGAGCGGTGCCGTCGGCCGCGGTGCCGCCCCTGGCGTCGAGGCAGCGGCCCGCGGACCCGATGACCTCGCCGGCGGCTGGGTTGGCCGTGGCGCTGCCGGTCAGCGCGACGGTGTGCGCGGAGTTCACCGGCAGCGCGGCGGTGGTGACGGTGACGGTGCGGCGTTGCGGGTTCCACGACCAGGCGGTCTCCGGCACCTGCGCGCCGTCGACGAGGACGGCGGTGGGCGCGGCGGAGTTCGACAGCCGCAGGGTGTACCCGCGAGCCGTCGGGGCGCCGGAGTAACCGCCGTTCTGCGCGCCGATGGTGAGAGTGCGCGCGGTGTCGTTCCAGGACAGCGGCGTGGTCGTCGACTGGCCCGAGGTGTAGCCGGTGCCCTCGCCCGCGTCGGAGTACAGCGAGAACGAGCCGCTGCCGCCCGCGGCCACGTTGACGGTCACCGCGGTCAGCGGCTGCTGGGCGTTGTCGGTGTAGTCGGTGCGGGTGGTCAGGATGCCGCCGCTCCTGATGAGGACGGGGAACTGCCCGAGCGGATCGGTGATCGTGACCGTGGCGGGGCCGGTGTAGGTGCGGCCGGTGAAGTAGTCGGTCCAGTTGCCCGGCGGTATCCACACCGACGCCGAGCCGTTGCCCGAGCTGTCGTTCGGCGTGGCGATCGGTGCCACCAGCACGTCGTCGCCGTAGAGGTACTGGCCCCGCGCCTGGTAAGCGGCCTCCTGCGCGGGATAGTCCAGGTACATCGGCCGGACGATGGGCACACCCGTGGTGCCGGCCTGGCGCGCCAGGGTGTAGGTGTACGGCACCAGGGACTCCCGCAGCCGCAGCGCCTGGGCGGCGGCGGTCGCGGCGGCACCGGTGTAGTTCCACGGCAGCCGGTCGCCGTGGTCGGAGTGCAGGCGGTCGATCGGCTGGAAGGCGCCGAACTGCAGCCAGCGCACGTACAGGTCGTCGGGCAGGTGGCCGCCGTGGAAGCTGCCGATGTCGTGGCTGACGTTGGACAGCCCCGCCGCGGCCTCGTCGGCGGTGAAGCGCACCTCGAAGCCGAGCATGTCCCATGTCGCGGGGGTGTCGCCGGTGAACTGCATGCTGTTGCGCCGCTCCGACCACGGTCCGAGCGCGTAGTTGCTGTCGTCGCCGCCTTGCTCCGACCCGCCGATGCGGGCGAAGGAGAAGCCGCGCAGCCCCTTGGCGGCCGCGTCGTCGGCGTACGCCTGGTTGATGAGGTTGTCGGGGGCGACGTGCGGGTCGCTCGCGGTGGAACCGCCGCAGCCGCCGCAGTAGTCCAGCCACCACTCCCGTACGCCCTGCTGCTCGAAGGGCTGGTGCAGGCCGAGGTAGGCCGAGAGCTGGGCGCTGTTCGACCAGTCGAAGCGGTAGGTGTTCCCGCTGTCGACGGTGAGTCCGCCGGCCGTGCTGTTGGCGCCGGCGAACCTGGGGTCGTCCCCGTTGATGCTCGGGTGGATGTTCATCGCGACGGAAAGGCCCTGCTGCTTGGTCCAGTTCACGAAGGCCTGCGGGTCGGGGAAGAGCGCCGCGTTCCAGTTCCAGCCGTTCCACTGGCTGGGCGACTTCCAGTCGGTGTCCACCACCAGCCAGTCGACGGGGGTGTTGTTGCTGCGGAAGGCGGGCAGCAGCGTGTTCTGGTAGTCCGAGGTGGAGTAGGCGTAGTAGCGCGAATACCAGACCCCGTAGGCCGATCGCGGCAGCAGGTCGCTGCTGCCGGTCAGGGCGTTGAGGTCGGACAGGCCCTGCTTGTAGTCCTGGCCATAGCCGAAGAAGTAGCCGTCCTGGTAGGGCGCGCTGCCGTGCGAGGGGCGGTCGGTGACGGTGTGCCCGCTGCCGAGCAGTGCGGAGCGGCTGTCGTCCAGCAGGTACCAGCCGTGCCGGTCGAGGATGCCGGGGTGTTCGGGGACCGGGAGCGTCCTGGGGTTGTCGAGGGTCCGCGACCAGCCGCCCAGGGTGTCGGTGGGCCCGGCGCCGTAGCCCGTGGTGGTCAGGTCGGTGCGGGCCGCGGGATAGGACGTCGTGGCGAGCGGGGTGACGGCGATGCTGTCGAGGTTGACGCGGCCGGTGTCACCCGCGTTCTGGACCAGTGCCACCGCGTCGGTCCCCGCGGTGAGGTGGACGGTCGCCGACGCGGTGGACCAGGTGTCCCAGGACGACGTCGCGGGCAGGCTCAGCGCCGGCCCGGCGGCGCCGTTCACCCGGGTGGACAGGGTGCCGGTACCGCCCGCCGCGTTGGAGTAGCGGACCTGCAGCCGGTAGTCGCCGGTGGCCGGCACCTGCGACACGTCCTGGCTGATGCCGCTGCCGGTCGCCTCGTAGCCGGCGACGAAGCCGCTGCCGGTGTGGCCGGTGTGGTCGTACGCCACCGCTCCGCGCCCGCTGAACAGCGCGTTCTCGGCCTCGCACGCGGTGCCCAGCGCGCAGTAGGACGGGAAGGCGGGCTGGGCCTGCACACCGGTCCCGGCCAGGGTGACCGTGGTGTTGGCGGAGGTGAAGGGCCCGCTGCCCTGCTTCCACCGCAGCGTCAGCGCGCTGGTCTTGATCTCCCGGTAACCGTCCGAGGTCACGCTGGTGGTGTACGCGGGCGGGGTGAAGGACCGGTTGACCGCGTTGAACGTGGCGCCGTCCTGGAACGCGCCGTCACCGGCGTACTCCAGCCGTATCAGCGTCGGGGTGAGGACCTGGAAGCGCGCGCTGCCGTCGGTGACGGACGCCTGCGCGGCGTCGGCCTCAGGTGCGCCGACGGCGACGGCGACCAGCGCCGAGGACAGCAGCGAGAGGCACGCCGCAAGGAGCAGCAGTGCGCGGTGTACGCCGCCGCCCCGTTCGCGGTGGCGGCGCGGCGTTCGTACGGAGCCAGGGTGCACTGGGACCTCCCGAGAGTCGCTGACATCGTTGTCGCACACGCGCCCGGGACGCCGGCTGCCTGTCCGCCGGGGTGGGGCGCGCGCCGGGTGCGCCGGAGGGGCCGCCGGTGTTCCTGCGGCCTGATCGCGGCTGCGGAATCCCCGGTCGACCCGTCGACAGACCGAGTGTCAACGCGCGACGCGTCCATGTCAACAAGGAGGTGGTGCCTGCCCTCCGGCCCCCCGCCGCGATGGCCCGCCGAGGGCGACGGCCGGGCAGCGCTCCCCGTCACGCTCCCGGCCGGGTGCCGTCGTACGCGCCGCCGGAGCCCCGCTCGCCATCCGCCCGCCGCCGGTACTCCGCGTGCCGAGTGCGCGCCGCCGCCACCGCCGCGCGCATCGCGGACTGCGCGTCCTCGTCCTGCGGGCCCGCCGCCTGCCGGGCGCGGTCGGGGCCAGAGCCCATCAGGGCCCGTACGCACGCGCAGGGCCGGTAGAAGATCCGCTCGTCCATCGGCTCGATGTCCCAGCGGGCCAACCGGTCGGCCACGGGGACGCAGCCGTGCCGCTCCGTCAGCTCCCGTACCCGGTCCAGACGGGTCAGCAGGTCGAACTCCCAGCGCAGCGAGCAGCGGACGCAGGCGGGTACGGAACTCTTGTCCGCCTCCACGAACTCGGCCAGCGCCGACCGCAGTTGCCCGGGGACAGCGGGACTCCGGCTGAGCCGTGCCAGCGCCTCGGCGACCACCTGGGGGTCGTCGAAGTCGACCCACTCGGCGACCGCCCGCGCGCTGCCCAGGACCTTCGCCTCCCCGTCTGCCCCCGGCCGCACCAACTCGACACGGTGGAGCAGGCGTTCCTCGCCGTGCAGGCCGAAGGCCCCGTCCTGCGGGTACGCCGCCCAGTCGAGGCGGTATTCCACCGGCCCGGCGGCGGGCCGGCGCGCCACCGGATAGGCGAGGACCCTTTCCCCCTCCCGCAGGGCGGTGTCCGTGACGTCCTCCCAGCCGGCTCCGGGCTCCACCGCCGTCCGGCAGTGCATCGCGACCACCCGGCAGGAATACCCGCGCACCCGCAGCAGCGCCGTGCCGGCAGCGTCCGATCCCGCCACGGGCTCGCGTACGGACGGCTCCGCAGGGTCGACGACGATCACCATCTGCCCGTGCCGCATGCCCACGGGCAGTTGCTCCTCGTACTCCAGCCTGAGCCGACCCCACTCCACCGCAAGCCCCCCGCCGCTCCGCCTCTCAGGGAGGACGTACCGCGGCTCGGCACGGTTCCTGACCCGGCCGCGCCGCTATGCGCTGGCCGTCACTTCGCCGGCCATGATCTGGGGAGGGTGGGGGAGCAGCGACGCGAGGTTGTCGCGGACGTAGTTCGACGCCCGCAGGGTCGACTCCTCGGTCCCCGCGCGGTCCTGGAAGACGCTGGTGGAGGCGACCACCCCGTTTCCCGCGTCGAGCCAGTAGAAGGCCACGAAGCCGGGGACCTTGCGGACGAGCGGTACGAAGCCCTCCTTGACGAAACGCGCCACCTCGGCCGGATCGGTCACGCCTTCATACCGCCGTACTACTGCGTACATGGCCGATCTCCTCGCGGGTCCGGGTGCGTCCTGTGCTGGGATGCCATACCCCAGCGGGGCCTGCGTCGCTCACCAGGTGTCCCGCAATCACCGGAAGGGGGGGGGGGGGGGGGGGGCCCGCCCCCCCCCCGCCGCCCCCCCCCCCCCCCCCCCCCCCCCCCCCCCCCGGGGGGGGGCGCGGGGGGCGCCCCCCCCCCGGGGGGGGCCGGGGGCG